>NZ_JBALDK010000119.1:0-12166 GCF_036917455.1 Nostoc sp. | reverse complement strand
ATTGTTAAATGAAGGAGGCCTTATTATTAAATGGGAGCGCAAGATTAAAAATAAAGGTAATGCTGTTTATTAAATTTAGCTGCGTAGCAGCTTATATATATTTATCAAGAAGTATTATCAAATCTCATGCTTAAAAAGCATTAAAAAAACAACCGTTCAATAGAGCGTAATATTTTCAAATAACGACAGGAGTATGATAAAAGGGGAGCATCCACTTTCGGCGGATCTACTTTTTTAGATTACCCATATAGTAGGGTTTTTGGAGTACCAGAATTATGTTTCTTCCAAAAGTGGATGCTCCCGATAAAAGCGACTATAGTATCACCTAGAGGATTGAAAAAGCCACAAATATCAGCCTTGTTTGGTCTAGTTTTGGGACTATGTATGCTGCTAATTTGCTTGGTCTACAGTGTGACGCTAGGTGCAGTAGAAATACCTCTAGACAAGATTTTGACATCTTTTATCGCCTTTGATGGTTCTTACGATAGCTTAGTTATTCAGACTGTGAGATTACCGCGATCGCTAATTGCTATCCTTGTAGGTTCAGCGCTGTATCGGGAGCATTGATGCAGGGTTTGACGCGAAACCCCTTAGCAGATCCAGGTATTTTAGGTATTGAATCGGGAGCCGCCCTCTTTGTCGTTGTCGCAACTTTCATTTTTGGCAGTTCATCCTTAAGTACTTACACCCTTATCGCCTTTTTGGGTGCGGGAGTAACAGCAGTATTAGTTTACACCCTTAGTTCTCTAGGACGGGGAGGAGCCACCCCACTGAATTTGACAGTAGCAGGAGCGGCCTTAACTGCTCTGATTTCTTCCCTCACCACGGCTGTCCTGATTCTTAGTCAACAAACACTTGAGCAAGTGAGATTTTGGTTAGCTGGTTCATTATCTGGTCAAGATTTTAATTTATTCTTACAAGTACTGCCTTTTGTCGGCATAGGATTAATAATTGCTTTTGCCCTCGGCAGACAAATTACCACTATGAGTTTAGGTGAAGATGTCGCCAAAGGTTTGGGTCAACAGACAGCTTGGATAAAAATATTTACCGCTATCAGTGTAGTCTTATTAGCAGGAAGTTCAGTCGCCCTGGCAGGGCCAATCGGCTTCATTGGTTTAGTCGTTCCCCATATAGTGAGATTTTATATTAAAGCTGATTATCGGTGGATATTACCTTATTGTGCAGTTTTAGGGGCTATTTTGCTTTTAATCGCAGATATTGCTGCCCGTGTATTGCTCAAGCCGCAGGAAATACCTGTAGGTGTCATGACAGCAATAATTGGCGCTCCCTTTTTTGTCTATCTGGCTAAATCTAAGGTGAAAAAATGAAGGTTGATTGGCTAGTCATTCGTTCTCCGGCGATATCTTTCCGAATTGACCGACGTGTACCAGTCATACTGTTATGTTTGGCAGTAGGGATTGTAGTGGCAATGGTGATGAATGTAGGGCAGGGTGAATACCCAATCTCACCTTTAGATATAGTGAAAACTGTATTGGGTTTAGATACAGGAAACCCAGACCATGTATTCGTGATTCAGAATTTGCGTTTACCCCGCACCCTTGTAGCATTTATGGTAGGAGCGGCGCTAGCAATCTCTGGTACTATCTTTCAAGGACTGACACGTAATCCCTTGGCAGATAAAGGTATTATCGGGATCAATGCTTTGGATTGCAATGGCGCTGGCGCAAGATACAGATATTTTACTTTTAGATGAACCGACTACTTTTTTAGATTTAGCGCACCAAATAGAAATTTTGGATTTATTGTATGAGTTGAACCAAACTCAAGGACGAACAATTGTAATGGTGCTACATGATTTAAACCAAGCGTGTCGTTATGCTGATTACTTAATAGCAGTCAAAGATGGTCGATTTTTTGCTGCTGGGGAACCAAAGTTAGTGATGACTCAAGAAATGGTTCAAGAAGTTTTTAGATTGGAGTGTCAGATTATTCTCGATCCTGTTGTGGGAACACCAATGTGTTTACCTATAGGACGCAAGGGAAAAGTAAATAGTAAACCAATTTACTGAAATTCATGATGTAATTTGTGCTAAAACAAAACGGTGTAAATCCAACTTCGCCCATATTGTACTAAAGATATAGGAATTCGGTTTGATTTGGAGAAAATATCCGTAGGATGTGAGCGCGGAGAGTACGGCATCAAACCCTTGAAAATAGTGCGTTACTACAATACCTAATTTCGTTCAAAAATCAAATAGTAATCCTATATCGCTCTCATCAATTACCTAACTACAAACAATAAACAGTCGTGACAATCACATCAAAATCTTCCATAGCGCCTAATAAGCCTAGCAATTCAGCCCATCCTTTACAACGCGTGCTTAATTATGGAAGACGCTATCGCCAACAAATTTGGCAAGCAACATCATTTTCAATCATTAATACGATATTAGATTTAGCACCACCATGGTTGATTGGTACTGCGGTAGATATTCTCGTCAAGAAGGAAGATTCCCTAATTGGAAAATGGGGAATTAAAGATACATTTTCGCAATTTTTGTTGCTTTCATCGATCACTGTCATTATTTGGATATTTGAATCGCTTTCTCAGTATGCTTATGATAGACTATGGCGTAATTTAGCCCAAGATATTCAGAATGATTTACGCTTGGATACTTATAATCATGTCCAGGAATTAGATTCAGCTTACTTTGAAGAAAGTAGTACTGGGGGCTTGATGTCAATCCTGAATGACGACATCAATCAGTTAGAAGATTTTTTAAATTTCGGAGCCAATGACATTATCCAGATTAGTACCTCTATCCTCATTTTAACTGTTGGTGCTTTTTGGGTTTTACCTCCCTCCATTACTTTAGTAGTAATGCTACCAATGCCATTTATTGTTTGGGGTTCTTTCGCTTATCAAAAACGTCTAGAATCTCGTTATGCTGATGTGCGGGATAAAGTAGGTTTTCTCAACTCCCGACTAGCAAATAATCTTAGTGGAATTAATACAATTAAGAGTTTCACTGCTGAAGCTTATGAAAGTGCTAGATTGGCAAGCGAAAGCGAAGCATATAGAAAAAGTAATACCAAAGCAATTAAACTTTCGGCTGCATTTATTCCCATAATTAGAATGCTAGTTTTAATCGGATTCACAGCCTTGCTATTTTGGGGAGGTATGGCAACATCTGCTGGGACAATATCTATTGGTAATTACAGTGTCTTACTCGTTTTAGTACAGAGGCTATTGTGGCCATTAGTCTCATTAGGAGAAATCTTTGACAAATATCAAAGGTCAATGGCTTCCGTCAATCGGGTTATGAATTTGTTAGATGCTCCCATCAATATTATTAGAGGGGATATATCTTTACATGCTTCTCAGGTACGTGGTGAAATTAACTTCAAGCAAGTTACTTTTGCTTATCAAGATAGAGAACCAGTAATTAAAAAACTATCTTTACATATTCCCCAAAGTCAAACTATTGCTATTGTTGGTTCTACAGGTTCTGGTAAAAGTACTTTAGTTAAATTACTATTGCGATTTTATGACATTTCTTCTGGAAAGATTACCATTGATGGGATTGATATCCAAAATTTAAATTTACATGATTTGCGTAGTAGTATTGGCTTGGTAAGTCAGGATGTATTCTTATTTCATGGTACTATTGCCGAGAATATTTCCTATGGTACTTTTGATGCTAACGATGAACAAATAATTAGAGCAGCCCAAATTGCTGAAGCCCATGATTTTATTATGCGACTTCCTCAAAAATATGAGACGATAGTTGGAGAACGGGGTCAAAAATTATCTGGTGGACAAAGGCAAAGAATTGCGATCGCTAGGGCTGTGGTAAAAAATCCACCTATATTAGTTTTAGATGAAGCTACATCAGCAGTGGATAATGAAACCGAAGCGGCAATTCAGCGTTCTTTAGAAAGGATTACTGTGAATCGAACAACCATCGCTATAGCCCATCGCCTTTCTACTATTCGTAATGCTAATTGCATTTATGTAATGGAATATGGCAAGTTAGTTGAGTCGGGAACCCATGAAGAATTGTTAGAGAAGAACGGGATTTATGCTAATTTGTGGCGCGTGCAATCAGGGGTAAAATAAAAACAATAGTGTTGCTTAAATGGTGTATAAATCTATACTCTTAGACTAATAAGGTAATAAAATTCCCTCCAGAAAAAAATTAGGAGGGATTATACTAAACAAAATAATTACCATCTATACTGTGACTGATAACCTCTTGTTAGCGTAGCGTCTCAAAGAGAAGGCAATGCCTACAGGTATAAAAATGATATTCGTGTCTAATGGCGATCGCCATTAGACCAATGCCAGAGTTTCCGCTTGCTTATGTTTGAACAGAGCCGATAGCGTAAATGGTAAGATATTTCAGGCATTTAGATACTTTCATTTATGACAAGTGATTGCTAAAAATATGTTGGCTAAGGGAAAAATTCTGTGGTTGAGGCTTTCTCGTCAGATGCTTCGACCCAGACGCTTGGCTTTCGTTGAAGCTTGCCTGATTGGTTTAGTTTCTGGGCTAGCAGCAGTTCTATTAGGACAGGCTGTAGACTGGGCCGGAGCATGGCGAGTCCATCTTTCTTACGTGTGGCCTGCTTATTTGGTGCTACCAGGCATTGGACTGGTAGGAGGAATTTTAGCTGGTTGGTTAGTAGAGCGTTTTGCACCGGAAGCATCGGGTAGTGGGATGTCGGAAGTGAAAGCAGTATTGGCTCGCGTGCCGATGCCGTTAAATCTACGGATTGCTTTGGTGAAGCTGGTTAGCGCTACACTAGTGCTGGGTTCTGGAATGCCTTTAGGACGAGAAGGACCAACTGTCCAAATTGGGGCAGCTTTGGCAAATCAACTTAGTAACTGGGTGCCGACTTCACCAGAGCATCGTCGCCAACTGATCGCCGCCGGAGCAGGTGCTGGGTTAGCTGCGGCTTTTAATGCACCTATTGCCGGTGTTCTTTTTGTAGTGGAAGAATTACTCCAAGATGTGTCAGGTATCACTCTTGGCACTGCGATTTTGGCTTCTTTCATCGCTTCAGTCATTTCCCGACTCTATGGTAGTCACAGCCTCGATCTGAATCATCTGAATTTAGGATTTTCACATACAACTTTCTTCGCTCAGGAAATCCCTTTCTACTTCATTTTGGGAGTGCTGGCTGGGCTACTAGGTATTCTGTTTAATAAAAGTATTCTTGCAAGTCTGGCAATTAATCGGCGTTTACTAAACCTGAGTTTACCCTGGCGAATTGGAATTGTGGGGCTAGTGACTGGTGTTGTAATAGCTCTGTTACCTATAACTTTTCGTAATAATGCTGGGTTGAGAGAAATTTTGCTTGTAGGTAGTGGTGATTGGCTATTTGCAGCGATCGCTTTTTTAGTCCAGTTTATCCTAATTATTTTAACCTACGGCTCAGGTGCGCCAGGGGGTTTGCTGGTTCCCACCTTGGCATTAGGATCTGCCCTTGGTTACTTAGTGGGTGCTACCGAACAGAATTTGCTGGGAATGAGTGCTGCAACAACCTACGCTCATGTGGGAATGGCTGGGTTTTTTAGCGCTGTCTCTAAGGTACCAATCACAGCAGTTATCATTGTGTTTGAGATGACGACAGATTTCAATCTGGTGCTACCGTTAATGATTGTATCTGTGATTGCCTATTTAGTAGCGGAAAAAATTGATCCGCGATCGCTCTACGATCTTTTACTAGAGTGGAAAGGGATTCACATTACAAAAGAGGCAAGCACAGAAGGGCTTTTAGCACAAATAAGTGCCGCAGATGTGATGCAGCGACGTGTCGAAACCCTATCTAGCCAGATGAGTACTGATGAAGCGATGCAGGCATTTTCTGATTCTCACCATCGCAACTTCCCAATTTTAGAAAATGGTAAAGTTGTTGGTATTATCACTCAAAAAGATTTAGTTAGTCTTGCCGCACAGCATTTAGGTGGAGATACAACTATCAGTGAGATTATGACACCTGAGCCAGTAACAATAAGTCCCACAGCGACACTGGCCCATGTACTGCATATACTCAATCGTTATCACCTAAGCTGCTTACCTGTTACAGAAGGTCGGAAGCTAATCGGAATTATTACTCGCAGTGATATTATTCGTGTAGAAGCAGAGAAGTTGAGTGGTAATACCCAACAGATAGAATCGAAATCAGTACCTTCTTATGTGATTTACCAAACTCGCGCTCCAGCTACAGGCAAAGGAAGGTTACTATTACCACTTTCACATCCGCAAACAGCCGAGACTTTACTAGAAATGGCAGTTGCGATCGCCAAAGATCGCAATTACGAAATAGAATGTCTCCAAGTGATTATTGTTCCATCTAACCGTATTCCATCTGAAACACCAGTACAAATTACCAAAAGCCTTGAGCTTTTGCAAAGGGCAATACTGTTAGGAGAGAAGTGGCGGATTCCCGTTCACACCCAAATCCGAGTTACCCATAATGTTGCTGGGGCAATTTTAGAGAGTGTCAAAGAGCGGCACATTGATTTGGTGTTGATGGGATGGAAAGGCAGTACATCAACTCCTGGTAGAGTTTTCAGCCGAGTGGTGGATACCATAATTCGACAGGCAAGTTGTGATGTTGTCTTGGCTAAATTGCATGATAAAAGAGCTTTTGATCGTTGGTTGCTGCCAATGGCAGGTGGCCCTAACTCCAGCCAAGCAATTAAGCTATTACCTGCTCTTACTTCCTTAAGTACCTCGCCCCAAATCAAGCTCTGTCAGGTTTTCCACCCTACTGGCTCCATTCCTGACACAACATTATTGGAAAAATCTGTCCACTTTCTCCAACGCCGAGTTAAAGGTAAGGTGGTGGCTACTCCAGTCCAGGCCAATTCTGTTTCTGAGGCTGTACTTGAGTGCGCCAAACAAGACAATAGTGATGTGATTGTTCTAGGGGCTAGCCGTGAAAGTCTCTTGCAACAAGCGATTCAAGGAAATATTGCAGAGAAGATTTCTCGCAAGAGTAGTTGCACAGTGATTATGGTCAAAACTTAATTATGTAGACACAAGCCATTCTTACAGGTAGAATCATTGTACAAATGAGCTAGTCTGGAATTATTGATTTTGATTGTTTGAGATTGTAGTATTAGTTTTATCTTTTTCTAGTTCTCTTATTAAAGAATCAAAACCGCTAGCGTTGTTTCCACCTTTGGCTAATAAAGACTGAATTTTATTTATTATCGCACTCATATTATCCGAGAAAAATCTACCAAGATTATTAACAAAGTTTTTCAGCTTCTCAAATATACTAATTTCTACAGTTGAGTACTTATTCACAATTGGATATACAACTTTCCCTTTTTCTGTTTCATAGTACTCTTGCTCAGGCATCAACATAGATGTAAGTGGTTGCACCTGTTTTGCCATATCTGCTTCAGTTCGTTTATGGCTGAGGAATAAAACATCGTAAACTTTGCCGTTCCAGCTAGCCCAATAATGGTTTTGGAAAAACCACCGCTTACCATCATCACAATTAGGTTTTTTACCTTGGTGCGGTGTAACTCCCGCTTCACTCACAAAAGGCTTGGCAATGCTTTCAATTGTGATTTTTTCGATGCCAAAATACTCTTCTGCAACCTTTTTAAAAGTCCGAGCTAATGTCTGATAATCTCCTTCTGGAGAGCCTTTTAATAGAGTTTCTGCACTCTTGCTCACCATTGTGTATTGAAATTGGATATTTCCAAAATTTTTGAATAGTTGTTCCAGAATTTTATCTTCTGGTAATGTGTCATCTATGCCATTTACTAGTGTTTTAGCTAGTGAGTAATCTTGTAAAAATTTTTGTTTTTTATCTGCTGAATTATTTGCTACTAATATTTCTTCAGAGCTTGCTTGTTCGTTTGTGCTAGCTGGTAGGTTCGTTTGCTCTCCTTCCTGGGTTTGCAGAGTAGGTAGATTAATTTGGCTAACTACAGAAGTAGCTACTCTATCCGCTTCTTGCTCATATCGATCTCCTTGTTGACCAATAGTGAGTTTTGGCTGTATTAGTGGTTCTAGGAGGGGTTGCATTTGTGCTAGTGAGACAGTATCGGCACGTTTTATCGCCATTTTGTCAATGTTATGACCAAATTGGGCAGAATGTTTCTTTCCTTGCTGCAACGACTCATTCATCTTTGCTTGTAATACAGTCAGTCGTTCCTGTCCCTCTGGCGTGATAGTGCCGTGCTTGGCTTGGATTTGGAGTTTTGTTGCCTCAAACCGATCCTGTTGAAATTTCTGATTCTCTACTTTCGCCTGTATTATAGGCTTGTGGGAGCCAAGTTGAGAGTGATTAGTTAACAGTTGCGTAGGCGTAGCCAGTCTTAGACATTGCAACTGACTTGGTTCTGACTTAGAAGCGGATGAGTCAGCTTTTTTGTGGATTTGTAGCCGTTCTTTCATCGCTGGTTTCAAAAGTCAATAGTGGGTAATCTATATATTATGTCACTTCAAATTGCTTGATTACTTATACTTAAGTCGAATAGCTGAAACTTTCATTTTCAGGCAGGGGCAATTCATGTATTGCCCCTCTACTGTGTAGTTTTGCGTAGGTTAAGAACGCCGTACATTCAAGCAACACCATTCTTTTCGTTTCCACAGGGTAGCTACGACCCAACCATGTTTTTCTAAAGCGTCAGCAACAGCTTTAGATTGTTCTAGTAAAATACCACTGAAAATCGCCCAAGTTTCAGGTTTAGCGATCGCACTCATTTCTGGAATCAACTCAATAATCACATTAGCCAAAATATTGCAAACTATACCGTCCACTGGTTTCTCAAGCAGTTTTGTTAAAACGTCTACACTTCCCAGTGTTGGTAGTAAACGTTCTGAAGTAATGTCATTCAGGACACCATTACTGATAGTTGATTGCACCGCCAAAGGATCGTTATCTACTGCATAGACTTTCTCTGCTCCCAGTAGCAGCGCTCCAATGGAAAGGATACCAGAACCACAGCCAATATCCGCAATTATCAGGTGTTCATGTTTTCCACCAGTCCCCACAAAGGACTGAGGAACTCCACTTAGACGCATTTCCAGGGATTCCAAACATAACTGAGTGGTGGCATGGTTGCCTGTACCAAATGCTACACCTGGATCGAGACGAATCACTAACCGTTCGGTTGTTTCTGGCAATGGTAGCCAAGCGGGATTAATTAGGAAGCGATCGCCGATTTCTTGCGGATGCCAATATTGTTTCCAACTAGTTGCCCAATCTTCCTCATCAATTAACTGCCATTGCAGTGAGGGAGATGAAAGCCCTACACAAAGTGCATCTTGACGCAACCATAGCGATAGCGCTGCCAAATCTAGCAGCTGCGTTTGAAGTGTCGATAAATAAGCCCTAACTAAAGATGAATTTCCTTTATTTTCACTAGCTGTCCCACGACAGCCAAAATCTTCCAGTCGCCAAAAGATTGAATCTTCTAGGTCTGGCTCACATAAAATCTGTAGTTCCCACCAGGTGTTTGCCATCTTTAGAGTGCTGTTAGCGCTAGCGGGGCGTTTAGCCCGTGGTGAGTGGTGAGTGCTGAGTATGAGGGAGTTAGGAGTTAGAAGTTTTCTTTTTCACTTTTCTATCACTCAGCACTCACTACTCAGCACTCACCACTCATAGAGTTACTGTATACGCGTCCCGAATACCAGGGACTTTTATAATCTCATCCAAAATGCCCTCTGGTAAAGGGTCATCTATACTCAGAGCCATTACCGCATCACCACGGACGATTTTACGACCTACTTGCATACTGGCAATATTCACATTAAAACTGCCGAGTAGGGAACCAAGTTTGCCAATAATCCCCGGCATATCGCGGTGCAGGGTAAACAGCATATATTTGCTGGGTGGGACGTTAATGGGGAAACCGTCAACATCGGTTAGGTGGATTTCCCGCTCGCCTAGCAAAGCACCTGTGACCGAATGAGTACCTAAAGTACCTGTGGCTTCTAGATGAAGCGTTCCGGCATAGTCTCTGATGGAAGCATCACGGGTTTCAATTACCCGAATTCCGCGTTCTTTGGCTTCTATGCTGGCATTGACGTAATTTACCCGTTCCCGCAAAGCTTGGTAAAGTAATCCTTTCAGGGCAGCTACTACCAAAGGCTGACTTTTATTGGTTGCAAGTTCCCCTTGCAAACGAATATTGAGTACTTCCACCCGTCCGCCAGCTAGCTGTCCTACTAGATTACCCAGAGTTTCTGCTAGTTGCATGTAGGGCTTGAGTTCTTCCAACACGTCGGGACCGAGTCCAGGAATGTTGACGGCTGAACGCGCTGGTAATCCTAAAAGGACATCCCGAATTTGTTCAGCTACATCAATAGCCACATTCACTTGAGCTTCGGCGGTAGAGGCTCCCAAGTGAGGGGTGAGGATAACTTCTTTGCCTAGCGATCGCAATTCCGATTCCCCCAGAGGTTCAGACTCGAATACATCCAAGGCTGCACCGCCAATTTTACCCGCTTTCAAAGCTGCTGCTAAAGCTACTTCATCAATAATCCCACCACGAGCGCAGTTGATAATCCGGGCTGTGGGTTTCATCTTTGCCAGAGTTGTGGCATTGATTAAGTGGGTGGTTTCTGGGGTTTTGGGGATGTGTAGGGTAATATAGTCTGCTTGCTGGAAGAGTAAATCTAGCTCCACCAACTGACAGCCAAGCTGTTCGGCTCGTTCTGTAGAAATAAAGGGATCGTAAGCTAGGAGTTTCATCCCCATTGTCTTGGC
Source organism: Nostoc sp. (assembly GCF_036917455.1). Classification (GTDB taxonomy): domain Bacteria; phylum Cyanobacteriota; class Cyanobacteriia; order Cyanobacteriales; family Nostocaceae; genus Nostoc. The sequence continues at coordinate 1,462 of NZ_JBALDK010000119.1, read as the reverse complement.
TACAGCCGCAACATGGGAGCCAATTTTACCCAAACCGACAACGCCAAGAGTTTTTTTGTAGACTTCCGCGCCGACAAAGCTATTGCGATCCCACGCACCGCGTTTCACCGAAGCATTAGCATCGGGGATGTGGCGAGACAAAGCCAAAATCATTGCTAGTGCATGTTCGGCGGCGGCAATTGTATTTCCCTCTGGAGAATTGACTACTACAATTCCCCGGCGTGTGGCTGCGGGAACATCCACATTATCCACACCCACGCCAGCACGACCGATGATTTTTAGCTGAGTGCCTGCTTCAATGATTTCTTGAGTGACACGTGTACTAGAGCGAATCATCAGTGCGTCATACTCACCAATAATTTCGAGCAGTTGGGCTGGTTTTAGACCAAGTTTGACATCAACGGTAGCAACTTGCGAAAGAATGTCAATTCCAGCTTGGTCAATAGAATCTGAGACAAGAACCTTAGACATGATTACTACATTTAAAGCTACAGGTTTTGCTGCACAAGACTTTTTAGTTTAGTCTTTATCTGTCGCAATTCAGCAAAATTATTTGTTTGAATATCAACTTAACCTTTACCTACGCTACGTGCTGATGGTATCGAAGCGTGAGTTGCTTCCAATAGGTACTCCCTCCTAAGTATTTAAGAATGAATGGCTGTTTGCACCACCCTGTCGCTAAATATAAAGCATTAATAGCACTAAGCACCTATATATTTATTAATAGTTAAGAGTTACCAAAATTTTATCAGCTTAAGCAATTTCCTTGGTGGGGAATAAACGCTTGTATGCTTGACTGGGCTGCAACTTTAGCAGAGGCAATGCTATACACAACCAGGAAACGAGCTAGTAACTAATATATCTGTCGAATCTTATCTGTTTCTCATTACCACAAGTGGTATCTCTTAGTCAAAGCAAAACATTGCATGATTTAAGATAATCGGATTGTGATAGCTAGAATTTAGGCATCAAATAAATTTTATTGCTCATGATTCCGGCAAATTTAAAATTGTTTAGTAATTAAAAGCTAGCACTTATATTCAGTAGAGTACTAATGTACATTCAATACTCTACTGAATATAGTTGCGGAAAAATCGCTATAATTCTGGTGAGCCAAATATCCTTTGAGTTTTGGGGAAACCAGCCATGTTAGAGTACAACTTGCCAAGGTACTTACCCTCAGCTGAGGAGCTACCAGACTCTGACGAAACACCTGTGGATAATGAACTGCAAGAATTGATACCAGGTTTGCTGAAGGCGATTCTGCTAATACTTTGGACAGAACGCATGGACTGGCTATTTGCCATAGATATGGGTATTTATTATCACCCTGATAAACCGCCCATTGTGCCAGATGGGTTTTTGAGCTTAGAGGCTGTTTGAAAAGTCGAATAAGTTGTAAAAAAGCTCTCTAGGTATACGCTGTGAATAGATAGTAGACAGCACCGAGAGAGCAACATGA
>NZ_JBALDK010000118.1:0-11070 GCF_036917455.1 Nostoc sp. | reverse complement strand
ATACAGCTAAAGATAGAGGTTATGGTTATATATTCTTATTTAAACTTAGTACAAATATTAAGTCTATAGATTATTAGTATTAAGTTAATCAAAACATTATGTTTACTAGTTGCTTGAAAAATAATACTAAATTAAGTTTAAATAAAGATAGCAATGTCTCAAATGTTGAGATAGCACTTATTATAGATAAAATCAAAAGTAATATCTGGATATTTGGAATTCCATCTTGGCTTTTCGGAATAACTGATAGAAGTATAGCTGCATTTACTGATGGTTATTTATCTTATATAGAAATATTTCAGCTATTTACAACCTCTTTCTTTTTTGTGAGTTGGCTATATCTCAAACCTGACGAAAGCTTCAACAGCAATGATTTAGGACCAAGCCAATATCAAGAATATCTTGCTCGAAGTCAAGCTAATAAGCTTCAATTGAAAAAGCTCCACATGATTAGCCAGGAGTATATTTTACCATTCCCTTATATTTGCCAAATTTATCATCTATTGAATTTAAAACATTTAGAAACAGTTCATCATTTTAGCCTTAATAACCTGAAAATTTTTCAAATTAGCCACTTTCAACCTACGAATACTGGTGGAATAATTAAATTTCAAACAATACTAGACTCGCCAGCTAATCCTTTGAGGATTTGGCGGCAACCGATTGTGGAAGTAGATTTAATATTACATACTCCCTATACTGTTGAACTGAGTATTCCAGTCTACAATCACAGAAGGATAATTGTTATATTTAATGCTTTTCCATTAAATGACTCAGAACATCACTTCTTTATAGATATTTATAGTGACCTAGAGTGGCCAAAGCCATTATTACAAATAATATTGCATTTTGCTTCTTGTTTGACACTATTTGAAGATTTGCCGTATCTAAGAGCTTTAGCTGATAAAAATATAGGGCGTTTATTCAAATCAAATAGAGCTTCAAATCATGAAACTGCATTGCTGTTTAAAAGATTTATTGAGCTATATGGTTCGAGTGGAGAAGTAACTAAATTACTTGAGGGAAGGGAAGAGAGTTAGAAGTTAGGAGTGGGGAGTTAGAAATTCATAACTCCTCACTTTGTTTAGTTAAGCGCGTGCTAATAAAGGAGCAGCAGCTAGTAAGGTTTTGGTATAAGGGTGCTGAGGATTGGCAAAAATCTTTTTTGTCAGACCGATTTCAACAATTTTACCGCTATTCATGACGGCAATCCGATCGCATAAAAATCGCGCTAACCAAAGATCGTGGGTGATGAACAGATAGGTTAACTCAAATTCTTCTTTTAATTGCAACATCAAATCCAGCACTTGCGACTGCACGCTAGCGTCTAACATACTCACTGGTTCATCGCAGATTAAAAGTTTGGGGTGAGTAATCAAAGCCCGAGCGATCGCAACTCTTTGCTGTTGTCCCCCAGACAAATCTGATGGATAACGCTCATAATACACTTCTGGCGGTGTTAAACCAACTTTCTCTAGCATCCACAAAACCTGTTCTTTGGCCTTAACAGGATCGGCTAGATTGTGGATAAATAAAGGATCGGCGATACTTTGTCCCACCGTCATCGCTGGATTAAGACAAGCATGAGGATCTTGAAAAACCATTTGGATTTGTCGCCGTGAGGAGCGAATTTCTTGACGCGACAGTGTAGTTAAATCTTGTCCTAAAAACTCTACTTTGCCACTGGTGGGACGAATTAGTTGCAAGATTGTTCGTGACAGCGTACTTTTACCACAACCTGATTCCCCAACTAAGCCGAGAATTTCTCCTGCATAAAGATCCAAATCAATCCCATCTACTGCTTTTATTGTCTGGGTTTGTGTCTTAAACAGTCGTTCGATAAAGTTAGGTTCTATAGTGTAGTATTGCTTGAGTTCTGTAATACTCAAAATTGGGGATTGCTTATTAATAATCGGTAATTGCTTTTCTGAATCATTGGCAATTATCAATTCTCCATCATCATTTACTGCTTGAATGTGTAAAGCTGCTTTTAAGAGCGATCGCGTATACTCATGTTGAGGCTCCCTAAATACGGTTTCTGTAGAACCCATTTCGACCATTTTGCCTTGGTACATAACGCCAATGCGATCGCAATATTCAGCCACCATTGCTAAATCGTGAGAAATCAGCAACAATCCCATGTTTTCTTCACCGCACAGGCGAGTTAATTCTTTCAATATCTGCGCGGAAACGGTGACATCTAAGCTGGTGGTGGGTTCATCAGCAACAATCAACTTGGGGTTGAGGAGTAAAGCTAAAGCGATCGCTACCCGTTGGCGCATTCCACCGCTAAATTCGTGGGGATACTGATTCCAGCGACTAGCAGGAATATTCACCTTCGCCAAAGTAGCAAGTGCTTTTTTTTTGGCTTCCCGCGTTGATAATTCTGGTGAGTGCGCCTGAAGGGTTTCGATACAATGCTTACCAATCGTCATCAGTGGATCGAGGCGTGTCATGGGATCTTGGAAAATTAAGGCGATCGCTTCTCCTCGAAATTTCCGCAACTGGTTAGGCATCAAGTCAAATATCGACTGTCCTTGAAATATCACCCGTCCCTCAACCCTACTAGAGGCTGGTAGTAAACGCATTACTGCCCTGCCTATAGTTGACTTTCCACAACCCGACTCTCCCACCAAGCCCATTTTTTCACCTGGTTGCAAGGTGAAAGATACATCATCAACCGCCCAGCTTGCCTCTTCTCCACTCCGTTGAGGATAGGCAACTCGCAGATTTTCGATACAGAATAAGGCTTCACTCATAGTTAGTTATCAGCCCTGGGCTACCAGCTTTTATAATTTCAAATTTAAGATAGTCTATCAGATTAGTATTAAACCTCCGCGATGCAAACATCTTTATTGTCTTAGCGAATCCTTGACAGTAGTGATTTATACTGCTTACATCAATTTTTACTAGTTAATGTTAAAAGACAAGCAAGTATTTTCACTATTAAGCTAATTAATGTTCGCGATCTTGATGATAACGATCGTTTATGCCTTACTCAGTTTCTAGTAGCCGTGAAATAAGCACATCTGGTTTTCTACTAACAACAGACCTAACTTTATCTATAGCAGTTACTTCACTGATTTTTACAACCATTTCCCAGAGAGTATCTTCCTCTGTATCTTTGTTGTAAGTTCTATGTTTAAACCACAATAAATCATCCCAAACTCCAATAATTGTGGCGAAATACCACTTATCTCGTACTAGTATCCAGATTTCTTGTTCTAAGTAAGTCTGTAGAAGAGATTTCACAATGACTAAGATATGAAAAAGATTGTGCTACATATTGTGTAAGTATTAACAGTTAATACAACAGTTAAAATACTGATATATTTTATTGTCAATTATATTTAGATGATTTAACAACTAGTAAGCATAAAATCTCCGAAAACTATTGTTAAGGCAATATATCACCTAATAATTACCTGAATTTGTGAAAAAATACCTGTATAAAATACAATTTTATGATTTAGTATTTGCTGTTACAGACAATAAGTACTTACTACAGCATTATCACTTAAGCCTAATTATTGCGTATCCACCCAACCTAGCAGGGTTATTTTCTCCTTAGTATATTGAATTAGATCGGCCAGTTCCAGATATTGATAAGGTAGTTTAGCCGATTAATTCACCCATTTGTGGGAGGTAATTAGTAAGCCAATAAGTGTACTTTGATTATAGTAAGACCAACTGAAGATGGTTTGAAGCAGGATTTACGTAACAGATGTATCAATCATGTTAAACCTGATATTCACCAGATGTATAAACATCAAACCCTTGCTGGTTTCAATAGTTTTGTTACTGGCTGCACAAACTTCTGCCAATGCTGAACAACCCCTTCCTAATTTGACTCCAGCACAAACTCAAAGTTTATCCCGTGACTTAGTTCCATATAATTCTCAAGACTTTTTTAGGCAAGGAAAAGACTCAATTGAGAGAGAAATTCAAATTCTCAGACAAAGACAACTGTCCTCAATTAAACCTGTTCTTAAGATTGATTTAGTTCGGCAGATCAAAAGACCACCTATTCAGCAAAAACTCTAAATCTTATCTAAGTAAGGGATCATCCCAATTTTGCAAATTTACCAAATTAGAATTAGTCATTGCGAATGGAGCGTTCGCAATGACTAGATATGTTTTTACACATTTGGGATGCTCCCTCTTAGGTAAGAATTAATATGCTTCTATAAAACCTTAGATCGCTACTTGTTGCACTGTTAATTCTTAAGCTATAGCACCTCAGCTATACCCCAGGCATGACAATTAATACACTCTGTTTTTGATTAGCAGAGTTTTTTGTTTTGAATAAAATTTGCAACAAAAATTTGCAATTTTAATTGTCTAGCAAACTCATTAACGCTTGAATTTCAACTTCTTGTGGCTCTGACAATTGACTCTGTAACTTTAATAATTGACTCTGTAATGCTTCTACCACATGGAGCATATTAGACTCTTGGGCAATTTGTAGCTGATTTTCTTTAATTTGGATCTGTTTAAGCAAGTCATTTTGAACGTGAATTGAATTGTAATGTTGAGCAATCATAGCTTTACATTTTGTATCAATCTAATCTATTGAGTGCAACGAAATTTATCTCCAATGTATTATTCCACACTTTTATCATTTTTTTATATCTGGTTATTTAATTTTCATTACTCGTAGTGTTTATGGGTATGGCAGATTTAATCCACTATGTCGATCTTTTTAGAGGCTTTTACAAAAATGGGAATTATGATATAAGATTGGTTGACTTAGGGTTAATTTTAGATAACGGACATTAAGACTTACGCATGAATAACGGAAATGCTAGCCATAGATAACACGGGAAAATAATAGTTTGAGAGACTTTTTGCGTAAGTCCTCACAGATAATCTTGTCTGTTACTTTACTGGGTATTGTAGGTATTTTCAATAATTTTTTGTGAACGGCATGAACTTAAAGTTTATAAAGAAAAACATTTTTCCTGTTGTAAAAGTTATATCTACAGTACTTATAACCAGTGCAATTGGATTAGAATCGTGGAATATTTATGCCGTACTAACTAATAGTAATGTACCAAGCAGCCTGAATCCAATTTTTTGGATTGAGCGTTTTGCCATGACGAGCCATTTTACCCTAGGTATTGTAGCAGCTTTTTATGCACCTTCAAGAAAAAAGATCCCAATCCAGTATGCTACTTATACTTTTTTTGTAGGCACAATTGGCTTGTTAGAACTGTTTGATCGAGATGACGCTTCTACATCTTGAAGGTGTGAGATTTTTGGATTAGCTAGGTTGGTAGCGATCGCATCGCATGACGCACCATCAGATTATCAAATCCCCGCTACTGAGCAAAAATCAGTTGCGGGGCTTTTTCAATGTAGGTCACTGGTGAATCTGACAAGCAGAAGGAGGTATAGTTTGTATAGTGAGCTTTTTGCTGCAATTTTAGTTTGATACTAAGGAATAAAAAAATGTCTACTGATACTCAGATAGTTAATTACGTTGAAGAAAGTGAATTTGATGTTGTTTTAAATGGAAGTGAAGAGAAAGTTGTTGTTGTTGATTTTACGGCTACTTGGTGTGGGCCCTGTCGGCTGGTCAGTCCGTTAATGGATCAACTCGCCCAGGAATACAAAGGCCGCGCTAAAGTCGTTAAGGTAGACGTTGATAACAACAAACCAATTTTCAAAAAATTCGGTCTTCGCAGTATTCCAGCAGTTTTAATTTTCAAAGATGGCAATTTAGCAGAAACTATCGTGGGAGTTTCTCCTTACGAGCAGTTTAGCGAAGCTGTTCAAAAGCTTCTTGAGGTTGTTTAAACTTAATTTGTAATTAAAAATATCCGATTCCTAAAAACGGCAATGACGTTTCAGGTGGTGTTTCAATTCCCTGAAGTTTGGTGCATTGAACTTATCACCACCTAAAGCGTAATTATGAGTTATACCTTTTTAAGGATTCACTTTTCGCCGATAATGTGATTGCAGTAACCCACTAGAATATTGTTTCGAGTTAATCAGCTCCAATTGTTCTTCAGGACTAGGCGGTGGGAAAAGTTGTATGCCGCTACCTAAGATAGTTGGAATAGTTGAAATAATATATTCATCAATCAAACTGTGCTGAAGAAACGAATTAATTAATGCTCCGCCACCAACTAGCCAGATATTTTCAAAACCTTGGGTCTCTATATCTGCTAAAGCGTTATTTACTGGATCGGAAACAAATACAACGTCCTCATGGTTAGATTGGAGATGGCGCTTGGTGAAAACAAAAGATTTCTTCCCCGGATAAGGCCATTCATCAAAACCAAGCCCTACTTCATAGGTATTGCGACCCAAAACAATCGCATCAATGGATTCGTAGAAATCACTATAACCGAAGTCTTCCCCTTCAGTGTCAAGGATTGATAGCCATTCAATTCCTCCATCGTTGCGAGCAATATAGCCATCCAAACTAGCTGCAATGTAGAGTGTAACTTTCGTCATTTTACTCTCAATTAGTTACGTTTTTTGATTGTGGGATTTAAACCGACCTGCAATAAATTCTCGCTTAGATAAATGCTTTGTATTGCGTTTGGTGACTCGCTCTCGCCACATTTTGAAACTAGATTCTTTCATTTCGCGCCTCATTAAGGCAATTACCTGTTTCTCTAACAGTCCAAACTGAGCTTCAATAGCATCAAAAGATGTTCTATCTTCCCATGCCATCTCAATGATGCGATCGATGGTTTGTGAATCGAGGTTAGGTAGCTTCATTCCTTTTCTGGCAATTGGTAAATTTGAGCTATATACATTTTACTTTTCATTTTGAAGAACCGTTGTGTCTGCTGCACCCAGTTGCAAGGCATAGAGGTTGGCATAGACACCTTGTCGATCGATGAGTTCGGCGTGAGTACCTTGCTCTACAATTTGTCCCTGCTGAATTACTAATACCCGATCTGCTTGAGTAACTGTGCTGAGACGGTGGGCAATTACGAAACTGGTACGACCTTGCAGCAAACGAGCGATCGCAGTTTGTACTAGCGCTTCTGTGCGCGTGTCAATACTACTGGTGGCTTCATCAAGAATCAGAATTCGGGGGTTAATCAACACCGCACGGGCAATACTGATTAGTTGTCGTTGTCCCTGGCTTAGGGGCGCTCCCCGTTCACCCAATTGGGTTGTATAGCCTTGTGGCAGTGAGGTAATGAACTCATGCACATTTGCCAGTTGTGCAGCCTCTTCGATATCAGCTTGGGTACTATAGGGAGCGCCAAAGGCAATGTTTTCGGCGACGGTGCCACTGAACAAAATATTATCTTGTAGAACGATGCCAATTTGACGGCGTAGACTTGCTTGAGTAACGCTACGCACATCAATATCATCAATTTTCACTGCACCGCTAGAGACATCATAAAAGCGCAAAATCAAGTTAATAATTGTACTTTTTCCCGAACCAGTCGGCCCTACTAATGCAATCATTTGTCCTGGATAGGCGTGCAAATTCACCCCTTTAAGAACCAATTGATCTGGGTTATAGCCAAACTTGACATTCTCAAATGTCACTTCACCCTGAATCGGCGGCATTTCTGTCGCATCGGGTGCATCTTTGAGTTCTGACGGTTCATCTATTAATAGAAAGATTCGCTCTAATCCGGCGAAGGCAGATTGAGCTTGGGTGTAAAACTGGCTGAGAATCTGAATAGGGCGGAAGAACTGCTGGACGTAAAGTAAAAAGGATGTCACCACACCCACTGTTGCAGCCCCAGTGACGGCAAGATAGCCACCATAAGCCAGCACGCCTGCGGTTGCTAGTGTGTTAAGAAAATCGATGGAAGGCAAAAAGGCGGAAGTAATTGCTACAGCTTCGACATTGGCATCACGATTGGCGGCGTTAAGAACGTCGAATTCTGCGATATTCATCTGTACCCGATTAAATGCCTGTGCTTCTCTGACGCTGCCAATATCTTCTTCCAACTTGGCGGAAAGCTGACCAATAGTCTGTCGAGTAACGCGAAACCTGGTTCTTGCCCAACGAGCAAACAAACTTGTGGTCAAAATCATCAGTGGGACAACCAAGTTGCTCAACAATCCGAGTTGCAGGTTGATGGAGAGCATGGCAATGATTATGCCGACCAAACTGAAAACGTTGCCCAGCATTTGGGCAATCGTTAGTCCAAATGCCTGATTCACAGTATTGACATCATTTAGCAGGCGGCTCATTAAATCGCCCGCTTCGCTGCGATCGAAAAAACTGAGGGGCAGACTTTGGATTTTAGTAAAAATATCTTGCCTCAATTGAGCCAGCAATCGCTGCATAATCCAGCCGACTCGAATAATTTGACCCCGAATTGCTAAAACGCCAAGTCCGTAGTTCAGCCCTAGTAGCCCTAATAACATTAAGAGTCCTTGCAAATTACCTTGGGCAATTAAGCGATCGATCGACCAACCGAGGAAAAATGGGCCAATTGCTTGGGTTACGGCACCAATAAATACTAATGTCAGGGCGATGGGAATTTCTTTGCGATAAAGTAGCAGATATTGCAAAAAGCGTTGCAGGGTGGAGATTTGCTTACTCGATCGATCGTCAGATGCAACAACGGGAATAGTGCCTCTCATAGCAATTTTGGATTTTAGATTTTAGATTTTGGATTTTAGATTACAAGGCTGTTATAAAAATCTCAAGCAATGCTATTTATGTTAGTCTGGGATCATTTTTATCTTTCGTCTTTACCTGAGATTCCAAAATCACACCGTAGAGAGGGCTGGTTTCCATCAATTCCTCGTGAGTACCTTGGGCTACCAATCGGCCTTTATCAACTAGAAAAATGCGATCGGCATTCTTAACGGTGCTAATACGTTGAGCTACTACAAAAGTTGTGCAAGTTTTTTGGCGCATTAAGCGATCTAGTTCGGCTTGAATATGGGCAGCAGTTTTGGCATCTACAGCTGAGGTACTATCATCCAAAATCAGAATGCTGTAATCGGTTAGTAAGGTACGAGCGATCGCAATTCTTTGTTTTTGTCCGCCAGATAAACCCACACCTCGTTCACCCACAATCGTCTCGTAGCCATCGGGTAGACCGATAATAAAATCATGCATTTGGGCGGTTTTTGCAACCTCAATCACTTGCTCTAGGGTTGCATTGGGTTTGGCGTAGGCAATATTTTCGCGGAGTGTGCCAGAGAAAAGGGTGGTTTCTTGAAATACAATGCCAATTCGCGATCGCAGGCTTTTAAGCGTGAAATTTTTTACATCTCGTCCGTCAATCCGAACTGCTCCCCCTGTAACATCATAAAAGCGGGGAATTAAGTTCATAATTGTGCTTTTCCCGGAACCAGTCATCCCTAGAACGGCGATTAGTTCGTTGGGTTTGGTTTCAAAGGAAACTTCTTTGAGAGTTTCGGTACTGGCTCCCGGATAGCGAAAGGAAACATTTTCAAAGGTGATTCTCCCACCGCAGGTTTCAAATGGCACCGCACCGGGGCGATCGCGGATCTCTACCTCTGCATCGACAACTTCATAGACTCGTTCAGCAGAAGCAGCTGATTGAGCGATCGCGGGTGCTGCAAATCCAATCAACAAAATCGGTTGGAGAATCAATGCTAGGTAGGAGTTAAACGCCACCAGTTCGCCAATGGAGAACCTACGCCCAATCACCTGCGCTCCCCCGTAGCCGAAAACTGCCAGTGTCACCAAGTTACTCAGCAAAAAGATAAACGGGAAGGTATTATGGATGGCGCTAATGGTCTTCATATTTGCCTTAACCAGACCATCATTTAGGGTCGTGTAACGCGACCTTTCGGCTGATTCCCGGACAAAGGCTTTCACCACCCGTATTCCTAGCAAGTTCTCTTGTAGTACGGCATTGAGGTCGCTTAGTTGCTCTTGGACTTGCCGAAAAAGTTTATTATTGCGGGTGACAAATCTTGCCATCAACCATGCTGATACAGGTACTGCTGTTAGGGTAATTAGTGCGAGTTCCCAATTCATCACCAGCAAAACTACCGCAATAGTCACCAGTGTGACAATTCCACCAATGACCTGAATTAAGCTAGTACCAATAAAGGTACGGATCTGCTCAATATCGCTGGTGACACGGGTTAACAGTTGGGAAGTCTGCGCCTGGTCATGATAGCTAAAACTGAGATTTTGAATTTTGCTGAAAATCTTGTTTCGCAGGTCGTAAGCTACACCCTGAGATGCTGCTTCTGCCAAATAGCTTTGTCCAAAGTTAAATAAACCACGAGCGATCGCGGCCAGTACCATCCAGGCGGCGCTGTATAGCACAATTTGAAGGTTCTTTGGGATGATACCTTGATCGATTCCCCACCGAAATAATTGTGGAGTCACCGCATTTGCGATCGTCAACAGCAACAGGCTGACCAATGCTCCGAGCGTTGTCCATCGGTAAGTGCTTAAACTCTTAAGCACACGCTGCATTGACTGTATCGACGAAGTTTCTTGGAGTTCTGGTTGCTGAACCACTGAAATGCACCCCTGTATCTTTGGAAAATTATCTCGCACTTTGATTGTAAAAAAACAACTGGTCAATGGCGAATATGGAATCTATTTGTGGTGACAATTCCACATTTGGGGACAACGACATGGGAAAATACGTCTTTGGCAACATTGCGGCTAATCCATTTGAATACCGAAGAAAACCAAAGAACAAGAATAATGGCTCAAGATTTTTATCGCAATCCCCAACTTCCCTCAGAGATGTCAACTGCTATCAGTCGCACAGCAAAGCCAAGTTCTGAGTTCTACTCTATTTTTTCTGAAGAAGAAATCTTAGGGATAATTAATGCATTAGAAGTCAGACAAGAAATCCCTCTAAAGTATTCTTATAAAGGTAGAGGTGCAAAAATATGGGATGACTTTTATCTAAAATATATTATTCCTCGATGGTATCGAACATCGAATGTAGAAATTGAGCTTTTAAAGGCTAATTTTAACTACTTTAATGAAAATATTAAAAGTGGCGAAAAAATTAATATTGTAGATGTAGGTGCAGGAAATTCATATCCTGCAAAAGATTTTATTCAAAAGCTTAATAAATTAAATAAACTTAATAAATATATTGCCTTAGATATTAGTGAAGAATTACTTGA
>NZ_JBALDK010000117.1:0-32383 GCF_036917455.1 Nostoc sp. | reverse complement strand
ATTTTCTCCAAAATTTTTTTGGAGAGCTTTTACTGTCTCCTGAAACTAACTACAGTGTTGGCTTGTAGGCAACAATGGATTATGCACTGTGTTGAAGGCAGACTTTTTGCTGGTACGGCTACTGCTTATTGATGTGGGGCTTAGACGGTAAGGTTATTCTTAGCCAAAGCTTGTTTCCCCGGCGCTCAATGGATACTCTTGTGTTTGTGGCTTGAAGCGTGTTGTTGGCTTCCGCTATTTTGCTATCAATGTCTGTCACTAAAATTGGTAACTACTCAGTTGGCATACCTCGACGTATTTTGATACAGTTCGGCATATCTTGAAGCTTAATTTTCTAGCCCAGTTTTAGCCCCAAAACAAAGATACAGGCTACTTTCCTATCTCTGTAATGGTTGTATTTTCAAGAAGGTGTCACCCGGATTTGAAGCGGGATAGAGGTATTTATACCTCATCCCCCAGTCCCAATGCGTGGTAATATATTTTCATGGCTGCTCTAATCCTTGCTATCGATGAACAAATTATTGGATGAAACGCTGTCAATCGAAACTGCTGAACGCATAAATAGCAGAGCTAGTACTCCCTTTCATAATGCTTACAAAGCAGCATTATCCACTGAGGGAGCAAGATATATTCAGGGATTTTTAGCTTTTGTGGGAAAGCCATACAGACCAATTGAACACAGTTGGATTGAATTAGGCGATACCTCTGAGGTACACATTGTCGATCCTACATTACCGCACTTAAACAAAAATCCCCAAGAACTCTGGTATTTTGCTGCACAAAAACTGACCGTTAAAAAACTCAAAGCCATCATTGAAGAATCAAAAGAAGATTATCCAGAAGATGAACCATTGCCAATCTATGGTGAGCCACCTTATGAATATTACGGTGATGTGATGTTGGGTGGTCAAGACTATTTGGCGGCATATCAAGCTGCAGAAGCTAAGTGCAAAGAAATCAACGAACTTAACCCTGAGAGAAACTAAATAATTCGTAACTCGCAATTGCGAATTATTTAATAAGATTTTCCATCACTGCCAAAGTACTCCCTATAGCCACAAATTTTGTCTCCACGCACATCAAAAGAAACTACTACCCGATTTTTGTAAGGCTGTCCGAACAAAAGTCCCTCATCCCGAAATTCAAAGACAGCCGTTGTTTTATTGTTGGTAACACGGTCTAAACCAGTTAGATTCAAACCAGGACTGAAGGCTTCAAAAACGTACTCGAAAAATTCTCTAGCTCGCTCTTTTCCCACATTCAAACCGTGAAATTTACCCATTGGAAACCAAAGGGTAAAATCTTCTGTAAGCATATCTAACAATGGTTCCCACTCTCCTGTTACCATACCAGATGTAAGATTTTCAAATGCCTGTCGAGCAACTTTTAAAGTATTTTCTGAATCTTGCGTCATTATATCTCACCTTTAATATCTAACTTTTATACAATTTTGCTTTTTGGGTTGTAAGATTACTACCATTAGTTTGTGAGTTTTGCTAATTAATATTGTAAATTTTACACATAATTTAATTAATCGTAAAAGTATTTGTGTCGTTGAAAGTCCGTTAATTGCCAAATTAAGGAGATGCATGATGTCCTATCGTGAAGTCATTATTCCAAAAGGGATGGAAATTCTCTTTGAAAAGTTTCATTATTGTCCTGGTATTAAAGTTGGGAATACCTTATATATTTCAGGGCAAGTAGGCAGAGATGAGAATTTGCAAGTTGTTAAGGGAATAGAAGCCCAGTTTGTTCAGGCTTTTGAGAATGTTAATCTGGTGCTAGAAGCAGGAGGAGCTACATTTGATAATGTAGTTGAAATGATTACATATCATGTGACTGGAACAGAACTAGGTGAACTTCAAACAGAAGCAATAGCTTCTAGTCAATCACCTGATATCATTCCATTTTTGCCAATTTTTATGCAGGTAAAAGACCGCTATTTCACCAATAACTTTCCTACTTGGACTGGTCTTGGGGTAGTCGGATTATCTACCCCAGGACTTATTGTTGAGATTAAGTGTATAGCAATTGTTGACAGCTAAAACCTGACAACTACTTTACCGCAATTTTTACCACTAAGTAGATATTCAACGGCAGCCGGAATGGATTCTATGCTGTTAAACTGGGTTGGGTCAACAGCAACTTTGAGTTTTCTAGAGTAGAAGAGGTTTAATAGGCGATCGCGTGCCTCTGCCATATATTCTTTATAATGAGGCATGAGAAAGCCTTTCACAGAAGCTGCTTTCCAAAATAGCTGGTGATAAATACGTAGTTGTGTAATTTCTTCCGCGTTTTTTGCGTATTCGGAGATAAAACCAACCACTACTAAGCGTCCCCTCACTGCCAAGTTTTCAACGCAGGTATCAAATATGGTTTTACCTACACAGTCGAAGATTAAATTAATCCCATTAGGGTATTCTTCCTTAAGGACTTGATTGAGGTTTTCTGTGCGATAGTTGATTATGCGATCGCATCCTAATTCTCTCAGTAAGCTTGCTTTCGCTTCAGAACTGCAAGTACCAATGACATGATTACCAGCTAATTTTGCCAATTGCACCGCAATATGACCAGTTCCCCCTGCTGCTGCTGTCACTAAAACCACTTCATTACTTTTCATCTCCCCTACTTGTTCCAGTGCAACCAAGGCTGATACACCTGTAGGCATTAGTGTTAGCAACTCTGGCGTTGCTTCCCGTACCTTCACCGCTAAGTTTGCATCGATAACCTGATATTCTCGATAACCACCACCACGTGCCGTAGTTATGACAGCATCACCAATTTGAAAATCTTTGACATTTTCACCGACAGTGATAACTTCCCCTACAGCTTCGACACCCAAATCAAAGGGAGGAATTAAATTAACATAAGGAACATCACCACGGCAAAGTAAGGTATCAAATCCACCGTTAACACCAGCAAATTTATTTTGAATTAAAACTTGGCTAGCAGCAGGTTGGGAAATAGGAACTTCAACAATTTCAATGGCAGATTTAAAATCTTGATTAAGTTGCTTTGCTATTAACTTTCTGTAGGTTGTTGCGTTCATTTCTAAATCAAAGCCTTATCCCACTCTAATTGATGAGCTAAACCATACTTGATAAAATCTTCTTCTTTAGCTTTATCGCTTTTACCAAAAACGCCTAAGCTGTAAGGATTATCTTGCATCCGTTGGATGACTTCCTCTTTTTCAAATCCTATCACTTCATCTCTAGGCTTATCCGGTTTAAAAAAGTCTACAACCAAGACAGTTCTATCATAATTGGTGTAATTATGTGGACAGTGGGGATAGCTATGATCTAAAACCAGGAATTTTCCCTCATGCCAATAAAGTTGCTCGTGACATATTTTCATAGCTACATCACCCTCTGGCACTATTAATCCTAAATAGCCGCGATTTGTATGAGGGTTATAGTTTACATGCAGCTTGATATCTAAGCCTGGATGGAATGTACCATAATATACATTTCTGATGATATCATCATCAATAAAGTTCACATTTTTTATTACATTAGCTAAATTCGGGAAATATTTCTCTCTTAATTCCAGTGCGTTTTTTGATGCTTCATCTGGCCCATAATCAGGATATTGTATTTGATAAGCTTGAATATATTTTTCAATAGACATACCTTGAAATAATATCCCAAAAGCGCTGTATTTTGATTTACCTTTAGTTTTAATTGTTTGGCTTTTCGGACCAAGAACATCGTAAGTAAATTTTAACTCATCATTAGATGCATTATTAATAAAGCGTATATACTCATCTCTAATCACTTGCCAGTTATCTGCAAAATTTTTGAGAAAAGTAAATTTATTTGGGTCTATATGATATTCATTAAAGCTTTCCATTGTCTTTTCTCCTGAAGATGATTTCATAAAAAACCGTTATATAATGATCAGATTTGGTCTTCGTCTCGATTCGATGTTGGAATTGCTGACTAAACTCATTTTAGTGTGAGGTCTACTGTGTCTGAAACTCCCGTATTAGATCAAATTATCAAAAATGTGCAAGTAGTTCGTCCCCACCAGGATGTAATCGAACTACTTGATTTAGGCATTAAGGATGGAAAATTTGCTCAGATTGCCCCTAATATTAGCCCAGACACAGGCAAACAGGTATTTGATGGCAAAAACCTGCTAGCCTTTCCTGGAGTCGTAGATGCCCACATGCACGTAGGTATCTATCAACCCCTTGACAAAGATGCTGTGACTGAAACCAAAGCAGCCGCAATGGGAGGTGTAACTACCAGCCTGAATTACATCCGTACAGGGCAGTATTATCTTAACAAAGGCGGCTCATACCGCGATTTTTTTCCAGAAGTTTTGGCGTTATCCACAGGTAATTTT
Organism: Nostoc sp.; assembly: GCF_036917455.1. Lineage (GTDB taxonomy): Bacteria > Cyanobacteriota > Cyanobacteriia > Cyanobacteriales > Nostocaceae > Nostoc. The sequence goes on along the minus strand of NZ_JBALDK010000117.1, from coordinate 28,036 downwards.
TTTGTAGATTACGGCTATCACATTGCACCTATAGCTAGCCAGCATATCGATGAAATACCTTTATTGTTTGAGGAATACGGTATATCTTCGTTTAAAATCTTCATGTTTTATGGCGGCTATGGGTTGCATGGTTTATCAGACCAGCAAAACCTCTTTTTGATGATTAATAAAGAGGAACGTTACGACTTCGCCCATTTTGAATTTATTATGCGCGGTCTAACTCGCTTGATGGAAAAACATCCAGAAGCGCGAGATACTATCAGCTTGAGTTTGCACTGTGAAGTTGCAGAAATTCTCAATGCTTATACCAAAATAGTTGAAAATGATTCTAGTCTGAGCGGATTACACGCTTACAGTGCGGCGCGTCCACCTCATTCTGAAGGTTTAGCAATTTGCATTGCTTCTTATTTAGCCAATGAGACTAACTGTGCAAATATCAATTTGTTGCACCTGAGTTCGCAAAAAGCAATGGAAGCAGCTTTGACTATGCAAACTGCTTTTCCTCATATCAACTTTCGGCGAGAAGTTACTGTCGGACATTTGTTATTAGATGTCGATACTCCTAATGGTATTTGGGCAAAAGTCAACCCTCCTATCCGTCCCCGCGCTGATGTGGAATACTTGTGGCAAGCAGTACTCAATAATCAGGTAGATTGGATAGTTAGCGACCACGCTTGCTGTTCTGCTGAACAAAAAAGAAGTAATAAAGACCCGAATAATATTTGGTTAGCAAAGTCTGGTTTTGGTGGTACAGAATATTTACTTTCTGGTGTATTTAGTGAAGGTAGTAAGCGAGGGATGTCTTGCAACCAGATGGCTAAGTTGCTGTCTTGGAACCCATCTCGGCGCTTTGGCTTGTTACAAAAAGGTGATATTGCTATTGGCTATGATGCTGATTTGGTGTTGGTAGACTCGAATGAAAGCTTTGTGGTACATGCTGCTGAGTCGGAATCACAACAAGGTTATACACCCTTTGAAGGAGTGGAGTTAACTGGGCGGGTGAAGAGTACTTTTTTACGCGGAAATCTTATTTACAACAATGGGCAAGTTTTAGGTTCACCCACTGGACGTTATTTAAAAAGAGCATAGAGTTTTAAACACTTGTATTGTCCAGAAACTCTATAACTACCTTTGATATTTCTTCAGGGATTTGGTTCATCATGCAGATAGTTCCACCTGCTAACTCTACAACCTTAGCGTGGGGAATTGCTTGTGATAGAAAATATCGGTCTTCTGCCAGTGCTAAACCTAATTTTTGAAATTCTTCTACATCGTCAATTCCCCAGACTATAAGTGTAGAACACTTGATTAAAGTAAACCTTTGGGCAGCATCCATACAGTAATTTCCAACTGCCCAAACTGCGTACAAAGGATAGCCAAAACATTTCAAATCATCTAAAACCCAACGATGATTCAAATCAGCAGAACCTACGTATCTTGAACGGGCTAACCATCTTTCCATCAGGTGCGAACCGTCTTCTTTAATGAGGAAACCCTTCTGAAATCTCCTCATTAAATCTGCTTTTCCTGCTTCACCAAAACCAGCAACGTTACACAAAATTAAATTGTTGACTCTTTTCGGGTAAGCTGCGGCTACTTCTCCAGAAACGAAAGCGCCTGTATGGTTTCCCAGAATGTTTGTTTTTTCAATACCTAATTCATCCAACAGGGCAATAACAGTTTTAGCGTAGTCTGCCACTGAATACAATTTGGGCGGTTTATCAGACTCACCAAAACCTATGAAATCCATCGCTATCACGCGGTACTTTTTTATTAAAATGGACATTAATTCCTTATATTCATCACTACTACGGGGGTTCATATGCAGTAGCAATAAAGGCTCTCCCTCACCGCCAATCCGATAAAGAATTTGTCCATCTTCAGTGTCTAAAAAAGCTCGCTTGATTGGTTGATTCATAACACCCTGATAAATTTAGGATTTATGTCAGCTTTCATTTAACCTCTTCAGCAAATTACCTTTTCTGTGCTACTGTTTGTAGCCATTCAATCAGAGGTCTTAAGCTTCCTGGCAATGCTGACTCACTGACAGTTACCGTATGCTGCTTACCGTTATCTTCTACTGTTAACTTATACTGAAAGCGATCGCTCTCTTGATTTGGCGAAGTAATTAGTTCAGGTAGCCTAAATAAATCTGCAATTTCCACCAGTCGGGGAAGTGTTGCAGCTTCATCTGGCGGGAGAGTGTCTGTATCAACGGTTGTCTTTTTGCTGATTCCAGCAAAGCCGCCTGTGCGCTCAAAGGATACCCGCATTTTTTTGCTCTCCGTTGTGTTATTTAGTTTAAATAAATATTTAAAATAGGAGATGATAGTTCTCACCTCCCACTTTAGCAACAATACACAACAGATATATAGTAATCACGATTTGATTCCTGTTCGCGTAGCGTGGCGTAGCCATAATTATCTGCGTAGGTAGGAAACAGAAAATAAGGGTATAAATGTGTACTGAATCTTGTTCAAAAATCAAATAGGAGTCCTATATCAGTCCTGAGTGTTGAGTCAGGTAGTGGAAGATATTGACTATTTATTCCTAACTCCTAACTCCTCACTGAACACTTCTAGATAACTCCTACCTTTTGCCAAGCATTCTGTACAGCTTTTTGCTCATCACTACCATTACCGTAGAGTTCGCCAGCAACTTGAATGGTGACGTTGGCAGCTTTTTTAAAATCTGCTTTAGCATTCAAGCGATCGCGTAAAGTTATATACCAAATTTTACCAGCTTTTTCCCAAGCATAACCACCAATCCCAACAGCCGTTAAATAAAAGGCATAGTTAGGAATTCCTGAGTTAATATGCACCCCACCGTTATCATCAGTACCTGTATATTTATTTTTTACATGGGCTGGTTGAGGATCTTTACCCAATACCGGATCGTCATAAGCTGTTCCTGGTGCTTTCATGGAGCGGAGGGCAACACCTTTGACTGTTGGTACTAAAAGACCTTGTCCAATCAGCCAATCTGCTTCTTGTGCAGTCTGATTTTTGATCTTCTGTTTCACGAGGGAACCGAAAACATCAGAAAACGATTCATTTAGTGCCCCTGGTTCGCCATAGTACTGTAAACCAGCTTCATACTGGGTTATACCATGAGTTAGTTCATGCCCAATCACATCAATTGATGTCGTGAAGCGTTGAAACAGTTCTCCGTCGCCATCACCATAAACCATTTGGTCGCCGTTCCAAAAGGCATTGTCATATTTAACGCCATAATGCACGGTGGAGTCTAAACGTAGTCCTTTGTCGTCAACCGAATTGCGATCGAATATTTCATGAAACAAGTCATAAGTAGCACCAGCAGCATCGTAGGCTTCATTCACTGCTGCATCACTGCTGGGAGGATCTCCCTCACCCCGCACTAGTGTACCAGGGAGTTGCTGGCCATATTTGGCATCGTAAATGGTGCGACGTTTTTCACCCGGAGAAGGTGCAAATGAGACATTACCTACGACATTTCTCCGTCCCAGAAATTGCGCCGAAATATTTAATGTATGAAAAGCCCAAGTCCGTTGCTGGGGATTGCCATTCAGCACGACATTTTTAAGCATGTGGGGCGGGACAATACAACAAATCGGGCATCTAGAGTCAAGTGGATGCTCATACTCGAAGCCGGCTGATTTCTTTTTATTTCGAGCCATCCAAAATATTCTCCTTTTGAAACTAAGTGATTCTTACAGTGGCTTTAACTCCACTGGAGAAAGAAGCCGAAAAACGAATTTAAATCGCGTGTTTCTGTGATCTTTTCTGAAGAAAATTTTCTCATCTGTATTTTCGGATAGGTGTGTGAAGGATGGATAGTACCCTCACGGAGTACTTTTGATGTGGAAATATTGCTTTAAACAACAGAAGGACAGCTTAGATACCGCAAGTTTCAGCGAAAATCCTTGGTTGAGTTAGCAAAACCTCCTTCACAAACCTAACGCGCTTATATATTAGTTCTTATCAAGGGAAATAATGTTATTTATTGCTGTTTTGTTACCATAATGCTGCTAATCTTATAAATACCCATTGTGGACAGGTAATATCGTGTCTGCTTACAAAATTATGGCGTTACATAAATGCGGGATGATTTTCTGGTTGAAACCATTGAAAATTCGTTTTAAATTGGGCTAAATCATCCCATGATTCAGCAACGCCAAAATTATTATTAAAACCGCAGGGGTGCAGAGATAGGGTTATTTCGTTCTAGACCTAAACCGTCCAGAACTAAAGCATCTAAAACCTGAATATTTTCAGAACTTCCTTCGAGGTAGTATTTAGTAGTTAGTCACTACCGGATTTTTTTACGGCGACACGGTAATAGTGGGTTGCATAAATCGCTTAATTTCACCACATGCAATATAAGACTTTCCATCAGGTGCTGTTTTGACTTCATCAACTACATAAAGCATTCCTTCTTCACGAACCGATCGCGGAAAACGCATATTCCAATCTGGTTCATATCCGTCGGAAACTACCCTAGCGCGTAACTTGCTGCCATCTTTGACACACTGAACAAGAATAGCATCATTTACAGTGTCAGTTGTGGGAAGATCGGCGGCACTGGCAGGGCCTTTAGAGGCTTTGCCTGTGTACGCTACATTTGATTGTATAGGAGCAATGAAGATATCTGTTGCGCCGGGTTGAGCAAAACGAGTGATATTGCCACGTACACGATAGAAAGTGCCTTCGCTTGATAGTTCCAGTTCTTCAACAACGTACCTTGCTCCCTCAGCCCGAATGCTCCGGGGAAACTGGACATTCTTGGTTGAATCGTAGCTCTCAGATATGACTTTGACCCGTAGTTTACCCCCTTCACGAACGCAATGCAGTTCAACACCTGAACCAACTTCATTGACAACAGGCATTGCGTATACTTCATCACCAGCAGTCACACCTCGTCCCACCAGGTCGTTGCGATTGCGGTTCATCGTCTGGTAAGACTGATCTCGCAGTTCTTTACGTCCAGCATTACCGAGAGCTTTTTGGGCGATTCGACCTGCGAAATACTCAAGCTGATCGATCTCTTCAGCAATTTCAAAATTCTCGTTCAGCCCTTTATCCCGCAAATCTTTCACGACGGTGCGGAGAATTTCTTCCGCTTGTTGGTGTTTGCCATGTTCAGCTAAATCGAGGGCAGTCTCTTTAGCTTTAGCGATGGTGAGGCGACTTAGTTCCAGAATGATATTGCTTGTAGAGGCAAAAGCTGCTTCCTCAACGGTGCCAACTTTGGCGATGACATCTGCTGTGCCTGACACGCTTTGAATGAGGTCATTTTGGACAACATCGGCGCTGTAATGCAGTTTCATTACAGGTAACTCACCAACTTGAGCGCTTGATATCGCCAAACTTAAGCCGAGAAGTTTATCTTCACCCTCGTAAAGCTCTCCCAAGGTAATGACAGCTTGACCAGCATCATTCTGGCTAACTTTAGCAAGACTTAAAGTATCAGCAAGGCTGACACCATCAGCTAACTCAAGTGTCACCTTGAGGTTTTGTCCCACAACTGCTCTCATACTGTCTAGCTCAATACTAAAAACTTCAGTTGCTTCATCGATGCTTTGAATAAAGTAAAAGTTGCCCGTGGCTGCCTTTGCCATACCAATTAGCAAATCTTCATTAAAACCCTGAGCAAAACCTAATGTAGTTGTGGTGATGCCTTCCTCAGCTTTTTGTGCTGATGTCGCCGTTAGTACTTTGGGGTCTTGAATGCCCATGTTAGCGTGACCATCGGTAAGCAGAAGAACACGATTTATTTTTTGCGGATCGAGTCGCGTTTTGACGTGTTCGCAGCCTTTGAGCCATCCCCCCGATAAGTTGGTAATACCGCCTGCTCTCACTTTGCGGATAGAATTTTTCAGTGTGGCTTTGTTAGTCACAGCTTGGGGTGGCACAACGCTGTCTATTTCATCGTCATAAACAACTACTGAGAGAATGTCATCTGGCTCAAGTTGATCTACCACAGACTCAGCAGCTTTGAGTGCATGATGTAAGGGAGCGCCTGCCATAGAGCCAGAACGGTCAATGACAAGAGAAAGGTTAAGGTTACGTCGGGGAGATTCAGCTACCTCAGCACGAAAACGTAGCAGAATATTAGTCTTTAATGAAGATCCTGCAGGAAGAATAGACTGGTCAAATTCGTAACTTGTCTTAATCATTTTTTATATCCCTGAAAATTGTCTGTTATGAGCTACAAAGCCGATGATGCTGGGATAGGAAGTACTTTGTTTAGTTTACCCAAAAATCATTTTGTTCAGTGTAAAAAAGTTATTTAATGTAAGATTTTATAGTTTTGGTATTTCATCAGTATCGGTAAAGCCCATCCTTTAGAGAAAAGTTTGCTATCTACTAACTTTTCCCCACTACTGAAAGGCGATCGCACTGGTCACAATTGCGGGAAACTAAAAGCAGATCAATTAGGAAAGGAGAACCTAATGAGCTGGACTAAAGTTCTTGCAGTTGAAGCACTTTCCCCAGGTACGCGACAAGTGGTGAAAGTTGGCAACCGGAAAATTCTGGTTTTAAATCACGAAAATCAGCTTTATGCTGTAGATAATACCTGTCCTCACTTAAAATTACCGCTCAAAAGTGGCAAAATTAAAGATGGGGCAATTGTTTGTTCCTTCCATCACAGCGCTTTTGACCTGCGGACTGGTGAAGTTGAAGACTGGTGTTCTTGGCCACCTGGTGTAGGGAAAGTACTCTCGTTGGTTTCACAACCAAAGGCGCTACCAGTGTTTCCTCTTCGTGTGGAAGAAGGCAGTATCTGGGTTGATGTGCAAGAGGAATAGCACCCTCTTTGAATTTACTGCTATTGGGCAAATATCTAAAGTTATACTTTTGCCAACATTTTGCCTATAGCGTGCGATCGCTTGTATGCAATAACGGAGGTTTAACAAAAAAGTAACCTCCGCTTTCATAGCTTGCTCTAATCCTTATTTTATCAATATAGCCCAGGATAAGAGGATCTCAATTAGGCTATATCAGCCTTTTAATAGTTAAGCAATATAAAACCCCAGTTCATGAGTTTAGCTGGGGTTTTTTCACAATTCACCTAATCTATAACTATTGCATGAGAGAAGACAAAAAACATTCTCCTACTCTCTTGCCTCTTGTTCAAGAGGTTCCCACTCCCATTTGCATCCATACCAGGTTTTCAATAAGCCTAGACCTTGCTATGCCCATGCTAAATGTCACATCATCGCTGATCCTAACAGTATAATCTGGTAAGTACGCAGGAATGTTTTGAGACATTACTTTGTTCAGAGTTTTTTGATCACAGCATTTCTAGCCAGAGGCTCTTAACAAGGCTTAGAAAGAGTTTTAGCTGAAATTGACACTAGTCAGGATTACTGTGTTCCCACAACAGATGTGGTTAAATTAAATGAAAACTGCTTTAAATACACCCGATATTATGAGATTAGTCTCCTTGTTCCGTTTCCTTGTTGTCCTCAATCTTCTTTTACCCTGCTCTGAAGTATGGTGGTAAGGGATGATTTTCTTTACAATCTTGTAAAAGAGTTTGATTTTTTGATTTAATATTCGGTTTTATTCAACAATTTATTCACGATATGGATGCTCAAGAAATAAAAATTTTATTAGTTGATGATAACTTAGAGAATTTACATTTTTTATCAGACATCCTTCAAGTCCAAGGTTATGAGGTGCAAAGTGCCATATCTGGACAATTGGCAATCAATATAGCGTTGACTTCCTCACCTGATTTGTTTTTGCTAAACGTTTCCATGTCAGAGATGGATGGTTATGAAATTTGCCGATATTTGAAAAGCCAAGAGATTCCAATAATTATTTTCAGTGTTTTAAATGAATTATCTGAAGAACTTAAAATTTTTGATTTATGTGATGTTGACTATATTGTTCAACCATTCAAAACTCAAGAAGTTTTATTAAGTATTCAAAATCAATTGACTCTCCAAAGACTGAAAAAACAGTTAAAAGAACAAAACACCAGACTACAACAGGAGATTCAAGAACGTCAACGGATTGCTGCTGAGTTAAATATTCGCAACAAACAAATAGAAGAAATTTTCAAAAAAATTCCCGTTAACCTTGGGAAAGCCTTTTGTAGAGAAGTTTACCAAAGCGAACACGTTTTAGTCGAAGCCGCCCTGAAGAAGAGTGAAAGTCAGTATCGCCACCTAGTAGAGACATCCCAGGATATGATCTGGTCGGTGAATATTAATGGATTAATTACCTTTGTTAACCCAGCAGTTAAGCAGATTTATGGCTACGAACCCCAGGAAATGATTGGGCGACCGTGGACTGATTTCATCTCGCCAAAACAAATTGCTCAAGATAAAATAGCGTTTGAGCGTGTTTTACAGGGAAAATCGCTCTTTCAGCATGAAACTACCTGTGTAGCTAAAGATCGTACTTTACTTTATCTAATGTTTAATGCGATCGCATTACGCAATGAAAATGGTTTAATTATAGGCATGACAGGCACTGCTAGTAATATTACTCAGCGCCGAGGTATAGAAAAATTACTCCAAGAAAGCGCGATTAAGCTCCGCAATCATAACCTAGTGCTAACCCAACTGGCACAAAATCAGACCCTTTATCAGGGTGACTTGAAAGCAGCTTTAAGTAAAATTACAGAAACAGCCGTCAAAAATATTGGAATGGAACGAGCCAGTGTCTGGTTATATGACGAAACAGGCACGAAAATCCAGTGTTTTGACTTATTTGAGGGCAGTTGCAATCAACATAGCGAAGGATTTTTCTTATCAGCAGCCGACTATCCAGCTTATTTTGCGGCTTTGCAACAAGATCGACCAATCGCCACAGAGGATGTCTATAACGATCCCAGAACTAGAGAATTTTTTGCCTGTTACTCAAGATTAAACGTTACCTCCGTACTTGATACACCTATTCGCCTAGAGGGTAAAACCGTAGGAGTTTTATCTATGGAGGCGGTGGGAGTTGCTCATCATTGGACGCTGGAAGACCAAAATTTCGCTCGTTCTTTGGGCAATTTAGCATCTCTGGTATTGGAAGCAATAGAACGTCAACGTGCAGAAGCAGCGCGACGGGCTTCTGAAGAAAAGTTAGCATCAGCTTTTCGGTCATCCCCCGATCCAATTGCCTTAATTACTATTCCCAACAAACGCTATGTTGAAGTTAACGACAGCTTTTGTCGGTTTTTTGGTTATTCTCGCTCTCAGGTGATCAATCGCACCGATGGAGAATTAAATATTTGGGCGAATCCAGAAGAATATAATTTCCTCGCTCAGATGCTGCAAAAAACCAAAGCGATCCGTAACTATGAAGTTGATGTCTGCACTTGTTCGCGAGAAATCAGGACAACCTTGTTGAGTGCGGAAATGATCGAGATTGATGGGCAATGGTACGTACTGGGCACCGCAAAAGATATAACTGAACGCAAGCAGGCAGAAAATGAAAGCCGATTGCTATTGTTGACAACCCAAGCCATCACTCGTGTCAGTGATGTCAATAGCGCTTTAGCACTGGTCTTGCGCTTAATTTGTCACACTATTGGCTGGGATTTTGGTGAAGCATGGATACCTAATGAAAATGGTACTTTAGAACACAGTCTCGGCTGGTACGGTGAAGAAAGCAGTTTAGAAGAATTTTGCCGCCAAAGCCAAACTGTGAAATTTCCTCTAGGAGTGGGACTACCAGGAAGAGTTTGGCAAAATCAGCAGCCAGAATGGATAGAAGATGTTTCGCAAGTTACAAAGCCAATTTTTTTGCGATCGCAACAAGCAGCCAAGGTAGGATTGAAAGCTGGTTTTGGTGTTCCCATATTGTCTGGAAAGCAAGTATTAGCTGTTTTAGTGTTTTTTAAACGTAGTTCAGTATTGGTAGATAGACGTTTGCTTTTACTAGTCAATGCTGTTGCTGCTCAGTTAGGTGGGCTGATTGAGCGCAAAACCCTAGAACAAGAACTCGCACTCAGACAAGCTCGCCTCAATGCCTTTTTTAGCAGCGCTCCTGTCGGCATGAATATTGTAGATAACCAGTTGCGGTTTGTGCAAATCAACCAACCCTTGGCAGAAATTAATGGACTATCCCAACAAGATTGTATTGGTAAGCCCATCCATGAAGTTTTGCCCCACATCGCCCCCTTGGTGGAACCAATTTATCAACAGGTTCTGTTAACTGGTCAACCCATTCTCAATCAAGAATTAAGCGCCGCATCAATTAAACAACCAGATATTATCCGCCACTTCCTAGTTTCTTATTTTCCGATTCCTGGTGAGGACGATCGCCCCTCTGGTGTGGGTACAGTTTTAGTAGAAATTAGCGAACTGCAAGCAGCGCTACGCGAACGCAAACACGTTGAACAAGAACTGCGTTTAGCCAACGAACGCCTCCAATATCTGCTTACATCTAGCCCTGTGGTGATTTATAGCAGCAAAAAAACATTAGGCAACTTTAGCACTACCTTTATTAGTAAGAATATTAAGGCAATGGTTGGATATGAAGCGCAGGAATTTTTAGAAAATCCTAATTTCTGGCTCCATCACGTCCACCCAGAAGATGTTGAACTGATCTCAGAAAAATTTTCCCAGTTGGTTGAGCAAGAGTACAGGTCTTACGAATACCGATGGTTACACGCTGACGGAACTTATCATTGGTTTTATGAAAAGATGAGGTTAATCCGTGACGAAGTTGGTAAACCGATAGAATGTGTTGGCTATTGGGCAGACATCAACGATGCTAAACTCGCAGAATTGGCTTTACACTCAGGTAGACAGCAATATAAACTTTTAGCAGAAGCTTCACCAGCTTGTATATTTCATACTGATGTGCATGGTAATGTCTTATATTTTAATCAACGCTGGACTGAGATTACTGGATGCAGTTTAGAAAATTCTTTGGGAAGAGGTTGGGCAAAAGCCGTCCATGTAGACGACCGCAAGCAACTATGGTTGACATGGAATAAAGCAATAACTGCTAAAACAATGTATAAGTACGAACATCGCTTTTTACGTGATGATGGTACAGTTGTCTGGGTAATTTGTCAGGCTTTGCCAGAATTTCGAGATGATGGAGAAATCAAAGGCTACATCGGTACGATTACAGATATTACCGAGAGAAAATTGGCAGAAGAAGCCCTACGCGAGAGTGCAGAACGGGAAAGAGCGATCGCCCAAGTTATTCAAAGGATGCGCCAAACACTGGATTTAGAGACTATATTTGCGGCTACAACCCAAGAACTACGGCAAGTACTTAATTGCGATCGGGTTGTTGTCTATCGTTTCAATCCCCAATGGAATGGCGAATTTGTCTCCGAGTCTGTGGGTAATGGTTGGATTTCTTTGATAGAAGAACACAACAATGACCCTAATCTCACAGAAGGTATCTTACAAAACGAGCGTTGTCTAGCAAAAATCTTGGATAGCGTGGATAACCATCTGGAAGATCCTTATCTGCAAGCAACCCAAGGTGCAAGTTTCCGCAGTGTCCCAGACATTTACAACGCTGAGTTTCATCCTTCTTACATCAGCCTCTTAGAACGCTTTCAAGCAAAAGCCTACATTATTGTCCCAATTTTATATGGTACTCAGCTTTGGGGATTATTAGCGAGTTATCAAAATTCTGCTCCCCGGCAATGGAAACCAGGAGAAATCAACATCGTAGTTCAAATTGGCAATCAGTTGGGTGTTGCTCTACAGCAAGCCCAATTGCTGGCCCAAACTCAAAGGCAGTCACAAGCATTGCAAGAAGCTGCGATCGCTGCTGATGCTGCCAACCGCGCCAAAAGCGAATTCCTCGCCAACATGAGCCACGAACTACGTACCCCACTCAACGCCATCCTTGGATTTACCCAAGTCATGAGCCACGATCGGGCTTTATCTGCTGAACATCAGCAAAATCTAGCAATCATCAATCGGGCTGGCGAACATCTCCTCAACTTAATTAACGACATTCTGGAAATGTCTAAAATTGAAGCTGGCAGAATAACATTAAACCTCAACAGCTTTGACTTAATTCGTCTCTTAGAAAACCTCGAAGAGATGTTATGCTTCCGCGCCACCTCCAAAGGATTAGAATTAGTATTTGAATATACATCTCATCTTCCTCAATATATCCAAGTTGATGAAAGCAAACTGCGTCAAGTCTTGCTTAACCTCTTGGGAAATGCAATCAAATTTACTGATACAGGCAGAGTGATGTTACGGGTGGGGGTAGGGAGCAGGGGAGTAGGGGAGCAGAAAGGCGAGAGAAAAGAGGAAAGAGGTAATTTTTCATTATCCCCCTTGCTCCCTGCTCCCTTCCCCTCTGTCTCTTGTACCCAATCCCTAATCTTCGAAATTATAGACACCGGCTGCGGTATTGCCCCACAAGAAATTGACTTGTTGTTTGAAGCTTTTGGGCAAACTGAAACTGGCAGGAAATCGCAACAGGGAACAGGATTAGGTTTAGCAATTAGCCGCAAGTACGTGCAACTAATGGGGGGAGATATTAGCGTCACCAGCATTATTGGCGAAGGAAGTAAATTTGCTTTTGATATTCAAATTAGTCTAGCCGCAGCTAGCCAAATCCAGATCAAGCACATTAGACGACAAGTTCTGAGTTTAGCGCCTGCTCAAAAGGAATACCGCATTTTGGTGGTTGATGACTCCATAGACAGCCGTTTAGTGCTATTGAAAATTCTGACATCTATCGGCTTTGTAGTGCAGGAAGCGGCAAATGGTACCGAAGCGATCGCACTTTGGCAGAAATGGCAACCACAGCTAATTTTAATGGATATGCGGATGCCGATTATGGACGGCTATGAAGCCACACAAATCATTAAAGCAAGAGTTGAAACCTCAATCCCAAATTGTCAGACTATTATCATTGCTTTAACGGCTAATGCCTTTGAAGAGCAGCGAGAGGCAATGATTAAAGCAGGTTGTGATGATTATATTAACAAGCCTTTCCGCGAGGAACAATTATTAGAAAAGTTGAGCGAATATTTAGGAGTTGAATATATTTATCAAGAAGATAAATATCAAATAACAAACTCAAAACAACGAATAAAAGAATCAATCTTAAATCTTGCAGATTTAGTGCCGATGTTATCTGAAATGTCCCCTGAATGGGTGAACCAGTTGTATACTGCCGCAGCCCAATGTAGCGATGATTTAATTTTAGAGTTGATTGAGCAAATCCCTTCAGAAAATGCGGCACTGCAAAATTTTATCAATAATTTAGCTCATGAATTTCAATTTGAGAAAATTATGGAATTGACTAGTATTGCAGGATTATTATCTAATTAATCAGAATTGGAGATTGTAGAGCAATACGGTTTAAAAGTTGTTTGAAAAGTTTTTTACTGGGACTTTTGGTACTTTTAGATCCCCCCTATTGCCTTAGAAGATGTTTGAAAAGTCCTCTTGTCGGTATTAAAAGTTCTAGATCCCCCTAAATCCCCCTTAAAAAGGGGGACTTTGATTCTTACCCCTTTTTAGGGGGGGTTAGGGGGGATCTAAGAGTGCCTAAAATTATAGCGAAATACTTGTTCATTCAACCTCTTAAACCCGGATTTCTCACCATAAGGACTTCCAAATAAAAAAATACTCAAAAAACTCTCTCCTCCTCATTCCTCTGTGTTCTCTGTGTCTCTGTGGTTCGTTTCATTTGGATAATTTATTTCTTGGAAGTCCCATATCTCTCAAAACCTTTGCTTGTGCAGGGGAGTAGGGGAGAGTTCAAATCCAAGTTCTCCCTTCTGCCCATCAAGCTTGTGATAAATGCGGGTTACAAAGGGGGGAAAATGAAGTCGAAATACCCCTTTTCAAGAAAGATTTTTCTCACTAAATGGCAACTCTGCATTAATCGCCTCAATTTCCTGCTGTTCGAGTTGATTCACTTCCTTAATATATGGACGGATAATTTGTCCTAGACGATTGTTGTAAAAGCGGTGCAAACTGTGATTGGGCATAGCAGGGAAACCGCGCCGTTTTTTGTGGCGGCCACCCGCACCAGGATCAAAACTTTGGATATTATTAGCGATCGCCCACTCGATGGGTGCATAATAGCAAGCATCAAAATGTAAACAATCTATCTCTTGGAAACTCCCCCAATAACGTCCATAGAGTTTGTCACCTTTAAACAAACAAAAGGACATTCCTAAAGGATGAGACTTATCTTCCTCGCTATATGCAGCAATAAACAAGACTCGATGGCGATAATCGGCGTTTAGCTGCTCAAAAAATCGCTGTGTAAGATACTTGCTACCCCACCAGCCAAACTTATCACAGGTGTCAGCATAAAACTGGTACATCAAAGGAAATGAAGAGTAAGGAATTTCATCACCAGTCAGGGCTTGCAATCGTAAACCTGCTTTCTCCACAGCTTTGCGTTCCCGCTTGATATTACGGCGCTGATTGGCGTTGAAAACTTTCAAGTAGTCATCAAAAGTTTTAAACCCAGCATTTTCCCAAACGTAACTGTGGTGCAGCCAAGTTGTAAAGCCATGCCGTTCCAGCATCGGCCGCCATTGAGGATCGACGTAAAGAAAATGACATCCAGAAATCCGATTTTTAGAGCAAAAAGTATCAATTTCATGCACCATCATCGCTGTGATTTCATCTTCATCTTCTCCTGGGGCAATTAAAAACCGATAACCTTCAGCCGGGGTAAATGGTGTCATTCCCAGCAATTTTGGGTAATATTGGACTCCGATGCGATCGGCTAACTCTGCCCATTGGTGATCGAAAATAAATTCACCAGAACTATGTCCTTTTAGATAAAGTGGCGCAGCCGCAATCAGTGTTCTATCACGCCACAATGTCAAGTGATTTGGCAACCAACCAGTTTTAGCCGTAGCACTCTGAGAGGTTTCGATATTGTTTAGCCACTCCCATTCTAAAAATGGCGTTTTGAGTGGCATTGCCAAAGCATTCCAGGCATTTTGGGGTACTTCAGCAATTTTATTCGTCCAAACGACAGAATAGCGAGGCTTAAGTTGTTCCACCATATTAGGGGAGTAGGGAGTAGCGAGTGGGAACTGGGGAAGAAGCAGGGGAAAGAACTAATGACCAATGACAAATGACCAATGACCAATAACTTTACTTAGCGTAATCTAATCTGCTGGTCGTTGCAGGCGATAGTGCAAAAACACTTCTTGCTCAACTGTATGAACTTCTAAAAGTTGCAACTTGGGAGCTAAATCGGGTAAAAATCCTTTCCCTTCTACAGGTGTAGGTGCGGTACTACCACCTAAAATCAGAGGACAGACAGTTAACCATAATTCATCGATTAAATCTAAGCCCAGCAGGGAAGCGACTAATTCACCTCCACCCAAGACCACTAACCGTGCTATATCTATATTGGCTAGATGCTTCAAAGCTGCAAGAATGTCAATTTCTCGCCTTGGTGTTTCAAAAACCAGAATCTGCTCAAATTCTGGATCACGCTCTTGTGCTTCGGTTCCCAGAGTTGCGGGAAGCGTCTGTAAACGTCCTTTCCATGAAAGTGTTCCCAGTGTTGTCGTGAGTAGCCAGCGTCTAACTGGTTGCTTAAAAAAGTTAATTTCCGGATTGAGGTTTCCAGAGTGTGTAGTCACTATATGAACTGGCTGCGGAGGCTTCCCTTCTTGTGCCCGAAGTTGCACTAGAGTTGGATCTGATACAGTAAATGTTGTTCCATAGGCCCGAAGAGTACCAGCACCGAATAAAACCGCATCAGAGGTAGCGATTTGTTTTTCTAGATGTGCTTTATCAGCCCTTGAACCAAACCGAGCAGGCGATCGCCTAAAGTCTGCTATCTTACCATCTGCACTCATTGCTAAAACAACTGTAGTATGAGGACGATGTTGCAACATTAAATTGATTTGATAGTTTGAATATTTTCTTTGTTCGTATGTAGATTCTCAAAAAAAATCCATGCCTGCAAGTTATTTTTTTACAATTTCATCACTGTATTTATATGCAACCAGAACAGTTTTTAAATTTAGCATATACGAGTTTTGGTATACTACGTTTCTTTTTGAATTATAGCAATTTGTTATTTTTAAACATTGAAAATAAAATTCTGATAATTTAATAAAATGTCTCATCTAGCCAGTCTAATTACATATCTTTGCTGTTGTGGTTTGCAGATGCAAAGTGAGACACTCGATGACTAATTACCGCCAATCTTCCTTTCGTCGAATTTTAGTAACGAGAATATTGCTGCTGTTCGTTCCAGTTTTACTTATAGGTGAGATTGTTGCCTTGAATAAGGCACGTTCTAGCATATTGGGAACTGCGCGTCGAAATTTAACAGAAAGCGCCATCAGTAAAGGAGAGAAAATTGGCGATGCGATCGCAATCTTAAAAGCTAATTTGCTGAGTGTAAGTAAAACAACGGTGATTCCATCGAGTTCCTCTATACAAGAGCAACAAATTCTCACGCAGCTAAAGCAACAACTTCCAGCCAATATTGAGTGTATCCAATTAACGGATCTGCTAAACCAAAAAATAATTGCCAGTAGCTGTGGCGATAGGGCTATTGGGGAGTTGACATTACCTTTGCCTAGTGATGGAATTGATGTCAAAGCAATCTTCCCGCCTAAAGCAGGAATGACTGGAAAAAGAAACACACAGAATCAATTGCAATTAGTGGTATCTGCACCAGTCTCCGATAGCCGCAGAAATTTAGTTTATAGCTTAAGTATCGAGTCTGCATTGTACCAACAAACCAGAAATCAGCCGGGATCGCTCACAGGCGCTATGGTAGTGATTGCTGAAGATGGCACGATTTTGGCACATCCCTTCACAGACTGGGTGGGAACTAATATCAATCAACATCCAAATTCTTCCCAACTCAAGAGCATAATTAAAAATGCCATTGCCGGAAAAAACGATTCGGTAAATTTGTCTTTTAAAGATGGGAACGAATTAGTAGCTGGCTATACAGCTATTGCAAATCCACTTAGCCAACAACAGCAGCAAAAATGGATAATTTTAGCTGTTACTAGTGTTGATAATGCGCTTTTTGGTTTAGAAGAAATCAAACTAATTCTCATTGTTTTAACCGTTGGTTTGATTGGTGCAAGTTTGTTAGCATCCCTATATCTAGCTCCTTACTTGGCACGCCCTGTAGAAGAATTGCGAGATTACGCTCTCAATATTCACTCTCACCACGCCGCACAACCAGTTCCGCACAATTTCCAAATTCGGGAGTTCAATCAACTGGCCCAAGCATTAGACCAAATGGTAGAACGGCTCAAAGCTGGGGCGGAAGAATTAGAAATAGCTTGGAAAGAGGCAAAAACTGCTAACCAGATTAAAAGCCAGTTTTTGGCTACAACTTCTCATGAATTGAGAAACCCATTACATACTATTATTAACTGCATTCGCGTGGTTGAAGATGGCTTATGTGATAGTCGCGAAGAAGAAATGGACTTTCTCAAACGTGCCGATGAAACAACGATTCATTTGCTAAATATTATTAATGATTTACTCGACATTTCTAAAATTGAAGCAGGTAAGCTTTCTGTAGTTACTACACCTCTTGACCTCCGAAAAATATTATTAGAGGTGATTAATTTACAATCAGTTAATGTTCAACAGAAGGGCTTGCAATTGAAATGCGAGTTAGATCCTCAAGCGATACCAATTAAGGCAGACGCGGCAAAACTGAAGCAGGTGTTGATTAATGTTATCGGCAATGCCACTAAGTTCACTGACACAGGAAGTATCACCATTGCTACAGAAATTCAATCTAGTAATGGTAAATCTCAAGTAGTGGTAATAGTTAAAGATACAGGTATAGGCATTGATCCCGCGCAACAACACAAACTGTTTCGCCCCTTTGTGATGGTGAATGGCACAACCACACGCCAGTTTGAAGGGACTGGACTAGGATTAGCAATTTCACGAAACTTAATAGAACTCATGGGAGGTAGCATTACTCTTGAGAGTACGGGACTTCATCAAGGTACGACACTGAAGATTACCTTACCCTTGATTGATATCTCGCTGTTACCTGCTTCAAAAAAAGATGAAAATGTCGGGGATTTGGGATTTTCCTCTGAGAATAAGGGGGCAAAAGCAAGCCAATACTCTAGCCTAGAGGAGTCTGGGGGAAGTCCCTATTTGGGGAGTAATAAATCTGTAAAAGTAGGTGTAGACAAAGAGAAGTCGATGAAGTTCCAGGTGTTACTTGGGAATGAAACTTACGAGATTAGTCTTTCACCGCAGCAAACTATCTTGGTAAGTCTTCCAAAAACAGAAGTTTATGCAAATGGGACTTCTGATAGGTAATCCTTGCTAGACTTGAATTCAAAGGTGGAGTGGATTGCGATCGCACTAATTCGTAATTCATAATTTAAATTTGAAAAATAATTGCGACAGATGAATTTCTAAGAAGCTGGTTCATTAACTCTTTCACAGTCCAAAATCTCAAATGCTATAACTCCTAACTCTTGCCTGCTAACGGCTATGGTTTTGACCCTGATTTAGAAACGTTATTAAATAGCTCTACTGCGTCAGTATCAGGTAAATGGACAAATACGAGGCAAAACGACGTGAAGGATATCAAAAGCCAACGATTCAAAACGAGCATCTTGTCAATTACATTACCCAGGGTTAGCGCATCTCAAACCCTGTTGACAGGTGGATTCTAGGAGAGTGTTGAGTTTGGGAGAGCCGCCGCTAAGACAGAAACCATACAGCACTTCCGGCGGCTATGAGGTACATCCTCAAAGCTGAAAGCTATGACAGGACAGGGTTAAGAGGAGAACTGTATTGCATAATAGCCGGAAGCGCTGTATACTGATCATTCATCGCGGCTCGCCGTGATTTTTGGCGAATACTGCGATGAAAAAATGTTTCTCGTTCCAAGGCATTGAGAGTAATCCGACGTAGGAAAGCAAAATTCTGTGGGCTGTGCAGAGAACGAATCCGACATTCATCCTCACCGAAAGTGACATCCAATGTCCAATGAACAGAATTTTCTATTCCCCAATGCTGTCGAATTGCACTACCAAAGTGAAGCGATCGTGCGCGGTGTACAAGCCGAGATGTTCCCTTTGGAGAAGAATTATTTGCGTTCTGAGCAGGGACTTTTGGATTCTCTCGCTAAATTAGAGAAACTATGGGAGCAAGTACAAGGGAACCCGAAACAAGATAGTGTGCGCGATGTGGAATTTTCTCGTCGAGCGGCTGCTTTGACGGCTGTAGCACGATGGGCATATTTTAGCGCGTTACATCGCACGGAAACGCGCAGCGAACATATTCGCATAGACTATCCCGAAACCAATCCAAATCAGCGTTATTACCAAGCAACAGGCGGCTTAGATAAGCTTTGGGTGAGGCGTGATTGGATTACGGATGCGATGTCTGGCGACAAGCCGCAAAGCGTCTACGCTACATCAACAGTACAAACCACTCAAACCACACCCACTGTATCAAAGTTGTAGCAGGAGCATATCATGATTGAACTTGTCAGCCATAAACTCTGTATCAATTGCAATTTGTGCGTCCAAGTGTGTCCTACCAACGTCTTTGACTCCGTACCCAACCAACCACCTGCGATCGCCCGCAAGGAAGACTGTCAAACTTGTTTCTTATGTGAGGCATATTGTCCTGCGGATGCACTGTATGTTGCACCTGAATCTCATACCGATATAGAAGTCAGGGAGGATGATTTAATTGAAAGTGGCATCATGGGTGAATATCGTCGCCTCTTGGGTTGGGGATATGGTAGAAAAAACAATAGTGAATTAGATACGGCTCATAAACTGGAACGAAAGTACCCAACACCTACCAAATCGGCGAAGTCTGCCAAAGACTTGCAAAAGACAACCTCGAACTCAGGGGTAAGGGTGGGTGTTGGGGGATAGTCAGCCATGTGGGAGAATTCAGTTGCACCGTCAGAACCTGGGATGGCGAATATACGGTTGGATTGCAGCACCTAAAGTCGTACAACTACTTGCCTGCCGAGTGTGAGCAGATGCGGGTGATTTGCGATCGCATCAATCGGATGTATTCAAGTGGACTGGAGGAATGGGTGCAGAAGTTTTTGGAGATGCTGGGTAAGCTGAATCGTCCTTATTTGACTGCTGTGGAAGAAAAATTATTGGGTGTTCTGGAGTCTGAATATGGAGGAAAGATAACACCCTAAACAAATTTGGCAAATTGACATCCAATGTCTTTGGGTTGCAGTTTCAATTGGCTAGAAATTAACAAAACTCAATAGAATCTCAGAAGATGAAAGATGTCGATAACTGGCATTTCTCTCGGAGTGATTGCTCGGCTACGATCACATTAGTTGAGTATATTCGGGCATGCTAGAGGAATCAGTGCAGAACTTTTTAGAGCCGATGGATAAGCTAAATCGACCTTATTTAAACGCTTTGGAAGAAAAAGTGTTGAATGTTTTGAAGTCGGAAATTAAAGTTTAGTTATCAATCTCTCATTTCATAAAACTTATTCTCGATGGGAGCAAACAGCAAGTAATTATTCTCAGAATAAGAATTGCTGTATAGTTTGAGGTATGCCAGATCATACTCTCAAGAGTTACTCCATGATTGCTCTACCTGGTATTGCCATTCAAAACAAGATATATGAAAGTTTTAACTCTCTAGTGTACCGAGGCATGAGAGACGATGGAGTAGGGATCGTCGTAAAAATGCTAAAGCTTGATTATCCTTCTCCCCAAGAACTGACTCGCTACAGACAGGAATATAAAATTACCCGTTCGCTCAACTTGGAAGGAGTCATCAAAGCATACAGCCAGCAGGACTATCAACGCACTCTGGTGATTCTCTTAGAAGATTTTGGGGGAGAGTCCCTAGAGAAATGGATACACAAGCGTCCAGATATCTTTTGCCCCATACCTTTATCGACTTTTCTAAATCTTGCGATCGCTGTTTGCGACATTCTGGGCAGAATCCATGCAGCCAATGTAATTCATAAAGATATCAATCCTGGAAATATAGTCCTCAATCTGGATACTGGCGTTGTTAAAATTATTGATTTTGGGATTGCCACCCAATTTAACCGCACGAATCCGACTTTCAAAAGTCCTCATGTTTTAGAAGGGACACTTGCATACCTATCTCCAGAGCAAACAGGGCGGATGAACCGTTTACTCGATTACCGCACCGATTTTTACTCCCTTGGTGTGACGTTCTACGAACTGCTAACTGGACATCTGCCGTTTCCCACAACGGATATCCTTGAGCTAGTCCACTGTCACATAGCTAAACAGCCTGTTTTACCTGATGAAATAAATACAACGATTCCTAAGCCAGTTTCAGATATCATTATCAAACTGATGGCGAAAAATGCAGAAGATCGCTATCAGAGTGCCTGGGGAATCAAAGCGGATTTAGAAATCTGTGTTCAACAATTAGAAGAAATCGGTCAAATCTCTAGCATTCAACTTGGGCTTCAAGATGCTTCGGGTCAGTTTCAAATTCCCCAAAAACTTTATGGACGGGATAAGGAAGTTGCAATGTTACTGGCGGCGTTCGTTCGCGTAGTGTGTCCACAGTCAAATCCTGTTGCTGCTTTACCAAACAATTCAGAAACAACTTCACAAACCCAACAAACGGGCAACCCAAAATTCCAAGTTGAAATGATGTTGGTATCTGGTTACGCTGGCATTGGCAAATCAGCGTTAGTGCAGGAAATTTATAAACCAATCACCCAAAAGCGTGGCTATTTTATCTCTGGTAAATTCGATCAATTTCAGCGCAATATTCCCTACAGTGCGATCGCGGTTGCTCTACAAAAATTGGTACAGCAATTACTTAGTGAGCCTGACGGGTATGTGCAACAGTGGCGATCGCACCTTCTAACAGCTCTGGGAAGCAACGGACAAATCATCATTGATGTGATCCCGGAAGTTGAGTTAATTATTGGCAAGCAGCCACTTGTACCGGAAGTTGGCGCAACAGAAGCTCAAAATCGCTTTCATCGGATTTTTGGGCAATTTGTGCGAGTGTTTTGTTCAAAAAAACATCCCCTGGTGATATTCTTAGATGATTTGCAATGGATAGACTCAGCAACGCTGAATTTAATTGAGTTGATGTTGCTGGATGAGCAAGCCCAATCACTATTTTTGATTGGAGCTTATCGAAATAATGAAGTGAAGCCAACGCATCCATTAGCATTAATGCTTGAGAGACTGCGAAAACAAGGGGTAGTACTTCAGGAAATTACCCTAACACCATTAACGCTGGGCCCGTTGAGTCAGTTAATTGCCGAGACGCTGCATCGGAATGCAGACATCGTTCGTCCCTTAGCTGAGTTAGTTTTGCGTAAAACTGAGGGCAATCCGTTCTTTGTCAATGAATTTTTGAGAATGCTGTATAGCGAAAATCTGCTGACATTTGATGTTGAACACTTATGCTGGCAATGGAACATAGCTGATATTCAAGCCCAGGATATTACCGATAATATGGTGGAGTTGCTACTGATCCAATTAAATAAATTACCAGAAAACACACAGCAAATTCTCCAGTTAGCAGCTTGTATTGGTGCTGAATTTAATTTAGATACTCTATCGATTGTTTGCGATAAACCACCTGAAACGGTTTTTCAAGATTTACTAGCAGCCATACAAGTCGGATTAATTCAAGCACTATCTGAATTAGATGAAAACTTGTTAATTCAAGAGTATAAGTTCTTGCACGATCGCGTCCAGCAAGCAGCATATATCTTAATAGATGAGTCACAAAAACAAATTGTTCATTTACAAATCGGTCGTAATCTACTAAAAAAGACCTCACTAGAGCGAATATCAGAGCGGCTGTTTGAAATTGTCGATCATCTTAATCATGGGATTGAACTGATTACCAATCAACCCGAACGCAATGAAATTGGTAGATTAAATTTAATTGCAGGTCAAAAAGCAAAAGCTGCGATCGCTTATGAGACGGCAAAAAACTATTTAGCGACAGGCAGAGTATGGCTAGAAGCCTCTAGCTGGCAAACAAACTATGACTTGACTTTAGAGTTATATATACAAACAATAGAAGTTGCCTTCCTTTGTGGCGATTTTGAAGATGTAGAAAGATGGGCAGGAGCCGTTTTACAAGAGGCTAAAACAGTTCTCGATAGCGTCAAAATTTACGATATCAAAATTCAAACATACATCGCTCAGAGCCAGCTATTAGATGCGATCAATACAGCATTGCAAGTTTTGCAACAATTGGGAATTAGTTTTCCGCAACATCCAAGTCAGTCAGATATTCAACTTGAACTAGACGCGATCAAATCTCTAATTAGAGAGAAATCAATCGATGACTTAATCTGTTTGCCGGAAATGAGTGAGCCGGATAAATTAGCAGCGATGCGAATCCTGTCAAGCATCACGATTACTACCAAAATTGCGACTCCTAATTTACTGTCGCTACTTACATATAAACAGGTCAACTTATCTACCCAGTATGGCAATGCATTTGTGTCTCCCTTTTCCTATGCCATCCTTGGGTTAATTCTTTGTGAAATGATCGGAGATATCGAGTCTGGCTACAAGTTTGGACAGCTTGCTCTCAGGCTATTGTCACAGCCGAATACCCATTCACTCAGAGCTAGAACATTGTTCACGGTGCATGAGTTTATTTTTCATTGGAAAGAGCATGTTAAAGAATCACTAAAGCCATTACTAGAAGCCTATCAAATTGGTCTTGAAACTGGGGATTTAGAGTTTGCCGCGTATTGTATTCATTGTTATTGCTTTCAATTCTATGCTGTTGGGAAAGAACTCGTGGAGGCTGAACGCGAGATGGAGACGTGCAATGAAGCAATCCGTCAAATCAAACAGAAAACAGTACTAACTTGGAATCAAATATTTCATCAGGCGATCGAAAATTTAATGGGTTGCTCGGTCAATCCAACTCGTTTAGTTGGTAAATTCTACAATGAGGAGAGTGGATTGCCCCAACATAAAGCGGTAAATGATGGAACAGCCATTTTTAATGTCCATTTTAATAAACTTTTCCTGTTCTATCTTTTTTCTAAGTATGCTCAGGCAGTTGAAAATTCAGCGATAGCAGAGCGCTATTTCATCCCAATAATGGGCACGACTCTTGGGCCTTTTTATTACTTTTATGATGCTTTAGCAAGACTTGCAACATATCCTGAAAGCAGCATTGAGACACAGCAAGAAATCCTTAAAAAAGTTGTCCTAAGCCAGGAAAAAATGAAGCACTGGGCACATCATGCACCAATGAATTATTTGCATAAATATCACTTGGTGCAAGCCGAAACCGCACGGGTTTTAGGTCAGTTGCTGGAGGCAGAAGAATTCTATGAACAAGCAATTCTTGGGGCTAGAGACAATGAGTATCTTCAAGAAGAAGCATTAGCCTATGAATTAGCTGCTAAGTTTTATCTAGAACGGGGTCGGGAGAAGTTTGCCCAGCTCTACATGAAGGAAGCGCACTACTGCTATGAACGGTGGGGAGCAATTGCAAAGGTTAAAGATTTAGAAACTTGCTATCCACACTTCTTTCCTCAGTCATCAAATGCAACTTATACGCCAATCCACACTATTGCTGGAACTACTTCTAATAGCTCACCTATTGCTTTCGATTTAGTCGCAGTGATGAAAGCATCACAGGCGATTTCTCGTGAAATTGAACTCGATCAGTTACTTCATTCGCTGATGCAGATTCTAATCGAGAATGCAGGTGCACAAACCGGATATTTGATTCTAGAAAACTCAGGTGAATGGGTGATTGAGGCTGCTTGCGAACTCAATGATGGTGAGCAGATATGTGCTATGCAAGTGCTGCAATCCGTTTCAATAGCAAATCGCTTACCGGAATCAATTGTTCAGTACGTGATCCGAACGCATGAATCGGTCATTCTCAATAATGCGGCTCGTGAAGGTACTTTCATTAATGATCCCTACATTCAACACCACCAGACTCAATCAGTCTTTTGTTTACCGCTGCTCAATCAAAGCAAGCTTATCGGTGTGTTGTATCTAGAAAATCAGTTGGCAAATGGGGCATTTACACCGGAGCGATCGCAACTTCTGAATCTATTATCTACCCATGCAGCGATCGCGATTGAAAATGCCAAACTTTACTCAAAGCTCCGCGACGGCAAAAGTCAGATAAATCAATTTTTAGAAGCGGTTCAAGTGGGAATTGGGGTCTTAGATGCGACTGGTAGCCCTTACTATGTCAATCAACGAGGTATTCAGTTACTAGGCAAAGGCGTTGATCCTACCGCGACACCAGATCATCTTGCAGAGGTTTATCAAGTTTACCTGGCTGGAACGGATCAAAACTGTTCCCCTGAGGACATGCCAATCGTCCGAGCGTTAAAAGGCGAACGTACAAGAACGGATAATTTAGAGATTCATCAAGGCGAGACTATTATTCCCATTGAGGCATGGGGAACGCCAGTCTTTGATGAACAGGGCAAGGTAGCTTATGCGATTGTAGCCTTTCAAGACATCACTCAGCGCAAACAAGCAGAGAAACTTCTAGCTGACTACAACCAAACCTTAGAACAGCAAATTACTGAGCGGACTTTGCTGCTTTCGCAGGAAATTGAAGAGCGCGAACGAGTAGAGAATGCCTTGCGACAGAGTGAGGAGCAACGCAGGCTGACGATGGACTTCACGCACATCGGTAGTTGCAACTGGAATATCAAGGAGAACGAAGTAGATTGGAATGACAATTATGCTCGATTGCTGGGGTTAGTTCCCGGTGAGGTTGAAAGCAGCTATCAGGCATGGCGCGATCGCGTTGATTCAGAAGACATTTATCGGGTCGAGCAAGCTATTACAACAGCTCTAGCAACTCATACTGATTTTGAAGCTGAATATCGAGTCATTCATCCAGATGGCAGTATTCATTGGTTGGTAGGTCGAGGTCGAGGCATTTATGACACAGCCGGAGTGCCTGTGCGGATGCTAGGAATAATTCTTGACATTAGCGAACAGCGAAACGCTGCACTGCGTGAACGCAAACGTGCTGAACAAGCTTCCATTCTGGAAGAACGCAACCGGATGGCGCGAGAAATTCATGATACACTGGCTCAATCCTTCACAGGTATTCTACTTCAGGTGGGAGCAGCAACACAAGTGCTGGCAGATGACCCAGAAGCAATCCAAGTACATCTGGAAATGATTGAGGAACTAGCACGCGCTGGGCTAGCAGGGGCAAGGCGATCCGTATCAGCACTCCGTCCGAGGCTACTAGAAGAAGGTAATTTAGAGAATGCCCTGCATCGGATTGTGGCTCAAATGCGATCGACGATCAACACGGCTCTGATTTGCGAAACTCATGGTACAGCCTATTCCTTACCAACTGAAGTGGAGAATAACTTACTCAGAATTGGGCAGGAAGCATTAACCAATGCAATTAAATACGCAAGTGCTGGCAAAATTCGGGTTAAGTTGGTATACAACGAGACACAGTGTATCTTACAGGTTAAAGACGATGGCAGGGGCTTTGGAGTAGGTTGCATTCCTTTGAGCGGTGGGTTTGGCTTATTAGGAATGAGCGAACGAGCAGAGCGCATTGGCGCACAACTAACGATTCAAAGCCAACCGGGTCAAGGAACAGAAATTACTGTTACTAGCAATCGAGAGTGAGAATTATCATGAGCCAATCCACTACGATTCGGGTGCTGATTGTTGATGACCATGCCATAGTCAGAAAGGGTCTAGCAACCATCATTAACCGCGATCCAGAAATGACAGCGATCGCTCAAGCTGAAGATGGGCAGCAGGCGATCGCTGCGTTTCGAGAATACCAACCTGATGTCACACTAATGGATTTACGAATGCCCAAAATGGGAGGTGTTGAAGCCATTATGGCGATTTGTGCTGAATTTAAGCAGGCTCGGATCGCGGTACTCACAACCTACGATGGTGATGAAGACATCTATCGCGGTTTACAAGCGGGCGCTCAAGGCTATCTGCTTAAGGATGCTAAACTTGGCGAGCTTTTGAATGCAATTCGCGCCATTCATAATGGTCAGAAATACATTCCGCCAGAAGTGGGCGCAAAATTATTGCAGCGAATCAGCAATCCAGAATTGAGTGAACGAGAGTTGGAAGTGCTACGTTTGATGGCACAAGGAATGGGTAATCAGGAAATTGGGACTGCTTTGAGTATTGGTGAAAGCACTGTCAAATCGCATGTGAATCGCATTTTGAGCAAACTGGGAGTGAGCGATCGCACACAAGCCGTGATTACTGCTGTTAAGCGTGGGATTGTCAATTTATAAGCTGTACTAAAATTGCTATCCAAATTCCAACTAAAGTTGGAGACAACTTTCCACTGCGAGATGGACAGGTTCATCCATCATTAGATTGTACAAAAATGTCAACCCAGAGTGGATGACAACAGAAGGCCAATTGTCTATATTCAATCCATAGCAACGTTAGCGCAGTTGGGTTGTAAGGCTTAAGTTTCTTAATACAAACCGAAACATGACTTACAACCGTGATAATTATTCTTTATTCGTTCCGCCTTCAACCCAGGATCATATTCAAGGTGTATTGAATGCTGCTGTAGTCTTCGTCATGTATGGAGATTATGAATGTTTTCAAAGTGCCAACGTCTATCGATTGATTAAAGTTGTCGGGCAGCAATTGCAGGTTTCGTTTGGAGAAAACAATTTAGGTTTTATCTTCCGTCATTTTCCTCAACTACAGATTCATCTACATGCTCAACGAGCAGCGGAAGCTGCCGAAGCCGCAGCGGCTCAAGGGCAGTTTTGGCAAATGCATGAGATGCTGTTTATCCATCAACAGGAGTTGGGAAATGGTTATCTAGTGGAATATGCCAATCGTTCAGGACTTGATATTTCTCAATTTTTGCAGGATTTATCCAGAGGTGTGCATGTCAATCGGATCAATGCGGACATCGAAGGTGGACTACGAAGTGGAGTGGAGGCTGCACCCGCTTTGTTTGTTAATGGAATTCGCTATCTTGATCGCTGGACTGTTGAGCAGATAATGGCAGCCATTGTTGCTGCAAATGATTAAGCTTTTTGATGCTTACAGCACTTGCGTCTGTTATGAGGTACACTAAATTAAAATATAAATACCTTTAAATGAAGTCATACTCTGTCGAGCTTCGAGAAAAGATAGTT
>NZ_JBALDK010000116.1:0-41712 GCF_036917455.1 Nostoc sp. | reverse complement strand
TATTCCTCATCCACTTTTACGAAAAGCTTTTGCTAGCGATTATTTAGATATAAGAGAACTAAAACAGCAAGTGGCACTGTGGAGAGAATAGACAATAATACAGTATTTTAATTATATTAAAATTTCTATGGCAATCTTAAATGAGTTGTGTTGTTATGATATGCTGTCAATATAAATTATTTTTTTAACGAACCGCAGAGACGCAGAGGGCACAGAGAAGGGAATTAAAAGAGGTTAATACGAATAATTGATAACTGTTATTACCACTCTTAAAAAGAGTAAGAAGGTAATCCAGTAAAATCAGTTTGGATAGCAAATAAATCACCAGAGTATAAACTTTTATCGATTTCTGCTTGGCTGAGTCCAACTGAAGCAGTGGTAATGTAAAGTGTTCGCAAATCTTCGCCTCCAAAAGTACAGCTAGTTGGCAATTGTACAGGTAGCTTTATCCGCAATATCTCTTTCCCTTTGGGGTTGAAACGAATCACACACCATCCACCCCACATAGCTGACCAAATATGTCCTTCACTATCTATTGTCAATCCATCTGGGTAGAAGGATTCATAAGTTAAATCAACAAAAATCCGACGATTACTAAGATTTCCTATTACTGAATCAAAGTCGTAAACATATATTTTTTGCTGAGGAGAATCTGTTAAATAAAATGTCTTTTGATCGGGACTCCACCCCAAACCATTAGAAATGGTCAATCCCGTTTCCATTAAACGCAGTGAACCATCAGTGTCATAGCGATAGAGGCTAGCTTGAGGTTTTTCCAGAGAACACATTGAACCAAACCAGAAACGTCCTTGAGGGTCACATTTACCATCATTGAGACGGTTATCTGGAAGATTGGCTTCAATTTCTAAAATGGGGGTAACTGCACCTGTCTGGGTATTGAGGAATGCCAGGTGATGACGCAGCAACATAATTAATCTATCTGCACCTGCTGTTGCGATCGCACCTACCACGTCTCCCACATCAAAAAAGCCGTTTTCCCCCGTAGCAGGATTGAAATGATGCACCCGATGATTATAGATATCGACCCAGTACAGTAGTTTACGAGTAGAATCCCAGGTAGGCCCTTCACCCAAGCGGGCACGAGCTTTTAGTACATTGTGGAGCGGATATTGCAACTCGTCCATTTTATCAATCAACAACACCATTTACGGAAGGTAATTTCAGTGGCATTGACGCAATACGTTAAAAAACGTCCGTCTTACCAAAAGACAACAGGAAAAAATTTTATTCAAATTCAAGTAAAAGCTTAAGACGCGATGGATTGCATCTTCCCCAGGTAAAAGAAAAAACTCTTCCTTTTGGCTAAGGCTGAAATTCCCGACTTCGCTACAAAATCGGGAATCTTGTTGCTAAACAGCTTGCAAAATCTCCTCATCTACAGAAAAATCTACTTCGGCTTTGTCTTTTGCATTAGCCAAATAATCATTTTTCAAGGAGTCTTGTAACCCAGAAATCAAATCATATTCGGGATGCCAGTTTAATTCTGTTTGCGCTTTATTTACCGAAGCAAAGAAATGCTGTACCCGCATCGGAAAAGCTTTGCGTTTGCCGAAATCAAACTTTTTCGGGTCGTAATGGACGATTTTAACAGCATCGGGTGATTTTCCAGCCGCTACAGCACTAGCACGCGCTAAACCATCAAAAGTGACAAAGCGATCGCCAGATATATTATAAATCTGTCCTATGGCCTGTTGATTACCCAAAACCTGAGTCAAAGCTTTTGCCAAGTCTTTTACATGCCCTAGCTGCGTAATGTGCAACCCATTTCCAGGGATAGGAATGGGGCGATCGCGCACAATCCTATCAAAAAACCAGCCTTCCAACTCATTATAATTACGAGGCCCGTAAATATAAGTAGGACGAATGGAAGTAAAAGGTAATCCCAATTCAGTCAGATAAGCTTCTGTTTCATGCTTACCCTTATGGCGACTTTTGGGATCTACCGGATCGCCTTCTATGTGGGGGAGTTGATCGGATTTGAGATACACTCCCGCAGAACTCATATATATAAAATGTTGCACTCGCCCTTGAAAAATCTCTGCAAGTGGTTGAGTATCAGTAAGTTCTCGTCCGTTATTGTCAAAAATGACATCAAAGCTTTCTTGTGATAACTTTGCCTTTAATTGGTTAGCGTCAGTGCGATCGCCTATAATTTGTCCTACTCTCTGTAAAGAAGGTACTGTCCGATTTCCCCGATTGAACAGCACCACCTCATGTCCTTGCTCCATTAGTAATTGAGTCAAATAGACACCAATGAACCGAGTACCACCCATAATTAGAATTCGCATAAATTCACCTTTTCCATATCAGTTGTCGTCAAGGACTAGGGATTGGGGACTGGGGAGACAAGGAGAAATAACCATTCCCAATCCTTAATACTCCAATCTGAGGTTATCAGGTTGCAGCATCCATCTGGAACATCTGAAGGAAAGATTGCGTCCTATGTGTTAATCTGGTGCGCTTCCCGTTAATTAATCAGAAGGGGAAATTTTTCAGTTAACGTCATCAAGTTGGTCTTTGTATCTTCCATTTATTCAAGTTAGCTGTGCCCTTGAAATATGCTCTGGTTCATGAGTGGCTGACACCCAAAGCCACCGGTGGTTCAGAACTCGTTGTCCGAGAAATTTTGAATCACATTGATGCTGATTTGTATGCTCTGATCGATTTTGAATCCAGCAATAGAGACAGTTATTTATATAACCGTCAGATTGGCAAGACGTTTCTCCAGAACTTTCCTTATGCCCGCAACGGTATACAAAAATACTTGCCTTTGTGGCCCTTGGCAATCGAACAACTTGATTTGCGGCATTATGACGTAATTCTGTCTTCATCTCACGCTGTTGCCAAAGGAATCCTGACCACTCCCGAACAGATACATATTTGCTACTGTCACAGCCCTATGCGCTACGCCTGGGACTTGACTTTTGATTATCTGCGCTACAGCAAACTGGGTAGTGGCTTACCTGGGTGGGTGACGCGATATTTATTACATCGTTTGCGCCAGTGGGATGTATTGAGTGCCAATCGCGTTGATTACTTCATTGCTAACTCGCAACATACAGCTCGGCGGATTTGGCGTTGCTATCGACGAGAAGCAACAGTCATTTACCCACCAGTGAATATTGCAGAATTTCCGTTTCTGTCTGAGAAAGAGGACTTTTACCTGACAGTTTCCCGGTTGGTGAGTTACAAGCAAATATCGTTGATTGTCAAGGCTTTTAATCAACTAAAACGACCATTAGTAGTCATTGGTACAGGAGATGAAATGAACAAGATTCGCGAAATGGCAAACTCTAATATCCAAATACTCGGATGGCAACCCGATAATGTGGTAAAAAAATATATGTCTAGGGCTAAGGCATTTGTGTATGCAGCTTGTGAAGATTTTGGGATTGCCCTAGTGGAAGCACAAGCCTGCGGCACGCCAGTAATTGCCTACGGTGCAGGGGGGGCACTCGAAACAGTGCGAGATATCCGCTCTTGTGTGGATACAGGGACAGGTATATTTTTCCAGACGCAAACCGAGGCGGCTTTAGTGGAGGCAGTAGAAAAGTTTGAAGTATATGAGGGTTTGTTCAGTTCCGAGTATATGCGATCGCACGCCGCGCAGTTTTCACCGCAAATCTTTGCAGATCGTTATCTAAATTTTGTAAACAAATGCAACGAAAAAGACCGTTTTCGGAATGATGGTCTTGGTTAACGTCTTATTTTTTTAGGCTTTTGGCAATTTTCCCCCAGAAGCACATCATTTTGGCTTTAATATTGGGACTATGTGTGGTGTGGATTATTAAGGAGTATGATGACTGCCCAGAGCTCACTCCTCTCCGGCAAGCGAGGCGTACGGCAAGACACTAGAGCGTCTACGCGTACTTTCTTAAAACGCGGTCAAAAAACAAAGACGCCGAAAGTTAAGCCCAAAGGTTTATCTTTTCAGGGTTTAAACGGAGAGTTTGCCAAACGACTGTTCGATATAGTGTTTTCGCTGTCGGTATTAATTTTGTTCTTTCCCGTCTACTTAATTTTGACCTTGCTGATTGCCTTTAGCTCAGAAGGACCAATTTTTTATGTCCAAGAACGGGTAGGGAAAAATTACAAAGCGTTTAATTGTATTAAATTCCGAACAATGGTAAGTAATGCGGACGAAATCCTCATGCAAATGATGGAAACATCGCCCGAATTACGACAAGAATTTGAGAGCAGTTTTAAGCTGAAACAAGACCCCCGGATTACCAAAATTGGTCGATTTTTGCGAATTACTAGCTTAGACGAATTTCCCCAGTTCTGGAACGTTTTAAAAGGGGATATGAGTGTAGTCGGCCCCCGACCCTTGGTAGCAGAAGAACTGCCAAAATACGGTTGTCACATTGATGAGATTTTAACAATCCGTCCAGGAATTACTGGTTTGTGGCAGGTATCTGGGCGTAATGATATTCCCTATCCTCGGCGAGTCCAAATAGACCTGCATTATGTCAAATTTAGGAATTTCTGGCTTGATTTATGGATCATCTTGAAAACTGTTGATGTGGTAATTCTACCAAAAAATAACGGGGCATACTGAGTAAATACTTAGGTTCGACGATCTGGGGCAGTTAATGCCCCTAAAAACCTAATTTCAAATACCTATTTTACTTAGTCTTCACAAAACCAGATATATATGAAATTTTGGCAAAAAAAACGACGGATATAAAAACAATGTTCATATATCTGATAAAAGAAAAATATACATACTTAAACAATCCTGGTTTATTTTAAGGTTGAGCTTACGGATTAAAATACTTTTTGCTAAGTATATTTATTTACGAAAAAAGTCTCATAACAACAAGAACTCGTAGGTTTCCCATTAGGCAATTCAGTAATTAGCTGCTAGGTTGTATCAGATTGCCTGTAACTTTTTAATCAAAGATAATAAGGGATAATTGAGCATGACGCAACAGAAGCGAGCGTTGATTACTGGTATCACTGGTCAAGACGGTTCATATTTGAGTGAGTTTTTACTAGAAAAAGGTTATGAGGTTCATGGAATTATTCGCCGAACTTCTACCTTCAACACAGACCGCATCGATCACATTTATGAAGACCCCCACAAAGACGGGGTGCGGTTGTTTCTTCACTACGGTGACTTGACAGATGGTACAACGTTGCGGCGTATTTTAGAAGAAGTTAAACCAGTAGAGATTTACAACCTCGGCGCTCAATCCCATGTCAGAGTAAGCTTTGATTCACCAGAATATACGGTGGATGCTGTAGGAATGGGGACGCTGCGTCTCTTGGAAGCAATTCGAGATTACCAACACCGAACCGGAATTCAGGTACG
Organism: Nostoc sp.; assembly: GCF_036917455.1. Classification (GTDB taxonomy): domain Bacteria; phylum Cyanobacteriota; class Cyanobacteriia; order Cyanobacteriales; family Nostocaceae; genus Nostoc. The sequence goes on along the minus strand of NZ_JBALDK010000116.1, from coordinate 36,377 downwards.
ATTTTACCAGGCGGGTTCTTCAGAAATGTACGGTTTAGTACAAGCAGTACCTCAAACTGAGACAACGCCCTTTTATCCTCGTAGTCCTTATGCCTGTGCGAAAGTTTACGCCCATTGGCAAACTGTAAATTATCGTGAGTCTTATGATTTATTTGCTTGCAACGGGATACTTTTTAACCACGAGTCACCAAGACGGGGTGAAACCTTTGTAACCCGCAAAATTACTAGAGCCGTGGCTGGTATCGTTGCTGGTAAGCAGAAAAAAATCTACATGGGTAATCTAGATTCCAAGCGAGATTGGGGCTATGCAAAAGATTACGTGAAAGCAATGTGGTTGATGTTGCAGGAAGACCAACCTGACGATTATGTAATTGCTACTGGTGAAACCCACTCGGTACGAGAGTTTTTGGAACTGGCATTTAGTTATGTAAATCTCAATTGGCAAGATTATGTAGAGTTTGATGAGCGTTACCTCCGTCCATCTGAGGTAGATTTACTGATTGGCGATTCTACAAAAGCACGCCAGAAGTTGGGCTGGAAAACATCAGTAACCTTTGAAGAACTAGTTTCCTTAATGGTAGAAGCAGACTTACAAGCATTGGGTCACACTTCACCCAATGGAAATGGCTCGCAATTTCCATTAGATATTGCGACTATTCGTCAACAACTCGGCGCTTTGCACTTCTGATTTGCACCACAGAGGATAAAAATATGACCGCCTTAGAACTAAAAAATCAACGAATTCTCGTCACTGGTGGGTCGGGGTTTCTAGGTCGTCAGGTGATAGATCAACTGTGTAAAGCAGGGGCTGCTCGTGAGAAGATTACAATAGTGCGATCGCGCGATTGCGATCTACGTGTTTGGGAAAATAGCCAACGGGCAGTTGACCAACAAGACATAATTATTCACTTAGCGGCTCATGTGGGTGGCATCGGTCTAAACCGCGAAAAACCCGCAGAATTATTTTACGATAACTTGATCATGGGTACGCACCTCATTCACGCTGCCTATCAAGCTGGAGTAGAAAAATTCGTATGTGTTGGCACTATCTGCGCCTATCCTAAATTTACCCCAGTGCCATTTAAAGAAGACGATCTTTGGAATGGCTATCCAGAAGAAACCAACGCCCCCTACGGAATTGCAAAAAAAGCGCTTTTAGTCCAATTGCAATCTTACCGCCAGCAGTACGGTTTTAATGGAATTTACCTACTGCCAGTTAATTTATATGGTCCAGAAGACAACTTTGACCCTGGAAGTTCCCACGTGATTCCAGCGTTAATTCGCAAAGTTCACGAAGCCCAAATTAAGGGAGAAAAGCAACTCCCAGTTTGGGGTGATGGCAGTCCTACCCGCGAGTTTCTGTATTCAGAAGATGCAGCGAGGGGGATTGTTATGGGGACTCAATTCTATAACGACTTGGAACCAGTTAACTTGGGAACGGGTTACGAAATCTCTATCCTTGATTTAATAACTATAATTTGCAAATTGATGGAGTTTAAGGGTGAAATTGTTTGGCAAACTGACAAGCCTAATGGTCAACCCCGCCGTTGTTTGGATACTGAACGGGCGAATCTTGCCTTTAACTTCACGGCTCAGGTGGGCTTTGAGGAAGGGTTAAAGAATACCATTGAGTGGTATCGTCAAAACGCTGCATAACGATGTATTAGTTAATTAATGTGGGATGTTATAAGCTGGGCAATGCCCAGCTTATTTGTTTGACGCGATAAATTTTCATGGACAAAGTTGATTGTCAACTAAATAAAACAGAACTACGCCGCACTCTGCTCAAAACACGTCAATCAATGTCCGTTGGAGAATGGAGAGACAAAAGCGATCGCTTATGCTCTCATTTACAAAACTCTACTTTATTCACCCAAGCAAAAACAATACTTGCGTATTTTAGCTTTCGCCAAGAACCTGACCTCAGTCCACTGTTTGCAAACACCAAATATCGTTGGGGATTTCCTCGCTGCGTTGATAAATCCTTGTGTTGGCATATTTGGACACCTGGCGATTCTCTTCAAAGTGGCGCTTATGGCATTACTGAACCACACCCCGACGCTCCAATCTTAGATGCTGCCGAAGTGGATTTGATTCTCGTCCCTAGTGTAGCTTGCGACTATCAAGGATATCGCTTGGGTTATGGCGGCGGATATTACGATCGCTTGCTTAGTTTACCGCAGTGGCAGACAAAACCGACTATCGGAATTGTCTTTGATTTCGCCTATTTGTCCCAAATACCTATCGAATCTTGGGATAAATCACTACAAGCTGTTTCTACGGAAACCGGATTGACTGGGAAAGGCTAAGGATTCAGGATGATGAAGACACATTATCAAATATTTATGACTAACCCAACATCATCTACCACTGAGCAGGAAGCAATAATTGACGAGATTATTGCAACTAGCCTCCAAGCTCAACAAAAAACAGGCCCAGACCTCCGCCAAATTCATAGCAAAAGTCATGGACTCCTTGGAGGAGAGTTTATTATTGAACCGAATCTTCCTAGAGATTTGAGAGTAGGTTTGTTTAAAGCACCACAAACCTATCCTGCATGGATTCGTTTCTCTAGTGGTGGTTCGCCTAAAAAGCGTGGTGAATTCACCTCCGATAGCCAGCCGGATGTTCGCGGTATCGCCATCAAGGTGATGAATGTGGACGGGCAAAAAGTACTCGATGATGAAGAAAAAACTCAAGATTTTATCCTCAACAATTATCCGATTTTCTTGGCCAAAGATGTTCGTGATTACGCCGATCTTTCCAGAGCCGGGAGTGGACAACTTAGCCCAGAGCGGTTGCAGGAACTTGGTTATGCCTTTGCAATTTTGCAAAAAATTGGCGGGCAAAAAGTAGGAAATCCGCTTTTAATTCAATATTGGAGTATGGCTCCCTTTAAGTTTGGGAATCGAATTGTAAAATTATCCGTCAAATCTCAACAACCTGAACAACCACCCGAAACACTTCCCGAATCAGAAAATTACCTTCGGGAAACAATAGTCAAATATTTGACTGAAGAAGGTAAAGAAGCATCTTTTGACTTCTTCATTCAGTTTTATGTAGATGACGAAAAAACGCCAATTGAAGACCATGTTAAAGAATGGCAAGAAGCAGATTCCCCATTTATTAAAGTTGCAACTATCCGCATTTTCAGTCAGAAATTTGACTTTGAAGAACGCAAACGTTTAGACGAGGGTTTGCTGTTTTCTCCTTGGCATACACTACTAGACCATGAGCCTGTTGGAAGTGTGAATCTCTCTCGCAAGAGGCTTTATAGCGAACTTGCAAAGTATCGACGAGAACAAATTGCCCAACGCTTGCGGGAACCACAACCTTATGTGGCGATTGAAGATTAACCTCTGTAAATTAGCTTCAGACTGCAAGATAAATCTTTTACATCTGTGTGTGCAGTATCTCAGTTTCTAGCAATTATATCTGATTATTGAAATTTGAAAGCCCCAGATTCCCGACTTCTCTAAGAAGTCAGGAATCTTGTTTTTAACAATTGGAGACAAACCATGAATGAAGATAGTGAACTAACTGAAAAGCTGAATAATATGTTGATTGAATCCGCAGATAAAGAATCTGTTATTAAATTCTTGAGATTGAGTAATTATTCAAAAGCCGAATCAATTGAAATTTTAAAAAAGGCTTTAAGTATTTCTTATTATGAGGCACAAGATATTATTCATAATAGTCAAACATGGAGTGATGTAAAAGAAATTGATGCAAAAATAATGAACGACTTCTTTGATGTAGTGGAAGAATTAGGGAGTTCGGAAAGTGAAGAAACTTAATTAGACTTATACATGAATAAATCCCATAACAGAATTAGGTGAATTGCTTTAACCAGATTTTTGATCAAAAGTATCACCCGACTCTTCAGTTCCTATGATATCGCCACCAATTAAGGCTGACCAAGTTACAGATAGAGGGAATTCTCCTTTTTCATCAGTCCATATCCAACGACCAAATGATGGGCAATTCGGGTTTTCAATATTTAATTGAATTTCAGGATCGCGGTGAAAATATTGCCCAACAAACTGATGAAAATCATCTGACAAAGAATCGATAATTTCATACCATATTTTTTTGCAGTATGCTTGTTCTTGTTTTCCTGCTTTCCAAAGCTTCTCTTCAAGTTCTAAATTCATGTTTCAATATCGCAAAATAGTAGGTTTAGAGTATTTAGGTTATTAATCAAATGCTGAACTGGAAAAAATCACGATCGCAAAATCTGCTAATGTATGTGCTGTTGGGCGCGATCGCACTGCTGATGCTCTTTCCTTTACTATGGCTAGTTAGCACAGCCTTGAAATCGCCTACGGAAAATATCTTGCAGTCGCCGCCACAGTTATTACCTAGTCAACCGACACTAAATAACTTTGTTAGTGTGTGGAACTCTCTACCCTTTGGGCAATACCTGTATAACAGTACTTTGGTGTCAGTGCTGACGGTTGGCTTAAATCTACTGTTTTGCGCTTTAGCTGCCTATCCCTTGGCAAGATTGTCATTTGTAGGGCGAGACTGGATTTTTGTAGCGATTGTTTCCACGATTATGATTCCCTTCCAAATCGTGATGATTCCCCTCTATATTTTGACAGTCCAGTTGGGTTTGAGAAATAGTTATTTAGGGATGATTTTTCCGAGTTTAGCTTCTGCCTTTGGCATTTTTCTGTTACGCCAAGCTTTCATGAGTGTCCCGAAAGAGATAGAAGAAGCCGCCCGAATGGATGGCAGTTCAGAGTTAGGATTGTGGTGGCATATAATGTTGCCAGCAGTTCGCCCAGCATTGGTAACTTTAGCTATTTTTGTATTTATTGGTGCTTGGAGTGACTTTTTGTGGCCTTTAATTGTCATCCAAGACGAAAATTTATACACTCTTCCCTTGGGAGTCGCAAAGCTAGCAGGGACTTTTTCTCTTGACTGGCGTTTAGTAGCTGCTGGTTCAGTAATTGCGATCGCTCCAGTATTATTATTATTTTTATTTCTACAACGTTACATTGTTCCCACGGAAACTGGTAGCGGTGTCAAAGGTTGAATCAAAAAGTGGAGATGCGAAAAGGCAGATAATGACCAATGACAAATGACAAATTCAATAAGCACCAGTCTTTTTCAATACCACCCAGATAGTTTTAACAATTAGACTCAGGTCATAAGTTACAGACCACTTGCGTTGATAATCTATATCCATCTTGACAATGGTTTCAAAGTCTGAAATGCTCGAACGACCATTAGCCTGCCATTCTCCGGTCATACCTGGTTTAACTCGTAATCTATCCCAATGGTGTGGATCGTAATTGCTGACTTCATCAGGAGTGGGTGGACGAGTACCAACTAAACTCATGTCTCCTACCAGGACATTCCAAAATTGAGGAAATTCATCTAAACTGGTGCGCCGCAAAAACTTACCCACAGGGGTAACGCGAGGATCGTCAACAGATTTAAAGATGTGACCTTTGGCTTGGTTCTTAACCAAATGCTTGAGTTTATCAGCATCGACAATCATGGAACGGAATTTCCAGATGCGAAAAGTTTTTCCGTTCAAACCACAGCGAATTTGGGAATAAAATATTGGACTTGGCTCATCAATAAAGGTAGCGATCGCCACAGGGATTGCTACCATAAATGTAATAATCAGCCCCACAATGGCTCCAACAATGTCAATTAACCGTTTTCTCACGCTTAAAGTTGACGGATGTAAAGGCTGTTGCGAACAATTAATTGAATAAAGAGAAAGATTATTCACAAGGGCTAACTTATTTTATAACAAGGATTTTTGCATTCTGTAGTATAGACATGGAGATAGTTTTTAGGCGGTTTTTACTGCTTTTGTTGCTACTACTGAGTAGTAATGTACACAAAATAAAAATAAAAAAATACTGGAAACCCAAAGTTTACAGAATCTTTCAATTAAATTAACATATTGTAAATTTACAGTATTTTTGACATCAGATAAAAAAGATAGTTTTAGGGTACACTTCCAAAAACTCAAAATGCTTACACAATAAGCATTTTGAATTTTGAGTAGTATTCTTCTTTCTAGCGTGATGCACTAGTCTCAATGATGAACCTCTAAGGTGAAATTCACTGTATATGGTTCTTCTAGTGATTGCTGATTACTAGCCTTGATCGCATCTAGATAGCGACGCAAAGATAACAGTTGTTGGGAATTGGGACGATAGGTAAGACTCCCTTGTTTTTCAAAAAGTGGTGCTGTAGCGATCGCCTGATAGTCAGGATTTTCTTGTGAATTCTGGGTTAGCCAAGTCGAATCTGTAACTGAAGGGATCAATCCCGAAGGTAGTTCACCTTCCAAAAAAGCCAGCAAGCGTTGCTGACAAGTGCGAGTATTGATCCCACGACTCTCAAATAACTGGATAACTTCACCGAAAGATAAGGGACGATCTGGTAGCAGGCGCAGCAATTCGGTAAATAGGAAATAATCAGTGTATTGTTGCTTGGGTATATCTAATATTTGGGGATGTAAAGGCAGCATTGCCAAACCATAAGCAACCCGACTGCAATTAGGAGCGCCATTTTCGCCGAGATATGAATCTTGAATAATCTTAGCGTTGGGGAGTTTTTGCCTTAACCAACGGTTCACTGTCCCTATACAAGCCACCCCACCAGTTAGGATTGCTTGATTAATTGCTTCTGTGGGGATACCACGAGCTACCAATAATTTATTGAGTTCTCGGTTCAGGCGGCGCACAAAGGGGATAAATACCTGGCTTTCTAAATCTCGTCGCTGCAAAATCCACTGATGATCGGCCAATTCCAGGGTAAAAGATTCTTGGTGTTGCAAAATCAGCTTCAGGGCTAGCGCTGCATCTAATACCGCCTGTCCCAGTAGAGAACTTTCTAGACGCTGCTGGAGGCGAATTCGGGCGGTGATATCTGGTTCTCCAACTCTGGGTAGTCCTAAGTCTTCCAAACCTAAACTTTGCCAACGCATTTGGTCTAAACCGGGAATTGACGGTTGCCATTGCCAAGGATTACTGCTACTAGTTTTGCTTAGGCGTAGCCCGCCACAGGCATCGCTTTGTGTTCCTCTGCGTGATTGCCGAGATTTCGGTGGCAATAACAACTGGCAAATAATATCTTGTTCAATTCCCTTGCCAGCATAAGCAAAACTGTGGAGCATGAAATCATTGTATGTCAATTGCACCAAGCTTTCTGGGACATCGACCAGCAACATTTCTGTGGCAGTTGTCCCAATGTTAATTACCAGGGTGTTACCAACAATCGGATGTTCGCTGGTTTTTACCGGATGAGAACCTTGATGTTCGCTTAATTTTACTTGCTCACCACTAACAGCATCGAGTTCCGGGAGTAGACTAGCGATCGCTTCTTCTACAAAAAAGACTTGCTGCGGATGTTGGATAAGTTTGCTGGTAAGTAAAGCTTCCCGGACGTTAAAGCGGTATTGTTCCGACCAACTAGATGGACAGGTGCAAATTACACCAGCAATATTATTGATAATCTGTGGAAAATCTGATTCGCCGATCCCAAGCGCAGCAGCTATTAAGCTAGGGGTAGTACTTGTTTTTTCAGATTTGAGGGTTAATAGTAGTTTAGAGAGCGATCGCACAACCCAAATTAAAGGCCCTGCCGAAAATTCATTTAATTGCAAAACAGGTTCCCATTTTTGCCGTTCATTTTTGTAGGGAATGGCTACTTGTAAATAGGGCTTCAACTGCGCTGAGTAGAGATTATTTGTTGTCGAATCTACTGTAGATTTATGTGTTGCAGGAGTGGATGATTGGTCAGGCACTTTATCTGGAGCAACAGCCGCAGATGCTGTCCGATCGTGGACTTCAATACTTTCATTTTCTCCTTGGGGTACAGAAGCTGTAGGAAGATAAACCTCTGTTGGTAAACGAAACGATTGCTGGAAAGAACTTGTTCCCGGCGGATTTTCTGCTGACCAATAAATAGGATGCACAACAAAAGTTGAGCGATTTAACAATGCGGCAGAAATTCCTGTTGTCCCTAAATCAATTCCTAAATACCAGACTGGTTCTAGAACATTGAGCGAGACTTCTGGATTGTTAATGGAGTTAGAAATTGAAGATAAAGAACTGTCTTGAACAGGAGTTGGAACTTCCTTTTGTTCTTCAATTTCTACTGGGGTAACTGCCAAACTTGATAAAGCAGCAGTTGAGGTATTTTCTGTTTGCGGTTCAGGGAGAGTTGTGGGAATTGTGTCTTGAGTTTTATCAATCAGTTCCGATAAAGTATCTAAGTTGGTAGTTGGCTCCGACTCAAAATTTAGCTGCCGATCAAAATTAGCCAAATCCCGATCTAATTGCTGCAACTGTTCTTCATCTAAAGAAATATCAGGTACGACTGTAGCCTGGTTTGACTCAACACAAAGCAAGTTTTCTTGTGGCGAAGCAGCAATATAGTTATCTACAAACGGTTCTGGCCGATCGTTGTCGATCGATACTTCCGGTTTGGCGATCCTTTCTGTGCGAGACGCTATATTAACGGTAGGCTTTGCCAACGCAATTTCTGGAGTAACTAGTGCTGTAGTTGTGGCATTATCCATAAAGGATGATACGTCCAGCAATTGCTGTTCACTGCCTGCATCAGGCAATAGCTCAGTTAGGGTATTAATTGTATCAACGCTAGCTGGCTGAGTATCGAGTTGTGTAGGGGAATCTGTTTGTGGTGTAGAAAAGCTCAGAGACGAATCTAAGTCAGTATCCTCTTCAAAAAAACTAGCTGGCTGAGTATCGAGTGGTGTAGAAAAGCTTAGAGGCGAATTTAGGTCAGTATCCTCTTCAAAAAAACTAGCTGGCTGAATATCGAGTGGTGTAGAAAAGCTCAGAGACGAATCTAGGTCAGTATCCTCTTCAAAAAAACTAGCTGGCTGAGTATCGAGTGGTGTAGAACAGCTTAGAGGCGAATTTAGGTCAGTATCCTCTTCAAAAAATAGTTTTTCTTGTGGCTCTGATAATGAATCTCTAGTTTCTACTAAAGTCTCTTGGGCTGAAATACCTGTATTTTGTGTCAAAACCGTAGAATCAACGTTTTGAGAGACAGATGGACTCTCCGCGATGTTCAACGTTGATTGGGAGGCTGTGGAAGCAGATAAGTCATTTGTGGCTAGATCGAGACTTAGATTATTGACATCACCAGTACCAAACAAACTGGCATAAAGTTGGTCTACTTCATCACCAACTAATGCAGAAATATCTTGCGGTAGTTCGGTTTGGTTTTCAGAAGATTGAGACGAGTCTAAGCCAAGCTGCAACAGCACTGCATCTAAATCCTCTGTGAGGGAAGTATCCTGTTGCTCAGAATTCATTGTGAGTTGAGATGAAGTTTCTGGCTGGATCAGATCCGAGGGTTGGAGGTTAAGTTCAGCAGCAATCTCGGCTGGATCGGCCAATGATGGCGATCGTGGTGTATCAGATTGTGTTTCTGGGAAAGATGACGGGGAGCTAGGGGATTCTTGCTGTAAATGCTGGGTCAAATTGTTGAGGAAGCTGGCCATCATCTGTTCGCCTTGCATTCCCTTGCTATGCATCCTTGCCAGTGCTTGCGACAGAGATTCGTAATAAGTATTAATGTTGCGCTGTAGTGCCTCAAAGACTACATTCACAGTCCCATCTAGTGATAATAGGCGTTGATCCAACTCCCTGGCTAGCTGGGTTAACTGCTCTACACGGTCTGCTGATTCTAATAAAGGTTGAGTTGTAGAGGTTGATGATTCTGAGTTGGCATAATTAATGACTTCTGATGAACTGGAGGAATTTGCCAAAGTTTGTGTTATCAGTGGCGTTAAAGTTGGCACAAGGCGACTCATGAGTACCTGTAAAAACTCGGTAATCATTTGATCCTGGTTTGTCAACTGCTGCGCCAAGGAGTAGTTTTGTAATCGCCTTTGCTCTAGTTGCCGAATTTCCTGTAGGAGAGTAGCTCGCTCTTGCAATAGCCCTTCTAATTCCGATCGCAATGGCTGGAGCAAGCTCGAAAATTCACTTTTTAATTGTCCGGCTCCAACGGGACTCTGTTCCTGATTGGATTCGAGCGGCGGTAATGGATACTGGTTATAACCTCGATCGATCAATTTTGTTAATAAAGGCGATGGCGGTTCTTCAGAAGATTGATTTGGGATGCTGTTTTCTAACGCTTCTTTTTCTTGGAGCCTTACCAAGAAGTTGCGAATTCGTTCTAAAACTTCTTTAGGCTCCTGCGCCTGACCAGGCAGAAATCTAGACAAGCGCTTGCCACCACTGGCAAGTAAGTTGTCAATGTCTGCGATCAGCTTTTGAATTTCATCTGCACTGGAAGTCACTTTTATCACCTTACCTAAAAACGTATGTCAACTAATGTGGCAATTACTTTACAATTACTGTACCCCTGTGGAAAAGCAAGCTACGCGCAGCATCGACCATAGGAGAAGTTTTGAGTGGCAAAAGCCGCTGCTTGGACTTATGACTGTCATTATGTTATGGATTACTGGGAGTACTGGCAATCTTCAGTCAGCTTTTGTTCAACAAAAGAAGTAGTTCAAGAGAAAGGAATACTACCCGCCGCTTGCGGACTCGCTCTCAGCCTACTCCTGCAAAGAAGCAAGCTACGCGTAGTATATCTAAGAGTTGCTATGCCCCAGGCTTTAGGCTGCGCTATCCTGCCTCCTGTTTCACGAGTTTTGCAGCTCTTGGTTGCCTATTTTTGAAAATCGGTAAAATACCTGAGCAATAATTTACTGGCTTTAGTATCATTGATGTTGTTTGCCTATATTTTTAACTAATCAAGTTTGCAGTGCAGCTAGCCCCTAAACAATACAACCGTCGGCTATAAACTACTTTTTGCAAAACTTTTACCCCGTTTTTACTTATAGGTAAAGATTGTTCAGAAAAACGTTCTTGTCGCTTTCTTATGTAGCATAGTTTAGTTTTCTCTTTGAAAGGGAGCTGTGCAATGATAGCTTAGGCTAAGAATGGCGCTTTTTTTTGTTGTGTTTATATAGCAGCTTGAATAAAAATGTGGTAATGGAAGACCGATATAGCTTGCAAGCACAGGCTAATCCCTGGATGATCGCCTCGGCTCCCTTTTTTCAAGGGTTGCCAGAAACTGCTGTAGAATCAGCTCTCATCCATCTTGTCACCCGCACTCACCCAGCTAATCAGGTAATTCTGCTGGAAAATGACTGGGGTGGTTCTGTGTATTTTATTCTAGACGGATGGGTAAAAATTCGTACATATAATCTAGAAGGAAAAGAGGTAACACTGAATATTCTTGGCAAAGGGGAATTGTTTGGTGAAATGGCGGCGCTAGATGAAGTCCCTCGCTCCACAGATGTGATTACCTTAGCTCCGACAGTAATTGGCAGTATGCCTGCTCAAGATTTTGTCAAGTTACTTCATATAGAACCCTTGGCGGGAGTTCGATTGGCGCAACTAATGGCACGACGTTTGCGGCAAGTAAATCGCCGATTGCGGTTGCGGGAATCTGATAGCCAATCACGGGTGGCAGATACATTGCTATTTTTGGCAGAAGGACAGGGTAAAAAAGGCCAAACAGGAACAGAAATCCCCAATTTACCTCATCGGGAATTGAGTAGTTTGAGTGGACTGGCGCGGGAGACTGTGACACGAGTGTTGACAAGGCTAGAAAAAAAAGGCTTGATTAAACGGGATCAAGACACTATTTGTATTCCCGACTTGTCAGCCTTAGAAAGAATGATCGTTTAAGAACTTGTCAAATATGAGTATTTTAAATTCTCTGCCAGATGAGCCGGAGGAAGATCCATCGCCTGAATCTCCAACTCCCCACAATCATTGGTTAGACAAAGAACAGCAGTTAATGCCTCCTAAAATCAAGGCTGATGCGCCATTAAGGATGGTAGAAACGGCATTTTTAGCCAGTACTGCTAGTTTAATTTGGTTTATTAATTTCTACTTCCCCTTGGGGCCAGTTTTGCGGATATTTTTTCCAGTGCCGATCGCTCTAGTTTATCTCCGTTGGGGCAAGCGTGCGGCATGGATGGCAGCACTCACTTCTGGTTTACTGCTAACAGTACTGATGGGCCCAGCCCGCAGTTTGCTGTTTGTTATGCCCTATGGGTTCATGGGCGTGCTTTTGGGAGCGACATGGCATCGTCGTCGTGTTCCCTGGATTGTTTCTATCACCTTGGGTACGCTGTTGGGTACTTTAGGAGTTTTTTTTCGGCTGTGGTTGCTGTCCGTTTTGTCGGGTGAAGACCTATGGATTTATGTAATTACCCAAGTGACTGAGTTCATTGAGTGGGTATTTTTAAAGCTGAGTTTATTGGCGAGTCCCAGCGTGTTTTTAATTCAAGTGGGAGCGATCGCTCTGATTTTACTCAACAACTTTATCTACCTTTTTGTGGTACACCTCGCAGCATGGTTTCTTTTTGACCGCCTGGGAAACCCTATTCCTCGTCCACCACACTGGGTACAAGTCCTTATGGATTATGAATAATAGTCATTTGTCCTTGGTTAAATAATAAGTTTTAACTAATTCCCAATGCCCAATTCCTAATGCCCAATTCCCAAATTCGTATTTATACTCAAAAAGAACAAGGTGAAGAATGGCTACAACGGTATCGTAGTTGTCTACCCGTATTTGCCTGTGTTTTAGGATTTACTGAAACTGGTTTAATTTCAGGGATTTCAGCTGCCGGTCGCACTCCAGAGGATCGGAAATATACCGCTTGTGCCGATGCCGAGTTTTTGTATTACGGCCCAGAACATAAAGCCCAATATCCCCTACCACCATTAGCGGCTGGGGCTTCACCTGTGCTGATTTCTCGCGCTGTATTTGAGTCTCTAAATATACCAGTTCATTTATTTAATGCTGGTTTACCGCAGCCTCCTGCTGTGCCAGTAATTGATTTGGGGGGCACGGCTGCTAAGTGTTTAAGTGGAGGTGCTGCTATGGAAGTAACAACGGTAAAGCACTTGTTTAAACAAGGGCTACTTTGGGGAGAACGCCTTGCTACCAATATTCAACAGGGGTATGTAATTCTCGGTGAGTGCGTCGTTGGAGGCACTACAACTGCCCTGGCAATCTTAACTGGTTTGGGTATAGATGCTGCCGGAAAAGTTAACAGTAGCCACCCTGTTTGTAACCACGGACAAAAGTGGGCATTAGTGCAAGCTGGGCTGGAGAAGATAATGGGGAGCAGGGGACTCTTAGCTGGAAGCAAAGAGCAGGATGACAGATATCAATCTCAAATTCTAACTTCCGTAGATCCTCTAAAACTCGTTGCCTCTGTGGGCGATCCGATGCAAGTGGTAGTAGCTGGGATGGCGATCGCAGCTAGTCGTAGTTGTGGTGTAATGTTGGCTGGTGGAACGCAAATGCTGGCGGTTTATGCTCTGATAAGTGCGATCGCTCAAGTTTACGCCTTATCATGGCAACCAGAAGCAGTAGTTGTAGGCACAACCCGTTGGGTGGCAGAAGATCCTACTGGCGCTACAGTTGACTTAGCCCTCAGCTTAGGGGAAGGCAGCTTAACTCAGAGTGGAAAAATTCCTCCTCTATTAGCAACCGATCTCAGCTTTGCTGATTCTTGTTATCCCCAACTGAGAGCTTATGAGCAGGGCTTTGTGAAAGAAGGTATGGGTGCTGGAGCAGCTTGCATCGCTGCTTATCTTAGCCAAAATTGGCAACAACACCAACTTTTAGCAGCCATTGAATCTCAACTTGAGCGGTTGAGTATAGGATTTCATTAATTCGTAGCGAATTAAATTTAGCAGGACTTTGCACTCGCACCAAAATTATAAGTGGAAGTTTCCTGTGCCTTGAGAAACGCTACAATTTTACCCAAAGCTATACTTAGCCAAATCAAGATTTAATAAGCTAATTCCTTTGTAATTTTAACTGCCCCTACCCGTTGATAAAAAATGGGGTCATAATATACGCAATAACGTGTTTAAATTTTTATCACTTTGATAGCTGGATTAGTTGATTATACTTAATATAGCCCTAGTCGCATAGGTCAGGACAGGTTGATTGCTCAGAGCAATAAAGCAACTAGGTTTATATTCATATCGGGCTAAACGCCCTGCTACCGCTAACAGCACTTTACTATGTATACCCACGAAGCCATCACTAAAAACTGAACCTAAAGACTTGCCTTCACTACCTCTAGGCATTTTTTTGATTCGTTTAACTAAGGTTAAATTTAATGAATTCTCTCTCTGAGTAATTGTTCTTCCAAGGCAGCAATGCGATTGTATGCTGCTGTTAATTGTGCTGTCAGTCGTTGTATTTGAATTTCTGGTGTTATGTTATCTCCACTTTGACGATGCATGTCTAGATAAATACCATCTGTTAATACATCCTTATGTTCCATTTCTGGATTTAAATTGGTACGTCTGAACTGGTAGCTTCCAGCCGCGCCATTTTCATGATGATTATCCTTTGCTTGTGTATTCGCTAGAGAACACTCTGAGAAAGCTTGAGCTACCCTACCATCAAGCTGCTCAATTACTTGGCACAGGGCATCCAGCTTTTTGCTTAAAGTCAGAATCTGCTGCTGTAATAGCTCCATTTAATACCTTTATCCGTACATTTTCTCTATGTTATTCAATTTACTCCAAATCTTAACTTTACTTATGAATTATTTAAGTATTGATAATTTTTGCTGGAAATATGACATTTAAATTATTATTTCTAAATATAAGTAAAGTTCTACTATCAGTACCAGTAAGGAAATTTATGGCATAAAATCAATCTTTAGGTACTAATTTGCTGCAAAATTCGCTAATTTGAGTCAAATATTTAAATTTATCAGCATTCCCAAGAAAAAATACCGATAATTTTCCAACCACAGTTTTTCACCTAGTCAGGCTCTGGTGAATCTCTGCTTAATATTAGGTATAATCAAAACTCTCAAATCCAAAATCAATGGATCGACGGTCTTTTTTACTAAGTACAAGTACACTGGCGCTTTCACAACTGCTTTTTGGCTGTGGTGGAAACAACCAGACGCAACTAAAAGTACAGTTATTAAAAGGTTCTATACCTGGTCAGGTGGTGAATCAGTTCCACAACGTGCAACAACAGGTGCAGTTAAAATTCGCCCTAGTTGAGCAGATAGAGGATTTATTTCAGCAATTACAAAATTGGCAGCAAAAACCAAAAGCTACCGATGAGCAGGGATGGAGTCGCTTTATACCTTTTAGGCAAGGTCAAAAAACGGCTGATGCAGACCTAGTGACATTGGGAGATTACTGGCTAAAAGCAGCTATTGAGCAGAAACTGATTCAACCGCTCCAAGAGTTACAGGGAAACGAATTAAAGCAGTGGCCTACTTTAGATGAAAATTGGAAAAAATTAGTAACGCGCAACGACCAAGGTAACTTGGATACTCAAGGGAAGGTGTGGGGTGCGCCTTATCGGTGGGGTAGCACGGTAATTGTTTATAACCGTGATAAGTTGCGAGAGTTGGGTTGGACACCCAAAGATTGGAGTGATTTGTGGCGAGATGGAATGCAGCAGCGCATTTCCCTACTAAATCAACCACGAGAAGTTATTGGTCTGGTCTTAAAGAAGCTAGGAAAATCTTACAATACAGAAAATCTTGACCAAGTACTAGACTTGGAAAAGGAATTAAAGACATTAAACCAACAGGTGAAGTTCTATAGTTCCAATAACTACTTAGAACCTTTAATTATGGAAGATACTTGGCTAGCAGTTGGTTGGTCAAGCGATGTACTGCAAGTTCTGGGACGTTATCCGCAACTTGGCGCAGTTATACCCAAGTCAGGAACAGCAATCTGGGCAGATTTGTGGGTACGTCCCGCAGGTATTACTAAGAGTAGTTTCTCAGATCGGTGGATTGATTTTTGTTGGCAACCAAATACAGCTAAACAAATTTCGGTGCTAACCAAAACTAATTCGCCAATTGCTACAAATATTGACGCTTCCGATATCCAAGAACCATTGTGGAGCCTGTTAAAGAGCGATCGCGAAGTTTTTGATAAGAGTGAATTTTTGCTTCCCTTGTCGCCATCAGCAATAAAACAGTACGAGTCTTTGTTCGCCAAAATTAAGGTTTAATTGGGGATTGGGGATTGGGAATTGAAATTTTTCCATCTCCCTCATCTCCTTGAATTCCTAACTCCTAACTATTTCCTAGAGTAAACGCTGTAACCCTATCTTGTTCTTAACAGTCGTTTGGATGCTGCATAAAGCTGGACTTGTATTAAAGTTACAAGTGTAGGTTGCCAAGGGTTCTTTTTGATAATTAAATACTCGGACATTGTAACCAAAGTTCCGTGCAGCGCTACCCAAGCGATTTACAAAATCATAGCGCTCTACATATTCTAGTAAACTCCAAATTTGCTGATTAACAATCAAGTCTACTCGTGCAGGTTCTTTGTCAGAAGCTGGATATGCTATCCAATTATCCAATAACTTTTTCTCAGAGTTTTGTTGTGCCCACCATAAACTGGGAACGGTTAATCGCGTTGGGTTTATGGTGTTAGCTGTGATGACATAATCTTTTGGCTTGCTCAATAAGTCTAGTTCTAGAGGCGCACTAGAAGGCGAGGGTATTGTGCGGGGTTGCGCTAGTGAGGGCGGGACTAGTATGCTTGTAAGGCTAATGGTTAGTAGTAATGAAAACGATGTTTGGCGATAGCTGCGCCAACGCCAAGGGCGATCGCACAATAATTTAGATGTATGCATAGCTGATACTAATTCGTAATTAAGTACTAGTAAAAATTCGCACTATTTAAAGTTTAATGGCAACGATGCGAATTCTTCGATAGTCTGCTGTCCAAACTCCTTGTTGATACAGCGTCGGCTTGAGATATTCCTCTACGACGCGAATTACTTGTATTTGTTGCTCATCAGAAAGTCCTGCTAAAAAAGGACTAGCGAACATCTGAATCCAGTTTGCCATACCTGCTTCTTCTGCTAAAGGAGTTGGACGAGCAAAAAGCATGGCATGAATGACATCAAAGCCTTGCTGTTCCAGTAGGCTGGCGTACTCGCCAATACTAGGGAAATACCAAGGATTTAAGGCTTGTGCAGGGATATTAATTGCTTCTAAGGCGCTTTCCAAAGCTGTGGCGATCGCCTGAACATTTCCCTTACCCCCAAATTCTGCCACAAAACGTCCCCCTGGTTTTAGGGATTGATGGATGGAAGCGATCGCGCTATCTGCTTGTTTCACCCAATGCAATACAGCGTTAGAAAACACAGCATCCAATGGTTTATCTACTTGAAAGTTACTAGCATCAGCAACATCAAAGCGGATATGAGGATAGTTTTGTCTTGCCTTTTCTATCATCGCGGATGCATAATCAACTCCCATTACTTCAGCCCCGGCTTGGGCAATTTTTTCTGTGAGTTGTCCAGTACCACAGCCAAGATCCAAAATGGATTCTCCTGGCTGAGGATTGAGGAATTTTAGTAAGTCCTCGCCATACTGCCAGACAAAAGCGTGTTTATCTTCGTAAAGAGTAGCGTCCCAATAATTTTTAGCTATTGAAAGATTATTCATAAGTAGTGAAATTACAGTGTGTTGATTTGCCGATTGATGACCGCCCGATCATCACAATAAAAAAGATTTTTAATTATGTCCAATATATATTTTCACCTTAACTAATATTTTAAAGATATGAGTTGAGGTCTTATATAGATGGAATTACGACACTTGCGCTACTTTGTCACCTTGGCAGAGGAATTGCACTTTGGACGAGCGGCGGAACGATTGCACATTGCCCAACCTCCCCTAAGCCAACAAATTCGACAGCTAGAGAAGGAATTGGGTTTTGAACTGTTTCACCGCACGAAACGAAATGTGCAGTTAACAGAAGCGGGGCAAGTGTTTTTGCGTGAAGTTCAGCAAATTATGAAGCAATTACAACAGGCAATCCAAGTTGGGCAGCAAACTAGTCGGGGCGAAATTGGACAGTTGGTGGTCGGCTTTGTGAGTTCTGCGGCGTATAATATTCTGCCTACTATTTTGCGAACTTTTCGTAGTTACGTTCCTAGTGTGAGCATCGAGTTGCATGAACTGACTACAGATCAACAGTTAGAGTGGTTACGAGAAGGTCGAATGGATGTAGGATTCCTGCGTCCACCTGTTGAAGAAAATAGATTTAGTTGCGAAACAATTTTTCAAGAATCGCTGATGGTGGCACTACCTGAAGCACATTTGCTAGCGAGTCAATCTAATGTGTGTTTGGCATCCCTTGCCAATGAACTGTTTATTTTATTTCCCAGGATATTAGCACCAGGACTTTACGACTTAATCATTAGTGTTTGCCAGCAAGCAGGCTTTAGTCCCAAGGTTGCTCAAGAAGCTATCCAGATGCAAACGATTGTCAGCCTAGTAGCAGCCGAGATGGGTGTTGCGATCGTGCCAGCATCTTTGCAAAACCTCCAACGGATCGGGGTAGTTTATAAAAATGTAGAAGAACCTACCCCAAAAGTTAGTATTGCAATGATTTGGCGAAAAAACGAGACATCTTTAACAGTACAGAGGTTTCTGGAAATAGTTAGACAAGCTGCCCAGCAGTGGTAAGTGTAACAGCGATCACTTAAGTACTGACACTCCCATCGGCCCACGAGTTACGCCCAATTGATTTTGCAATTTCAACTCACGCCAGAGTTGGGAACCTGTAATTTCACCCTGCAATAATTGACGATAGCGATGTATTATTTTAGTCACTTGATCTGGACTTTCATTCACAAACTCAATGCGAAAGTGACGTAATCCCAGTTCTATGAGACGCTGTACGTACTCTGCTCCAGTTTGAGCAGTGCCATTAAATACAGTATTTCGACAGCCTACATCTGCCTTGAGCACGTGTTCGCTACCTACACGGTCTTTTAATTTTACTTCCTGCTTTTCACAAGGTCGCCCACAGTTGGTATGGTCTGTACCTGTCGATAAAAAGGCGCAAAAAACACAATGTTCCATGTGAAACATCGGTATATGTTGATGGATTGTAACCTCAAACCACTGGGGTGAACAACTGGTAAGCAGGTCTTGCAGTTGGGTAATATTCAGGTCATAAGATGCCGTCAGCCGTTCTAACCCAAAGCGTTGCTGAAAGTAGTCTGCTGTTAAGGGATTAGCAACGTTGAGCGAAAAATCTCCAACACAACGGTCTTGAGCAAAGAATTGCAATTGGTCATAGTTCCGCACCAGATAGCCATCTGCTTCACAGGCGCGTACCTGCTGCAAAATCCAGTTTTCCCCCGGTTTAGTAATTCGGGGTGGTGCAACCCAGATTGTGGGGAGTGAAGATTTTTCTGCTTTGTTTTTTTGCTGTTGTTGGCGTACCATTTGCACCGCTTCTCGGTAGGCGCGGGGGTCTTCAAATTCACAGTACAGTGTTTCAACTCCGGCTCTGAGGGCGGCTTGGAGTTGCTTGAGGTTTCGTACTAAGACGATGAGTGAAGGAGATAAGGGGGATGAAGTAGATGAGGAAGGGAGTAAGTCTTGGAAAGAGACATCAGAACGTAACTGCCAGCGTTTGGGTTGACTTCGCAATTCTTCCAACTGCACAACAATTTCCCGCCGCATCCGATTTAACTCGCTGACGGGCAGCATAAGGGAAGTGCTAAGGTGGTTGGTTAGTTTTTCCAAAACGAAAGGTGTGTTACCGAGACGACCGAATTGTTCTTGTAAACGGTCTGTATCTAAGGGTTTGGTGTGCGCCTCCACCAGAGAAATTGCAGACTCTACCTGCACAATATTACCGAGTCGATCGCGGGCGATCGCAATTAACGCCTGACCAACTTCTCCATAAACCTCTACATCAATCGGACGCTGAAATTGGGGATTCTCGCCAGCAAAACTTTGACGTAGTTGCTTATCTAATTCTGGATCATTGGTTTTCCAAATGCGATCGCCTATATGCACTCGCCGCAGATTCAAGTCATTTCGCCCAAAGGACAAGATGGCTTCTTTACCCTTGCACACCACAGCATAGATCCGTCCGCCTTCTTCCTTCGCTTCTGGATGACCGCAGTCAAATACTATTCCATCTCCTGGTTTTACAGGCGCTTCCAGTTTGACTGTTACCTGTTCGTTGTGAATACGGCTAACTTCACCCAAATAAACCCCACGTTTTTTACCAAAGCGGGCGTGAACTAGTTCCTGATTATTAATCCCGCCAAACCAACCCGTATAGAGTCCGCGAGAAAATGCCATTTCTAAGTCGTAGTGTTCTTGGTCTGTTTGACCTCTCACCTTCTCCGAAACGGGAGCTTTTTTTCCCCCTTCCTCGCTAGGGAAGAGAGGTCTTTCCAATTCCGTCATCACACTATCCAAAGCTTGCCGATAAACACGGGTGACATTAGCAACATACTCTGGGGCTTTCAGGCGACCTTCAATCTTGAGACAAGTCACTCCTGATTTCACCAAATCGGGCAAAACATCTAACCCTGCTAAGTCTTGAGGACTGAGTAAATATTTGCGATCTTTTAAATTCACAATTTCCCCATCAGCAATTAAATCGTAGGGCATCCGGCAAGCTTGGGCACATTCGCCTCGGTTAGCAGAACGTCCGCCTAAAGCCTCGCTAGTCAAACACTGACCGGAATACGCTACGCACAAAGCACCGTGAACAAATACTTCCAAGGGTAGCGAAGTTTCTTGTAGGGCAATCTGCTGCTGAATTTTATTGATTTCCTGAAGAGAACATTCACGCGCCAGCACTACCAATTGACAGCCGAGGGATTTGGCAAATTCCACTCCAGCCGCACTGGTGATGGTCATTTGGGTGGAAGCATGGATGGGGAAATCGGGCGAGAGGTGACGGATGAGACGACAAATTCCTACATCTTGGACAATCACTGCATCCACACCTGCGGCAATAATTGTGCGGAGATATTGCTGCGCTTCTGCTAGTTCTTTGGTAAATATCAGTGTGTTGACAGTGACATAACCCTTTACGCCGCGACGGTGCAGAAATGTCATCAATTGGGGTAAGTCTGCCTCAGTAAAATTTTCCGCCCGCATTCTGGCGTTAAACCGATCCAAACCGAAGTAAATCGCATCTGCCCCATTTTCCACAGCAGCTTTAGCACAGTCCCAATTACCTGCCGGCGCGAGTAGTTCAGGACGTTGAAGGGAGAGTTGGGAAAAAGGGCGTAGGCGTAGCCCATCGGAGATATCGCTTTTCATCAAATTTAGGGAAGGTTAACTAGCACCATAGTGATTTTATCGAAGTTATTGAGGGATGGTGCGTTTTGCCGCAAGCATTGCGATCGCCACGCTAGTGTTTTAATTCACCTAGAGGCGATGAAAAAATGATCCTGGTTCAAAATATTGTGTGTACATTGTCCACTAAGATTAGCTATGCTGTAGATAGAGACTCAGCTAAAGGTGGAAATTAGCCATGTCAGAAACATCATCTGCAAAAGATTGCCGTATCGATTTACGAGTTACCCAAGAGCAAAAAGAACTATTAGAACGGGCTGCAAGTCTCAAAGGAATTTCTTTGAGTGCTTATACACTTTTTCATGTTTTACCAGTCGCCAAGCAAGATATAGATGCAAATGAAAGGCTTGTGCTGTCAAATTTTGATAGAGATTTGTTTATGTCAGTAATGGAAAATCCGCCAGAACTGAAGGGAAAACTCAAATCTGCTATTCACAAATATAGACAGAAGTATGACAATTGATAGCGAGGCAAGATGGAATTTTGTACCAATAGATAACAAGCATCAAAGAGATTCTTTTGATTGCGGTTATGCAATTTTGAATGATTATCTTAAGAAATATGCACGGCAAAATCATAATAAAGGAATTGCTAAAACATTTGTAGCAATTCCAGCATCAGGAAGCTTGAAGATTGATGGCTATTATACTGTCAGTGCCAGCGTTATTGAATATGAATCCTTACCGGAATCTTATCATCGTGGAATGCCTGCCTATCCGATTCCAGCAATGCTGATTGGGAGATTAGCTGTAGATAACTCGATTAAAGGACAAGGTTTGGGAGGTGAATTGTTAGCTGATGCTCTCTATCGTGCTGTTCGTGCTTCTCAAGAAATTGGTATATACGCGGTGAGAGTTGATGCTATCGATTTGCAAGCAAAGGAATTTTATCTCAAGTATGAGTTTATTCCTTTTCAAGAAAATGAACTCTCACTATTTCTGCCGATGGCAACGATAGTTAGAGAGTTTGATTAACTTAATTCTTAAATCACTGTCCTGAGCAAATTAACTTAACCTTTAAAATAGGGGTTTAAGTAATTGTTCAACCTGTACTCGCTGCATAGGGAATAGCGATCGCCTTTGCCAAATGAGATAAATGAAGCGATCGCTTCCTCAGTTTAGTAGACAATAATCAGTATGGCGATTTAAATTTAAGGTAGATGCCCAAGAAAATTAGAGAGTTAAAAGCAATTTTGTTAAAGGTCGCATTTGTCTATCGTCCTGCAAAGGGTAGTCATACCTTCTGGAATCACCCATTGATACCTGATGAACCAGTTAGCATTGCTGGAAAAGATGGAGACGTAGTATCGTTGTTGTGTAACTTGCATAATTTTATTAAATAACAACTGCACTCAAGGGATTTCAGCAATTTATATCGAACAGTCTAACGTACTTAGATGAGGGGCTAGGTGCTTTGACAAGATGAGCGATCGCTATCTCAATTCAAAAGTACCTTCTAGCCCTATTTCCTATTGATAACCGGCAGCTTGCAACATAAATAATTTGGCATAACGTCCTCCTATCTGTAACAGTTCTTCGTGAGTTCCTTTTTCTATAACTTCCCCGTTTTCTATTACTAGAATTTTGTCCGCCATCCGTACTGTTGAGAAGCGATGGGAAATCAAAAGTACCATTTGATTTTGAGTAATAGCGCGAAAATGATTGAAAATCTCAAACTCAGCTTGAGCATCGATTGCTGATGTTGGTTCATCTAACACCAAGATATCTGCTTGCGATCGCATAAAAGCACGAGACAAGGCAATTTTCTGCCACTGTCCCCCAGAAAGTTCTTGTCCTCCTTTAAACCAACGACCAAGCTGAGTCTGGAAACTTTGG
The DNA here is from genome assembly GCF_036917455.1 of Nostoc sp. Classification (GTDB taxonomy): domain Bacteria; phylum Cyanobacteriota; class Cyanobacteriia; order Cyanobacteriales; family Nostocaceae; genus Nostoc. The sequence goes on along the minus strand of NZ_JBALDK010000116.1, from coordinate 13,367 downwards.
GGTAATTGGTCAATAAAAGATTGGGCCATGCCTTTTTCAGCAGCAGTTTGCCAATAGGTTTTATTTTCGAGATGTTCTACATCACCCACACCAATATTCTCCCCCACAGTGAACTGGTAGCGGACAAAGTTTTGAAAAATCACACCAATGCGACGGCGCAGCACATCCACATCCCATTCCTGCAAGTCCAAGCCATCTAAGAAAATTCGCCCAGAGTCGGGGGTGTATAGTCGGGTAAGTAGTTTAATTAAGGTTGTCTTACCAGAACCGTTTTCACCGACAATTGCCAGCTTCTCTCTGGGTTTCAAATGCAGCGAAATGTTTGTCAACGCTGGCTTAGAACTTCCTGGATAAGTAAATGATACGTTCTCAAAACGAATACCCTCTTGAGGATTTAAACCAATGGTTGCGTTACCCCAAGACTTTGGTACTTCCTCTTCGAGGAAATCGTAGAGATTTGATAAATATAGGTTATCTTCATACATCCCTCCAATAGATGTGAGGGCATTGGAAAAAGTAGATTGTCCTTGGCGAAAAACGGTGAGATACATTGTCATATCTCCCAAGGAAATCTTACCTCGCACTGTTTCCAGCACAATCCAAGCATAAGCTAGGTAAAAAGCAGCAGTACTAACTAAACCTAGGAGATAGCCCCAAAATCCTCGCCGCAGAGTCAAATCGCGGTCTTCGCCATAGAGTTGATCGAACAGGTTGCGGTAACGCCCTAGCAGCATTTCTCCCAACTGGTAGAGTTTGACTTCTGTGACAAAATCTTCTCTTGCTAGCAGATTTTCTAAGTAGTTTTGTTGACGAGTTTCTGGCGCACGCCAACTAAACAAGCGAAAGCCTTCTCCAGCAAACTTAGTTTCTGCAATAAATACAGGCATAGCTGCCAAAACCAGTACCACCACCGCCCAAACTGAGAAATTTACTAGCAAAATCCCGTAGGTAATCAGGGAAAGGGCACTTTGTACTAACCCAAAGGTGCGATTTACTAAGGAAAGGGGACGAACTGATGCTTCTCGTCGGGCATTGGTCAACTTGTCATAAAATTCTGAGTCTTCAAACTGCCTAAGATCCAGTGTCAGCGCCTTTTCTAAGATGAGTACATTCACTCGCTGACCCATTAGCGCCCGCAATAACGATTGACAAATGATAATTCCTCGTTGACCGCCTGCTAGTAAAATTACAGCGATCGCTTCTAATCCTACATAAAATAGAGACGGATAAATATTGACAAAACCATTGTTTTGTGAATTAACTTGAGATGCAAATACCACTGCATCAACAATTAACTTACTGATGTAAGATATCGCCGCCGGTAAAAGACCAGCAACTATTGTTAAACTTGCCAGGAGAATAGTAAGCGATCTACTAGTAGTCCATACCAAGCTTACAGCCCGTCCACTGTAGCGGAAAACCGTCAGCGATTGCCGGAGGATATTTCTTTTTTTTTAATCTTCATCTTTATTGCCGCGAGATACACCAGCTTGGGCGGATCTTCCTAACTCTATTTAATCTTTATAAATTTTACATTTTTATCAGAATGTTGGCTGAAAACCCCGAAGTTGAAACCTAAAAACTAGTTGTTATTCCGTAGGCTAACGCACTAGGGTGTTAACTTTTTACCATTTTAGGTGTTCAAAATTCATGCAAAATATATACTGCCAGTAGTTCTAATCAAGCGGACTACGAACAGCTTTACCACCCCTATTAAGTACATGGGTGTAAATCATCGTGGTTAGTTTACACAGTTCGGTTTAATTGTGCCTACCTACTTAGACAAATGTTGTAGATAGTTCAATCAAGCAAAGATGCACTGAGGATTATCAAGATCCTCCTGAAATGACGGGCATAAAGTAATTTCCTGGTACACATCCAGAATTATGAGGTCTTTTAAGAATTTATGGTAAAAAAACAAACTGTCAAAAAAATCGTCAAACAAATCACTGATCCCCCACAACTGGATAAGCATATCCTAAGCTCTTACTCTATGCTCCGCTGGTCTATGGGTATTCTTAGCCTTATATTTCCATTGCTGCTCGTCGTCGGTGGGCTTGTCAAGTTATTTTGGCTTTCATCTCCGCTAGAAATGCAGCACTCCCTTAGCGCTTATTATCATGCCGGAGTTAATGCCGAGACCATGTGTACAGCGTTTGCTGGAGTCTACCGAAATCTCTTTGTGGGTATTCTTGTCGCGCTCAGCCTTTGCCTGGTTATCTACAAGGGTTTCGGCAAATTGGAAGACTGGTTGCTCAACGTTTCCGGCATAAGTCTTGCTTGTGTTGCCTTCTTCCCGATGGGGTGGCCCGAAGAGCAGATGCTGTCAAAGTGCGGAAACGAGGTTTTCGTCGGTAGTAAATTACTGAACCTTGAGATTAAGTTGTGGGGGCAGGATATTAGGCTCCATTTCATAGCAGCTTTTATTTTCTTCCTGATGCTGATCTCGGCCAGCATCTTCACAGCGATGGATAGCGTTGATGTCATAGAAGATCCAAAGAAACAGACGTTTTGGAGAAACATCTTTTCCTATGCTAGGTGGGTTATGCCGCTCTCGCTCCTGCTTGGTTTATTAGTGTGTCTTCTTACAAAGACAGATTACACAGTCTTGTGGTTGGAGTGGATAGGCATCTGGGCATTCTCCTTCTACTGGCTGCTCAAGAGCTTTGAGATTATGCAAACAAAGGTCGATGAAGATATGATCGAGGGCAGAGTGCAACGGAAGGGAGCTCCATCTTCGCCAATGGACAAGGACAACCCCACCAAAGCCCGTGGTTTAGTCAGGGTTGATTGTAGTAAAAATACTTGAAAATTTAGTGCAATCGTCGATCTTGTAGGGTGAGTTACCCACGACAACTTCTAATTACTGCAATGATAAATTCCAGGGAACGCACCAGGATTGTGGACTTTAAGTGCGATCGCAGTCTAACAACGCCCATGCACACTGACCGTCGAGAAGGTATCTGTTGGAATTCAAAGGTTATCTGTGGCCGGTGATGGGCACAGTTATAAGTCGTTATACATATAGCTACAGAGGGCGCAATTTTTCTACAAAGTCAACATCCTACTAACGCACCATCTCAAATTTTCGGTGCATTAGGACTAATTTTCATAACGCACTCTACCAAATTCAAGCCAATGTGGATGAGGTTTTCCGACTTGTGTGTACACAGTAAGTCTTTAGACCGGAGAGTGTCAACCCCACAATCTCCTACCTACTTTTCCATTTAATCTTTCGTGAGTATCTTCCAACAAAGCTGGAATATCTAACTTTTCTGGACACCGAGGTAAACAATCACCGCATTCTGTACATCGGTTGCCTTTCATGCCAGGGAACCAGTGACCAGCATTTTCAAACATACCGTAACGATACTGTCCATAATCTTTCATATCGTATGCTATTGCAAGGTTTCGTAACCGCAATACCTCTGGAATATTGATATTTTCTGGACAGGGCAAACAGGCATAACACTGACTACATTTATCAGTTTTTAAAGCAACTTTTTGCTGATTTTCTAATCTTTGGAAAGCAGATATTTCTGCTGATGTTAACTCTCCATCATTATCAGCAATTCGCAAAGGTTCCCTTAATTCATCTGGGTTAGCTGGCCCGATACTCAAAGTAGTAATACGGTCATCAGAAAGTAAAAAACGCTGGCTTGTCTCTAAGGGTGAATACGGATAGCACAGGTCTTTTAGAGTTTGGGATGGCGTGTAAAGAAGTCCTCCCTTGTCAGCAGGGGAGATGATGAAAATGCCCATATCCTTTTCGGCTGCTAGTTGAATCGCTGGTGCGTGCCGTTGAAAAAAATAGTAATAATGCAGATAGACAAATTCAAAAAAATCTGTGTTGATTGCTGCTTGAATTAACTCTAATGACCCGTGGCTGGAAAAACCAACATGTCGGACTCGTCCATCAGCAACAGCTTCGTCTACAGCCTGCATACAGCCATTTTTGGCTTGCACCCATTCCAAATGTTGCCAAGTGTTCAAGCCATGAATACCTAAACAATCTAAATAATCTAGTTGTAATCGTTCTAGGGATTCGTTGATGCACCGACGCATGGTGTCAGCATCTGCTGTGGCTGGAATTTTGGTAGTGATATAAAACTTCGTTCGGGGTGTTGACAACCCAGCTTTTAGCATCCTACCAAGAAACTCCTCGCTTTTGCCGTAACCTCTAGCGGTTTCTAGATGATTAATTCCTAACGCTAAGGCTTGTTGGATGGTCTGGTGGGCATTTTCAAAAGAAGCCAGGTAGCGCATTGTTCCCAAGGAAAAAACCGAGAGGTACAGATCCGTTTTTCCAAAGCGTCGGTATTGCATCTTGAACAAAGAGTTAGGAGTTAGAAGTTAGGAGTTAGGAGTTGAAGTAAGTAATTCATAACTCCTAACTCATAACTCTTTTAGCTGTCGCCATTACCAAAGCGCTTGATCAAATCTTCGGGACGGAGATTGGAAATAAATTCACGGAAGGCTTGCTGTTCGGCTTCATCTGCATCGCGGTCAACAGGGATAGAAGCATCAGCAATTACTTCTTCCATTACCCAAATGGGGGTATTTGTACGGAGGGCAATGGCGATCGCATCGCTAGGACGCGCGTCAATTTCTTTTTTGACTTCGCCTTGCTGGACAATTAAAGCTGCATAAAATGTGTCTTTTTGTAGGGAATGAATGATCACCTTTTCTAGAGTCATATTCCAAGTCTCTAGAAGATTCACAATCAGGTCGTGGGTTAAGGGTCTGGGAGGCTTCTGATTCTCCAGCGCACCCATAATTGCCCTAGCCTGTTCCTGACCGATGTAAATTGGCAAAGCCCGCCGATCTGAAGAATCTTTCAAAAGGACGATCGGGCTGCGGGTTATGGCATCTAATGCGATGCCAGCAACTTTCATTTCAATCATTGCCTAAGCCTCTACAATGCTTTGAGAGTCTTGGATGTTGTGTAACAAATAGTACACCTTTTTCGGCGGCTTGGTGACAGTAATAAACATAAGCATTCGTTCTCTATAATTGCTTCTATTAAACTCCGAACTTGTGGTGAAAACCAGAGTAAGTCAAATTGGTCTTCTTAGACAATAACCTTCTTACCCAAGTATGCCTCGTGAAGGATGCTAATGTGTTAATATTCCCATACGAAAAAAAGTCAGAAAATATACTTGGATGTTCTAAATTTCTGTGACAATTACCAATTGACTTCCGGCAAAATTAGGCAATAAATAGAGTTAGTTTGACAAAAAAGCCGTGTTTACAGGATTAATCCAGGCATTAGGAACGATGGAACCCTTGGGGGGCGATTCTTGGCAAATTACTTGTGTCAGCCAGTCGGGTGAAGTAATTATGCAAGATTTAGCTTATGGTGATAGTGTTGCTGTCGATGGTGTTTGCCTGACAGTAGAAAAAGTTTTAAAAGACGGGTTTATCGCCACGGCTTCACCAGAAACGCTACGCCGAACGACGCTGGGAGGCGAACAAACCCAACAAAGATATGTCAATTTAGAAACGTCGCTAAAAGTAGGCCGCAAGGTTGGCGGTCATTTTGTGATGGGTCATGTAGACGGCATTGGTCGATTGCTAGTGGCAGAACAAACGGCTAGTTCTTGGGAAATGACCTTTATTGCATCTGATGCGATCGCCCGGTATATTGTCCCCAAAGGTAGCATAGCCGTCAATGGCATCAGCCTCACAGTAGCCACTTATGAGCCAGAACTCTCCCAATTCAAGGTGGCGGTAATTCCCCTCACTTATGCCGAGACCAATCTTCGTTATTTGGTTTCTGGAAGCTTGGTGAATCTAGAAGGGGATATTCTCGGCAAATACGTCGAAAAATTCCTTTATTCTGGCAACCCACACATCAAAGTCCATGATGACAATAGTTTAGATGGCATTACACCCGCATTCTTGGCAGAACACGGGTATTTGTAATTGGGGATTGCGGATTGGGAATATGGGGTTGGGAATATGGGAATTGGGCATCGTTATTCTTTTCCTGTCCTTTGCCTCTCATCTCCCAGTCCCCAGTCGCCAGTCGCTAACCTCAGCTACCTGGTTCCTTGCTGACCTGAGCGGTTTGCAAGCCTCGCACTAACTGGCTGAGGGCACTTTGTAATTCCACACCTGGGTCAGTAGCAACCCACCCGTTTGGTGTAAGGTGGCGGACTTCAAAGTGCAGGTGAGGCCCTGTGGAATTTCCGGTGCTACCAACTAGACCAATGACAGTTCCAGGTTGTACCCACTGACCAGGTTGAACAAGGATTTCTGACATGTGACCGTAGAGAGTTTGTTCAGCAGATTTGTGATTCAGGATAACGGTTAAACCATAACCACCAACCCAGTTAGCAGTTTCTACTTGACCAGCAGCAGCAGCTAAAACTGGTGTTCCCGTAGGCGCACCTAAGTCTGTACCAGCGTGGAAGCGTTGAGTACCTGTGATTGGATGAATTCGCCAACCAAACAACGAGGTAATGGGAGCAGGAATAGACAATGGATACATCATTCCCGTACCACTATAGGCAACTCTCCCTGTATAGGGGATTTGCGGCAATACTGATGCTAGTGAAAAATCATAAGCTATGTTGCTGGGACGGGGTGCAATGTTACCATCTGCCATTGGTGGGGGTAAGGTACCACCACTCGGTGCGATGGGAGTTGCACTCACGGTTGTGGGGCTGAACTCACTGGGACTCAGAATAAACCGATTCGGGCGAAATGCGCTCTTAGTGTCACCACCGGAAGTATTTTGAACAGCACGCCACCGACTGGTGTTGCCAGTAGTTGCAACTTGTTGGACGGGTGGAACTACTGGTGGTAATTGGGCGTTTTGACTTCTTCTCAGCCAAGTAGGTGCTACTTTACCATTAGAATCAGCTACACTCCTTTGGGGTGCTTTGGCGCAAACGCCGCCTAACACGCTTTGCCCTGACGGTAAAATGGCTCGGCAACCACTGGAGCGTTCTGTGAGAATTACGGAATTTGGTGCTTGATAAGTACCTGTGGTACCACTGTCATAACTATTAGGATCAATATAAGCGTTATTATAATCCTTGGTTTTCCCTGTAGTTGCACTGACAGGGCTGTTAGAGTTATTTGATGGTTGAGCAACTTCTGGAAGTTTTTCAGGTAAAGAGCGGGTGGGAGTATTAGGTTTTTCTTGTCTCACCCTTACAGGTGTAACCTGGGAGGCTTCTACCTTGGGTTTGGCCTGTCTAATAATCACAACAGGTTCAGCAGCTTCGATTTTGGGCGTAGACTGCCTAACTGGTTCTTTTGATTGAGCAACCTCTGGCTGACGCAATCTCTGTTTGAGTCTGGCTCGCCGTTGGGAAAATTCCGGTTGCGCTTGAACCGCTTCCGGTATAACAGCCTGTTTTTTAACTGAATTTGTAACTGCTGAAGGCTTGGAAGTTTCAACAGTGGGAACGATATTATCTACTTGTGTTTCCGTTTGGGCAAACACAAAGCCGCCGCTAAGGAGGCTAACGCTACTCAGCCAGCAGAGGCTCTGAGCTGGTAGCGTTGAGGCAAAACGTTTTTTTGTCAGACCTTGCTGCCATAAGTAATGCAAACGATGAGGGGCAGAATTATTGCGCTGCGTCATTTGTTCTCTCAGTTGTGTGTAATTAGCCTAAAGAGATGATGCTAGTGGTTTGTCTTGCCCAAAGAGCGAAATTTTGAACAAACCTCAAATTTAAACGGAAGATTTATGGTACCCCAAACTGATTGTACCGGGTTGAATATAAATTTCCGGTGTAATTAGTTCCTTTGTATCATGTGTTTCTAAATCAACTCGTAAATTTCCTTGAGGAGTCACTCCAACTACTGTACCTGAAAGATTATTGACATACACCCGATCACCCATGTTTGTAAGCAAATCTAGATAGCGAGACAAGAGTATGCTTACTCCTTCTTGGAAAAGGCACTCCATACCGGATTCTATTCCCAGCAAGACGGTAGAGGTGAGCATTTCCAGACAAGAAATTGGTCTGAAATCTTGCAAAGCTTGCCACGATTCCAGATTGATTCCAGTTTCGGGTACTGGATTTGTCCAGTTAATACCAACACCAATTACTGCTTGAGTGATTTGTCCTTTGTTTACTTTGGTTTCTGTCAAAATGCCGCCTAGTTTGCGACCACTTAAAACTAAATCATTGGGCCATTTTATGCCAATATTTATACCGTGCTGGCGCAATTGAGACGCAATTCCCCAAGCAGTAGCGAAAGTTAGCTGGTAGCTGTCAGTAGCCTCTATTTTTTGGTCAAAAGAAATCGCCACGGAAACATATAATCCCCCAACTGGAGAAATCCACTCGCGTCCCCATTGTCCGCGCCCAGCAGATTGTACAGTTGCGATTACTACTGTTCCAGGAATTGCCCCTTGGTTGAGTAAGTTCCAGAGGGTTTGGTTTGTTGAGGAGACGCTTTCAAAAAAGTGGAGGGAAAATGGTAGATATGTATACTTTCGGCCTGCTTTCAAGGCCGCTTCCAAGTTTTGCAGATTAAATCCCACAGCAGTTAGCCCAAATTCCGTTGTTCAAGTTAGCATTGATTGGCTGATGAGTGATTTCTCTTTAGGTTTGGTTGAAGATGCACACTTGGCACTGGCACAATTCGGAAGGACTGCCTTTTTTAACTTGTAGTATTCTGGAACATTGGCATCACGGCTTCTTTACCCAGCAGTTTTGGCCGCGATCGCCACAAGTTATCACAGAAGTATTGCAACCAGAGGCATCAGTCTATCGCTTAAAGCAGGTTCATGGCAATACTGTTCTCACCCCTCAAGAAGTTGAGAGCTTCTTAAGCTCTGCTGAGGAAGATTTCGCATCAGCAGATGGTTTAATCAGCGAACAGCCTCTACAAGCCGTTTGGGTAGCTAGCGCAGATTGTACACCCGTGCTAATTGGGGATGTGAAAACTGGACAGGTGGCAGCATTACACGCGGGCTGGCGGGGAACTGCTAAAAAGATTGTGCCTTTAGCGATCGCTCGATTACAATCTCAAGGCAGTAAACTTGATGATTTACGCATTGCAATGGGCCCTGCGATCGCTGGTGAGGTCTACCAAGTCTCTATCCAAGTGGCTGCCGAAATCGGGGCTAGTATCATACCACAGAATGAAGAACAAAAAATCATTCAAGCATTGCATGAATTACCAAATTCACCCTTGCTGGCAGATCCTAATCCAGGAAAGGTAAGGTTAGATGTGCGGCGAGTGAATACCTTACAACTGGAAAATATGGGGATTAGTGCAGAACAAATTGCGATCGCCCCTTACTGTACTTTCCAAACTCCAGAGCATTTCTTTTCTTATCGCCGCGAAAAAGAGAAAAAAGTACAGTGGTCAGGGATTGTTAGTGGGAAAACGACTAATAAGCCGTCGCGCCTACAAGTTGCCTTATAATCTTTTAGGTAAAACCTGTAAACCCTCTCCTCTGCTCCTCTGCTCCCCTGCTGTCTCAATGTGCAAATTAAAAACACAACAGTTTACTAGTTCTGTATGAAGGTGCGCCAAACTATATGAGGAACGAACCGCAAAGGACGCAAAGGGCACAAAGAAAGAAATAAGAAGTAAAGAAAATTTGGCGGAGTTTCACAAATAAATAGTGTAACTAGTCTATATTCTCATTACTCTCTACTCTTTCAAGGGTTAATATTTCTTGTGGTTTGTTAACGACCAACTGCATCATGTCCAGCCACAACGAACCGATGATAGTGTCAGGGATGTCATCTCCAACATGAACGGGAATCACAAATTCAGTTCTGTCAATGATGAGTTTGCCTTCATAGATATCGAATTGCGCTTCCCCTTGTGCTGTCCGCATTTCAATTTGTGCAGTCATCAATGACCATTCTAATACTTCTAGGTCTTGAGTATTGATAGCTAACCATCCATCTGTAAACCCAGTATCAAGTAAAGCTTCAACAGAAAATTTGTCATTATTCGCAGCAACAAGCTGAATTTCAAATAATAGTTCGCGATTATCTCCAAACGAACCTGCAATCATAAACTGCCGCAGGTTCCTGTATCGTTGAGTCGGAATATGGTAAGTTTGACTTCGTTAGTATTGCCATAAGCATCGTGAATTTTTTGCATTATCCCTAAGAGTGTAGGGTCAATGAGGTAGTATTCTGTTTCAGGGTCGATGGCAATATGCCAGTTGTAATGCATTTCGATTAAAGTTGGACGTAAGCGCTCGAAAACAGCACGACATTTTATAGCAAGAGCATCGCGGTGTTCCTGAAGGTAGCGTACTTCTTCAGGAGCTAAATTTGATTTTGGGAGAATGCGGGTGCGTCGTGGCTGGGATATCTGTGTCATTTCATTCGCTGTTCATCTATAAACAAAAACTTAACTCAAAGCTTCACTCAACAACTCGCAGTGCAGTAAAGCACCATCCACCAAAGATTGAATTTTCTCTGATGATAACGGATCGCCATTAGCGTAATGTTCCATCCAAGTCAAACCAATCAAATTGGGATCGCCGGGTAAACTTGACAAATCCCACCCAGGCATTTCCAAATCTTCCATGAGACGATTTACTTTGGGGTCATAACTGAGAGCAAAGCAGCGACAACCAACAGCCGCAGCCATAATCAAACTGTGTAAGCGCATTCCAATTGCCATTTCCACACCGCGAAACACACCTTTTAAAAGTTGCGGGTCTTCCAGACACAAAATCTGGCTGACATCTTTAAGATGTGGTTGAATAGCTTCGGCAATACTTAAATCTTCACTTTTTTGAAACGGGAGTAATAGAATAAAAGCCTGCGTAGCTTTTTGAAAGTCAACCAAAGCACGAGTTAAATTTGCCAGACGGGTTTCTGTAAGTTGAGGATGCGATCGCAATGTTACCGCAACTCTCGGCGCAGGGAAATCCCAAAGTCCCGGTACTGGTTTCGACTCCAACGCCCAAACCGGGTCAGGAGCTATAATACAAGGGATTTGCCAATCAGATAATAAAGCAGCACTGACGCGATCGCGGACACTAACTTTGGTACAATTACCAAAGGTTTGCCGCGCTAACCAACGAGTTTGCGGACGCACTAACGGGCCAATCCCCTGCGCCCAAGCAACAGTTTTCAAACCCATTTTCTGCGCTAATGCCATCAGTCCCCCATAATAAAATGGGCTGATAGTACTGGTAACATCTTGAATTAGACTCCCACCGCCCCAAATCAAGGCATCGCAAGAACGTAAAGCTTGCAGTACAGGTAAGGGAGCCATGCGATCGCAAGTTTCTACATTATAGCGATCGCGCGTTTCCTCTGGATTCCCCGAAAGTACCACAGGTGTTACGTGAGATGGTAACATTTGCAAAAGCGTCGCCAACAAAGCCTCGTCACCACCATTACCTTTACCGTAATATCCAGACAATAACGCCCGCATCTTGACCATTTTAGATTTTAGATTAACAACTTTTTTTATACAGAATATCTGTCATTGCTACAGATAGTAGATTCATTCACAAATTAATTCTATTTTCAAACTTCGTAACAAAGGAAGATAGAAAGAACTCCTAACTCTTGTACAGACGCGATTAACCGCGTCTCTCCTCCTAACTCCTAACTTTCTTATGCACGCCCTATCGATTCCCACCTGGATTATTCATATTTCTAGCGTTATTGAGTGGATTGTCGCCATTTGGTTAATCTGGACTTACGGCGAACTCACTAATAATCGTAATTGGTGGGGATTATCCCTGGCCATGTTACCAGCTTTAGTTAGCGCTATGTGTGCTTGTACCTGGCATTATTTCGACAACGCCGAATCTCTGGAATGGCTGGTAACACTTCAAGCTACCATGACCTTAGTTGGTAATTTTACCCTTTGGGCAGCAGCGTTTTTAATTTGGCGTTCTACCAAATCTCCTGACACTGTTGAACCAAAACCTATTAAATCAGAGCCATGATTTCTAAAGAAACCCTGTTTGCACTTTCACTGTTTCCCTATTTGGGTTTCTTGTGGTTTCTCAGCCGCAGTCCGCAAATGCCGCGTTTAGCGCTATATGGATTTTACGGTACTCTCGTCTTTGTTGCCATCACCATCCCAGCCGGAATTTACGCCCAATTACATTACGGTGCGTCTTTGGCCAATGTCGATTGGTTGCACGGTGGTGCAGAACTATTTTTGACCCTTTCTAACATCTTGCTGGTGCTGGGTTTTGGACAAGCTGTAAGGCAATTAAAAATCAAAAGTCATTAGTCTTTTGTAAACACAAATTACCAAAGACTAAAGGCAAAGGACGATCTTTAAACAAGTCAATATACAGTTTAAATGCGTCACAGCTAAATTTTGATTGTATTGAGTTATGAGGAAGAAGTAAATGGATGTAATTCCAGCGATTGATTTACTAGAGGGTCGCTGTGTGCGACTGTATCAGGGAGACTACGATCGCTCGCAAGTTTTTAGCGAAAACCCTGTTGATGTTGCCAAACAGTGGGTAGATCAAGGTTCTAACAGATTGCATATAGTTGATTTAGATGGTGCTAAAGCGGGTAAAGTAGTAAACTTGGCAGCAATTGAAGCGATCGCTCATGCGGTGTCAGTACCCATTGAAATTGGTGGAGGATTGCGCGATCGCACCAGCGTGCAACAAGTATTCAATCTAGGCGTACAGTGGGCAATTCTCGGAACCATTGCTGTAGAACAACCCCAGCTAGTACAACAACTGTGTGAAGAATTTCCCGAACAGATTATTATTGGCATTGATGCCCGTAACGGCAAAGTTGCTACTCGTGGGTGGTTAGAAACTTCGGAAGTTTTAGCAACTCAACTGGCTGTACAAATGCAAGAATTGGGTGCAGCCGCCATCATTTATACAGATATTCACCGTGATGGTACTCTCATCGGCCCCAATTTAGAAGCTTTGCGAGAACTTGCATCGGTAATTTCCATCCCGATAATTGCCTCTGGCGGGGTAAGTTCTATCACCGATTTGTTGAGTTTGTTAGCGTTAGAACCTCAAGGCGTGACTGGTGTGATTGTCGGACGTGCCTTGTACACTGGGGATATTTTACTTAAAGAAGCATTACGAGCGATCGGCCCTGGCCGGATTCAGGATATTCCACCCAATTTAGGTTTTTCTAGCTTTGCTTGACATGTAAATCTACCGAGCGATCGCTTACTCATAAATAGCACTCATATTTGATTTTTGAAATACATGTAGGGTGTGTTATGCGTAAGCTGTAATGCACCTGACTCCAAAGTTTTTGATGCGTTATGCTGACGTTAACACAACGCCAGTGACGCTCGCTCTTGCATCGCTAACGCTCAGGGAAACGGGAGCATCTCACCTTTGCAAAAACATCAGGCAGCAAGCTGGCCGTTGAGATAAGCACATCTAAGCTGTAGCATCCGAGGCACATTTTCTA
>NZ_JBALDK010000115.1:0-20997 GCF_036917455.1 Nostoc sp. | reverse complement strand
GGCAGGGGAAGAGAAAGAAACAAGTGTATTTATAGCTATAAAGGTCGTAAAAAATACTAAAGTTTTCTCTTCACTCCCCCTGCTCCCCCTGCCTCCCCTGCCTCCCCTGCCTCCCCTGCTCTTTTCACGAGGATCTCACTTTTTCGCGTTGCTCCCAGGGCAGCTTTCCTCCTGCCTTAATTAAATCTTTAAAAAATTTGTTCTAAGCGTTGGAAATCGCGCTGCACTTCATACCAAAGACTTTTATTATGGGGGTCTGTTTTCAATGCTTTTTTAAGATAAATTCTGGCTTTGAGCAGTTGGTTTTCGGAAATTAATGCCCGTCCCCAAATTTGATAAGCGATCGCTTGCCATTGGCGAACTTCTGCATCTGTTGACAAACGATCTGCTAAAGCTTCTGCCAATGCGATCGCTTGCGGAAATCGTCTTTCTTGCAAAAATCTCTGCAATTGCTCATAAGTCTTCCATTTCAGCCGTTCTTCTATTTCCAACAGATTCGGCGGCTTTGACTTCCCTACTTCTTGGCTTGTCACCGTTGTGACTGGTGTTTTCTGTCGCTGCGTTACCTTAACACCATCACGCCCACCAGATGTTGACACCTGATTTGAATGTACAGTAGTTTCTTCTGGCAATACTACCGTTAGCAGGAGTTTGTAAGCCTCTGTCAAGGCAATAAACTTATCTTTGGCTTTGTTGTCATCTGGGTTGATATCGGGATGATATTGCTGCGCCAGTCGTCGGTAAGACGCTTTGATGTCAGCAAAAGAAGCTCCCGATCTTAAACCTAGCAAACGGTAGCAATCTCCGAGATCCATCTTGAGCTATGAGCTATCGAATATTTAGCTATCGGCTATTATCTGTCAGTATCAGCTTTAAGCCTGGATTATTAATGATAATGGCTAATGTTCTATTTTAAAGTTCAATGTTGACAGTTTGTTTGGGGAATGGGCAATGGGCAACGGGAAAGGGGAATTGAGTTATTAATTCTGCCCCCTACCCCCTGCCCCCTGCTTCTCCTACTCCCCTGCGACTATAGAGGTTCGTTCTTCAATCACACGGTCAATTAAACCGTATTCTTTAGCTTCTTCAGCAGACATGAAAAAGTCACGATCCATATCTTTTTCAATTTTTGCTATGGTCTGACCGGTTTTATCGGCATAAATGCCATTAAGCTGGTGACGAATCCGCAGAATCTCTCTAGCTTCAATTTCGATATCCGTTGCTTGTCCACGGGTTCCACCTGAAGGTTGGTGAATCATAATCCGTGAATGAGGTAATGCTAGCCGTTTACCCTTAGTGCCAGCAGCCAACAAGAAAGACCCCATTGAAGCAGCTAAACCGACGCAAATAGTCACTACATCTGATTTGATATGTTGCATGGTGTCAAAAATCGCCATGCCAGATGTAACCATTCCACCAGGAGAATTGATGTATAAATAAATATCTTTACCTGGATCGTCGGAGTCCAGATATAGCATTACAGCAATTATTTGATTGGCAATTTCATCATCAATATCTCGCCCCAAGAATATAATCCGTTCTCGGTAAAGGCGATCGTAGATGCTAATCCAATCTGTATATTGTCCTCCGGGCATCCGGTAAGGGACTTTAGGAACGCCTATAGGCATAATATTTCTCCGTTCTTAATTAGTCATTAGTCATTGGTCATTAGTCATTAGTCATTAGTCATTAATAATTTTTGGTTATTAACAAAGGACGAATGACAAAGGACAAATTAAAGGATACTGGCTGGAAGTGGGGGATTTGCAAGTTCTTCTTTCTCAAAAACTCGGTCAATTAGCCCGTATTCTTTCGCTTCATAGGGTGTTAGATATAACAGCCGATCCATGTCTTTGATAATTTTTTCTGGAGGCTGTCCGGTGGTGCGATGTAAGATGTCAACTAATGCCCCTTTATTTACCAAAACTTCCCTTGCCCGAATTTGAATATCCGTTGCTTGACCTTGGGCGTAGCTCTTGGGCTGATGCAGGATAATCGAAGAGTGAGGCAAACTAGCGCGGCAACCTTTTGTACCAGCACTGAGAAGCATGGCTGCCATACCCATTGCGGAACCGACGCAGATGGTGTGGACAGGAGGCTTGATATATTTGAGTGTGTCGTAGATGGCGAAGGCTTCGGTTTCAAAGCCAATGGGTTCGCCACTGTAACCGGATGTGCCGGTGGAGTTGATATAGATTTTAATGGGCTTTTCTGGGTCGTCGGACTGCAAAAATAGCAACTCGGCCACGATTAATTCCGTGACAGCAGGCACCAGTGGCATCCCAATATAGACTATTCGCTCCTTCAATAAGAGGGAAGGTAAATCTGGCGGTGGTGTCCGGTAAGAGCTATCGCCGTAATATGGGGCTTGAACAGCCTTGATTGGGGAAATGTCCATAGCAACTGATCGCCTGAAACTATGCCGTTAACTGTAATACATCCTAGCGCGATGCACGCTTCCCTCAAGGTGCGGATTTCTCCCTAATGCTTGAGGTAGCTTCGCATCTGCCAATGCTTGGCTTGTAAGATATTCTGATTATTATATTGGATAAGTTTTCCGTAGAGCTAAAGTAGTGTTTTGAAGTTATTTATTAATATGTATATCCTGAATAGGGACTTTGAGTTATGAAGGTTAATTTGCAGCCTGCCTTGAATGATGGTAATTTGGACGCGAATCAACTGAATAGTCAACGTCAGTTGGGAATTTCGATTTCAGCGATCGCAGAGACTCAAGACCGCCATGTGCCCCTAAATTTATGCTTGATTCTGGATCATAGTGGTTCGATGAACGGGCGATCGCTAGAAACGGTCAAAAAAGCAGCAAATCGTTTGGTGGATAGACTTAATCCTAGCGATCGCCTCAGTGTTGTAGTTTTCGATCATCGTGCCAAAGTCTTAGTACCTAGTCAAAGTGTCGAAAATTCAGAAAAAATAAAAAATCAAATTAACCGTCTAGCCGCCGATGGTGGAACTGCTATTGATGAAGGATTGCGCTTGGGGATTGAGGAGTTGGCAAAAGGAAAAAAAGATACTGTTTCCCAAGCCTTCTTATTAACTGATGGTGAAAATGAACATGGTGATAACAATCGCTGTTTGAAATTCGCTCAATTAGCTGCTAGCTATAACTTGACTTTGAACACTCTGGGATTTGGTGACAACTGGAACCAAGATGTTTTAGAAAAAATTGCTGATGCTGGTTTGGGTACTTTATCTTACATTCAAAAACCTGAAGAGGCAGTAGATGAGTTTAATCGCCTGTTCAGTCGCATTCAAACAGTGGGATTGACTAATGCTTATCTGTTATTCTCCCTAATGCCCAATGTCAGATTAGCCGAACTCAAACCTGTTGCCCAAGTTTCCCCAGACACAATTGAATTACCACTGCAACAAGAAGCTGATGGACGCTTCACTGTGCGGTTGGGAGATTTAATGAAAGATGCAGAACGGGTAATCTTAGCTAATATTTATTTGGGACAATTACCAGCAGGTGAACAAGCGATCGCTAATGTGCAAGTCCGCTACGACGATCCAGCCGCCAATAAGGTAGGTTTAGTTACACCAAATATCGCCGTTTATGCCCATGTTGTGAAAAACTACCAAGCAGATCCGAATCCCCAGGTGCAGCAGTCGATTTTGGCATTAGCTAAGTATCGCCAAACCCAGCTAGCCGAAACGAAATTGCAACAGGGCGATCGCTCTGGCGCAGCGACAATGCTACAAACGGCTGCTAAAACTGCCCTGCAAATGGGAGATACTGGGGCAGCGACGGTATTGCAAACTTCTGCCACCCAGCTACAATCTGGTGGAGATTTATCTGAAAGCGATCGCAAGAAAACCAGAATTGTCTCCAAAACAGTTTTGCAAGATACCCCTCCTCAATGAAAGTTAAATTGCTCTCGGCGTTAAATGACAATAATGTTGATCTGGCTCAAACAAATAGCCAACGTCAACTAGGAATAACGATTTTTGCGATTGCTGGCGAGTTTGACCAAAATCTGCCCCTTAACCTCTGCCTAATTCTCGATAGAAGCGGTTCTATGCATGGACAACCGATTAAAACGGTGATTCAGGCAGTGGAAGGATTAATAGATCGGTTAAAAGTTGGCGATCGCATCTCAGTTGTGGCTTTTTCCGGTACTGCGGAAGTCATTATCCCCAACCAAGCGATCGAAGACCCCGAAAGCATCAAATCTCAAATTAAAAGCAAACTCAGTGCTAGCGGCGGTACAGTCATCGCTGATGGTTTGGAACTGGGAATTACAGAACTGATGAAGGGCACAAGAGGTACTGTTTCTCAGGCATTTCTGCTCACAGATGGTCATGGTGAAAGCGGTTTGCGAATTTGGAAGTGGGATATTGGGCGAGATGACAACAAGCGTTGTCTCAAACTGGCGCAAAAGGCTGCAAAGCTGAACCTAACTATCAACACTTTCGGATTTGGCAATAGCTGGAATCAGGATTTGCTAGAAAAAATTGCCGATGTCGGTGGTGGGACTTTAGCCCATATTGAACGTCCCGAACAAGCTATGGAGCAATTTAGCCGACTATTTGGGCGAATTCAGTCTATTGGGCTAACTAATGCCTATTTGCTGTTATCTCTAGTGCCCAATGTCCGATTAGCAGAATTGAAACCCATTGCCCAAGTCGCCCCAGACACAATCGAGTTACCAGTCGAACGAGAAGCGGATGGTAGCTTTGCTGTCCGTTTGGGAGATTTGATGCAGGATGTAGAACGGGTAGTTTTGGCTAATATTTATCTGGGACAATTGCCAGAGGGTAAACAAGCGATCGGGCATGTGCAAATCCGTTATGATGACCCGATGGTTAACCAAGAACGCTTACTTTCGCCCCTTGTGCCAGTGTATGCAGATGTAGTGCAAACGTATAAACCAGCATCTAATCCCCATGTACAGCAGTCTATTTTAGCATTAGCAAAGTATCGCCAAACCCAGTTAGCCGAGGCGAAATTACAACAAGGCGATCGCACCGGTGCAGCCACGATGCTGCAAACAGCTGCTAAAACCGCTTTACAAATCGGAGATAAAGGTGCAGCCACAGTGTTACAAACTTCTGCCACCCGCCTACAAGCTGGTGAAGAACTTTCCGAAGCAGACCTGAAGAAAACTAGGATTGTATCAAAAACTGTTTTACAGCCATAGTAAAAATTCAGCGATATTGTTATTCCCTCCACTGTTCTTGTCTTGCAAAAACTAGCAAAACTCTAGTAAAACTGCTGAAGATAAATTATCACTAGTTTGAGAAGTACAAATGAAAACCACTGGCATTCATCATGTAGCCATTATTTGTTCTGACTACAATCGCTCCAAAAAGTTTTATGTAGAAGTTTTAGGTCTTTCTATTATTCAAGAGACTTTTCGCGCTGAGAGAAATTCTTATAAATTAGATTTACAAGTTGGAGAAAATGCTCAAATAGAGCTATTCTCTTTCCCAAATCCTCCAGAACGGTCTAGTAAGCCAGAAGCTTGTGGTTTAAGACATCTTGCTTTTAAAGTTGATGATATCAATGAAACTGTTTTTTACTTAAACTCACAAGGTGTAGAAACAGAAAATATCAGAATTGACGAAATTACAGGTAAGAAATTCACTTTCTTTAAAGACCCTGATAATTTGCCATTAGAGATTTATGAGTTTTCGTTGGACTGGTAAATTATGATAATACAGCAGATTTAAGGGTTTTCCAAGAAATAAATTATCCATTTGTGGATGGGCATCTTGCCCGTCCCCAATATTTGGACGGGCAAGATGCCCATCCCACAAGAAAATTTGGAATATTTTTTATTTGGAAGTCCCTAAGCTTGCCACGCTAGTAGGGTGTGTTAGCGTCAGCATAACGCACTATTATAATGGGTTTGATGCGTTACGCTGTCGCTAACACTACATATATTGTCATAAATAAAATCGGATTCCTATATATTTAAAAATTCAAAAAGTGGGCAATGCCCACTCTACAGAAATTTAGCCCTTCACACAAAGAACTTGCTTAAGTGTTGCTACAACTTCAACCAAATCAGCTTGATTTTCCATCACTTGTTCTATAGGCTTATAAGCGCCGGGAATTTCATCTAACACGCCCTCATCTTTGCGGCATTCTACACCATTTGTTTGCTCTATTAAATCATCAAGTGTGTAAACATTTTTAGCCTTATTTCTAGACATCAAACGCCCTGCACCGTGGGAGCAAGAACAGAAGCTGTGGGCATTACCTTTACCCTTAACGATGAAAGACTTTGCCCCCATAGAACCAGGAATAATTCCATAATCTTCGGTCTGGGCGCGGACTGCACCCTTACGAGTAACGTATACATCCTCGCCAAAATGCACTTCTTTCTCGGCGTAATTGTGATGACAATTAACCTGCAATAAAGGTTTAGTTGCCTTCCCACCTACCAGATGTTTTTCAACTATGTGCTTAAAACGCGCCATCATCACATCGCGGTTAACACGCGCATAGTTTTGCGACCATTGCAAATCATGCCAATATGCTTGGAATTCTGGCGTACCAGCGATGAAGTGAGCTAAATCTGGGTCAGGCAATTTATTACCTGCCATTTTTGCTAATTCTCTAGCTGTGTGAATATGACACTGGGCGAGTTTATTGCCAATGTTACGCGAACCAGAATGCAGCATCAGCCAAACTTGATTCTCTGTATCGAGGCACACTTCAATAAAATGGTTTCCTCCACCGAGAGAACCCATCTGTTTCATTGCTTTAATTTGCAGGTCTTGCACGCCACGATGCAAGTCCTTAAAATCATCCCAATGTTGCCAGTTACTGACAGATTTTTCAACGTCTTTGTTTTCGTTGAATCCAGTCGGAATTGCTGCCTCAATATCCAGGCGGATTTTCTTCAGTTTACCTTCTAGTTGTTCGGCGGTAAATGATGTTTTGATAGCGCTCATTCCACAACCAATATCCACTCCGACAGCAGCAGGAATAATTGCCTCTTTCGTCGCAATTACAGAACCCACTAAAGCACCTTTTCCTAAGTGAACATCTGGCATCAATGCCACGTGCTTAAACACAAATGGTAGCGATGCAACATTTTTTGCCATATTGGTTTCTTCTGGGCCCAATGAGTGATTTGCCCAAGATAAAACGGGTGCTGGCGTGGTAATTTCTAACTTTTCGTAGGGCATATTTTTTTGTATTTTGGATTTTAAATTTTAGATTGGGCTTATGGCACTAATAATTTATCTAGTACTTTTTCAAGCTTGGTAGTAAGGATTTTAGTGCTTACTACGAACTTGCTTACCCATCAAATTAAACTTGACATACTACTATTTAGTTGTAGCAATTTAAATGTTGTATTGTCTTTAATTTAGTTCGCTCAGTTTTCGTGAAGCTGAAGAACTACTTTTAGAGAGTAACACATTTATACTACAAATGTAATCAGCTAGGTTGCAAACGTCAAGCCAATACCACAGAGAGAAAGCAGATGCTTGCCAAATGTATTAAAATTTGTAAAGAAAATTCCTCTGCTTAAATAACCCCTTAAAGTTCTGACACAATATGGCAGTGCGTCAAGATACAATCTGGGAACGTTTTTTATCCCCTGTAGTGCGTCTTTTGATTGATGAAGATGGATTACGGCGTTACGCTGATAGTATTAACTGGGAGAAAGAGTGCGATCGCTTCCAACGAGATGATGTGATAATTCCCTCGTACTACAGCAGTCAAAATTTCCACGGCATCGCAGGCGGATATCTGACTTACGGTGCAGCAGTTACTTACGATCCGATTACCCAATATGTTGTGCCACCGAATGAAACTATTGTCCGTCAGGCTTTAGTTGATGCTGTCAAGGTAAAACCACGACGCATACTTGACTTAGGTTGTGGCACAGGTTCCACTACTCTAATCTTAAAACGGGCTTTTCCCGAAGCGGAAGTTATTGGTTTGGATTTATCACCTTATATGCTGGTAAGGGCAGAAGATAAAGCTAGAAATGCTGGTTTAGAGATAGCCTGGCGACACGGAAATGCGGAAAAAACTGGTTTGAGGGATGCTTCATTTGACTTAGTGACAGCTTCTTTGCTATTCCACGAAACACCAAATGAGGTGTCCCTAGCAATTTTGCAGGAAAGCTTTTGGTTGTTAGTAACTGGAGGGCAAATCCTAATTCTAGATGGGAATCAGAAGACTCTCCGGCAGCTAGAATGGCTTAATGATGTTTTTGAGGAGCCATATATTCGTGAGTATGCTGCTGGTAGTATAGAGGCGAATATGGGTGCGGCCGGGTTTGAAGCTGTGCGATCGCAGGATGTATGGTGGATAAATCAGGTAACTAGCGGCGTTAAACCAATAGCAACTGAAAATGTCCGTCGTTATACTCCCACATCAATAGATAATAATGATTTGGAGGGACTTGGATCTCCAGCATTTGGCATAATGGCATGAGTTTAAAGGCAGTTCTCTTTGATTTCAATGGTGTCATCATTAACGATGAGGCAATTCACCTGCAACTGATAGATGATATTCTCGTTGAAGAAAATCTCCAACCCCAAAAAGTGAGCGAGCGTCAAGCTTCTCTTGGACGCAGCGATCGCGCTTGTTTTGGGCAACTACTCGCTAATCGTGGTAGAGTAGGCGATGAAAACTATTTAACTCAGTTGTTGTACCGCAAAGCAGAAGCCTATGTGGTGGAATTAGAGAAAATAGAGAAACTGCCTTTATATCCAGGTGTTGAAGACTTAATATTTCAGGTGCGATCGCGGAATCTGAAATTAGGATTAGTTAGTGGCGCGATTCGCAAAGAAATAGAATTGGTACTCCATCGCGCCAAACTAGCCCAACATTTCAAAATTATCGTCGCGGGTGATGACATCACCACCAGTAAACCAGAACCTGATGGTTATTTACTGGCTGTAAAACGCCTAAATAAAGAATATCCTGAATTAAACCTTCAACCATACGAGTGTCTGGCCATTGAAGATACTCCAGCAGGGATTGCAGCAGCGAAGCGATCGCAAATGCAAGTTGTAGGTGTAGCCAATACTTACCCATTTCACATGCTCCAGCGCTGCTGTAACTGGACTGTTGATTATCTCAGTGATTTGGAACTAGAACGGGTGCAAAAAGTTTATTCCCAAAAAGAGCCTCAGCCATCGGCAACTGAATGTTAGAATACTATATGGTGATAGTGTGTTGAGTTAATGAGTAATATTACTCTTGACTTGTACTAATTAAGGGGAATTAGCTCAGTTGGTAGAGTGCTGCGATCGCACCGCAGAGGCCATCGGTTCGAATCCGTTATTCTCCATTTGTCCATTAAATAATTATTGTCAGTTTTAAAGAATTATTGTCCAATTTTACAGAATTCAGGGACATAAGTTACGTATTTCCCTGGCTTTCAGCAATCAAATCAGTTTTAAAGAATTATTGTCCAGAGTTGAAACCAGTTTTAAAGAATTATTGTCCAAAATCAGCCTGTAAAACTCGGACAAATATATGTTTTCTAATTTAATAGATTACAGCAAGCCCAAGGGTCTTGAATTACAAGAGTAGCTTTAAAGCGCTTTATTTACAGTCTAATTACAAAAATATACTACCTCTTCTTTTCTTGTTTTCACTCAAGCAGAGGCATTACTACTATAAAATAGCTGCGTATTACGTGCGATCGCAGCACTCCTTTCAAACCACCCTAATACAAAATTATATAGGCAAAGCGACCACTTCGGCGATCAAAAGTTTCAACCCACCACCTAACGAGAGGGCTTTGGAAACAGGAGGGAGTGTGATTGTATTTGAGGTAGATGAGCAACTTTCAACCCACCACCTAACAAGAGGGCTTTGGAAACAAGAATTGTACAAATCGTAGCAAGTCTGTCTGGGGACTTTCAACCCACCACCTAACGAGAGGGCTTTGGAAACACTTTGAATTAGATCCGGAGTTCTTGTCAGAGGACTATCTTTCAACCCACCACCTAACGAGAGGGCTTTGGAAACTTAGACTCCCCCCACCGCCAACCTTGCATATATGCCTTTCAACCCACCACCTAACGAGAGGGCTTTGGAAACCTGTAAAATCGCGGCGTTGCAAATCATCCCAGATCGCTTTCAACCCACCACCTAACGAGAGGGCTTTGGAAACAAACCTGCCGATCGGCTTTTTGAGCTTTGTAGAATTCTTTCAACCCACCACCTAACGAGAGGGCTTTGGAAACCGCACCCGTGAAAACTCTTGCCAACAAGGGCTTCTGAAGGCAAAATTGACAAGCCTTCTTTAATTCCTATTTTCTACAGTCAATGAATAAAATTTTCTTCATGACTAAAATAGTAATACCCAGTGCAGACAGGAGTTTTGAGCATTTGGCAGCACCCCAGGGATTTTGCCCCCGCTTTGAGCTGCCAAAAATAAAAATTAGGGGGTGGTAGTTCGGTAGCCACCGTGACGGTATACCCGTACCCTTACTTTGTTGTAAAGTAAGAGGTAATGACACTCCTCGTAAAACCAAAATCTAAGATTTTAGTAGTACAGGCCGCTCTGGCACCTAACACCAAGCTAAAATAGTTTGATGTCAAGAGCAAAGGTTCTGGGTTGTTTGGAACCCTAACACCTTATACTTCCCATGCGTCTCGGTGCGAGTACTTTCTCATCTAACAGCAGTATTACCTTACCCAAGCAATTACCACTAACAAACGCTTAGATGATCGCACAGGTAGAGTTGGCAGCTACCAGGGTCAGAAAGAATACGCTTTTCCAAGCGTTAAACTAACCCATTCCACAGTATCTACACAAGGGGGTTAATACTGTAGCATCATACAGTTAAGGCTCAAAAGAGCATGTATAACGGCACCGATTTAATTTCCCTAAGACTACATTCTTCGGGTATAAATTTTATCTACCAAAAGTATTAATCCGGCATTGGTAAGCGTAAAATGCTAAATCTCTCGCTTGTTCTTCCAGCGTACCATAATGGGGTTGGATACTAAATTCAATACTAATTTTTAACTCAGCAGCTTTCGACTTTATGAATTCTTGGAGTCTGTTATAACTCCAATTATGTATTTGACGGTTATATTCTTTTACGTATAATTTTTGAGCATTTACATCACCTGGAATTTTAGTCTCAGCTTTCGCTTGAATTGCACTGGCACGAATTTCCCTGATGTCTTTTAATCTAGGTAATACAATGCAACCTGCCTGATATTGCCTGGCGAGTTCTACTATTTTCTTCGCTAATAATTTATCAACGTATTCTCCTAGTTGTGATTCTCCAATATTACACGGTGAATCTTTTTTCTGAGCTTGTTCTCTCTCTTTCCGAAAATGCACTTGTTGTCGTCGTCTGCGGCTTAACAGGTGAAAAGCATTGCCTAGCAACTGTTTGACTGTATTACAGGCAAGTACTTTTTTAGTATTTGTATCAACTATGACAACCGTCGCTAACTCAATAGGATGAAAACTGATACCAACAATTATATTAGATTGACCTTGATAAATTAGTTTACCAGGACGATTGAATGAATTATTAAGTCGAGATAATGAAGATTTATCTTTATTCAATTGTATTTGTTGATTGTTCTCTAACTTTTTATTTTCTTCTGCTTTACTTACTCGTTTTTGTGCCTTGTCAGTCTTTTCTTTTCTCACTTCTTCAGTACCCTCTGCTGTCCATAAACGAGCATCATAGGTACAATGTATAGCTAATTTATGAACTTTCCACGGCTCACCCTTGCCTTCACCTTGTTGCCATAGCAACTGTGCAGAACGTAGTGTAATTAAACTTCCCGAAAGTTTTTCTTCACCTTTCTGGCTTACTTTAAAAGCTTTGTAGTCTTCTAGAAAGCGTTCAAAAAAATGACGTTGGCGTTTATTACAACAAATTTTAAAGTGATATTCACTCCAACCATTGAAGTAAATATAAATATTGCCTGCGTCATTTTTATACCAAGTTAAGTCTCCATATAAATAATCTATAGGATATGGTAACTGTGATATTTTTTTCGCTAAATTAGCTATCCAATCTTCCCACTCTTGATTATTTTTAGGTACTTGATTCATTAAGTTGCCAAATGCTTCACTATATCTTTCTCCTGTTATATCTCTACCACTAGGTAATCGATTATCTTGAATTTGTTTCTCTAGACGTTTTATCTGCACTATTTTCTCATTACGACGCTTTTTTAGTTTTTGAATATCTTCCTCTAAATTACTAATTTTATTATGATTTTTTATCAGATAAGCTACTGCACACCGCGTTAAAATATCCTGTGTTTGTTTATGAATTTCATATAAAATATTAGTTAATGTTTCTAACTTATTTTTATCTACATTATTTGTAGAACTAGAATCTTTCCTTTGTTCTGCATCGGTACTTTTATTATTAATATTTTTGTTAACTCTTTTTCTAGCTGATTTGGTTGGCTTTACATCCTCATCATTAATAGTAAGTCTTTTTATAAATTCTTCTGGTTGACTAAGTAATTCTTGCGCTTTAGAACGTATTGTCTCTAAATCACAGTTACTTTCATCTATAAGTTCAACATCACTTTTGAGTATATTTTTGAGAAAGTATTCTTTACCCTCTTTTTGCCTTTTTCGTTTCTGGTATAAAGTAAGCCATGAAGAATAAACCTCTTTTACAAAAGACTCTGCTGATGAGCGAAGGCGGCCTGATTGTTCTTCAAATTCAGGATTTTTTGTCAAAGCTTTACGTAATTCTACGATTTCTTTCTTAGTTATTTCTCCCTTTTCTTTATTAGCTTCAAATTCTGGTTGTTCGCTTACACTCTTTAACAATTGAAGAATCAGAGGAGTATTTTTTTGAGTCATTTCTTCCCATACTTGGCGAAGTATATCTTCACTAGCATCTAGATGACATCGTATGGTTCTATGGACTGGAATCGTGGATTTCTTCTTACGATCGCTACTCATGGTGACAACATCTCCACCAAATCAATAATTTTTTGTTTGTGTAATGTAGAACTAACTACTTATTCGTCTTCGCCAGATAACGATCGCCACTTGACCCGATCGCCATCCAAAAACCTCGGCATTGTCGCACTTGTTCAGTAATGGTTTCAATCTACCATAAAAACATTGCCACACATTGTTAAACATTATTGAGCCTTGTTCCAAGGTTACGGGAGTATGATGAACTGGCAACAAATCTTTGTAGTGTTGATGAGTCAGAGCGATCGCGTACAAACTTCCATATATTTCCCCAAAGATATCCACGAGGCTTTGGTGAAATGGGCTGAGGAAGAAGACCGTCCCATCAGTAATCTTGTTGTGCGGCTTGTGAGTAAGGCAGTTGAGGAGCGACAAAACAAGCAGAATCCACCGCAACAATAAGCCAGCCATCGGGAAATGATTTTCCTTGACAGACTACTACCCCTCATCGCAATTTATAAGCTAAAAATTGCGCCGTTTTTTGCTAACCAATCTTTTCTTTCCACGCAGTCAGGTAAGATTCGCTCTACCCTGTCCCAAAAATCTCTATTGTGGTTGGGTTGAACCAAGTGAACCATTTCATGAACTACGACATATTCAATCATCGCATTAGGAAGCAAAGCAACACGCCAGTGGAAATAAATATCACCTTTTGGGTTACATGAACCCCAACGATTACCGAGTTCGCGCACTTGGATAGAAGTAGGTTTTGCGCCGATTCTGTTAGCGATAGATGTAGTAATTGATTCTAAATGCTCTTGAATATGACCGCGATACCACTGAATAAATAAATCTCGACCTTGCTCTTGATGCGATCGCAAAAGTTCAAAGCGTCCTTGGTAAAGTCTAAGTGGGTTGTTTGCGCTGTCTACTAATTTCAGGCGATAGCTGCGTCCTAAATAGTGGAAGCCTTCGCCAGGTAAATAAGTTTTTTGTTCAGTTGGCTGTTTTATCGCTGATTTTTTCAGCAGTTTGCTGTAAATCCAGAAGCGGCGTTGTTCGATAATTTGTCCTAGTTTTTCTACTGGGACTTGAGGTGGTGTTGTTATGATTAGTTGACCGTCGCGTTCGATAGTAATTTCAACTGTGCGACGACGGGGGCTTTCGCGCAGTTCAAAGGAGAGTTCTCCAACATTAATGGTTTTCATCGCCCTCGATTTGCATCGTGTCGCTCGGCTAATTGGGTGATTTGATCTGCTAAACCATCCAGTTTACTATCTGGGAAGACATTTAAATCTTCTAATTTCAGCCAGATATTCTTGCAGAGGTTTTCTCTGGCTACCAAATCGTTCCAGAAGCCGATTACATAACTTTGGTTGTAGATATAGTCTACCAGTTCGGTGCTAAAGGTTTGGAGTTGGGTGGAAATTTCCGGTGTTGGTAAGTCTAGTGCATCTATGAGAGCATTGAAGAAGGGGCGAATTCGGGCTGATGGTTGATTTTCGCTAACTTCGGTTTGTTCAGTTCGGACTTTTTGCGCTAGGTTTAAAAATTCTGTTGCGATCGCATTCCAATTTGTACCAAAACGTTGTAAAATATCTTCTAGTTTATTGCTGAGGTTGCGATAATAAACTGGGTCATCGTCTAGATGGGTGCGGATGTGGTAACGGATGGCGTGTTCCATTTCAGCCGCACGAGTTTGCACGGAACGCCTTTGTTGTACCCGTTGCTCAAAGTCAAGGTCTAAAATATTTACTGGTGAGACTTTGATGTTAATACCCTGAGATTGGATATGTTGGTCTATTAGCGCTTGAACTTTTTCTTTAGCGTCTTCTGGGTGTTCATCTCGGAAAATATCATCGACTAATTTCTTTAATTCTCCCAATTTTTTCGCATCTTTGAGGTAGCGTAAAGCTTGGGGACGGGGTAAAAAGGCATCCATTGCTTGCAGAAACTCTCGCAGCAGTTGGTAGAATTCCGCGCGAGATCGCTCGTCATGATTTAGGATATTTACACAAGCTTCTTTGTCATCGTCAATATTTAAGTTGCGTTCTTGCCAAAAGTTGATTACCCGGCGGTGGGCTTCGTCTAATTTGGGTAATTCTTCTTGGATATCAAACCAAGCGCCATCCACATCTTCTTGGTCGTAGATACTCATCGCGGCGGCGATATCGATACCGTAATAGTCTACAATTAAACCGTAGTCTTTACCTTCGGCAGTGCGGTTAGTACGAGCGATCGCTTGTAATAAATCATGTTCTACTAAGCTGCGGTCTACATATAACACTTGTTCTAAAGGTGCGTCGAAGCCCACCAGCAATTTATTATTCACAATTAAAAAAGCTAAACCGTCTTCATCTAAGTTTTTCCAGAAGCGGTTTTTGTAGGTGGTGTGGTTGTTTTCATCAGTCCATTGTTTCCAGGCTTGGGGGTCTTGTTTGCTGTTGGCGGAGATAATCGCCGCAAATTCCAGGCGCTTGATGGTATCTAGATAAGGATAAGCTTGTACGAGGATGCGGTATTCGGCGGGTGCGGATTCTAATTTCAGACTTTGCAAAATAACGGCATTTGACTCTAATTCTTGAATAAGTTCGTCTTTGGCTGCGGTAAGATATTGCTGGTACAAAACACAAGCTTGGCGATCGCTTGCTGCTACCTGAGCTTTAAATTTACCCTGCATGATGCGCGTGACATAGTGGCGTAAGATATGTCTAGCCTTGTCCTTCATCAGTTCTTTAGCGTTGAGGACGTTCTTTTTTCCGGCGTATTTGGATTTAATCGCTGCCCGTTCTTCTGGAGTATAGTCTTGAAATAGCACCTCAAAAAGTTGGTCTAGAGTAGTGGCTCCTTTGACTGCTCCCATTGTTTCCAGACCTTCGTAGAAAATAGGAACGGTGACATTATCTTTTTGGGAATCGCGGATACTGTAAATATCAATATAGGGATTTTCGTCATGGGCAAAGATGTCTTTTGTTTTCTTTTTCTTTGCTGAGATGATAGGAGTCCCTGTAAAACCAATTTTGGCGCAGTTGGGTAAAGCTTTGGAAAGGTAAGCGTGGAGGGTGTTGCTGTGGGAACGGTGAGCTTCATCGATTAATAGTAAAATCCCTTCGGAGGGATTGAGAGCATTGTTTAACTCTTCAATATCAGCGTATTGTTTCGCCTCATTAATTTTGTTAAATTTCTGAACCATCCCAAAAACAATACCCGGCCCTGTTTGTCGCAGTTTGTTCGCTAAGTCTTTGATGTTTTGGGCTACTTGCAAAGTTTGACCAGAAAGGGTTGCTGTTTGTTGGAGTTGTTCTTCTAAATCTGTGCGATCGGTAACGATAACCGCTTTAAACTGTTGAAGTTGGGGAATTGTCCGCAGTTTGCGGAGGATAAACACCATATCCAAGCTTTTACCTGAGCCTTGGTAATGCCAGATAATACCACCGCGCTGGTCTTGGCTACCGTGTTCTATTTTGGTTTTACCGTGTATTAAGCGGTCAATGGCTTTGGATACGCCTCGCAATTGTTGATAGCGTGGGACTATTTTGATGCGGCGGTTGTGTTTGGTTGTGAAGAGAATGTAGTGGCGCAGGATGTCCAGCAAGCTGGCGGGGTGAAGCATTCCGGCGATGAGTTGCTGGCGGCGGTTAAGTTTGGATAAGTCAATTAAATCTTCTAACTTTTCGCCACTTTTGACTGCTGCTAAAGTCTCGTCTTCGTTAATAGGGGAAGATTCTGGTAATAAGTAATTAGATGCACTTGAGATTAATTCCTCTTCGGGAAGGGTAGGGTTTGTGATGTCTAAAACCTGAGCTATGAGGCTGGAATCGAAAGGGCTGGTATCTTTCCATTCGAGATAATGCTTGGGTTGACTCCCCACCGTACCCACCACAGCCCGCCCGGAGGTGCAGGAAATCATCAGTTGATTGTAGTGAAATAGACGCTCAATTCCTTCGGGTTGTAAGCTGTTGCGTTGGTTGGAGTAAAGTAGCAAGTCTTGAATCCCAGATTTGAGCATATCTGCACCTGGGGCTTTGCATTCGATGACGACGAGGGGGATACCGTTGACAAACAAAATGATATCGGGGCGATAGTGACCTTTGGGGCCTTTTACTCCCGGTGGGTCGATGCGGAATTGGCTGATGGCGAGAAAGTCGTTACGTTCCGGGTGGTCGAAGTCTATCAGGTTGATGGTGGTTTGTTTACCTGTGAGTCCTTCGACTTTCACGCCTGTGAGGAGAAGTTTTGTCAGGGTTTCGTTTTTCTCCATCAGCTTACCGGGGCCGAGGTTTTGCAGTTGGCTGATGGCTTGGTTGATGCGGCGTTCGTCTAGCCAGGGTTGTCCGTTGGGGTCGAGGTTGATTTGTCGGAGTTGGCGCTGGAGTCGGGGAAGTAGGAGAACTTCGTGGTAATTGTCCCGTTGTTCGGGGATTGCTGCTAAATGGTTTGCTTCGATGTATTCCCAGCCTAAACCGCCGGGAAGTTGTCGCATTTTTTGGAGTTGTTCGATTGTGGGTAATTCTGTATGTGTGTATTCAAGTCCCGACCCCATCTTTTTCTCCTTTATGGGTTAAATTTTGACGCGCACCCGTCCGGTTAATAGGTCGGACATTAAGCCTTTTTTTAAAAGTTTGAGTTTTTCGAGATAAACTTTTTTTGACTGGAGATGAGCCTCATGAGTCGCTACTACTTGAGCAATTTTAATTTGCTCTTTAGGTAAAGGAATTGGAACTATTGGTTCTAAAATTTCTGATTGAGAAAGATGAGGAATATCCATTCCTTTTTGTTGCAGTTGCAGAGAAAGTTGATATGTTTCTGACATTAGCAATACTTTCAAAAAGTCAATATTGCAACTATAAGCTATAAAACGTCCTACTCGTTGAACCAGAAGAGAGGGAATATCCTCACTATCTAAAACGCTTATTTTACAACCTGACTTTGTAAAAGTTCTGTCCATTCCGATGATGATATTTCCCTCTGATAATTCATACTCTTTGTATCCGCGATACATATCCCAAGGCAATCTTTTAGTATCAGACCAGTCCGGGCGACCATAGCCAACATTTTCCCCTCTAATTAATCTTATACCTTCATTTTCTTGGAAGCACTGGCTTTTAAAAGCATAACCCACTTGAAGATTAGCTATTGAACTAAGAGGCCCGACATCCCAATCTTTCGGAATTATCCCCAAGGGCGATCGCTTAAACAATTCAGGGTTACGTGTATAATCTCTCAGTTCGCCGTGATCGTCAATACCGCG
Organism: Nostoc sp.; assembly: GCF_036917455.1. Classification (GTDB taxonomy): domain Bacteria; phylum Cyanobacteriota; class Cyanobacteriia; order Cyanobacteriales; family Nostocaceae; genus Nostoc. Next base: position 2,889 of record NZ_JBALDK010000115.1, on the reverse strand, counting down.
TGTGAGGAGGTTGTGCAGCAGTCCGGCTTTAGCTTTTTTAAGTTTTGTGATATGAGTGTTGGTAAGTGCGATCGTTTTATCAATCGCGTCAAGAATTTCAGTTATTCCATCCTGGTCATAAAGTCCAGGCTTGGGAATCATATTAGCTGTAATACGCCCAGGAGAAGTATGTCTAACCGTAGTGCCTGATGATGTGCTAATGATGTTTTGGCGTACTCTATTGCTATTCATCACTAGCATTAAAAATCGCTTGTTCCAAGAATCAGGTAATCTGAGAACAATTTTCCCAATTCGTTGATTATGCAAAACCTTGAATGGTAAGCGCAGTTGTACAACTCTCCCTAAAATTAAAGTTCTAGGAGAGAGATCCGTCATAACAATTAGTAAATCACCATTACTTAATACAGTGTTTTCAGGGATTGCCCCTTGATAGTATTTTGTATTGTTTTGTTCAAAGTAAAGTCCACCTTCTCTATGGAAATTACCGGGTACTAAAAGTACTTCACCAGGAGGAGTCTCAGAAAAATATTCTCCTTTGAAAGCATAGCCATGAACTATATTAATTTCTTCGACGAGTTCAACAACATCCCAGTCTTTTGGAATCTTACCAATTGGTGAGTCCTTGAACTCTTCAGTAATCACGGGAGTTTCAAACATACCCCAACCCTTTCAACAACTCACTCAACCTTTGATTAACCTCCTCCTCTTCCTTCTCAATTTCCGCCAACGTCACCTTATACTTATCCCACCAATTTTCTACCGCAGCAATCACCATCTGACGGTGTTCACTCATATATCTCTCCAACTGCATCAACAAATCCGCCTTAAACAAATCCAAAACCAACCCTTGGGCTTTCTCTTCACTTAAAGCTACACTCGCGGCTTCCAACTCTTTTACAAGCAACCCCTTCAACTCCCGCACCAGTTTACGTGCTTCCTTCAACCTTTCCAAAATCTCCTTGTAAGGTTGCAACTGCACCTCAATCTCGGCAATTTCTTGCTCTTTTGGTGTCACTATTGATTGCAGATTAGCCAATTCCTCTTCTAAAGCAGTCGTGTCATACCCCTTCTTTTTCTCATATTTAATCGACTCCTTCTTGCGGTCACTTCCCAGCAATTCCTTCAGCCGTTTTTGACCATCCTTAATTGCATATTTCAATTCCTTCAATTGTTCTTCTAATTGCTTGACAAAATTAACAGCTTCTCCATCTTCCGAGGTTTCCACTTCCTCGCCCTGTTCAAAAGCTTCCTTTTCCTGTTCCAACGTCGCCACATCCGCCTCAGCATCTTCCAACTGTTGCAAATACTGGGGAACCAGCGCCGGGACAATTTTGTGACTCAAAGGGTCAAATTTATTACCAGATTGCTTACTTTCGGTATCTTCCAAAGCATCCCGAATCGTATCCACCCAAGAATCAATCAAACCTTTAAAACCCAAATTTGCTAAACGTTTCAAATCGGCAGAAACCTCATAAGCATCTTCCCACCAGCTAGCAATAACTCCCATAGTCTTAAACCTATCTAACAAACCAATGGGACGCACCGCCGCCTCAAAAGTCTGTAAAAATTCTGTCCGCAGCTTCATCAACTCCTTGTTTTTAGGCAAATCAATTAAACGCTGTTGATGTTCCTGCCAGCAATTGAGAGTAACTTGCCGCAGTTCCTCCTCCTGGTGTACAATCCCTGCATCAGTTTCAATGCGCTGCTTAATTTGGGCGCGTTCCGTTAACGTCGGCTGAAAATCTAAATATTCTTCCACCTTTACCCTTCCCTCCGTTGCAACAAAGTCATCGGGTCAAAACCGTGGCTAGTAAATAATTCTTGCTTTGCATCCACCTCAGACTTTGGTACACCACCCAAAAGATGCGATCGCACATCTTGAGGTTCTGGCGGTGGGGTATTATCAGCATAGCGGCGAATATTACAGTTATATTCGTAGTCAGCCAATTGTTGTTGAGTCACCACCGCCGCATAACCAGGAATCCCCGGATAATCGGCATTAGTTGTAAAATCTTCATAAGCCGAGACAATTTTTTCTATATGTTCAGGACGCAAAGAATTTTGAGCGCGTCCAACCTGAAATTCGGCATCAGCGTTGATAAACAACACCTTACCTTGAGTCGCTTTTGGTTTCGCACCTGTAGGACGCATCACCAAAATACACGCCGGAATCCCAGTCCCATAAAATAATTGTGGTGGTAAGCCAATCACCGCTTCTAAATTATCTTCTTCAATAAATAACTTGCGGATTTTCTTCTCTTCTCCACCGCGAAACAATACCCCGTGAGGCATTACCGTCGCCATAATCCCATCTTGCTTTAACACCGCTAGCATGTGCTGGGCGAACATTAAATCAGCTTTTCCACTCGTAGGGCAAAAAACGCGGAATCGATCAGTAAACTCCATTGGGTTATCTTTATTACCCCGGCTGTAGTTTTGCGAAAACGGCGGATTACTCAATATTCGGTCATAATGCTTTAATTCTCCCCCATCTTTAATGGGCACCATCAAAGTATCGTCATTCTGAAGCACAGCATTGGGGATGCCATGCAGTAATAAATTCATCTTGCAGATAGCCCAAACTCCCCCGTTATTGTCTTGGCCGTAAAGTCTCAAATTGCGGGAATTTCTACCGTGTTCTTCTATGTGCTGCTTGGACAAAATTAACATTCCCCCCGAACCTACGCAGGGGTCATAAACCTCCATCCTTTCTTGGGGGTTAACAATTCGCACCATTAACTTTACCACCCCACGGGGAGTATAAAATTCGCCGCCTTTTTTACCAGCAGAGTCAGCAAAGAAATAAATTGTGCGATTCGTTGCTTAGTGAATCACGGTAATCAGCCCGTACATAACTAAGCCAGCCTGACAGCAGATTACTGTCACTAA
>NZ_JBALDK010000114.1:0-11442 GCF_036917455.1 Nostoc sp. | reverse complement strand
TCATCCCACACGCGTAGGCGAAGCCCGCCGTAGGCATCGCTGCCTTTATCCTTTATTTAGTATCTATGTACTATATTTAGATGCGTTCGCCCTGGCATACTAGGTACTGAAGAACCAATTGTTTCTCTTTAGTTAGTTATCATGATTATATTTTAAATAAATCATAATTAGGCAGAAGTTCTCTATGTAAACAAGAGGACTTTATCTTCTTTTGTTTTCAAAATGAGAATTGCTGCGTTGCAGTAGACCTACGTCTTATGCCAAAACAGATTGCGATCGCTAGCCACTTAAGTACAGAAGAACTATTTGTTGGATACCGTCAAGCAATAGAACCAAGCCAAGGCAGCCATTACCAAATAATTTGGTTATTGAAGACGGGAAAGACAATACAGGAAGTATCTCAAGTCACAGAATACTCAAAAATTTGGATTTATCAACTGGTAAAACGATACAACAAAAATGGTGTTGGAGGTTTAAGTAACAAGCGCTATGAGAATCTAGGTAAAGCATCATTGTTATCTGATATATAGCAAGCTCAACTGTGGCAGGTACTTTCACACAAAGCACCAGATGGGGAATTGTGGAATAATCGAGTTAGAGCAAGCTTGGGTAGATGAGCAATCCATCACCCCCTTGTTGCGTAAGACCTGAATCAGTCACTTCGCAATAAGGGGGTGATGTGCTGCTGCAAACTCATCGGCAACAAGTGCCGATAACGTAGAGAGATCCAGCGCCAGCGCAAACCCACAGATGATTTCAGCAAGACAAGGAGACTTCCCATTGCCATCACAAGCGATCATCTGTAGAGCTTCGCGTTGATGGGGTAGACGTGTCCCCCCGCCTACGGTGCCGATGAGCAGGCTAGGAAGGACTAAGCTCGCATAAACGGCCTCGCCGTTATCCACCAGATCCATCGTCAAGTGTCCGACGCTGGACTCATGCACGCTCCCAATATCCTGTCCAGTGGCTGTGAAGATCGCTGCTACCATGTTCGCAATGTTGATGTTTACACCGATCATTCCGGACGCTACACCTCCTGCGGCGAGAGAATGATAGCCACGGACAAGTTGATCTGGTGTCACATTTAAGATCCGCTTCGTAACTTTGCCGCTGAGTTTACACTCGGCTACTACTCTTGTGCCACGACCGAACATGAAATTGTTGTACGTGACTTTTTTGTCATTGGATAAATTGGACTCGATAATAAAGCGGTTGACCTTGATTCCGAAAATCTTGGAAATTTGATCCATGATCCAGTGGCAGGCCTGCCAGGTACAGCCGGTAGTCATATTTTGACCTGCTGCATCCGCAGAGTCATAGACAAAGTGCATATGCAGATCGCGACCGAGGATCTGCGGCTCGATACGTTTCAAGTCAGCGTGTTTGGACATCAACTGCGTCTGCTTACGGATATCAAGAAAGCGAGATTTTACCCACTGAGCCAGGAACAGCGCATCATGCAAATCTGCCATCTGAAACAGTGGCACGCGCGTGATCCTTCGATCGAGAACAGCGGTGGTGATTCCACCACTGCATGTGATTGCCGTCGCACCGCGTGTGGCTGAGGCGATCAACGACCCTTCCGTCGTCGCCATCGGAACGAATATGTGTCCCTTAACGAGCTGACCGTGAAACATAAGCGGACCGGCAACACCAACGGGAATCTCAACAGTGCCGATGAATGACTCCGTAACGCGCTTGAGACTTTCGGGTTGAAGATCGGTTTTCCCAATATGCTCCATCGTGACTCCGGTGTGTTCCCGTATGAAGCTTAGGCGACGCTGGCGGGCGCTCTCGGTATATTGCCCACGACAAGGCAGTCTTGGCCATTCTTTGACTTCGCTGGTTTTGTCGGGCGATCGCATATTTGCGAGAAACACACTCCAGAACTTATCTTCACTCTCGGAGCTTAAAAATGATGCCGATATTGAGTAATCGTTATTTTGCTTCACAACGCTTACAATGTTTAGCGAAATCTGATATGTAAAACCTCCTGGAAATCGGAACTCCACTAATTCGACAGTTCCAGGAGAGGAACTTACCCACAAATTCTGTGTTCGGAATTCTAACAGACCAGCTTCAATGGATTCTAACTGCATGTTTCGAGGATCTTCCAGACCATCGTGGCCAGTGGTCTTTACTCTACCGAATAGGGCGGCATTTACGATCCGTGAAGGCACTTGGATATAATTGGTCATTGTAATTCTTCCTTTTAAAATAGATAGCAAATAGCCAAGCCAAAATCGCCGCCCGATCTGTGCAAGACAACTTCATACAGATATGAAGGTTTTTTCTTGCCAGGAACACGATTTGAATGTGATTTAATTGACTTCTTCAACGCTTTTTCAAAGCTTTGTCGATCGCGGCTTTCTTCACTAGACTTGCAAAGGCTGGTGGAAAATCATTACCATGCAACCGCTCCCAACTCACTTCCTGTTTCAAATTATTTTTGTCCCCTTTCAGCTTTAATATGCGGTTGACTGTGGTTGTGGGCTGCTGTAGTTCTTGTGGGCTAAGATATCTAGCTAGTACATCATTGTAAACTTGTTGGACTGCACTATCTTTTTTACTCCCATTCAAACCGATACTAGAGAATAAAGTATCTTTTTCATTGTCATCAGTTTGACCTTCTAGGATAGTGAGAGTATTTCCAGCAAGTTCCTTTCTAGCCTCATTTTTCCTCTCTGTAGTCTTGGTATTATCGAATCCTTTAACTCCCTTGTCCCGCATTTTCTGCTTAAGTTTTCTTGTTCCCCATTGTCCAATTTGAAAGGCTCCAACGCCTGCACCCATAGCAGTAGCAGCGATTAATCCTGGTGGGCCACCAGTGAACCCTACAACCCCAGCACCTAGCGTTACTGTACCAAGAGTAGTTTTTATAGCTGCACGCTTCATTTTCTTTTTCTGTATTTCTTTAAGTTGATTTAGCGTCTCAACTTGATCTAGTATCTGAGATTGATCTAGTGTCGGTGAGTTCGCTATTTCATCTAGACCTTTTTTATTCTTGTAAGCCTTCTTAAATTTGTAGCCTCCTTGGATAGCTTCTGCGGTACCTACTACAGCAGCAGCAGCAGGTGCGACGGCCCCGCCCGCAATTATTTGCGTTCCTTGTGCCCCTCCTGCTGCACCAGCATTGTTTGCTAAACTAGCAGCATCTTTAACTGCCCCTGCTGCCGATTTTGTCAAGTCTGCAACGTTCTTAACACCCCTACCCCAAGATTTGTGACCACCAAAATTCTCTTTTTCAGCAGCTTTTAGACCAGCATCGGTATAAGTTATCAGCTTTGGCAAGGTTGTCAAAACACCAGATGCTACTTTACCAATATCAAAGGGTAGCGACGTACCTCCTATAAAACCCCCTTGTTGGGCAGAGGATAACGTTCCTATCTTACCGCCTCTTTCGACAGCTGCTATCGCTCCCGAGCCAAAAGTAGCTCCCGCTTCAGTATGGTGTTGGATACCCCTTTGTGCTTGGGTTATGACTATTCCAGTGTATGTAACAGCGGAAGTCATCTCACCTGTACTGTTAGATAAGTCTGCTATTCTTTCCCGACGTGGCTTTGTCTTATCCTTCAATGCCTTCTTAAATTTCTTCAGATTATCTGAAAATAGAAGTAAACCACCAATAGCTTTGACATCATCCCTAGTCATACCAATTATGGCTGCATCATGTGAAAATTCTTTAGGAGTGCCTTCAGGAAGAGGCGTTACAGATGTTAGTGGGTCTTTTGCATTGGCGGGAAGATTCTGTAGACCAATTTGATCGATATTTGAGTTGGACGAATCCTGTCCCAGAATTTTGGTTTGATCTGAATAAGTTTCGTGTTGCTTCATCCCTGCTGCAAGTTCCTTCTTTGGTTCTTTGCCAGGGCCGCCAGTTACATAACTAGTTGCGTTAAAGGGTGCACCAATCCCTTTCCTTATGCCTTTTGTTATTTTTTGCCCCCGTGTTGCTGGTAGTTGTGGCGTTTGTGGCGCTTGTGGCGGAATTCTCCCTTCTAATCGTACAATTTCATTTTGCTGCCGTTGCTGCTGAGTTAGTTCCTCCAGCAGATTCACTGTTGTCTCTATGTAATGCTGTCCTACCCGCCCTTGCAGTCGCAATTCTGCAATTCGCTGCGCTCTTTGTGTATTATTCAGTCCTAGCATATATTGTGCTTGCTGTTGCGGTGTCAAAGGTATTGGTGGCCGCTGCCGTTGTTGCGGTATCGGGGGTGGTAGTCTGGTGGGAGCTGGTGGGTGTATTTGCTGGTCTTCTTGTTCCTCTGTTACAGGTATTGGTGGTGATTGTTGCTGCCGATCCCGTTCTGTCAATTCCTCGCTGATTGACTCTATGACGGGATGTTCAAACCGTTGGCTCAATTCTGCCAGTCGCCGATTCCTTGTTCTTTCATCCATTTTAACCAGCGATTCTATTATCTCTGGCGGTATTATACGTTTTTGTAATCTATTGGGAGATGTCTGTTGTGATATTCGAGGTTTAAAGTGAAGTGGAATGCGTGGAGCCGAACCCTGCGAAAGTTCTTGCCTTGTCGTAGCTGCCAGATTCCTCAGTTCTGAATCTGGAGGCAGTTCGCTTTCAAGCTCCCCTAAGATATTATCAATACTTGCGAATATTTCTGCAAGAGGTCTATTATCTTCTTCCTCCACGTCTTGGAAATTAGACACCCCAGAAGAACCCTCTTGTCTGTCTCGATCGAGTAAATCTTCTGGAATGTATTGCCTATTGCCTGAATTTTGAGATATCCTTTGGGCATCAGTGGACGATCCCGCCTGCTCTTGTCCCCCAGATGAGATTAGCATCTGTACGGCTACGGGAGATAAAAAACTATTTCTTTCGCTGGCTATTTCGGCTAATTCTTTTGGACTGGCTTGAGATATCTCTTCATCTAAGATGCCAGTATAATATTCTTCCAGAACAGCATCTATTCCAGCCTCATCCACAAGGTCGGCCGAATCATCCTCTTCTCGATCGGACGGCGGATCTGCTCGCTGTTTTCCTTCACGCATACACTGTACAACATTACCCTGAGCAGGCATCCGCTGCACTCCAGAACTTACAGCCCCAGTTACTTGTGCTGATTCTCCTCGCGCTGCTTTTGCACCTAGCACATCGGCTTCAGTTTCTAATTGAGAGTCGGCATTAATGGCAACTCCCTTAGACTGAGGCGCGGTCACTCGTCCGGCTCGTTGTTGTACTACGTGAGCTAATTCGTGTCCTAGTAACTCTTGACCTGAGTGGGTGGTGGGTTGATACTTACCTGATTGAAAGTGGATATTTTGTCCCTGAGTATAAGCTAGTGCCCCGATCTTCTCTGCTTGTGACCCTTCATGAATGCGGACATCAGAAAAGTTTGTACCAAAGGAAGTTTCCATCTTCTGCTGCACCAATTTTGGCATGGGTTGACCGCCGCTACTGGGAGCTAGGTTTACTTCAGGAAGATCCTTGAGTGTCTCCTTAGCTTGCTTGGGCTGAAGCATTTCAGGCATTGCCAGTCTCATTCCGGGAAATATCGGGATTTGGGCAAAGTTGAATCCTTGCAGTTTTGCTTCCTCTGGTGTCTGGGTCAACTCCTGCCTCTGTAGGGCAGGGTTCGTTACAAAAGGACGCGACTTAATTTGAGACTGTACTGGTATGGCAGCATCTGAAACGGATTTTTGACCAACAAACTTCTTCGTCTGTAAAGCTTTCATTTCAAAGTCTCCTTAAGTGCTGCCTACCAAACTTAATATCTCTGAAGGCTAGGATAAATAATACCAGACTTTTGTCTCAATATTTACATAGACGAGTTATACTAAAGTCCAACATTCTCAGTTAATTAAACATTAAAACTTGGTAAACAAAAAGTTAAATTGGACTTTTAAATTTAGTGATAAAAATCCTCAAACCTCTGTAATTCTCTAGCCTATCGCAGTCTATTAGAGTTTATCTATGCTCTAAATATAAAATGTTGAAGTAAATGGTTACACCCAACTCTTGATCTCGGCGTCAGCGAGCGATCGCTCCAGTTTAGTATATTCACTTTTGGTAGCCTGTAAAATATGTTTCATTCCTAATGAATCGCCAGAATTTGCGGCAATAAAGGCTGCATTCAAAGCGATATTACGGATATTACCTCCTGTAACACTCAGTTGGGCTAACTTGGTGAAATCTAGCCCTTCGGTCGGTGTTTGGCTGGGGAAAACACGCTGCCAAATCTCTGCTCTTTGCTTGGCATCTGGAAATGGGAATTGCACAACAAAGCGGAGGCGGCGCAAGAAAGCTTGGTCGATTGAACTTTTTAAGTTAGTAGTTAAAATCGCCAAACCACGATAAGATTCTATCCGTTGCAACAAGTAACTAACCTCCATATTTGCATAGCGATCATGACTGTCTTTTACCTCCGATCGCTTCCCAAACAGAGCATCTGCTTCATCAAATAATAAAATCACGCCACCAGTTTCAGCTGCATCAAATACTCGTCGCAGATTCTTCTCTGTCTCGCCAATATATTTATCCACAATTGAACTTAGATCGATGCGATAAAGGTCTAATCGCAACTCTTTGGCTAACAACTCTGCTGCTGTTGTCTTACCCGTGCCGCTAGCCCCTGAAAATAAGGCACTGATCCCTAGTCCCCGCCCACTTTTGCTCCCAAATCCCCAGTTCTTATACACCTTCGTCCGTTGTGCTACATGAGCAGCAATCTCGTGCAGGATTTGCTGTTCTTTGTCTGGTAATACCAAGTCGTTCCAACTCGCAGATGGCTCAATTCGTTGAGCTAACTCATCTAGACGTGGACGTGCTTGGTTGCGGCAAATGTCCCAAAGGTGCAAATAAGGAGAAGTCGAGGCTACACTCTTTTCTGTTTCTTTATCCCTTTGCCCTTCTATTTTTTTAACTAGGCTTTTTACTCTCAAAGAGGCAGTCTGGATGTCTGTGGGACTGAGGCTGAAATGGGATACTAAAGTTTCTACGTGTCCTTGAAAGCTGGGTGCGATGTTCCCCAAGGCATTTTGCCAAATTGACTGCTGTTCCTCTGAGGTGGGTCGATCTACATCAAAGGTAATTAAAGGACGCTGCTTTTGATTGCGGCGATCGCGACTAGTGATAATTAAAGGACAATTAATGGTTTCGATGAAACGGGAGATTGCACTATTTCGGCTGGCTTCCATTGTTTCTAATTGATCGCAATCTAGCAGAAGTACGCGATCGCTTAACATCCATTCCCGCTCACATAGACACTTAATTAGATTCAGTTCGTTAGTATTGGTAGGAATAGCTTCTGCGGAAATAGCGTATAAATTTAACCCTAAAAAGGTACAAGCAGTAGAGGCGATCGCTGATTTACTCGCCACTTCTGTTCCACATAATTGTAAGACTGGTAATATTTGTGTCTCATCTACTAAGGTCTGCAACCAAGTATCTGCCAGATGCTGTGCTACATATTCGTGGGAGGATACCAAATAAGCCGTCACTGGCATCGGTAACTCAATCTCCGTCAAGCGCTCATCCAAATGTTGCACTCCCATCAGATGATGCAATATCCGTTCATCAATCCGCAATGGACTGGTAGTGAGAGTATTACCTGCACCAACTTCAATTAGTCGCCATCGGCGTAACGAGGCGTTAGGCATCAGCGCACTCCAATGCGGTTCTGCTAACACTGACAAAGCCAAACTAAAAGTAGGATAGTCTTGCTGATGATTGTCTTGAGCCTTAACAAACAGTGACGACCAAGTACGATCCAATTCTCTACCTGCACATAACAGTAACACATTGCGCTCAAACAAAGACAAGTCGAAAATATTGCACACCTGTTCTAACGCAGATGATTCACTGGATTCAGTTGTGGGGTAATGAAAATTTTCCTTGTCTTTGCCAAAGTTTTCGGAATCAGCTTTGAATGCTCTGCCTTCTTTCCATTGCTCCATTTTCCCATTATTCGCAGCCTCTGCTATTTGATTAATATGATGCTGTAAGGCTTCCCCTACATCGCTAATTGCCTTCATCAGATAAGATTGATTAGCTTCTAACCAATTGCCAGTTATTGTAGGGATTGATAAGTAGGTAGACATAATTAAAAATCTCTTGTTAACTATCTATTCACAGCGTATACTAAGAAAGCTTTTTTACAACCAGATCGACTTTTCAAATAGTTTCTTAAACTAAGATCGCTTATTTTTTAGCAAATTAGGGTTTAATAATGATACGAGTAGAACAAAAAAAGTTTCTAAACTACCCAATGTCTTCGTTTGGAAATATTTTCTGTTGGCGTATAGCAATTCTATCAATCTTTGATGCTGATGATAACTCACATCCAAAAATTGTATTGCCATGAAAGTCTTTTCTTGATTTTTTTCTACTCGGCAAATTTTTGATTTGATTTTTAAGTCATGTTCATTTAGGTTGAAATAAACTATCTTGTCTAAAGGATCAGCTATTTCGTTAAATAGATAAATATAAGCGCCTCCTTCAGACAAATTGAGTGTCACTCCGTCATCTAACTTGTAATAAGAATCGTTTTTCAAACCTGAATCAAATTTAATATGGCAATTCCATTGCACAGGAAATCGGTCGACTGCTCTATTTTCGGGTTGATCGATAGCTGACCAAAACGCAAGATACATTAAAAATGCATAAAAACTGAGAACTATCATCATTATCAACTTCTCATTAAAAATTGTTTGATGACTTGCAAAGCTTGAAAAAAATTGAGTTAAGATTACGATCGATATTAAAATTGCTCCCATCAATAATGGATAACTTAGGGAGAAATTATAAGCTTTTCTACTTGATTGCACTGCCTTTCGAGTCACATTGAAAGCTTGTCCGAATGGTTTCTTAAATGCAGATATCTGGCATTTAAGCAAAGGGTAGAGTAGAAGCATATTGTAAAGTTCTTGCCAAAGGAATGTTGTTCGATATTCAGAAAGCCAACCAAAGCTCATGACTAAAGCGGCAAGCCAAGGTAGGCAGAAAAAAATAAATTCATTATATGTTGCTACAAACGGACTAATCCCTAATACTGCACAAGTTATTAATATAAAGATTGAAATTGCACGAGTAAGAGGTAAGAAGGGAGTAATGTACCAAATAATGAAGAAAGGCAGTTGAAACCAACTAAGCTTTTTCCAGATAACTAATTCGTTTTTACACCGCGTAATTTGATAGTCTGAAAGATGCCAACGCACCCTCTGTTTGACAAGATCAATATAAGTACGGGGAGACTCCCCGATAGCTAATTTTTCATCAAGATAAATAACACGATAGCCCTGTAATAATATCCTTAGAGAAGTAGAAGTATCTTCATTAACACATTTAGTGTAATAACCGCCGACTTGCTCAAGAACATCTCTTCTAACAAGATAACCCGTTCCAAAGCAAGTGGCAGTATTGAGATAGTCACGTTGAGAATAGTTAACTTCAAAACAGTAAGCAAGATCGTAAGGTACTAAATGATCTATGCCAAGATTCCTAGCATAGTGATCGGGATTATAGAAGCTTTGAGGAGTTTGAACTAAGCCAACATCAGATTCTTGAAAAAACCCCACAGTTCTGGTCAAGAAATCTCTGAATGGGACAAAGTCAGCATCCAGGACTGCAATTAACTCACCATTCGTCTCAAGTAAGGCATTATTCAAATTACCAGCTTTAGCATACTGATTATTACTTCGAGTAATGTACTTACAGCCAAGCTTTTCAGCTAAGTCACGAATAAAAGGGCGGCGAGTATCATCAAGAATGTAAATCTGCTTATTGGGATACTCCATAGACAAACAACCTAGGACTGTCCGTCGTACTACAAACTCAGGCTCGTTATAGGTAGGAATTAAGACATCGATTGAAGGTAAATATTGACCAGAGTAGATATCTTGGCTCAGTTTATTTGCTTCCTTTGAGCGTTGTTCGCTAATTGAAAAAATTGAAGTTATTCTTTTTAAAACAAATACAGTTAGCTCAATTAATTCAATGTTAAAAAGAATTAATCCTAAAAATATTCCTGTCCATGAATGTAAATCGAGAGTTGAAAATGAACGCCAAATTAAATAACGAATTACAAATGCTAATAGTACAAACGTAACCCAAAACTTTGACCGTGCGGTAGCAGAAACAAAGCGAAGTACATAACATCCTAATACAACAGATAAAAAAGGAAGGTATAAAGTAAAACTGCATTTAGGAGCTTCTATAAAATTGAAAAGACTTTGAGGTGTGACAACAATACACTCAACTTTGGAGTCTGACTGAAGGTAAGTAACCAAAAATAAAATAGTAGATACGACTACTAAAAAAGCTGTCAAAAAGTTGATTATCAAAAATCGCTTTGGGGGCAAAATTTTATCTTTCATGAGGTTTTGATGAAGAAAAATTGTCAATTTTTAAGCTTTGTTTGAACCGTGTTACTTCCTCTTGCAAGGCTTTGATAATTTCTACCAAGTGTTCCTTTGACAATTGGTTTATTTCTTCTTGTGGAATTGCTTTTACTATCTTTTGGCTGATAATAGTGATGCTCTTGCACTCCTGTTTGCTTTACATAAGGATGATATTAAATAATTAACAGTACATTATATTTACTTAAAGAAATAATTAAGTTTATTCAGTAGATAAGAAGCAGGGTAAGCGCATCTCAAATGAAATAAGGTAATTGAAACATTCTTTAAACGACTATTTTTATCTGTAATAGTCCACCCATAAAACAAGATAGGTAGGGCAATGGATGTAGAATTACAAATCTTGAAACATTTGCCAAGAGATGATCACCCAACAGTTGCGATAGCGAAGCGCTGCTGCGAAGCGCAGATCGTAGATGAATATTGTGCAGAATATAAGTAGGTGGGCGTGAAAATTTATAACTATGTAACGAAAATTTAACCAGAGGAATTAGAGTTAAATTTGATACGTTCTGTACTGTAGTTACCTTTTTCTCCCCTAGCTTTGACACCATCAATTACGGCGTAAGCGAGGTCTAGCTCATCATCAAATATTTGCCCATAGAGTTCACAGGGCAAACGCATCTAAAGTATAAGAATCCTTTAATAGCAAGGGTTTCGGCGTTTTTTAATTTAGCCTCTTTTTTCGTCAAGATCCTTATCCAGCAAGGGTTTCAGAAATGCCGTGCGTTCGCCCTGGGTAAAGGACGACCCAAAAAACACGGGTCTAAATTCAAACTTAATGAATCCACGACATGGAGTGATGCAGAATCTGTTTTGGAATTGGATGATCCGAAATTACAACGAGTAAGGGTTAGCCTCTGGAAGAATTTACATTTCCGTAAAGCGGCAGCGCGTCCGATGTTACTCCTGCGGGTTGAACGTCTCAATGCACAAGGTAACTTGAGAGTGTTAAAACCTTTGTGGTTGGCTTCTGGAGTTTAGACTAAGCCATGCAAAATGACCCAGCAGGGCTGAGTTAATCGGAGACTTAGCAAAAGTATGAATAATTTTAAGTATTAAACAGCA
>NZ_JBALDK010000113.1:0-30106 GCF_036917455.1 Nostoc sp. | reverse complement strand
AGTGCCAGCAATGATTCGACAGTGCGCTTATGGGATATTCACGGCAACCCCATTGGTCAACCTTGGCACGGACATGAAAAAGAAGTTAATTCTGTTGCCTTTAGCCCTGATGGTCAATGGATTGTCAGTGCCAGCAATGATTCGACAGTGCGCTTATGGGATATTCACGGCAACCCCATTGGTCAACCTTGGCACGGACATGAAAAAGAAGTTAATTCTGTCGCCTTTAGCCCTGATGGTCAGTGGATTATCAGTGCCAGCAATGATTCGACAGTGCGCTTATGGGATATTCACGGCAACCCCATTGGTCAACCTTGGCGCGGGCATGAGTATTGGGTAAATTCCGCAGCTTTTAGCCCTGATGGTAGACTGATTGTCAGTGGTAGTCTTGATGGAACAGTCCGCTTGTGGCAATGTGGATGGCAAGAATGGTTGCAAGTTTGCTGTAACAGGTTACATTATCATCCCGTCTTTCAAAATCCTGAAAATGGCAGTGATGTAGAAATTGCCCACCAAACTTGTCAAAAATATGTATGGAATCCACAATGCCCTAAACAGTTGAACAACCAAGATGCAAGAAAGCTAAAAGAGAAAACTTTTTCAGCAGCTTTGCAGGACTTTAACCCAGTAGTTCAACTTAATTTCACATCGCACTGGAAACATCGCCTTGCTTGGCAATCAGTACCCACAGAGAACCAATAACTGGGCCTACTCATATCTTGCACCTGATAAAAATAATCAGTGAAGACCAATACCTTCGCCAACAGGACTTACGCAAAATCATGAAAAAACGAACCACAGAGGGCGCAGAGGACACGGAGAAATAAGAGTTTCAGAGAGGAATGGCACGCTTGTAAAGGGAAAATCGTTGAGGCTCTTGGGTGCAGAGGAGCGGAGGAGCAGGGGAGAAAGAAGAAGTTTTAAGCATTGCGTTCGGATATTTAGAAATTTCCCTCTGCGCCCCTGCCCCCTGCTCCTCTGCAATCTTTACACTGCATACCCTTCAGCTTAACTTAGTGCCATTCGGTTCTGGGGGTAAATGAGCAATCGAACAGAAACTTACGCTCTTGAATTGATGAGCCGCTTTCAATACTGCGATCGCGCTTGATACATGATTGCATATTGACTCCAGACATAAAAAAAGCCCTACCTCGAAAGTATCTAGGTGGGGCTTGATATTAGAATTGACATGAGCCGCAGGCTTAGTTGGTGGTGCGTTCAAATCTAGCTACTTGAGTAAACGAATAAAGCTTGCTTTGTCATTTGGCCTAATTTGTCGGGCTGAAACAGGTTTCGTCCTTACTTATCAGACAAAGCTGTTTCTGATCTAAATCGGTTTTGAATTTTACCTGATAAGTTTCGTTTTCCGCAGGCAAAGTTTTCGTGTAGTTGTTTGCTCTGTCGCATGAAAAGTCACGAGTGAAAGTTGTAGGAGACCAGTTAATTGTCATCGTACTGCCGCTCAGACGGACTTTTCCTTTTCGAGATTGGAAAATTTGCTGGTTGCAGCCGCCGTTCATTACGTTCATTATTCCCGTAAATTCGACCGTTCCGTTCGGCAGAAATTGATAAGTGAAACGCGAACCGTTCGATCCGATATATGCGCCACTCGTGCTTACAGCACTGTTTCCGGTATGCGTCCAGACCCATTTTCCAACTAAAGATGAAATCTCTTCAACGCTGCCTGATGAATCATCAGCATCATTTGAAGCAGTTTCGTCCGCGTGTATGCTGTTGTAAACAGACAGCAAAAGTTTGGCTTCCGCATCATTCGGTAAATTTCGCAATTGCCCTACAAATTCTCCGTTAAATGCCTGCCGAACCCGGCTTTGTTCCTCTTCATTTTTAGCAAGAACTTGTGTATAATTGGAAATTATATTGTCAATGCTTTTTCTGGTTCCATTTGGGTCTTTGCGAAACTCATTTAATTTTATTGATTGATATTGATTGCGCTGTTCGCTAGTGAATTTTGCTGAAAATGCCCATTCGTAAAAAGCGATAACTTTATCAATATCCGATTTGTTGAGAGATTCGTTTTGAGCCGTTACTAAAACTTTACTTACAGCAGCCTGAGCAGAAATATTTATAGTCGCACCGTCCATCAAAACGAGATATAAAAATAATATGGGAAAATATTTGAATTTGTTCATCATGACTGTAATTATGTTGCCATTCAATTAATTTTCCCAGCGAGTGGGGATATATGCAAGAACGCACCTGTAAGTGTGTGACACGCTAGTTAGGTTCCCATTAAACTAATTGTAAACGTTCAGGGGGTACAAATAACAATAAAAACACCCAAAGCTAAATAACTGGTATTACGTTCGCAAGCTGCCAGAACTTATTAAGAGTTAGATCAAGCTATTATAAATGCACTTAATGCAGTGACTAAAAAACACATTAGGGCTTGTCCAATATAGAAACTATAGATAACGCCAATAACAGTAGCTTTCACTAATGCCTGACGTGGCTTGCTTTGACTAAACAAAAATGTACTAATCAGCACATTAGTATCAAATACGAACCGTCGATTATTCGTCATCATTCAAAATCGATTCTAAGATTTAAGGCGTTAATCCTCGCTCTTGTGCTTCAAGGCTTGCTTTATCCATCGTGTTTCTTAAACGTGCAATCTCCTCAAGTCTTGGAGTTGTAAATTGAGACTGCATAATTGCCGCAATCTTAAGTTGCAATTGTTCCCGTTCTTCTTGCGTGGCATTGCGGTATGCCTCTGCTACCAACGAGGGAACTTTGATGGTAATTTCTTCTTTAGTAATCATGGCCTATTCGCTTCCATAATTTCTCATCTTTAATTATGTTACTTCCTTGGCTCAAGAAATTGACGAATTAAATAAGTTGCAGGGGTGAATAATCCTAGTTGAAAAAAGTATAGTCAAAGATAAGAATTTACTTGTTTCCTCTGAGTTGACCATTTTTCATCTAAATGATTTGGTCAATCGCAACAGCCTGTTTAATATTAGAGATATGCCCCCATCGCTATACACTTTTTTAAGTTTATTAGTCACAAGAGAAAGTATTTCCATACCTGTTGAATTAACATTAAGTTCAACTATGTTTTGTGAAGGATTATTCCACAGCCAAGATGCACCATTTTGATTTAACAAATGATAAATCTCTACACCATAATCCTGATATAATTGAGGATGTAAAGCAGCAATTAACTCATAAAGATAGAGCAGTTGTTCGCGGTTGCTCTTTTGCAAACGCGAATCAGAACGAATGCGATAAAAATAGTGCAGTTCGGGTATTACAACTCCTAACCAACCTTTTTCACACATATTAATCCAACATTCATAATCTTCTAAATTTTCTGCCAATAGAGATTTCATGCCACCAGTAGCAAGGTAAGCAGCCTTTCGTACCACAGTACAAACGCCAAGGGTATTGTGAGCAAGTAGATAAGGAAATTCCGTATTCCAAGCTACCCAAACTTTTTCTGAATCACCAAACTCTTTAATCCAAGAAGCAACAAAGCCTACATTTGTATACTGTTCTAATACCTTTACTGCTTGTGCATAAAAAGTTGGAGATACTCTATCGTCGGCATCGAGAAAAGCGATATATTCACCACTGGCTATCTCTACCATTTTATTTCTCGCTGCGGCTACACCCAGGTTTTCAGAATGAATAATTTTCAGGTTACTATATATTTGCTCGATAACTGCTAGAGTTTCGAGGCTCTTCTTATCCGTACTACCATCGTTGAAAATAATTACTTCTAAATCAGGATAGTTGGAAGCAAATACAGAGATGAGAGTTTCACTTATGTAGTGACCACAATTGTAGAATGGAATGCAAACAGATACTATAGATTTGATGCTTATATCTGGATTTTCAAATAAAGATGATGGATAAGCAACCTTACCATGAGGTAGATAGTTTAAGGAAGGAAAAATATTTCTAGCTTGATGCCGTTCGATAAGTTTTTGCAAATGCGCTATCCGTTTTGATAAGACATTTTCAGGTGCGGAAATTCTCAAAATTAAAGTCCGAGCTTTTTCTCCTAACTCTAAAATTTCAGTTTTTGAATAACTGAGAATTTGGTTTAATTTATCAGCGAAATCATTACTATCCTGCAAATCAAAAATTACACCTCCTTGCATTTCTGTTGTTTGTAGCATTTCTACATGGCCAACAGCAGATGAGGCTAAAATCACTTTACCTAAAAGCATAGACTCCAGACAAGTATTAGGAAAATTTTCCCACAGAGAAGGAATGACTACGCACCATGCTTTTTTGACTCGTTCGTACAATTGAGCCTGGGGTAAAGGTGCGGAAATTATTAATTTACCTAAATTAATGTATTCACGATACTTTTCTGTTAAATAAGCTTTCATATAACAGCCTTGGAGATGATACCAAGTATCCCCACCAATAGCTGTAAGTTGAAAATTTATGCCTGCATCCCATAACTGACTGCAAGCTTCTAATAAGGGGATAATACCTTTTCTGATTTCTAACCTACCGAAGTAAACTATATCTCCGGGTGTGGGTGACGATAATGATAATTGCTCTTGATGTAAAAGTTTTTGTGGTGCTGGTAAAGGGATAATTTCAATGTCAAGATCGGGATTTAAAGTCGTTTTTACCTGTTGAGTAATATACTGGGTGGGAGCAAAAACTCCATCAGCAGCGAGGATGCAAAACTTTTCCATCCTTCCTACCCAGTAATCATAAAGGTGATAACTAGGCATTTTGTTAGCAGGATAAAGCAGATATTGAGGACTATGTAGGTTGACAACTATTGGTACTCCTTTTAGTTCTAGATAGCCTAATAACTTTTTTTGCAATAAAAAATAAGCAATTCCGCTATAATCTTCGCTCTCAATAACATCTGGTTGACCATAAATACGAATATAGTTAATAACTTCTTCTGCTAATTGATAGCTGACAGCACCCCAATAACCCATGACATTATAAGGAAATCCCGGATGGTTTTCAGAATGGGGATGAACTTTTGTAAAATTTAATAAATAAGTATCTTTAGGAATTATTTTAATAATTTTCAGCTTGTTTCTTTCTTCAGTTTCTGTTTTATCACTGCGAGCAAAAATAGTAATCTCATGCCCAGCATCAGCAAACATCGCTGCTGTATTGCCGATATAGGTTGCAATACCACCAGGAACTGGAGGACATTCACTAGCAATCAAAAATATCTTCATATTGTGACTCGATTTTTATTTAAAAATAATTTTGAAGTATAAGCTACTTACATTTCAATATGCTTGGATTAAGCAGAAAAGTAGGTTGGGTTGAGTCTAAGGTTACCCAACAAAGTCTTGAGAATGTTGGGTTTTGTTACTCAACCCAACTTACATCAGTTTGAGTTTTTAGCCTTAACTGAAGTGTATTGACTTATATTTCCTCATCTAGAGCCAAATGCAGCGATCGCTTAAACTTAAACCACTGTTTCCTTAACTTCCAGAACTTGGATGATTCCATAGCTCGTTTTTTCCAAGTTAATTCGTGTCTTTCTTGTTCAAGTTGATGTGTTTGTCTCTCTAAATGACACTTTTCTTGCCAGAGATGGCTTAAAGCTTGCTCTTGGCGCAGGTATTCTAGGGCAACAAAGAGCATTTCTTCAGCTAAAGCCAGATTGATGACTGGTTTGGGTTTGGTTTGGCATGAAGCGATCGCTTCTGTAAATAAGGTATCTATGCGTTCAACCATCTTGTCTAAGGAAAACATTTCAACGACTCGTTGCCGTGCATGGTAGCCGATTTTACAGCGTAGTTCGCTATCTTGAATTAAAGGAATTAATACTTTCAAGTATTCCTTGACTTCGCTTTTTTCCTCTTCTGTTTTAGGAACTAAAAAACCAGTTCCAGGGATGACTAATTCTGCTTGTCCGCCAACATCGGAAGCAACCACTGGCAATTGCATTGACATTGCTTCGTAAATCACTAGAGAAATCCCTTCATAAGCTGATGGTAGTAACAAAATGTCAGCAGCACAATAGATGTCAAGCATTTCTTTAGGGTTAATAGCAGGCAATATATGAAAATATGAATCTAAACCAAATCGACTAATTTTAGCTTGCATTTCAGGCAATAAATGACCATTACCCACAATAATTGTCGAGATATTGAGAGAGCAATTAACTAGTTCTTGAATAATGCTAATTAATAGTAGAGGACGTTTTTGTTCGACTAAACGGGCTGGAAATAAGATAACAACTGAATCATCAGGAATTTGCAGGTGCGATCGCACTTCGTCACGCTTCTTTTTATCCTGCACCCATTTACTAGTATCAACGTTAGTATAACTAACTTGCAATTTTTCAGTAGTTTGCGGATTCAGACATCGATAATATTCCGCAAGGTGACGACACGATACGATTTGCAAGTCAAAAAATTGGTTGAATTGGCAAGAAAGACGGGGATATCCACAGCCACGCCAACCAGGATCTAAAGTATGAGTATAGTCAACGAAAGCGACATCAGGGAATTCGCTACGCAGCAAGGGTAAAAAGTAGTAGGCAATATAAGAATTTGAGATAAAAACGATATTAATTTGACGTGATTTAATAATGTATTTCGTAAAACCCAACCAATCATTGTCTTGTAAAAAATTAGAGAGATTAAATATATCTGCTGTCACCTTATAAAAATGTTTATACCAAGGATGTTCTGATTTGGAAGTTGTAACAATACTCAGTTCGTAACCACGAGCAGCTAATAAAGTCACTAAATCTATATTAAATTTGTCAGCACCGCCAACTTCTAAGTGAGGAAAAAAACAAAGTACGTGCTTGGTGGAATAGTTACGTTCCAGAAGATTAGCAACATCTATGTTACTAGCAGATAAATGAGTAGGAAAGTTACTTTTTTGGATAGTAATATCAGAAAGATAATTTTTATTAAAGAAATATTGATAGCGAGAGTTAATTAAATCAGCGACTTTTTTTTCTTCTGTAATGTTAGCTCTAGAAGTTGTTAACAAACCAGAATCAAGGCGACGGTAACAATCTAAGTATTCAGGTATTGTCCAACCTTTTTGATCGTTGACTATGGCTTTGAGCCACCTTTCCCAATCTTCGTAAAATCTGAGGTTTTCATCAAATCCTCCTAGATAATCAAAGTCTGACTTTCGATAAAGTAATCTACCTGTAACCCAATTTTGGTGAATGAATTGTGATGGTTTATTAAAACCATGAGTCCACCAATATTCTTCAGCTTGAAAGCCAACAGAATAAGAGTTGACGAAAGAGAATTCTGGATGAGTTTCTAGAAAGAGAACGCATTTTTCAATACAAGTAGGATCTAGCAAATCGTCTAAATCCATGAAGAAGAGGTATTTACCTGTGGCGTAAGCGATCGCAGTATTTCTCCCAGCCGCTAATCCCCTGTTGATTTGATGGTAAAACGTTTTGATTTTTGCAGACTTAGCTGGTAAAGAATCAAATAGAGCGATCGCTTCTGGAGATGTTGAGCAGTCGTCAACGATTATCCACTCAAAATTTTGCCATGTTTGATTAATTACAGATTCATAAGTAGGGGCAAAATACTTATGGGCATTAAAAAATGAAGATATAATTGAGACAACTGGTGCTTGATAAACTACTGAGGCAGAAAATTTTTGTTTTCTCGTTTCCAGCAAATTAATAAATTCGCTGACACTAGAGAAAGGTGTAACTGTAGACATAAAATATACAAACTGATAGGATCTAGCTTAATTAGTGATTACTGCTTGATATTTGATACTATACTACTGCTGCGATCGCCAGTAATTTTAAAATTTCTATACAAATCATCATGTATGATAAAGCACTGGTTATTCAAAAATCTTTATCAGTATCGGCGCTATATCTTTTATAACGCTTGGTACGAATTGCGTTACCGATATGCTGGTACTGGTATAGGTATTTTGTGGAATATTATTCATCCCCTGTGTGAAATTCTCATTTATACAGTGGTATTTTCTTTATTGATTTCTCACGGTGTACGGGGTAGTTCCTATGCTTTATATCTCATGACTGGACTTTTACCTTGGCGGACATTTGCAGAAACAATTTTTCAAGGTAGCAATGCTTTTATCCAAAATTCTATTTATCTGAGGCGTTTAACAATTCCATCTGAGGTTTTTGTTGCAAAAGCCAGTTTAACTTCTTTGTTTTTGCTCTTAATTTACTTAGCTTTAATTCTCCCCATTGGTGTTTTATTAGGCGGACATTTAGGTTTAGGAATCTTCTTGTTACCGATATTAGGATTACTTTTACAAGGGTTGGGTTTTGGGATGGGGTTAATTTTGGCTAATTTGCAAATTCTCTTTCCTGATGTCAAGCAGATTTTACAGTTTCTAATTCCCTTGTGGAGTTGGATGATGCCTATTTTTTATCCAGAAACTATTATTCCTAAAAATCTTTTACCTTGGCTTTATCTGAATCCACCTTATGCATTTATTCAGTCAGTTCGTAATATCATTTTAGAAAACAAAATGCCAGAAATTCATGTTTGGCTGATTATGCTATCGTGGACTGGGTTATTTATTTGGTTAAGTAATGTTGTCAATCAAAAACTCCAAGATGAAATTAGAGATGTGATATGAGTGATGAGATTATATTGCAAGTCAGCAATCTCAGTAAATGTTTTAAAATTTATTCTAATCCTTGGCATCGTACTAGAGAATGGTTAAGCCGGAAAAAAGAAACTTATCATCAGTCTTTTTGGTCTCTGAAAGATGTGTCTTTTCAAGTCAGAAAAGGCGAATTCATCGGAATTATCGGGGAAAATGGAGCAGGTAAAAGTACCTTATTAAAGATTATTACTGGGGTATTGAAACCCACATCAGGGAGTTATCAATTAAACGGGAAAGTTCTCTCACTCTTAGAATTGGGAACTGATTTTAATTTTGAACTCAGTGGGCGAGGAAATGCAATTTATAGTGCTGAGTTGTTAGGTTTTCCTGAAGGATACGTACAAAAACGCCTGGAAGATATTGCGGAATTTTCGGAACTGGGAGAGTTTTTTGACCGTCCAATGAAGTTGTATTCATCTGGAATGAAGGCGCGGTTAGCTTTTTCTTTATTTATTTTTTTGGAATGTGATGTCCTAATTTTAGATGAAGTTTTAGCAGTTGGTGATATTTTCTTTCAACAGAAATGCTATGCCCGTCTTGAGGAACTCATAGCCAAACAAATTACGATTATTTTAGTGACTCATCAATTAGCGGCGGTACAGCAGTATTGTAAAGAGGTGATTTTGCTGCATCATGGGGAAAAAATATTTCAAGGCGAACCCATGAAAGGTATTATTAAATTTTATCAACTCAAGAGTGGGTTAGTAAATAATGTTCCTCAACCTGTACTTCAAGAAAAGATATCTGTACTGCTTCTAGAGACACCAGATAATTTTTTTTGGCCTGCTGATGAAGTTTTCATTCCTATTTCTTTTCCGAAGACGAACTATGCACAAATAACCCGTTATGGTATTTGTAATGCTAAGGGCGAAGCTACAGCCAATTTTTTGCAAGGCGAACAAGCTTATTTTTGTTGCGAGTTTGAAATTAAGGAAAGTATTGGTGTACCAATTGCTGCTGTAATGATTACTAACAAGTTTAATGTGCTAATTCATAGTAAGTCTTCCTGCCTACAAAAGGTTAGCGTTCCTAAGCAGGTTAGTCAAGGCGATCGCGTGCGTTTTTGTCGTAGCATTAACCTTAGTATCGCTCCAGGTGAATACGTTCTCGGTTTTGCTTTGGTAACAATGCAAGCTGATGATTACGCTTGCATCGATGAACTTCCCCAAGCAGAATTTAACAGCCGTATTCAGATTTGTGATGTTTATGAAAAGGTAGGTATTTTTTATGTTGCACCCCATTATACCTTCAATCATCACTCTCATTTTGGATTATGTAATTTGCCTGGGGATGGACAAATCAAAGTTATCACAAGCAGTAATAATCAATGAAAATATCTAAGCAAAAATTATGGAATATCAGCTAAAAAAATTAGTAACTCATTATCGAAAAGCTCTACAGATAAAGCCTGACAGCCTAGCTGTTTATGAAAAAATAGCTGAACTTTATTATGAACTAGGAGAATTAGATAAAACCCTCGAAGTCTGCCAAGAATCTTTGCAAATTCAACCACATTTAGCATCAGCACCTAAAGTTTTAAACAAAATGCTACAAACTCTAGGTTTTGAAGGAGAAGAAATTACTGCCTTTCAAAATCTTCTCCAAAGTAAATTGGTTTATGAAAGCTTTCATCTGCTGCTGTCATGTTCCGAAGAAGTAAAAACTGCTGCTGATGTTAAGACATGGAAGGATGCTACTATATTGGGATATGATTTCCAAGAAAAAAATCAATGGAATGAAGCAATTGCTGCTTATATGAAAGCAATTGAAATTGAACCATCCTTATCTTTATCTTACTTTGGATTAAATTATATAATTTGCTACTGTACCTTACTTGAGCAAAATGAATTAGCGAGAATCATTGCTTCCTATCATCAAATCATTCAAGGACGTTTAACTCCATCCTATGCTGATGTGGCGTTAGGAGATATGCTCACTAAGCAAGGTAAAATAACAGAAGCTATTACTGCCTATAAAACTGGTATTGATAAAACAATTTATCCCAATAAAAAATATACGAATAAGTATATAGATTGTCCTACAATTTACAATGTAAGCTTCTTAATTATTGGTATGGGTAAAGCTGGCACTTCTTCGCTTTATCATTATCTGTGCCAACACCCTCAAATTCTCGCAGCTAACAACAAAGAATTACATTTTTTTACTAAAAATTTTGACCTCGGACTTGATTGGTATCTAGCCCAATTTCCTCCCCTTCCTGTAGAAGGAGGTTTTTTAACCGGAGAAGCAACTCCTTGGTATCTCGGTAGCTATGAAGTTGAAAAAAAAGTATTTCAGCTATTTCCCAAAATTAAGCTAATTGCTATACTACGTAACCCTGTTAAGAGAGCAATTTCTCACTACTATATGAATCTTAAAATGATGAAAGAACATCGTTCTTTAGAAGTAGCAATGACATCTGAACTGGAAATCATAAAAGATATAATAGACCCTACTAAAGTCAGTGATAAATACTGGCAAACAGAAAAAGGATATCTCTGGTTTGGTTTATACTTCTATTTTTTAGAAAAATGGATGACTCTTTTTCCGAGAGAACAGTTTCTGATTTTGCGAAGTGAAGACCTTTCTAGTCAAACCGAGAAAACTATGAAACAAGTTTATGATTTTTTAGAAATATCTGATTACTCCCTCTTAGGATACTCCAAGGTTAATTCTGGTTCTTATTCAAGAACTAGCAACGAATTACGCCAAAAGTTATCTGATTTTTTTCAACCGCACAATCAGAAACTGGAAGATTATTTAGGTATGAAATTTGATTGGGAATAATTATGTTACAATACCCTGCAAAGCTAAGATACCCGACTTCTCTAATAAGTTGGGGATCTTATTGCTCACTAATAAGCAAATTTAAACCTACATTAGAACAAAGTATAGATAAAGGGAGCTAAAGCCGACGCTTTTACAAAGAACAGAATTAAACCTAAAACTAGCAGCAGAACTAGCACTGGAATTAATAAGTAATGCCCGTTACGAATGAAATAGGCAACTACCCAAACTAGTTGTAGTATTAAAGGACGCTTTTTAGCTCCAGGTTGAAGCGGTTGTATATCCTCTCCATTTTCCCACTGTATCCATCCTTCAGCTTGAGCTATGAATTTATCTTGCCAAGTATGGAATGAATTATTTGTTTTTTGTCTTCTGAGCAATATACCTATCGGTAAAATGAATAAAAAGTAGCTGGCTAAAAGAATTAATAGAAATATTTTTTCACCTATCTTTTCTGTCATTTTTTGCAAGAAGCTCTGGAACAAAGAAATAGCAGAGGGAAGCAGAAGACTGATTGCTATTAACCCTATTCCTATGTAAAGCAGGGCTTTCCAGAAATTATCATGACTGTCGATCGCAAATAAATAGTGAAAGCCACCAACAAGCGTCATCAACCAACCCAAAGTTAACCCAAAAACAATCTGTTTTTGAACTTGAGCTAGATGTTTTCGTTGCTTCAATCTTTGTAAATATGAGAATTTAGTCAAGTTCAAACCTCCTCAGCCATTGAGTGCGTTCTTCATCCGAAAGAAGTTGCTGTTTTTGGGAATTTCGGTCAAAAAAGCGATCGCCAATCACCAAGTAATCAATTTCTGTCACCATGAAGCAACGATAAGCATCCTCAGCTATATTCACAATTGGTTCGCTTCGGACGTTGAAGGATGTATTAACAATCACAGAACAACCAGTTAAAGCTTTAAATTTGGTTAATATCCCGTACATAAAAGGATTGCGATCGCAATCTACAGTCTGAACACGAGCCGAATAGTCTATATGAGTTACAGCCGGAATATCCGAACGTGGCACTTTCAGTAAATCAATGCCGAATAGACCCTTTGTTGCTGCGTGTAGCCGTCTGCTCTCCTTCACCGGATAAGCTAGCAGCATATAAGGACTTTCTTCCTGAATCTCGAAATACTCTGCTGCATCTTCTGCTAATACCATCGGTGCAAAAGGGCGAAAACTCTCACGAAACTTAATCTTTAAATTTATATGGCTTTGCATATATGGAGAGCGAGCATCGCCTAAAATTGATCTCGCTCCCAAAGCTCGCGGCCCAAATTCCATTCGTCCCCGTGCAACTGCGACAACCTTACCCTCTGCTAATTTTTGAGCGATTAATCCTTGCAGTACTTCCCCGCTATGAACCTGCCAAACTGCTTCTAAACGCTCTAGCATGGCATCATCTAACTCGGAAGCCGGGGGGATATTAGTACCCAAGAAAGCTCCTTGCATCGCATCAGGTTGAATGGGAGTTCTTATGTTACTTAGTTTTTGATGCCAAAACCACAAAGCTGCTCCCAAAGCTCCCCCAGCATCCCCAGCAGCAGGTTGAATCCACAATTGACGAAATGACCCCTCACGGGATAATTTGCCCATTGCTACCACATTGAGGGCTACTCCTCCCGCCAAACAGAGATTTTCCTGTTGGGTTTGTTGATGAACGTAGCGGGCGATCGCCAAAACCGCCTCGTTCAAGATAACTTGAATACTGGCGGCAATGTCCATTTCCTTTTGAGTAATCAACGACTCTGGTGGACGAGGTGCGCCGCCAAACAGTTGGTGAAAATGGTCGTTGGTCATTGTTAAACCGCCGACATAATCAAAGTAATATTGGTTCAAAATAATCGAACCATCAGAATTAAGCCGAATTAACTTTTCTCTAATTAAATCGGCATATTTTGGTTCTCCATAAGGAGCCAAACCCATGAGTTTATACTCGCCGCTATTGATTTTGAATCCGGTGTAATAAGTAAAGGCTGAATATAACAGACCAAAGGAATTAGGAAACCGAATTTCTTCTAACAATTCAATCTGATTTTCTCGTCCTATCCCAAAAGTAGCAGTAGACCATTCGCCAACTCCATCAATTGTCAGAACGGCAGATGAAGTAAAAGGAGAGGGAAAGAACGCACTAGCAGCATGGGAAAGGTGATGATCGCAAAAGTAAATCCGTTTTTTAATCCCCATTTCTTTGGCAATTTCACTTTCTAACCAGAGTTTTCGGGTTAACCAATCTGGAAATGCTTTCAAAAAACTCCGCCAACTGTTGGGAGCAGTTAGGTGATAGGTTGTGAGTAAGCGCTCAAATTTAAGAACAGGATTTTCGTAAAAAACAACATAATCTAACTGATGCTCGTCAATTCCTCCAGCTTCTAGGCAATAATCAATGGCGTGATGGGGAAACTCTGCATCTGCTTTGATGCGGGTAAATCTTTCTTCCTGGGCTGCTGCAATGATTTTACCATCATCGACTAAAGCCGCAGCTGAGTCATGGTAATAAGCAGAGATACCGAGAATCCGTATTTTGCTCATGGTTGGCTCCCTGCACCTGGAATTAGGGTTAGCGTGAGTTGTCTATCATTATTTTGAAAGCTGGCTGATAGTCGAATTGTATTAGTAGATTTTGCAGATGACTGTCCCTCCAAATTCCAAACTAAAGATGTTCCTTGCTTCTCTTCAAAAGAGTAAATAGTGCCGTCGTCAAATTTGCGTTTAGAATCTACTGTTGTAATATCTAATGAAGCGGCTTTTAATCCAGTTCCTGAAAGACGAATTTCTTTAATGGTTACAGGAACTTCTAAATTTAGCTGCACAAAGGGTTTACCAATTGGCAACCGCAGCATATATTCTTCTGATTCAGGATACTTAAAGGTGTAAATTCCGCTAGAACTTGCAACTAGATTTAGGTTGTAAGGAACCCAATCGTTGATGTGAATCGCTGGCGGTTTAGCTGAAGGAGTTCGTTCACCCAGCACTTTTGGATACTTGGCTTCAAGAATGTCTGCGGCTTGTTCGGCATAAAAATGAGTTGCAGTAGTGCCAGGATGTCCATTGGCTGGATTGATGCGCCAAGTGTAAACAGGATCTAATGTGGCATAGATGGGATCTGAGTTAAAGCGCGAATAAAATTTGAGAAAATTTTCTAACGTGTCGTAAACGGCTATTTTCTCTGCCTTAAGTAAAGGGGTAACTTTGCTGTATAGAGGAGTGAAGTAAGCACGGTCAGGATAAGTTGGCAAAGTCATTACAAATCCAGGAATACCGCTACTGGCTTGAAAATGCCCTAGTTCTTTTACTGTTTTCTTGTAAAGCTCAAAATTTTTACCTTCAAGTAATTTTAACTGCCATTGACTATATTCATAGCCAATTTTTTTTTCATCCATTGTTCCTGGAACTTTTCGAGAACGAGCCTCGAAGAGAAGTGTATTTAATCTCGGAAAAATGCCTTTATCTCTTAAGGTTTTAATCAACTTTATTATTGGGTCTTGATTAACGAACTGATAATTAAATTGCTCAAGAACTCCTTCATCGGGATCGTTCGTTACATAACCCCAAAGTATCAAATCTGGCTGATAAACAGGAACAAGATTTCGTGCTTGATTTAATTCTTGGTGGGTTGAAGCGCCACTCAATCCAGCAGCAATAACTTCGACTTGTTCGTAGCCTCTACGAGTTAATTCTCGCTGTAGTTGCCGCCACCAAATATCATTCATATTACTATAGCCACTACCCCAAACAAAGGAATCCCCCATCACGAGGATGCGTTTGGGTTTTGTAGCTAATTTATTTACAGGAAATCCCTTTGACCGCCAAATCCACTCTCCTTGTGCTGGATTCAGCACTCTACCAGATGTGAGAATTTTTTTCTTGTTATTTTGATTAATGCGATCGTTTTCCTGTTGCCATGCTGAGGAGGATAGTTGTGGAAGTTGTCGTATTGATTGCGTTCTAGCTTGAGTGACAGAGGTCGCAAGCAAAGATATAGAAGCAAGCTGATACTTCGGCTGAGATCGCACTCGAATTATTTTGTTATTTTCTAGGTAGTAAAGATAGCCTTCTATTAAAAAAAGACCGCTTACTAAGACTATTAAGGATACCAGAAAGTATTTGAGCGCTTGATACGGTAAAATTAGGGTTTCTTTCTTTGCAATTTTGAGTTTGATTATCGCTCTGGGTATTTGATAGTTATCGAACCACTGCCAGCTAATAAATTGGGTATTTCGCCGCTGGATATTTCCGATATTGATAAATAAAATTGTTAACCCCAAAAAACCGATCGCTGTAGCAGCTAGAGCGCAACTAAATTGATTCCAAAAGTAGAACGGTAATATAAACTCTCCATTCGCTTCCGGTTGGATTTTTAAATTCCCAATTTTAATAAAGTCAATTTTAACTCGATCGGAATTAGCAGCATCTGGAACAAACTTCAGTTGATGCCAAGGTGTTTTAGTAATTTCAATTTCATAAAGCTCAGATTTTTTATTTTCTGTCGGTTCAAAATACAGTTTTTCAATAGCACTGTTAGGAGCATATAAATTTGTTTCGCGTGCTTGACCGTTGGCTGTTACTCGCACTTTACCACTCCA
The DNA here is from genome assembly GCF_036917455.1 of Nostoc sp. Taxonomy (GTDB): domain Bacteria; phylum Cyanobacteriota; class Cyanobacteriia; order Cyanobacteriales; family Nostocaceae; genus Nostoc. The sequence continues at coordinate 14,132 of NZ_JBALDK010000113.1, read as the reverse complement.
AGGGCTACGCAGTAATGTGATAGTTAAGTTGCTACCTTTAACTGACACATCTAAAGATTGCGGTTGCCCAGCGCGAGCAGCAGCTATTTTACCTTGAGGTCCGTATTGATTGTCAATTAGTTCCCACTTTTGCACACCTATTAATGCTTTTGACCAGTTTACCTGGTTTTCTGGTGTTCTGATGTCTACAATCCAGACTTCAGAACTCTTCGCGTCAGGTGCTTTTTGTGCTAACGCTTCAACTTTAATACGCCAAACAGTAGAAGAGGTTTGATTAGTAGGAGTTTTTTTTGATTTTAGAGGAATTATTTCATAGGCATTAGGATGAACTGCTGGATTATCCCAGTAAGCTTTAACGTGTTTAATATTGTCTGCTGTCATTTGAACCTGAACAGGCAAAGTTAGATTAGTAAAAAATTTTTGCCAGACAGGAAAACTGAGAAAGGCTACTACTGAAGCCGCAATACAAGGTGACAACCAAGTTTTGTTGGGATTAGCAAAAAGGTTCACTTAATTTTCTCCGTCAAAATTTATTAAGTAATATTAAAAATTTGCGATCGCACCAACCTTAATACTTTTTAATTTTAGTTTGAGTCATTTAGCTAAAAGCAGATGAATTATAACAGAGTTTGATTATTTACTATCCATATTGCACATATCTTGAACTTAAAACGACTTGATTGTGAATCAATTAGTATGATAAATAAGTAAGACTAAATAGTAAGACTCAGGAGACATACCTTTGGTCAAGAAAGTAACAATCACACTTGATGAAGATATTTTGGCTTTTATAGATCGGCGATCTGCTAATAATGGAGAAACTTCTAATCGTAGTGGGTACATCAACGATGTCTTGAGTCAGCATCGTCGTATAGTTTTAGAAGCAGAGATGATTGCAGCACTTCAAGAAGACGCTAATGACCTAGAGTATCAAAAAGAAATCGTACTTTGGGATTGCGTCGTTGGGGATGGAATTGAATAATGCCTAAAGGTAATTTAACTTATCGACGTAGAGAAATACGCTTTTGTAAACTTGACCCAACAGTGGGTACAGAATTGCAAAAGACACGCTCTTGCCTAATTGTTCAGAACGATATAATGAACCAGCACGGTTTGTTAACAATCGTCATGCCATTCAGACCAGGAAGTAAAAAGGCTCCTTATGTTGTCAATGTCGTAGCATCTGCTATGAATGGTTTAGACCAAGACCGTTACATTGATGTTGAACAAATTCGCAGTATTGATAATAGCCGAGTTCTCAACTTAGTAAGAGTGTTGGAAGAAGAATACTGGAAATCGATTCGTACAGCATTGAATATAGTACTTGAATTTTTTTGATAAATCACCAATTAATCAGAAATTAAGTGAAATTTTCCCATCTTCTTTGTATAGAAATCAGATTTTATTTATGAAAAATCTAAGTAGATGTAGGGAGTGTTAGGCATAAGCCGTAACGCACCTGACTCCAAAGTTTTTGGTGCGTTACGCTGACGCTAACACACCCTACGTCTATTTCAAAAATCAAATATGAGTCCTATATAAGTGGTATTACAGCAAGGATTATTCAGTCTGATAGCAATATATCCGAAGTTAAATGAAGCCAGTAGACATAGAAAAGTTCCTTTCCGAACAAACTAATCGTACTAACAGTTTTGAAGTCAGCTTCAAACAGACGATAAAAGACAAAATTCCCCCAGCAGTTGCACAAATAGCATTACTTGTCACAACTGAATACGAAGGCATTTTTCGGAATGGGGGAATTGGCACTTATTACCGCACTCTCAGTGAGAGATTAGCAGCAGCAGACTTTTATGTTGTGGTACTGCTTTGCCAAAGTCAAAAGAAGTTTGGTGGAGAGTCAATTATTCCCGCCGTGAAACATATCTTTTCAAGCAGTGAATGTATCGATGTACTGGAATTACAGCCGACTAACTTGGCAATTTTGTCTCAGTTGCAGGATGGGGAATGGGTAGATTACGAGAACTACTGTGCGCTATTTTTTGTGACTGCGATCGCCGCTACATTTCCTAACGCCTATATTTACATTGAATTCCCTGAAATGCTGGGATTGGGATACCGTACAGTTCAAGCCAAGCGATCGCGTGTTTTAGGAGAAAATTGTGTGGTAGCTGTGACTTTGCATAGTGGGCAGGAGTGGCTGCAAGAAGCTCATGCAAGGTACACACATTCTCATCCTCGCTGGTTTTGGCAAACGAGCCATTACGAGCAATATTCCTTTGAACAGGCAGATAAAGCCTTCTTTCTGTCACATTTTCTCAAAGAGAAAGTGGAGAAGTATGGTTGGAAAACATCTCATGCTTTGCATTTACCTTATTGTTTTTCAGTCATTGAACAACCGTCGAAAACAATGACGCTGAGAAATGATTTACAATTGCTTCTCGATCAAGATAAAATTCCTCTGGTCTTTTTTGGACGATTGGAGGAGAGAAAAGGGCTTTTTACCTTCTTAGAAGCAGTCGAACTACTAGAAAGCAATGTAGTTGAAAAAATTCATATCATCTTTTTGGGTAAGAACGTTGAGCTGCAAGCTGAGGGTTTGCAAGGGTTAGATAGCCAGCAATATATTAAACAAAAGTTAGGCTCTAACTATTGCTACACCATTGTGACTGATTTGTTCAGTCAAGAAGCGATTCAGTTGGTTAGTTTGTGGCGTTTTGCGATCGTTTGCCTCACCAGTAGTCAAGAGAACTTTCCCCATACAGCATTAGAAATGGGACAGTTACCCGTCAGTTTAATCGTTTCAGATACAGGTGGATTTCGAGAAACTCTCAATCTCATTGGACGTACCAGTGGTGTGCGCTGGTTTATACCGGAAGACGTGCGATCGCTTGAACAAGCTATGATTCAATCTATCTCGGCCTACCCAGAGAAAGTTGGTGTACCGATGAGAGAGTTTCTCCATTTTGTGAATCAACGCTTGCTGAATCAAAGATTTGAATATATGGATCGAGCCTTTTGTCAAGCTGCTATATCACCCGCAAGTCATCTAGATAAAAGTGAACCCAGACGATGGATACTGGGTATGACTTCAAACGAGGAGCAACTCTTTTTAGAAAACTATGCCCAAAATGAGTATTCAGGTAGAGGAGAGATTGTAGAACTTGGTTGCTGGTTTGGCTCCTCAACTATTTCCTTTGCAATGGGGCTTGAGGCTAATTCCTATGTAACAAACAAAAGCCAGCGCATTCATGCTTACGATATTTTTCTTTGGTCTTCACTGGCTAATATGCCGCAAAATGTCATCGGTACTTCCTTAGAAGGTAAATACAAAGATGGAGATAGTTTTCTTGAGGAATACCTGGAGCGAATTAATCCTTGGAGTCATCTTATTCACGTCCATCCTGGGGATCTGGCAGAAATTGGCTGGCAACAAGGTGAAATCGAGTGTCTTTTTATTGATGCTATGAAATCTTGGAAATTAACAAATAGTATTATAAAAAACTTTTTTCCTTATCTTATTCCAGAAGTATCTTTAGTAATCCAGCAAGATTTTGCTCATTACTATACTTCTTGGATTCATTTAATGATGTATCGGTTACGAGAGTATCTAGTGCCGATTGAGCATCCCTTCATTTATTCCTCTAGAGCTTTTTGCTATGTCAAGCCAATTCCCAATGAGGTGTTACAAAATTCATATTCATTTAATAGCTTTTCTGAAACTGAAGTTGCCGCAGTTTTTGATTATTCATTAGAGATTACGCCAAAGAAAATGCAACCGAATATTCTGGCAGCTAAAGTTATGTACTTTATTCATATCAGGGATTTTGAAAAAGCCAAGTTGGAGTTTAAAGCATTAACAGCAAAACTTGATTCTTGTGAATGGCTAGAGTTGGCTGATGTGCAAAAAATAGCTAAGATGTATCATGCAATTGACCTACTGAGTTAAAGTACAAAAACTCCAAGATGAAATTAGAGATGTGATATGAGTGATGAGATTATATTACAAGTCAGCAATCTCAGTAAATGTTTTAAAATTTATTCTAATCCTTGGCATCGTGCTAGAGAATGGTTAAGCCGGAAAAAAGAAACTTATCATCAGTCGTTTTGGTCTCTGAAAGATGTGTCTTTTCAAGTCCGAAAAGGCGAATTTATCGGAATTATCGGGGAAAATGGAGCAGGTAAAAGTACCTTATTAAAAATTATTACTGGGGTATTAAAACCCACAGCAGGAAGTTATCAATTAAACGGGAAAGTTCTCTCACTCTTAGAATTGGGAACTGATTTTAATTTTGAACTCAGTGGGCGAGGAAATGCAATTTATAGTGCTGAGTTGTTAGGTTTTCCTGAAGGATACGTACAAAAACGCCTGGAAGATATTGCGGAATTTTCGGAACTGGGAGAGTTTTTTGACCGTCCAATGAAGTTGTATTCATCTGGAATGAAGGCGCGGTTAGCTTTTTCTTTATTTATTTTTTTGGAATGTGATGTCCTAATTTTAGATGAAGTTTTAGCAGTTGGTGATATTTTCTTTCAACAGAAATGCTATGCCCGTCTTGAGGAACTCATAGCCAAACAAATTACGATTATTTTAGTGACTCATCAATTAGCGGCGGTACAGCAGTATTGTAAAGAGGTAATTTTGCTGCATCATGGTCAGAAAATTTATCAAGGTGAAGCTAGAGAAGGGATACTGAAATTTCATCAACTTAAGAGAGCATTTTTAAATAATGTTCCTCAACCTGTACTTCAAGAAAAGATATCTGTACCGCTTCTAGAGACACCAGATAATTTTTTTTGGCCTACTGATGAAGTTTTCATTCCTATTTCTTTTCCGAAGACGAACTATGCACAGATAACCCGTTATGGTATTTGTAATGCTAAAGGCGAAGCTACAGCCAATTTTTTACAAGGCGAACAAGCTTATTTTTGTTGTGAGTTTCAAATTAAGAAAAGTATTGCTGTACCGATTGTAGCTGTATTCATTACTAATAAATTGAATCTACAAGTTCATATAAAAACCTCGTTTCATCATAAAATTACTGTTCCTAACCAAGTTAATGAAGGGGATTATGTACGTTTTTGTCGCAGTATAAACCTAAATATTGCTCCAGATGAATATGTTATCAATTTTGGTTTAGCGACTATGAGTCCTGATGATTATGCTCGTTTAGATGAACTTCCACAAGTGGAATTTAGTAGCCACATCCACATTTGTGATATGTATGAAAAAGTGGGGGTTTTTTATGTTACGTCTCATTACACTAACAATCATCACTCTCATTTGGGATTATGTAATTTGCCAGGAGATGGGCAAATTCAAGTTATTACAAGCTCAAATTAGTAATAATCTAAAACTTGTATGCCTTGCTCAACAAGGGTTCTCAGATTTTAATCAATTCCATTTACAGGTATTGGCTCTAAACCAGCTTGTCAATAGGATTTGAGATGGACTCACCCTGTAAATTCATATAAGATTGGTTAGCAACTTTAAAGCTTAATAAGTATTTATAATTATGTTCTCGCTTAAAGAACAGATTGAAATCAAGAACAATGTAATTCAATTTACAGAAAAGTTATTAATAGAAAATCTCGCCGAACTAGACCAGCAGGAAAAATTCAACCTAGAAGGATGGCAGAAATGTGGAGAGTGGGGAATTATGGGTTTACCAATTCCCCAGGAATATGGTGGAAGAGAATTAGATCCCCTCACAACTATTTATGCTTTAGAAGGTCTGGGCTATGGTTGTAAAGATAACGGTCTGCTTTTCTCAATTGCCGCTCATACCTGGGCTTGCGAAATTCCCCTATTGACTTTTGGAACTCTAGAACAAAAATTCAAGTATCTTCCCAAACTTGTAAAAGGCGAATTAATTGGCGCTCATGCAGTAACCGAATCAGAAGCTGGTTCGGATGTTTATAGCCTACAAACTACAGCCCAAAAGAAGGGAGATAAGTATATTTTAAATGGGAGCAAAATGTTTGTTACCAATGGTGCGATCGCTAACTTAATTCTAGTTTTTGCCAACATCCAACCAGAACGCGGCAAAAGGGGAATTACCTGTTTTTTAGTAGAAAAAGATTTTCCGGGCTTTCTTGTTAGAAAAAAGATGTCAAAAATGGGGTTGAGAACGGCACAAATGGCTGAAATCGTTTTAGAAAACTGTGAAGTACCCGCCGCTAACTTACTTGGAAAAGAAGGCGCTGGAATGGCTGTATTCAGTCACAGCATGGAATGGGAACGCGGTTTTATCCTTGCTAGTGCTATTGGTAGTATGGAACGATTGCTTGAACAATGCGTTCAATATACCAAGAAACGAAAGCAGTTTCAGCAACCAATTGGTAAGTTTCAGTTAATTTCTAGTAAGCTGGTGGACATGAAGATGCGACTGGAAACAGCTAGAAGTTTATTACATAAATTTGGCTGGTTAAAACAGCAGGAAAAATCTGCGTTTATGGAAGCAGCGATGGCAAAACTTTATATTAGTGAATCTTGGGTACAATCCTGTTTAGATGCTATTCAAATTCACGGAGGATATGGTTATTTGACAGAACTTGGACTGGAACGAGAGTTACGGGATGCTTTGGGAAGCCGACTTTATTCGGGAACGTCTGAAATCCAGTACCAAATTATCGCTCAATTTATGGGATTGTGAAGCTAAAAAATATGTCCTATTTACTGCATCAGGTTTTAGAAATCAGCGCCAAGCAATATCCAGAGCGAAAAGCAGTTGTTTATAATAACTCCATAACATATCAAGAGCTTGATGAAGTTTCAACTCGATTATGCTGGGTTTTGAAGAATGCTGGTATTGAGAAGGGCGATCGCATCGGTATCTACCTCAACAAATCCATTGAAGCAGTAGTAGCGATTTTCGGCATTCTCAAAGCTGGTGCTGTCTACGTTCCTCTCGATCCTTCGGCTCCCGTTCGACGAGTTGCATCTATTATTCAGGATTGCCGAATCGAGGTGTTGATATCTACTGCTAAAAAACTTGTCAGTTTAGAGCAGATATTACCAAAACTCGCTCCTATTCGGTGGGCGATTGTTGTCGGTGGGAATGCCTTGCAAATTTCGGAACTAGTCGGTAAATTAATCAGTTGGCAGGATGTATTGCAAGCGGCTTTATCTCCTTTACCTGTCAACAAAATAACTGAAATTGATATAGCTTATATTTTATACACTTCTGGCTCAACTGGAACTCCTAAAGGAGTAACGATTAGTCATCGGGCGGCATTGAACTTTGTTAATTGGTCTAGTGAATGTTTTCAAGTGAGTTATAGCGATCGCATTTCCAATCACGCTCCTCTGCACTTCGATCTTTCAGTTTTCGATATTTTTACCACACTCAAAGCTGGCGGTACTGTAATTATCGTTCCCGAAAAGTTAACAGTTTTTCCGCTTGATTTAGCTAAATTTATTGCTGAACAACAAATAACAATCTGGTACTCGGTTCCTTCTGCCCTGATCCAGTTGGTTTTGCATGGGAATTTACCAGGATATGACTTCTCTAATTTAAGAGCTATTTTATTTGCAGGTGAGGTTTTTCCGATTAAATATTTGCGACAACTGATGGAATGCGTACCGCAGGTAAAGTATTATAACCTTTACGGCCCTACGGAAACGAATGTTTGTACTTATTATCCAGTTGAGAAGATTCCTGATGAATCAATTGCAGCCTTGCCTATTGGTAAAGCCTGTGCAGGAAATGAAGTATTTGCTGTTAATGATAGGGGAGAAATAACAACAGTTGGGGAAGTGGGAGAACTTTACGTCCGTGGGCGATCGCTAATGAACGGTTACTGGGGACGATTAGATTTGACTAAGGAAGTTATGTTATCTCATTCGTGTGATATGCTTTCTCAGTCAGAAACAGCAGAGCAAAAGGAGGAGTTTGTTTACAGAACTGGCGATTTAGTAAAACAAGAACCAAATGGAAATTACATCTTTTTAGGTCGTCGCGATCGCACGATTAAAAGCCGCGGTTATCGAATCGATTTAGGCGAAATAGAAACAATATTATACAAGCATCCACAAGTAGCAGAGGTAGCAATCGTAGCTATTCCTGACGAACAGTTCGGTCAGGTCGTCAAAGCTGTTGTAGTTCCTCACGACATTTTACAAAAGCAGGATTTAGCGAGTTTCTGTTCGGACTATTTACCTAAGTATATGGTTCCTGCTGTCATAGAAATTCGGGCATCTTTGCCAAAAACGTCCACAGGGAAAGTCAATCTTCAACTACTTTAACAATTAAAGATATGCCAACACAAAGTTATACAGAAAAAGAGATAGAGGAAATCCTAAAAAACCAGATAAGCAAAGAATTTATGTACGATCGTCCAGAAGTAATTTTAGATAATGAGTCACACCTAATTGATGAAGAAATTATTGATTCTTTAGGAATATTTGTATTAATTAGCTTTATAGAAGAACAGTTTCATGTCAAGATAAATCCAGATGAGGTACTGTTAGATAATTTTGAGACTATCGATACTATTAAATCTTTAATAATGTCAAAACTTCGGAGTACTGAAGCATGAATGCGTAAATCCCTCTTTTTTTTCGGTCGCTTGAGTAGTGATGATATAGGAATAATATTTGATTTTTGAAAAAATCTAAGTAAATATATTATGTTGTAGGGTGTGTTACGGCTTCCGTAATGCAGTTTTACGCATCACGACTCATAAATAATTCCAGATGTTGATAAATATTCCCCAACCTGATTTTGATATTGGTATTATCGGCGGTGGGCCTGCTGGGTCAAGTCTAGCAGCCTATCTTGCTAAAGCAGGGATCAGTTGCGTACTGTTCGAGCGCGAAACATTTCCCCGTCCCCATGTTGGTGAGTCTCTAGTACCAGCCGCTAACCGAGTGCTGCAAGAACTTGGTTTACTAGAGCAAATGGAAGCAGCAAAATTTCCTCGCAAATACGGATCGGCATGGACATCTGTGACAAGTAAGAAAATCTACAGTCACGATTTTGAGGGATTACCACTAGATTGTCGGGGAGATATTCGCTTCGATGAACGGGAGATGCAAGGCGATCGCAACTACACCTATCATGTGGATCGAGCTAAATTCGACCACCTTCTACTTCAGCACGCCAGAAAGCTGGGAGCAACTGTATATGAAGGGGTAAGGGTTAATCGCGTCGATTTCCCGAAAGATGATTTTCCACGCATTGTCATTTCTAGCGAAGAACAGGAAGTTGTGAAGTCCGTGCGCTAATCAATGAAAAGTACCCTAGCGCTTTTCAAACCGAAATTATCTACGAACCCGGTGGACGTTCCGACCTTTGTTTGCAACAGTTGGGGGAAATCCCCTTGCTAAATGAATTGCAAGTTTTTGCACAATTAGGTGACTTTCCATCTAAGCAGTTAGAAACCCTGTTAACGGGACAATCTCCTACTTCTTTGCTGGAAGCAGGTATCGATATTATTGTCTTTTCCACCCAGGCAGAGATTACCAAAAATTTATGGCAACATCACCAAACTGGGCATCTCATCGATATCCCTGAAGATTGGGAACAGCAGTGGTCTGAAGTGGCAAAACAGGAGTTTCAACAGCACTTTTCTCCCACTGGTTTGCTGTCTGCGGAGCAATCTCAAGCCAATTTTAGCCAGCTTATTCAATTGCTGAAAGAAAAAACAGGTGCGTATATTATCTTTTATAACTGTAGCGACTTTGATCCGAGCGATCGCACTACCAATTATCACAATGTCGGCGAAACACTGCGCCTAAGAATTCAAAAGTTAAATTTATTCTTACTTAAACTCTCTATGCAGGAAGGAATTTCTATTGTTGATGTAGAATCACTTATAGCCGAATTAGGTGCCGCGCAGCATATTACTAGTCCATTAGATTATTCACCGGAAGCTTATCAGGTTATCTGCCAAGAATTTTTCCGAGTCATAACAGACGTAGGTTTTTTTGAAAATCGCCCTTTACTTCAGCAAATCGGACGCAGGAGAGATTAAGATGCTGTTTAAACTGCTCATGCCCTATATCAATAAAGGCACTGAAGGAGGAATTTTTATTCAATGGTACAAGGATAAAGGAGATAAAATCGATTATGGAGACGATATTTTTGAATTAAAGATAGAGGAAGAGAAAAGTAATCTTGTTTTAGAGACACCTGAAAGCGTGCTTGCCAGTTTAGCAGAACCGGAAAATACATCAGATAAAATTCACAAATTGGATATGCTTGTGCGTGTTTGTTCTGCTGATATGGGTTTTTTACGCCGCACTTATGCACAAGAGTTTGTTTATCAGGAAGTAGGAGTATTACTAGCCGTCTTAACTACCGATCTGGATGAAGAGATTAATGAATCTAAATTGGCAGAAGCCAGTACATTTAGGGTCGTTCCTAATATAATTTCCTATCCTGGTATTTACGTTTAGTTTCATTTGTCTACTTGTGTTTGATTCGAGAATATTATAATTAATCATTTATTTTTTATGGAAAAAAACATTGAGATAAATGTGCCTAGCGAATATATGGATTCTAACCATATTATTTTTGGGTCTGATTCACATCAAGAAAATAAAATTGGTATATACATAATGGGAGGCTGCGATCTCCCGTCAGTATTTTCTTGTGTTCCTCTGATTAAACCTATATTGAAAGGAACTTGCTGCATTCTCAAAGAAGGACAGATTGAGAAATCTAGATCGGATCTCCTGCTGCAAAATTTAGAAAACTATCCTCAAGATTTATTAGCCCCCGTCTTAGAAAAATTTTATCTTCCCGGCAATTTTTTTGAGAATCAACTATTTAGCCCCAACTTTTTGGTTTCTAATGGTAGTGGCTTTGAAGAATTTACTAAAAAAGTAGTTATTTTATCCATTGCGCCTGACGTAGCGAGAGTGGTTTATCAACATCGAGAACATGGTTTTTTAATCGATCCGAGTGGTTGGTGGAACAATCAACGGATAGATTTGATGTTAAGAGATTTATCTTCCGCCAATTGGTTTCGGAAGCATTTTGTCAGTTTAGGACGGATAACGATAGAAAAATTTATTGAAAACTTTACTCAGTTAGTTGAGAAAATTCAGCAGACTACTAACGCCCACATTTTAGTATTTAATACTTTAACAATTGAGCCTGGTAATATTACACATAATTATCAGTTTGTGAAACGTTCTGAAAGCTTAAGACGGCGAGAATTCAATTTAGCTTTGATCGAACTATCGAGAAAATTAAATTTTTGTATCGTTGATATAGATAAAGTTTTAAAGCAAACCAGCACCAAAAATATGGTTGATTTCGCTCATTTTCCTGTGGAGCTTTATCAACCAATCGGTCAAGAAGTTTTTGGAATTCTAGAAGAGTTAGAGATTTTTAATACCCCAAGTCAGCCTTTAGGTAACTCATCCCGTCAGAGGATATTGGGAATGACGACTTGGCAAGAGCAGCAGGCTCAGACTTTGTTAGAAAGCTTACAGGCACAACTTGACCAGAAGACTCAAGAATTAGAAGCACAACAAATTGAAAATATTCAAGCAAAAGCAGAAATAGATAGGTATAAAGAAAGGCTACAACAAGTTCAGGAAAAAAATCAGATACAAATTGAACAGTTGCAAACTGAACTAAGACAAACACAAGCTCAACTCCAACAAAGCCAGGAGGAATTAGTAAAATATCGGTCTGATTTACAATATACCCAATCCGAATTGAAACAACTTCGGTCTAAACTGCAACAAACTCAAATTGAATTCGACCAATCTCAATTTGAATTACAGACCTCCCAAACTGAATTTGCACACTTCAAATCTTATCTCAAACAAACTCAGGGAGTAGAGGGATTAATGAGCTATTATCGCTCTCACATTGTATATAACCCTGACGATATCGAAGTTTACCATCAAGCACTGGATGTTAAGCCAGATGACGCTCAAATCAATTTACAGCTAGGCAATGCCTTAGTTAGACAAAATCGATTTGATGATGCGATCGCCACTTACCAAACAGCACTCCAATTCCACCCAGACAACTTTGAAATATACTTAGAGCTAGGAAAAGTTTTAGAGAAAGAGCAGAAATGGGATGATGCGATCGCTTCTTTCCAACGTGCCATTGAACTAAACCCAGATAACTCTTGGTCGCACAAACACTTAGGAGATATTTTAGCAGAACGCGGTCAGCTTAATGAAGCAAGCGTCTCTTATCGTCGCGCTTTGCAGCTTCAACCAACACTTTTTTGAGTTTAATATTAAACATGCCATGTCGCAGCATCTCTTGTAGTTTTCCAAAGGGAGCTTGCAGCCGTGGGGCACACGGTCAAGATGCAAGAGTAAGATCCCCTCAGAACGGGCTTTTTCGCTACTGACTGCGATCGCCCAAGGAATCGTTTCTTTAAGAATATCCTGAAGCAAAGGAGTAGGAGTGACTGAGGGAATGTCTGGTGGGAAGCGACCTCCTTCAACAATTGTGAGATGGAAATCTTCTACAGCTTTGCTGAGAGTAAATTTACTGTATGGCATAGGTTTATACTTATCATCAAAGTCTAAATTGATATTTGATTCACTCTCAATCCTAATTACTTACATTAAAAATTATTCAAAGAGGACGCGATCGCTCTCCAGAAAGAGAGAGTAATCAGAATTCAGTTTCATTTATGCCACGCCAAAATCAGTATACTGACGGACTTGAGGAGGATGAAAGCCCAAAATAATATCCTCTCTAGGAACTCCTGCTTCCAACAAATCCTCGGCTACGGGACGATTAGTACCGTCATGTTGAATCCAAATTTTTCCTTGGATGATATCAATATGTACCACTGAACCATGTACCCGACGTTGCCCATCCCAGCCTACGTGCAGCATTTCATAACGATCTCTTTGGGTGTCGATAATTATTTCGGTTTCAATCTGACCGTGAGAAGGCTTATACTTTGCATACTCATCAATTAACTGGCGGACTATCTTCTGATAGCGTTCTAAGGTGTCCATTGCACAATCCTCATTTGTTCCTCGTCAAATACCAAGAGTTTAACTTGCAAGCGTTTGATGATTAGCTGTCCTAGTTTTTCTGAAAAAATAGTCTCATAGGAGCGTCTGGGAACAGCTAAGTAAAGTATTCGTTCTGGTGCGATTTCTGTCAGAATACTTTGATAGACACCATATTGCCCTACTGCTTCTTCTAGATCGCGGACTGGAGAAGGCTTCAAAAAGCTCTTAATCTCAACAGCTATTTTCTGATCGTCCTTTTGCGCGGCGATCGCCCTTTTTTCTATCCCGAGATCGATATAGAGTTCTCGACCGCCATAAGATAAAAGCAAGGGGTCGTCAGTAATTTCCCAGCCATCTTTAATGAGGGCTTGGACAACGGTATCGTGATACAAATCCTTAGCGGGCATAGCAAAACCGCAAGCAGTTATTTCTCTTTATACATTTATAGTTCTTATTGGGAGCAATGCGATTTTGTGAGCAGGGGGAGGCAGGGGAAGAGAAAGAAATAAGTGTATTTATAGCTATAAAGGTCGTAAAAAATACTAAAGTTTTCTCTTCATTCCCCCTGCTCCCCCTGCTCCCCCTGCCTCAAGAGCTCTTTTCACGAGGATCTCACTTTTTCGCGTTGCTCCCGTTCTTATTTTAGTTGCCTATATGGTTTAGGTTCATCGACAGCAGTACGCGATCACTTATTATGATGTTAAATTCAAAAAATTCTCGGTTGCAGCTGCAAGGCACGACGATAAGAAAAACTTGCTCTTGATAGCTGACCTCGTTCTGCTAGAATATCCCCTAAGTGTTTGTGCGACCAAGAGTAATCTGGATTTAATTCGATCGCACATTGGTAAGCTGCGATCGCCTCATCCCATTTCTGCTCTTTGTCTAAAACCTTTGCTAATTCTAAGTGAATTTCAAAGTTGTCTGGGTGAAATTGGAGTGCGGTTTGGTAAGTGGCTTGTGCATCAGCAAAGCGGTTTTGTCTAACTAAAGCATTACCTAGCTGCAAAAGGATTTGCTCATCATCAGGCTTAATTGTCAATGTCTGATGATAAAGTTGGATATCGTCGGGGTTGGATGCGATGCGAGACTGATAATAGCTCATTACTCCATCCACTCCCTGAGTTTGTTGGAGATAAGATTTAAGTTGGGTTAATTCGGTTTGTGAGGTTTGTAGTTCAGATTGGGATTGTGTTAATTCAGCTTGTGAAGTTTGTAGTTCAGA
>NZ_JBALDK010000112.1:0-4540 GCF_036917455.1 Nostoc sp. | reverse complement strand
CTACCCTCAACACTTTAACTACAATTTTTGGCTTGATTGCTGGTGGCTCCTCTGTCCTTGGTAGTGCTGGCATGATTAATCACAATTTAGCTGGCACTATCGGCGGAATTGCTACCGCACTTTTGGGCTATCTCGTGCAGCAGCCCGCCTCTGGTGAACAGCCGCAAGCCCCCGTAACTCAGAAGTAAGTCACTGGGGATTCTGAGTAAATTAACTTCCTATTAAGGGGGCTGCAAGTAAATTCTAAATATTAGGGAAATCTAGGGGTGGTTTCGTAACCACCCCTAGATTTTTTGTATTATTAAAAAATTGAAGGAAATTTTTAGGTAGGGGCAATTCATGAAGATCCTGTTGGCAAATTGATGAGGGGTAAAACTCATATAGGCAGAGTAGGCGATCGTAAATTAGGATAAATTAGTGAGAGCAAAAGCAGGAAAGCGAGATAAGCGAGTATAAGCCAAAGGGATACGCTGCCACCAAGCCCACATTCGTGCGAGATTAATTGCTGCGGCCGTTGCCAGATGTTGGAGACGCGTTTTTGCTAGACCAACATAACGAGAACGTCGTAGTTGGTTAGCACGAATGGCTTGAGATAAATTGCCTTCAACCTCTGCTCGTTGAGCATAGCGTTGTTTAAAAGACTCAGTGTTAAATCTAGCCCTAGCTTTAGTTAGAGCTAGATAAAGTTCTTGCGGTTTGAGAGTCAAAACACGAGGCAATTTGGGCGAGTGGGTACATTGATAACGACTTGGACAAGCCCGACAGTCAGCAGGATGAAACCGTACCTTGATAAGTGGATTGTCATAATTATCTGAGCGTAAGTGTCAAGACTGACTAATGCAGCCCATTGGACAGGTAACATAAGGAAGGATGTCCAGAGTTGATGTAGCAATGGTAATGTTAATTAATCATACGGTTATTCAAAACTTTGATAGTTCGGAATTTGAGGCTAATGGACATCACAAATTCAAGCAACGTCGTTAAATTACTTAAGCAGTTGGCGATTAGATCGGTTAAAACCTAGTTTAGCCAGATGCAAGTTTGTAGCCATAAGGCAACAACTATAACTCGTTGCAAGTCTATTAGATTAAGAAATATCAGGGTTTTGGCAAACTAGATTATATGTCCGATCAACTTTCTACTCAAACTTCTTTGTCTACTCAAACCTCTAGTGCGTTATTTACGCTCATAGTTGCCCCAGCAAAAGTAATCCGTGGTTCTGGGGTGTTAGCAGCCGCCGCAGTCGAGATCGCCTGTTTGGGAAGTCGTCCCTTAATTGTGGGGGGTGAGTCTACTCTCGCCATCAGCCGAAAGAATTTGCAATCAATTTTAGAAACGCAACAGTTACATTCTGCCCTAGCTTCTTATGGTGCAGATTGCTGCGAAGCTAGCCTAAAATCTTTACAGAAGAAGGCAAAAGAACATAAAGCTGATGTCATTGTCGGTGTTGGTGGCGGAAAAACCTTAGATACAGCGAAATTACTCGCACAGCAGTTGCAATTATCAGTGGTGACAATTCCGACATCAGGGGCTACCTGTGCAGCTTGGAGTGCTTTATCGAATGTATATTCGGAAGATGGAGCATTTCTCTACGATGTGGGACTATCTCGTTGTCCCGATTTACTAATACTCGATTACGACTTGATTAAAACTGCACCACAACGGACTTTAGTAGCTGGAATTGGTGATGCGATCGCTAAATGGTACGAAGCCTCAGTTAGTAGTGGGCATTTGCAAGACACTTTAATTATTGCTGCGGTGCAACAAGCGCGAGTTTTGCGAGACATCCTTTTGCAAAAGTCGGCCCCTGCCTTGAAAGAACCAGGTAGTAAAGTTTGGCAAGAAGTTGTAGACGCAACTGTTTTGTTAGCTGGGGTAGTTGGGGGACTTGGAGGGGCGCAATGTCGCACAGTTGCAGCCCATGCCGTGCATAATGGTTTAACTCATATTTCAGGACATGGCAGTATTCATGGCGAAAAAGTTGCTTTTGGGATTTTGGTGCAACTGCGTTTAGAAGAAATGCTACAAGGCAATCAACTAGCAGCATCAGCACGGCAACAGTTGTTAAAGTTCTACACAGAAATTGGACTACCCCAAAAATTAAATGATTTGGGATTGGGCAATATTACATTAGGCGAGTTGCAAACAGCTGCCGATATTGCTTTAGTTCCTAATTCTGATATCCATCGACTACCCTTTAAAGTCGCGCCAGAACAGTTGATGGCAGCAATGGTTTCCACCACTGCACCTATAGATAGTAGAGACACTACAAATCGAGTTTCGCCCAAGGGAATCAGTGACGAGGTTTTATGAGTTTAAATTGGATTGTCCCAGCAGAACGCATACAAAAACTACCACCTTATGTATTTGCCCGTTTAGATGAACTAAAAGCTAAAGCACGGGAACAAGGTTTAGATTTAATTGATTTGGGTATGGGAAACCCCGATGGTGCAACACCAGCGCCAGTTGTAGAAGCTGCGATCGCCGCTTTAAAAGATCCCGCCAATCACGGTTATCCGCCCTTTGAAGGGACTGCTAGTTTCCGCCGCGCCATCACCAACTGGTATCGTCGTCGTTATGATGTGATTCTCGATCCTGATAGCGAAGCTTTGCCGCTACTGGGTTCAAAAGAAGGATTAACCCATTTAGCACTTGCCTACGTTAACCCTGGCGATTTAGTTTTGGTTCCTTCTCCCGCTTATCCCGCCCATTTTCGGGGCCCAGCGATCGCAGGCGGCAAAATCCATAGCTTGATCCTCAAACCAGAGAATAACTGGTTAATTGATTTAGCTGCCATTCCTGATGAAGTTGCAAGACTTGCTAAAATTCTCTATTTCAACTATCCCAGCAATCCAACTGCTGCCACAGCCCCTCGCGAATTCTTTGAAGAAATCGTCGCCTTCGCCCGTAAATATGAAATTTTGCTGGTGCATGATTTATGTTATGCCGAGTTAGCTTTTGATGGTTATCAACCCACTAGCTTGCTAGAAATTCCCGGCGCAAAAGATATTGGTGTAGAATTCCACACCTTATCAAAAACCTACAATATGGCTGGTTGGCGCGTTGGGTTTGTCGTGGGGAATCGTCATGTAATTCAAGGTTTGCGGACGCTGAAAACTAATTTGGATTACGGCATTTTTGCTGCTTTGCAAACAGCAGCCGAAACCGCTTTACAGTTGCCAGATGTGTATTTGCACGAGGTACAACAACGTTATCGTACCCGCCGCGATTTCCTCATTGGTGGGTTAGGAGAGTTGGGTTGGGATATCCCCAAAACCAAGGCGACAATGTATCTTTGGGTAAAGTGTCCTGTGGGCATGGGTTCCACTGATTTTGCCTTAAACGTGTTGCAGCAAACGGGTGTTGTTCTAACCCCAGGTAACGCTTTTGGGGTTGCAGGTGAGGGTTATGTCAGAATCAGTTTAATTGCAGATTGCGATCGCTTGGGTGAAGCCTTACACCGCTTCAAGCAAGCTGGTATCCGCTATCAACCTGAAAGCGTAGTTTCTCCTTCAGGAGCGATCGCCGATCTCGTTAATTGAATAGAATAAGGAAACCCAACACTACATGACTAAAATTTTGGCTGATGATGTTTGAAATCATGTAAGAAAGTAGAGATAGTTAAAAACAGAATTTTCCTTTCTTCCTATAGGACTCATATTTGATTTTTGAAAAGAGATGTAGGATGTGTTACAGAAGCCGTAACACATCCTACATCTACTTAAATTTTTGAAAAAATCAAATCGGATCGCTATATATAAGTTGATATTATTTCTTCGCCTGAAGTACGATAACCCGACTATCTGCTTTAATAACTTGTATCCCATTTTCTAAAGCGATTGTCGGAATTTTCCAATAAGAATGACCACAGATAACTAGCAAATTATTAGTTATATTGATTTTTTCTAACTCCTTGCGGATACATTCTTGACCAACCAAATTACCTTGTGGGTAATCCGGGCCTTCATGTAGAATTAAAATATCTGGTGACTGCTTTATCAGTTCCCGAATTGCTTTAATAAATTCTTTCTCAGAACGTCTGAAAGGTTTGTTTTTTTTACCAATAATACCAGAGATTCCGGCAAGATTAAGCTCACCATTTCTGATGATTTCACCATCAAGATAGTAAATACTCCGATTTTGTTTAAAAACCTGAATTTCTTCTTGTGTATTTCCTAAACTATCGTGATTTCCAGCAACACCAGCCACCCAACAAAATTGTTGACTAAAAGCGTGCCAAACGTCTCGAATGTCGCCCACTACTCCACTACGCCTATTGATCTCTGCATAGAAATCACCTGCTAATATCATGCCTGTATTTTTTAGCGAAGGTATTTTTCCGATATCTGCCAATTTTTCTAATTCTTCTATGACAAGATAACCGAGAAGTTGTTGATTTTTCGGGTCAATTCCTTGTAAATCGCTTGTAATCGTAATTGCCTCTAAATTATTAGACATCTCCAAAATAGTAATATTCTGTGGTAAAAGAAGATTGCGATAAATTTTTGACACAAAAATATGAGTGACATACTGAAGCACA
>NZ_JBALDK010000111.1:0-13008 GCF_036917455.1 Nostoc sp. | reverse complement strand
TTTGGCTATGCTTTAGGATTTTCGTTTACAACATACACAATTTCTGGTTTTTGTCAAAGCTTTTGTTAAGAAAGATGTTTATAATGGATAGCTTAGTAAGGGGGGAAATCCGGTTCTCCCCCTTACCAAGGGAGGAAATCCGGTTCTCCCCCTTACCAAGGGGGAGTTAGAGGGGGTGAGAAGGATTTGTGTGTACACCGTAGCCTTTATAAGGGGGGTCTATTCGACTTATGCAAGAGGTCTAATGTAAGCGATGAATGTCGCAATGTTAAAGATGAATATTGCGATATCAATAAGTAAAATTGTAATATTGGTGATAAATGTCGCAATATAGCTTATACATACCACGATGTTAAGGATGAATATTGCGATATTAATAAGTAAAATTGTAATTTTAGTGATGAATATCGGGATATAACTTATCAATATGGCGATGTTAAGGATGAATGTCGTGATGTTAGCGACTAGACATGCAACATATATAAGAATCCAGTTTGATTTGGAGAAAATATACGTAGGATGTGTAAGCACGGAGAGTACGGCATCAAACCCATGATAATAGTGCGTTACGAACTCCCCACACTCCCCACACTAGGGCTATTTCTCGCGAGAAATCCAGGTCAAAGTCCCCCAATCTATCATCAAACCATTATGCAAATCTTCAATAATTGGAATGTAATTGCAAAAGGTTGGTATATTGCCTGTTCTAGTCATGAAATACCAAAAAGAACAGTAAAATCTGTAGAATTATGTGGCCATAAAATTGCCATTTTTAGAGGTGAAAATGGGCAAGTGCGAGCTTTGGATGCTTACTGCCCTCATTTGGGTACAGATTTAGGGATTGGAAAGGTTGATGGTAATTGGATTCGTTGTAAATTTCATCAATGGGCATTTGATGAAACAGGTATTTGTCAAAATATACCCTGTCAATCAGAAATTCCTACTCAAGCTAAATTACAAGCTTATGCAACAGAAGAAAAGTATGGATTTATCTGGATTTATCCAGATACCAAAGCACCAGAAAAAGTGGCTGATTTCGATGAGCTAAACACTAAGAAAATTGTTACACAAGCTGATATTGCTTTTGAAAGAAGTTGCCATCATCATATTTGTATGATGAATGGGATTGATGCTCAACATTTAAAAACAATTCATCATTTAGATATCAAAATGGATCTGTCACTACATCAGAGCGACTTAGGCACGCAAATTGACTTTACAATGCGGGGACAATTTCCTCAAACTACCTTTAGAGAAAAATTAGGTCAAAGATTTCTTGGTTCTACATATCAGTATTCAATGCGTTATGCTCATGGTTGCATTGGTTTATTAACAATAATGAAAGATGTCCGGCTTTTTCCTCCACTATATATGATATATGCTTATACTCCAATTGCCCCTGGAAGAACCAGAATTCAACCGATTTATGTAACTGAAAAGCGTAAAGGTATTGTGGGATATCTGCTAAATCAGTTTTTGCTATTTTGTACTCGTTTGGCTTACTATATGCTCCGAGATGAAGATGGCAAAATTTACGACAATATTCGCTTTAATCCGAAGTTGCTCCTTAGTATCGATCAGCCATTAGCTCAATATATAGAGTATGTAAACCAGCTAAAACCGTCTCGATGGTCAAAAAATAGAGATATAGAATAGTAAGCTAATTGACATTTAAGCTGAATAATATAGGAATCCGGTTTGTATTTGAGAGTGGCATGATAGGCTTTTGATCCCCCCAACCCCCCGATAAATTGGGGGGCAAAAGTCTCTTAAAGTCCCCCTTTTTAAGGAGGATTTAGGGGGATCTCGAATGACTATGCACCTTAACCGAGCTGTATTGAATAGACCTATAGACCTCTTGCATAAGTCGAGTAGACCCCCCTTAATCCCCCCTTATAAAGGCTACGGTGTACACACAAGTCTTTTAGAGTTGCGTCATAGGCTTTTGATCCCCCCAACCCACCGATAAATTGGGGGGCAAAAGTCTCTTAAAGTCCCCCTTTTTAAGGGGGATTTAGGGGGATCTCGGATGACTATGCACCTTAACCGAGCAGTATTGAATAGACCCCCCTTAATCCCCCCTTATAAAGGGGGGAAACTTGAAATGCTGCGCCCTCCCCAACACATTGGGGAGGGTTGGGGAGGGGTGATTTAAGGATTTTTGCAAGAGGTCTAATGCAAAGGGACGCAAAGCTATACTCTGCGTCCCTCTGTGTAGAAATTACGAATTACGAATTACGAATTAGCTACGGGTTTAACCTGACTTAGCAAACTGTGTAGTTTTTCCCCTTCAATGACTTCTGTTTCTAAGAGTTGAGTTGCGATCGCTTCTAGCAAGTCTCGATTTTCTGTAAGAATCTTTAAGGCTTGTTCGTGGGCTGTTTCTACAATTTCCTTGACTTCGCTATCAATGGCTTTGGATGTGTCTTCACTCACCGCCCGGCGGGGATTAGCCCCACCATTACCTAAAAACATCGATTGTTGACCTTGTTGGTAAGCCAATGGCCCTAAGACTTTGCTCATACCATAAGCTGTTACCATCCGTTCTGCCAAGTCAGTTGCTCGTTGCAAATCGTTGGAAGCACCTGTTGTAATACTGTTAAAGACAATCTCTTCGGCGGAACGTCCACCTAATAGAGTTGCAATTTGACCCCGCAATTCTGTTTCATTCATCAAAAAGCGGTCTTCAGTTGGTAATTGCAGAGTGTAGCCCAAAGCAGCCATCCCACGGGGAATAATTGAAATCTTTTCTACACGACCGTTTCCTGTGGTTAGCGCCCCGACCATTGCGTGACCAACTTCATGGTATGCAACAATCTTTTTCTCAGTCTCGTTCATCACCCTACTCTTTTTCTCTAAGCCGGCGACTACCCGCTCAATTGCTTCGGCAAAGTCTTCTTGAGCAACACTTTCACGCAGATTGCGGGCTGCTAATAATGCGGCTTCATTGACCAAGTTTGCCAAATCTGCACCAGCAAAACCAGGAGTACGAGTAGCGATCGCTCTTAAGTCTACATCATTTCCTAATTTTACCTTTTGAGCGTGAATCTTGAGAATTGCTTCCCGACCAGATAAATCAGGGCGGTCTACCAATACTTGGCGGTCAAAGCGGCCTGGACGCAGCAATGCAGAGTCAAGGCTTTCGGGGCGGTTGGTAGCGGCTAGGACAATCACTGTTGCGTCGCCGGCTGCAAACCCGTCCATCTCTGTTAGTAACTGGTTGAGGGTCTGTTCTCGCTCATCATTACCACCGTAGAAGCCGTTACTGCTACGAGATTTACCAATTGCATCTAATTCATCAATGAATACTATACAAGGAGCCTGTTTTTTGGCCTGCTCAAACAAATCCCGCACTCTGGAAGAACCGACACCGACAAACAATTCTACAAACTCAGAACCAGAGATGCTAAAAAATGGAACTCCTGCTTCTCCTGCTACGGCTTTTGCTAAAAGTGTCTTACCAGTACCAGGAGGGCCAACTAACAGCACACCTTTGGGAATCCTAGCGCCAATTTGCGTAAAGCGTCCTGGAGTCTTGAGAAAATCCACAATTTCCACTAACTCAGTTTTTGCTTCTTCTACCCCAGCCACATCTGCAAAGGTAATTTTAGCTGATTCGCCTTCAACGTAAACCTTAGCTTTGCTCTTACCAATGGAAAGCGCACCTTGGGGGCCACCGCCGCCACCACGAGACACAAAGAATTGCCAAATCCCAATAAAAATTAGTGGTGGGATCACCCAACTTAACAGGGTTGTAAACCAAGTATTTTTGGGTGGAGGTGTAGCAGCAAACTCAACTCCCTTTTGTTCTAGCAGTTTGGGTAACTCTAAATCAAAGATTGGTGTAGTTGCAAACACCGCGCCCGGTTCGGCATTTTCTGTTTTTAGTTCGTAGAGGATCTGGTTTTGACCAACAGAAACGCGGTTGACTTCGCCTTCTTGTACTTGATGAATAAACAAGCTGTAAGGAACACCAGTAGGCCCAGAAGCAAATAAACCAGGCAAAAATAAATTTAAGAGCAGGAATAGTCCTGATACTGCCAGTAATATATTAGCAACGATCCGAAACCGAGGTGATTTAGGTTGTTCTTTAATTGCCATAGATGTTGTTACCAATCCTTAAAATGAAAACTGTTGAGAATGTGACTTTGTATGAAAGTCCACTATTTACTATTCAAATAGTTGAAGCAACAGCTTAGAGCCTATTTATAAAGTAAATAAAAAGTTAGGGTGTGTTACGGCTGTGTAAGAATTTGAAGGTTTGAGAAAGTCTAATTAAGCCGTAAAGCACCATATTTTCAGGTGTGTTACGCGCTGCTTTAACGCACCCTCCAATTTAAGGTTTACTTTATAAATGGTCTTTTATGCTGTTTCCAACCAATCAAAAATTTGGGATAACTGATCTAGTGTTACCAGTCCATACTGCCAAAGGGTCATAGCCAGAAAGTTGGGAGTCTGCTCGCAATGTCGCAAAGCAAGAGAAATTGCTCCACCAGAAAGACCCAAATCTTCTTCTAAAAAATGCACTAATTTATCTGTAGCTTTCATCGCAATATTAAATAATGTTGATTAAACCTTATTTCTGACAGAGCTTGACTTTTGTGGTCTAAAGTCCAGGCTGCATAAATAGTTTTTCTGTTTGTCTTGATTGTTAAGCATACTAAGGTTTCTCATAATTTCTCCCATTTAGCAATGTTTTTTTGCAGCATTTTTTTATTTATGTAACTAAACTTAACAATTAAATTAATCTTTGGGAACTAACAAGCAAATACGGTTTACCGTACTCAAAGACTTAACACCACTGAAAATGAGAAAACTTTAAGAGGATGAATGAACAAGTCCTTTTGTTGGTATCAAAAATTTTAGATCCCCCTAAATCCCCTGCTCAATTGGGGGACTTTGATTCTTCCCCCTTTTTAAGGGGGACTTTAAGAGACTTTTGCCCCCCTTAAAAAGCTACGGTGTATACACAAGTCGTATTACCCCCCTTAATCCCCTTATAAAGAAGGGAAATAATATTTCCGGTTCCCTCCCCTTTATAAGGGGAGGGTTAGGGTGGGGTAAAACCTGAGTTCTTCAGCTATTTTCAGACTTGTGTGTACACCGTAGCCCTTTTGAAGGGGAGCCAACGCGGTCTTGGGGGTTTCCCCCATGAGCGACTGGCGTGGATTAGGGGGGATCTAAAAGTGCCTAAAGTCACAGCGAAACACTTGTTCATTCATCTTCTAACGTCTATAACGCTGTTCAAGAAGATATAGAGATTGTGAGACGTAAAGAGAAATTTCCATGTTCTCTTCCATACCTCCGTGTTACCTTTTTTAATAATGATTTATATCTCTAGATAGATATCAAGAGAGCGGAGCGATCGCAAATACTCAATTAGGTTAAAATCAGTACGCTCGTAGCGATATATACAGGCTATGGCTACGCAAAATCTAATTGCAAGTTTGGTATAAATTCTTGTATGGTTGCAAAGAAGACAAGTATTATACCAATAAATATTAATGTAGACTATTAAGTGATATTCTCATGTTTTGGCTAACATGTTTGACGTAGAGCAAGAAGGCAATAAAGATGCTTTATTTCCCATCGTTGGTATTGCCGCCTCTGCGGGTGGATTAGAGGCATTTACGGAATTGCTCAGACATTTGCTTGCTGATACAGGGATGGCATTTGTGCTGATTCAGCACTTAGACCCCAACCACAAGAGTCTATTGAGCGAGATTCTGGGAAGACTAACTAAAATGCCCGTCAATGAAGTGCAAGACGGCGTAACTGTAGAACCAAACCAGGTCTACGTTATTCCGCCTAACACTAAGATGATGTTGTCTAAGGGAGTGTTGCAACTCACGCCGCGAGAGAAAATTCAGGGTAAATATATGCCTGCGGATGCGTTCTTTACTTCATTGGCAGCAGAGCGAGGGCAGAAAGCGATCGCAGTGGTTTTATCTGGAGCGGATGGAGACGGTTCGCTGGGGCTAAAGGCAATCAAGGCAGCGGGAGGGGTGACTTTTGCTCAGTGTGAAGACACAGCAAAATTCGATAGTATGCCCAATACAGCTGTAGCCACTGGGAATGTCGATTTTATTCTGCCGCCTCAAAAAATTGCCGAGGAACTGGTAAACCTCAGTCGCAATCCTTTGATTTCTAACTCATTGACACTGATCGCAAGTGATAAGTTGCCCGAACAGGGAGATGCCCTGACGACTATATTTATGTTATTGCGATTGCAAACTGGCGTTGACTTCAGCCACTACAAACCCAACACCCTCGATCGCCGAATCCAGCGCCGAATGCTGTTGTATAAACTAGAACACTTAGAGGATTATGCCGAGTATTTGCAAAAGAATGCGGGTGAAGTCAAGGCGCTCTATGAAGAAATTCTGATCCATGTAACCCATTTTTTCCGCGATCCCCAAGCATTTCAACTCTTGAAAGTGCGAGTCTTTCCTACCATCATCCAAAACAAATCAGCAGAGTCGCCGATTCGGATTTGGGTAGCTGGGTGTTCGACGGGCGAAGAAGTGTATTCTATTGCCATCTCCTTGCTGGAGTTTTTGTCAGATAAAGCAATCTTGCCGTCGATCCAAATTTTTGCCACAGACATCAGCGAGATAGCGATTGATAAAGCGAGAGCGGGCATTTATGCAGAGAATCAAATGGTGGAAGTCTCACCAGACAGTCGCCGCCGATTTTTTAACGCCCTTGAGGGCGGTGGATATCAAATCAGCAAAGCTGTGCGCGAACTATGTGTGTTTGCCCGGCAAGACTTGGGCAGCGATCCCCCTTTTTCTAACATAGATTTAATTAGCTGCCGGAATGTACTGATTTACTTGGACGAAACGTTGCAAAAACGGATATTGCCCATCTTTCATTACAGTCTTAAGCCGACTGGCTTTTTGCTGCTAGGGACTTCAGAAAGCACAGGTAAATATTTGGACTTGTTTACTCAAGTTGATAAAAAGTATAAAATTTATAGCAAAAAGTTAACTGGAATTCACCCAACTTTCTCGTTCATTACCAGCAATTATCCGGTTGCAAAAGTGGATGAATCAAAGCCGACCAATGAGAATCCATCCGATGAGATGGATTTACAAAGAAAAACTGACCAACTAATCTTAAATCGCTATGCCCCAGTGGGTGTGACGATTAACGACAAGATGGATGTGCTGCAATTTCGGGGAGAAATTGATATCTATCTCAAACTTGCACCTGGTAAACCAAGTCTTAACTTATTTAAAATGGTGCGCCAAGGCTTGCTCATCGAGCTACGAGCGGCAATTTATCAGGCGCAACAGCAAAAAACTCTAGTTAGAAAACAAGGGTTACGAATTGAAGATGGCGAACTTTCAAAAATCATCAATCTTGAGGTGATTCCATTCAAGCCTGCAACTAACAAAGAACTCTACTTTCTGATTTTATTTGAACAAGTGCCACCCACGGTTAACAACCTCAACACGATAAATCCTGAAAGTTTAGAGCAGCTAGACTCAGAGCGAGAGATTGTTCGGCTCAGGCTTGAACTTGCAGCTGCCATCCAAGAGCGGGCTAAAACTCAAGAATATCTACAAGCGGTAATCCAAGAGCAGGAGGACATCAATCAAGACCTGAAAGTTGCCAATGAAGAAATCATCTCCAGTAATGAAGAGTTGCAAAGCACCAATGAAGAACTAGAAACTGCCAAAGAAGAAATTCAGGCCACCAACGAAGAACTCAACACAACCAATGAAGAACTTCGCTCTCGAAATCAGGAATTACACCAAGCTAACAACGATCTCACGAATTTGCTGGCCAGTATCAATATTCCCATTTTGATATTGACTTTAGATTTACGCATTCGACGTTTTACGCCAATGGCGCAGCGACTTTTCAATTTAATTCCCGCCGATGCTGGACGACCTTTGAGCGACATCAGAGCTAATCTCGATGTTTCTGACTTAGAAACTCTAATTTTGGAGGTACTTGACACACTCAGCATCAAAGAATTAGAAGTCCAAACTTTAGGGGGACATTGGTACAACCTCCGCATCCGTCCTTATCGCACTACAGAAAACAAGATTGACGGTATAGTGTTGGTGTTAGTAGATATTGATAGTTTTAAATGCAGTGCCGTAATCTTAGAAGAAGCCCGGAATTACGCTGAAGCGATTGTGGAGACGGTACAAATACCGTTAATCGTCCTTGATTCTGATTTGCGGGTGAACAAAGCCAATCGGTCGTTTTATGAAACATTTCAGGTTTTACCATCAGAGATAGCCCAATCTCTGATTTTTGAACTAGGAAACGGTCAATGGAACATACCCGGACTGCGATCGCTTTTAGAAGGCGTTCTTGACAATGGTACCACTATTGAAAACTGGGTAGTAGAGCATCATTTTGAGCGGATTGGGAATAAAACCATACTGCTCAATGGTTGGAAAATTATTCAACAGGGAGATGCCCAAAGAATTTTGCTGGCCATTGAAGATATTAGCGATCGCAAACAGTTTGAGTTAGAGCGATCTAAGCTTCTGGCACAGGAGCAATCAGCCCGTCAACAGGCGGAAATTGCCAACCGAGCCAAAGATGAATTCCTGTCGAACCTCTCTCATGAACTTCGTAACCCGCTCAATACTATACTGGGCTGGACACAACTTTTCCGCACCCGCAATTTAGATTCTTCAGCCCTCGCTCATGCCTGGGAAGTGGTGGAGCGGAGTGCTAAAGTGCAAGCTCAGTTAATCGATGATATGCTCGATATCTCCCGGATTACGAGTGGAAAGCTTCATTTAAACACTCGTCTAATCGATTTGGTTTCAGTAGCGGATGCCGCCATTGAGTCTATCGAATTTTCCGCAGAGGCGAAAAACATTGAAATTGTTTCAAACTTGAACTCGGCAACGGTTGTCGGAGATTTTGATCGCTTACAGCAAGTTTTGTGGAATATACTTTCTAACGCGATTAAGTTCACTCCAGATGGTGGGCGAGTGGGAATTATGCTCGAAGCTGTATATACTCATGCTGAACTTCGAGTCAGCGACACAGGAGTTGGTATCCGGGCAGACTTGCTACCTTATGTTTTTGATCGCTTCCGCCAAGGAGATTCCAGCAGCAGCAAAACAACTCAGGGACTTGGATTAGGCTTGTCAATTGTCCGTCATGTTGTAGAACTTCATGGTGGAACAGTTGAAGCGCAAAGTCGAGGCGAGGGACTAGGAACCACCATCGTCATCAGGCTGCCTCTGCGCTCAATACCGTTGGAGATTACACCGCCAACTGATTTAGAGCCGAGCGGTTTGTCGGAGATGGACACATTAGATGGTAAAAATCCACCTCTTACCCTTGAAGGGTTATGCATCTTGGCTGTAGACGATCAAGTGGATAGTCGCGACTTAATCAGGTGGATGTTAGAAGAGTTTGGGGCTGAAGTAATAGTTGTGACATCGGCAAGGGAAGCGATCGCTGCTTTAACTGAATCTCCTGGCAAATTCGATCTGCTTCTAGCAGATATTGGGATGCCAGAAGAAGATGGTTTTTCCCTGATTCGTAAGGTGAGAGCGCTTGCAGCTGAAGCCGGGGGACAAATTCCAGCAGCAGCAATCACTGCCTATGCCACCGAACAAGAGCGACAAAGGGCAATTGATGCAGGTTTCCAAGTGCATCTAGCTAAACCGCTTGACTTGACTCAATTAATATTGATGATTGCAAATTTGACTGGACGAGCTACAGATAATTCCTAATGACGCTCTCTACAAGACGCTAAGAGGATGTTTGAACAAGTCCTCTCGTTGGTAGCAAAAGTTTTAGATCCCCCTAAATCCACGCCACATGCTCCACTTGGGGAGACCCCAAGACCGCAGTGGCTCCCCTTAAAAAGGGGGACTTTGATTCCATTTCCCCCCTTTTATAAGCTACGGTGTATACACAAGTCGTATTACCCCCCTTAATCCCCCCTTATAAAGGGGGGAAATAATATTTCCGGTTCCCTCCCCTTTATAAGGGGAGGGTTAGGGTGGGGTAAAACCTGAGTTCTTCAGCTATTTTCAGACTTGTGTATACACCGTAGCCTTTTTAAGGGGGGCTAGGGGGGATCTCTAAGTGCCTAAAATCACAGCCAAATACTTGTTCAAACAACCTCTAAGAGCGAACGAATACTTGCTAACGTAATTCATCAGTGAGGCAATACCGCTCAGTTAAAGTGCATAGTCATTCGAGATCCCCCTTAATCCACGCCAGAGAGAGAACTTTCACACCAGGAGAGCGATCGTTTTTTCGACCTAAAAACCCGCCGAGTCGAGCAATCCGACAACTTGAGCTATCGGTGGTGTTAGATGAGGATAAGGGACTTCCAAATAAAAAAATATCCCAAATTTTCTTGTGGGGTGGGCCGAAAAGCCATTGGTGTCAAGTTAATGTGAAACCCTTATAAGAATTGGATATTGAGTTCATTGACTTGCGATCGCGATCCGCGTTACCCCACCCGAACCCTCCCCTTATAACTGTGCGTTCGCTCATTTTTGACCAGAAAATTTAATTAATCCTTACAGGGCTTACAATATAGGCTCCACAGGCAATTCAGGCATTTTTAGCTAAAACAAGGTTTTATCCATTTTTATGGTTTATACCCCTCTGCGCCTTAAATAGATGCTTCTAGAAGCCGAATATAAAAGTAACAAATCTTACTTTGTATTGGCTGCTTACTTAAAAATAGCTCTTTCCCCTTTAAATTAAAGCTTTAATTCAATTTCGAGTTTAAAAATAAGCGAACGCACAGTTATAAAGGGGAGGGAACCGGATTTCATGTTTCCCCCCTTTATAAGGGGGGATTAAGGGGGGTAAAACGGCTGTAGGATAAAACTTTGTTCCAAAACCTCACAAAATAAGTGTTTATCTTCATTGATTTATTACACTTAACCCCGTGGCTTCATGCAGTATTTATCTATACGTATTGATAGCTACTCAAGACTTAATGTTGAGTAGTTAGTGTCTTTAAACTCTTGAAAAACTTGGATGCTCATCAATCAATGCAAAACTGATGACTTAGTTAAACATACTTCATGTGCCAGTTGAAAAGGCGGAATATCGATTCTATACATGAGATTAAATATAATGCTACAATCTCCTAAGTGTAAAATTAACGATTAAATTCACTTTAAAAGAAGTGAAGAGTTATCACATAATATATGGTGAGAAACTTCAATCAGTGAATAGTCAACATTTCTCGGCGATCGCTGAGAAATGGAAACTCTATGTAGATAAATCTTACCCAAGTAACAAAACCAATACCTCGTTAAAATTGATTTTACTTATGATTTTTTAAATCATAATTTTATCACAACCAAAATTTAAATAATACACATAGCAGATACTACTGAAATTAGTAATAAATTCACTGATATCGGGTTGTATTTACAAAATTCACAAATAGCTCATGCACATTCTGATCTATTCCTACAACTATCATCCAGAGCCGATTGGAATTGCTCCGTTAATGACTGAATTGGCAGAAGGACTAGTAAAGCGAGGTCATGAAGTGCGGGTCATTACCGGGATGCCCAACTATCCTCAGCGCGAAATTTACGATGGATATCGGAATCAATGGTACGTTACTGAACAAAAAAATGGTGTCATTATTCAGCGAAGCTACCTCAGAATTAAATCTAAACCTAACCTCGTAGATCGGCTGTTATTGGAGTTGAGCTTTGTTTTCACAAGCTTACCCCAAGTTTTTAAAGGTAAACGTCCAGATGTGATTATCTTAACCGTTCCACCTTTACTAGGTATCTTACCAGCAACAATATTTAGTTGGTTATACAACTGTCCGCTAGTTCTGAATGTGCAGGATATTTTACCAGAAGCTGCTGTGCGTATCGGGCTACTGAAAAATAAGTGGATGATCCGAACTCTTACAGTTTTAGAAAAATTTGCATATCGGACTGCACACAGTATTAGCGTCATCGCCGATGGGTTTCGTGAGAATTTAGTCAAGAAGGGAGTACCTGTTAATAAAATTGTTTGTATTCCTAATTGGGTGAATGTAAATTTCATCCGCCCTTTACCAAAACAGAACAACTCTTGGATATCTAGTCATCAACTAGATGGGAAATTTATAGTACTTTATTCGGGCAATATTGCTCTAACTCAAGGTTTAGAAACAGTAATAGAAACAGCAGTTTGCTTACGTCATATTAGAGATATTGTCTTTGTGATTGTTGGTGAATCAAAAGCATTGCAAAGGTTGCAGGAATATTGTCTATTACATGGAGCAGATAATGTTTTGCTGCTACCGTTGCAGTCACGAGAAAAACTACCCGAAATGCTAGCAGCATCTGATGTGGGATTAATTGTGCAAAAGCGCAATGTGATTTCGTTCAATATGCCCTCAAAAATACCACTGCTGCTAGCAAGTGGTCGTCCGATTATAGGTTCAGTTCCCGCCAATGGTACTGCTGCTAGAGCGATCGAACTTAGTGGTGGTGGAATAATTGTGGAGCCAGAATCGCCTGATGCAATGGCTGCTGCGGTGCATGATTTATATACCGATCCGATTGGATGTGCGAGGCTAGGTCATGCAGGAAGACAGTTTGCTGAAGAAAACTATTCTTTAGAACAAGCACTCGATCGGTATGAGTGGCTCTTTTCTCATATTATTGCTAATCGAAAATCAACTATTGGTATTTTGCCAAAATTCAATTCTAAGGAATCAGTTGTTGATGGGTGAACTACCCACACTGATTTGACGGTACAGTATGGGCTTTCGGCTACACATAAGCTGTTGTGTTTTTAATTTGCACATTGAGACAGCAGGGGAGCAGGGGAGCAGAGGGGCAGAGGGGTAGAGGAGCAGAGGAGCAGGGGAGCAGAGGAGAGGGTTTAGAGGATGTTTTAAAAGTCCTCTGGTCGGTAGCAAAACGTTTTAGATCCCCCTAAATCCCCCTTCAAAAGCTATCCATTATAAACATCTTTCTTAATACAAAATTTGACAAAAGTCAGCAGTTATGGGGAGGAGGATGAAGGAAAAAAATCACC
>NZ_JBALDK010000110.1:0-8434 GCF_036917455.1 Nostoc sp. | reverse complement strand
GGTCATGCTTAAAACTGCTGGAATTCATGTGCAATAGACATTTTGGCAGTTTTTGACTCCTCTTTTCTCAGGCTTTGTGAGAAATCCGGGTACTCCGAATATTGATTTGAGTGCGGGACAAAATACTCTAACAGGATGGAGATTTTATAGTTAGAGTAACTAAAGATTTTCTGGAACTAAAACATAAAGATAGTGTTAGATAAAAGCATATTAGTCTCTAGTCCTATAGATGTCAATACGGTTCAGTTAAGGGCTACTGGCAATAACTTTGGGTTTTTGAGACGTGATAAATCGTCGTCTATACAAGTGTTTTGGGCTTATCTGAACTGTATTGCTATAGATGCGCGATAAGAGATATCAGCCAAATTAGTTTTCTTTTAACTTTCATGCAGTTTGAATGGGATGAAGCGAAGAATCTCGAAAACATTCGCAAACATAAAATTGACTTTGCCGATTTCCCTAAAATGTTTGATAGTACGATGCTAATTGAGCTAGATAACCGTTTTGATTATGGTTAAGAACGCTGGTTAGGTATCGGTTTTCTCGGTAACGGCGTAGCAGTAGTCATCTGGACAGAACGGCAAAGTGATGTCATCCGAATTATTTCAGCCCGAAAGGCAAATCGATATGAGCGCCAACGATTTGAACAATATATCACATACTAATTGGGAAGCATTGGAATCGATGTCAGATGACGACATTGATTATTCTGATATTCCACCGTTAAACAATGAGTTTTTCGATAAGGCAATGTTGAGATTACCAGCAAATCAAGCACGGAATTTAATTCAGATTGATCCAGATGTCATATCTTGGTTTCAATCCCAAAGTGTTGAATACAAAACACTCATCAATTCTGTCTTGCGTCAACACATCGAAAATAGTAGTGGCAAATGAAATGAGTAAAAATGTAGAAATTACCCGATAATTTCCGCATTTTAGTTACTTTATTTAAACTAATGCTTTCAGTAATGCCTGAAGCTTAAGCTGCACCTCTGCAAACTCTTTGTCAGGATCGGAACCTGCAACGATACCAGCACCAGCATACAATCTGGCGCGATCGCCATTGTCTCGTTCCTAGTCGCAGATTGGGAAGGCCTGATGGTGGGCTGCTGCCTCTTAAATTGCGACAAGCAGCCCAATGAGAAGCATTTTCAGTCAGAGGCTGGAAACGAGGTTTTAAAACTGGACTTTAGACTAAAAAGCACAAAATAACTCAGAGAAGCTGAGTTGAGAACAACCAAAGCAAAAAAGTAGAAAAATCACAAATTAAGCGGTTTTTGGTACGGCTTTATGTGAAGTAGTAGTACGCTTTTTAACTTCCATGAATGACGCGCCCTCTACCACTGATTTATACTAGCTTACAGCGCTGCTTACAACACCCTTAAGGGCTGCAATTCCCTGTTCAATGCTAGCCCACAGACCCATGTCAGGTTCTTTGCCGGCTATCTCTCGCGTTCCGACGAAGTAAAGAACGCCTTTAAGAATCTCTTGGTGAGCACGATTTTCAAAATTAACTCGGTTGAGCGGTTCCATCAAATCTTGAAGCTCATCATTTAAGGACTGGGCAACCTTGTGTAGAACCAGCCCTGTCATTGTCTGTTGATGCTTTAGCAACTCAAGCTGTAAGTACTTGTCATACAGAGTTAGCTCGGAGCCGCTCATCATTTGGCTTACCTTCTGGGCATGTTGTTGAGTAATGTCGCGAGGTTCTGCTGCATTGTCGTATTTAGAAACAACTGCTTCAATGATGCCGAGATTTTCGCGATCGGTGCTGATCATTTTTTCGAGCCGCTCGCAAATCGTATTGTCGTCCGTCTGTTCTATTAATTTTTGCTCACTTTCCAACAGAACATTCTGAAAAAGCTTTAAATCAGCAAGCTTAGTCGCTATATTTGTCACATCAGCCATTGTATTATTAACTCCAGACTACAGGTTTTATTGGTTATTACAAGCTCTCCTCACTTTTTCCATATTCTCGTGAGGTTTGAGTAAGTCCGTCCCTCCTTAGAAAGATTTATATCAAGTTTGGTAAGTATGTTTAGTATAAACAGTGGTGATGTAAACTGTATCAATTTCTGTTGCTGTGGTCTGCAATCTTGTAATGCTTCCCTGCGGGACGCTACGCGAACGTAGATACTTGGTCATTTACGTCTAAATACTGGTGATAACGATAAATCTGCCAAACTATAAGCGTTACGAGTTAGCAATATTGCATCCGTCAGTTCAAAAGTTGTGGTTCTAGCAGGGAGCTTTGCAAGTTCTTTTGGTATGGATAAATGATTACGGACATCTGCCCTATAAAAAATAGCAAGAGAAATTAGCCATTAAACTAACGCTTTCAGTAAAGCTTGAAGTTTCAGCTGCACCTCTGCAAACTCCTTGTCAGGATCAGAGCCAGCCACGATACCAGCACCAGCATACAATCTCGCGCGATCGCCATCAATCAATGCTGACCGAATTCCCACAATAAACTCGCAGTTACCCTGAGAATCTATCCAACCTAGAGGCGCAGCATACAAACCCCTTTCAAAGTTTTCATAACGACGAATTTCGGCACAAGCTACATCTTGGGCTGCACCTGCAACGGCTGGCGTAGGATGCAATTGTCCAACAATCTTTAATGGGTGGATGTTAGCTGGAACTACAGCACTTATTGGTGTCCATAAATGCTGGATATTCGATAATTGTCGCAGCCGTGGTGCTAGTATTTGCGGTAATAAACCTAACTGGGATAGGCGTTGTGTAATAAAATCAAGCACTAGGGAATGTTCATGCTTTTCTTTTTCACTATTAAGTAAGCGATTGGCATTAGCTGCATCTTCAGCAGGAGTTTTACCTCGTGGTGCAGAACCAGCCAAAGCATCTGTAATTAACTGCTGATTATTAATACTAATTAATCTTTCTGGACTTGCACCAATAAAGTTTTGTCCTTTGCCATTACTGGTAGAAAAGATATAACAATTAGGATGTATTTGTCTAAGATTATTTAAAGATTTAACTAAGTCAAACTGATTGCTTGATTTTACATCTAATATATCTGCTAAGACAATCTTGCTTAAATGCCTAGACCGAATTTTTTCCAAAACAGATACTACTGAACGTTTAAACTGAGTAGCATTCGTGACAGATTTATTGTAGAAGTTTGCCGGGAAGCAATCAATATTAGCAGAGTAATACTCTAAAGATTGGATAAATTCAATTTTATTTTGCAGATTCTCCAACAACCTTTGAATATTTGTATTTTCATTAATAATTATATTTGTTACTAATATACAACGCTGATTTTTAACAGCTACTTGCCAACATGGAAGAAAAATGGTACCAGATGGAAATGGATAATCGACTTGGGTATTTTTATCAAAAAAGCTGAAATAAGAAAAAAAGTGAGGCCCAGAAAAAGGTTGATTAGCGTTACCAAAATTAATTATATTTTTTAGACAAGATTTGATAAAATATTCAGCTTGAGCAAAACGATCTGCACCATCAATCTGTAATTTTGCTACAGAATCAATTGCTGCGATCGCTTCTCCTTTAGCTCTGTCCTCAAAGTAAAAATTTATTTCATTTGCTTGTGTAAGTCGATCCAATACAAGTAAAGGATCAACTAAACCGATCTCTTGAGAGATACTGACAATTTGCTTGTCATTATTTTGGAGGCACTTTTCTTGGACTAATAACAGAAATTGACATAAATCTTTGCGCTCTACAAACAAGTTGTTACGACATGGTGAAACTGTCATGGATCTAACGATAGTAAATTTTTTTTAAGTTACTTCCTAAAGTGTAATTAATCGTGGTCGTATTTTTACAGGTAACATATTAAGTTGCCATTTCACTAGCGTAGGATTTGCTTTGTTCATGGTGTTCTTAGACCATAATAAGACAATTTCAGCCTGAGACTGCAACGTGTGGGTGAGTATTAACAACACAAGGTTAACAAGTGATATTTGTTTATATATCACCAAAATTTAGCGTCTCTTTAAATCATAAAATCTCAAGCGTGAGTAATATTCCGGTAATTTAATTAATCACAACTGATGACTACCAAGCAAATTTTATATCCAAACACTAAGTTATGGATGGCAGCGATTAAACCGCCAATGTACAGCGTTGCCATTATGCCCATTTGGGTAGGAACAGCAGTCGCTTATGCAGAAACTCAAAT
Organism: Nostoc sp.; assembly: GCF_036917455.1. Taxonomy (GTDB): domain Bacteria; phylum Cyanobacteriota; class Cyanobacteriia; order Cyanobacteriales; family Nostocaceae; genus Nostoc. The sequence goes on along the minus strand of NZ_JBALDK010000110.1, from coordinate 4,266 downwards.
GTTCAATGGAGTAGTATTTTCTACTTTTGTAACTGCCGCAATCTTAATTCTTGCCTGGGAAAATATCAGTAATGATGTCTTTGATTCGGAAACAGGCATCGATCAAAATAAGCACCATTCTCTGGTGAATTTGACTAGCAATAAGCCATTAGTATTTTGGATAGGAAATTTGTGTTTAGGTTTGGGGTTGCTGGGCATACTAGCGATCGCTTTTTGGCAACATGACCTAACTGTTATCGGTATAATACTACTTTGCTGTGGTTTAGGCTACACGTACCAAGGGCCTCCCTTTCGCTTAGGATATCAGGGTTTAGGCGAGATTATTTGCTTTTTTGCCTTTGGCCCCTTAGCAGTGGAAGCCGCATATTATAGCCAAACCCAAACTTGGTCAATGACAAGTTTAGCAGCCTCAGTGATTGTCGGAATTGCCACAACCTTAATTTTGTTTTGCTCACACTTTCACCAAGTTAAGGATGACATAGCCGCAGGGAAGCGATCGCCTATTGTCCGTCTAGGAACAGCAAAAGGGGCCCAACTCCTCGTTTTCTTTACTGGTAGCATTTATCCCCTCACCTTGCTATTTGTACTATTGGGGATTTCTCCAGCTTGGACATTGCTGAGTTGGGTAAGTTTACCCTTTGCTGTCAAATTATGCCGCCACGTTCAAGAAAATCACAACCACCCGGACAAAGTTAGTAACTGTAAATTCATCGCCGTAGCCGTGCACTTCTGGGCTTGCTTGCTGTTGGGCTTGGGATTTATGCTTTAGCAATTACTAATTAATGCGTTATCAATTTAAATTTCGTCCATATCAGCGAAGATTTTTGCGATCGCTTACCACTAATCATGGTAAGTGGGATATTCGTGAAGGTATTATCCTCCGTCTCACCGATGAATCAAGTAAAGTCGGCTGGGGAGAAATTGCCCCCATTAGCTGGTTTGGTTCCGAAACCCTAGAACAAGCCTTAGATTTTTGTCGCCAACTCTCAGGAGAAATCACAGACGAAACGATTTTTTCAATCCCAGATGAGTTACCTGCTTCTCAATTTGGCTTTGAGTCAGCCTGCGAGTGGGGGAGTAGGGAAGATGAAAAAAATAATTTCATAACTTTTAACTCCTCACTCCTAACTCCTAATTCACTCTTCTACAGTGGCTTATTACCATCTGGGGAAGCGGCTTTAAATCAATGGGAAATTTTATGGCAGCAAGGATATCGCACATTTAAGTGGAAAATTGGTGTGGATGCGATCGCTGATGAACTAGAAATTTTTGAGTCACTGATAGACACCTTACCAGCCTCTACCAAACTGCGATTAGATGCTAACGGTGGACTTAGCTATGAGGAAGCTAACTTATGGCTGTGGACTTGCGACAATCTCAAAGCAAATCCAGAAATACCCCTAGAAATTGAATTTATCGAACAACCGCTACCCGTTGAGCAATTTCAGGAGATGTTGGAATTGAGTACGAGTTATGAAACTGCGATCGCTTTAGATGAATCTGTTGCCACACTTGGACAACTCGCCGCCTGTTATCAACAAGGCTGGCGAGGGATTTTTGTCATCAAGCCTGGGATAGTGGGATCGCCATCTCGTCTAAGAAAGTTTTGCCACCAGCATGAAATTGATACCGTATTTTCATCAGTATTTGAGACTGCGATCGCTAGACTTGCAGCCCTCAAACTAGCGGCGGAATTATCTCAAAACAATAGGGCAATTGGTTTTGGCATCGACCATTTTTTTGAACAAGAAGAAACCTGGTTTCAAACTTTATGGAACGGCTTTTAGACTGTCTTAATAATCTAGCTCAAGATAATTGGCTTATCGGTTATGATAGCCACAAATTTAATCAAATAGCTCAAGAATTATACTTAGAACTAATACAATTGTCAGCGTGTGGAACACCACCGAAAATCATTTTAGCCGAACGCGAACCATTACGATTTTTAGCAAGTTTTATTGCTGCTTGTGCTGCTAACTGTCCGGTTTTTCTTTGTAACCCCGACTGGGGAACACAAGAATGGCAACAAGTCTTTGATTTAGTACAGCCAGACATCATTTGGGGAGAACTACTCCACTCTCCCACTCCCCTACTCTTTAGTACAGACACGATTAATCGCGTCTCTCCCCATATCTTATTTTCTCACTCAGCACGGGCTAAACGCCCCGCTACTGCTAACAGCACCCAGCACTCAGCACTGATTCTGATTCCTACAGGTGGTTCATCGGGGCAGATTAAATTTGCCATCCATACTTGGGAAACTCTCACAGCATCTGTACAAGGATTTAGCGAATACTTTCAACTAAAGCAAGTCAATTCTTTTTGCGTTTTACCACTATATCACGTTAGCGGTTTAATGCAATTTGTGCGCTCTTTTACGACCGGAGGTAAACTAGCTATTCAACTATTTAAAGCCGTAGAATCTAGTCAAATATTAAATATTAAAAAATCAGAATTTTTCATATCTTTAGTACCAACGCAGTTACAACGTCTCCTGCAAAATCCCGAATTAACTGAATGGCTATCCCAATTTAATACTGTACTTTTGGGAGGTGCGCCAGCATGGAACGAATTACTAGAAAAAGCCAGATTTTATCGCATCCGGTTAGCAATTACTTATGGCATGACAGAAACCGCTTCTCAAATTGCCACCCTCAAACCAGATGATTTTCTCGATGGTAAAATTAGCAGTGGTCAAATTCTTCCCCATGCCAAAGTAACTATTCGCAATCAGCAAGGTGAAATTTTAAATTCCAATCAAATAGGGAATATCACAATTCATGCTCAATCTTTATCTCTTGGTTACTATCCAATAACCCGAGAAAATAAAATTGATTTTCAAGTAGATGATTTAGGCTTTTTAGACGAGCAAGGTCATTTAAATATTGTCGGACGTAACAGCGATAAAATTATTACAGGTGGAGAAAATATTTATCCAGCAGAGATTGAATCAGCTATACAAGCTACTCAAATGGTTGCCGATATTTGTGTCATCGGCATCCCAGATAAACACTGGGGACAAGCCTTAACAGCGATTTACATTCCCAAAAAACCAGATATCTCTGCCTTAAAAATCAAAACTCTACTCAAAGACAAACTCAGCAAATTTAAAATTCCAAAATATTGGATTCCCCAGCAAAACTTACCCCGTAACTCTCAAGGTAAGATTAACCGCCAAAAGTTACAACAAATAGCCACAGAATTCCTCCAAAATCCCATCACATAATCTCTCTCGCTCTTCTTCTCTCTGTGCCCTCAGCGTCTCTGCGGTTCGTCTCCAACCACTGAATAATCTCATTAGGTAATTCCCGCTTATTTCTACTACTCACATCAATACAAACATGACGAGTAATAGCCTTAGTAACTACCACCTCACCCACAGTAATTTCGTAAGTAATTTCAAACTTCTCAACACCTATTTTTTGGGGAATTAGACTAATCAGTAACTTGTCCCCAACAAACATAGGACGCAAAAAATCGACACTAGCATGAACAATGGGAAACCCCACAGACGGATTAGTAAAAAAATCTTTGAGATTAATACTTGATGCTTCTAGAGATTCTTCATAAGCTTCATGGCAAATGGCCAAAACGTTGGCAAAATAAACTACCCCAGCAGCATCAGTATCTTGAAAACGAACTGTGCGGTTATAAGTAAAAGGCATTTTTGACAATTGAATATTAAAAAAAAGGCAGATTTATTCTCTGCTTTATAAACTAATTTTATTGCATAGGGTTGAATATAGCGTGAGGAAAAGCGATCGCTTCTACATTGACTTTAACGGCGGAACCTCGAAGTCATTAAACGATGACAAACCAGGAGTAGCGCGAACCCTTTCTCAACAGTTATTAAGGTCAGGAACATCGATTGGAGCTAATGTAGAAGAAGCACAAGCTGCTCAAAGCAAAGCAGATTTTATCAGCAAGCTCATGATTGCACTAAAAGAATCCCGTGAAACTCGGTACTGGTTAAGGTTGCTCATTGCTACCGAAATAGTACCTCAATCAAAAATTAGTCAACTCCAAACCGAAGCCGAAGAACTAACCAAAATTCTTGGTGCCATAATTATCTCCACCAAAAGCCCCACCTAACTTCATCCTCTTCAATTTTTAATTTTTAATTTTCAATTTTTAATTCCTAAACGGAGAGGGGGAGATTCGAACTCCCGGAGGTTTTAGCCTCATCCGATTTCAAGTCGGACGCAATCGACCACTCTGCCACCTCTCCAGTAAATCTGTCAAACTTGTGCCGTACCCTACTTTCAA
>NZ_JBALDK010000109.1:0-1475 GCF_036917455.1 Nostoc sp. | reverse complement strand
TCCGTGGAAACACCAAAGAATCGATTAACCTGGGCAAAGCAATTTTATGAAGCGATCGCCCGTCGTCAAATATCCTTAGCAACTCCCATTTTAGCGAACTTGCGGATTCCTAATGGTTCGCTAGCCAGTTGTTTCATTACGGCGATGGACGACAATTTAGAAAGCATTTTTGATGGTATTCATGATGCGGCTCGGATTTCCAAAAATGGTGGCGGTGTAGGCGTAAATCTGTCTCGCATTCGTGCAACGGGCAGTTGGGTGATGGGGAAGAAGAATGCCTCTGGTGGAGTCGTTCCCTGGATTAAGTTGTTGAATGATACAGCAGTAGCAGTTAATCAAGGTGGACGCAGAGCAGGTGCTGTCACCGTCAGTCTGGATGTTTGGCATTTGGACTTGCCCGAATTTTTGGAAATGCAAACCGAGAATGGGGACGGGCGACGCAAAGCTTATGACGTGTTCCCGCAACTGGTTGTCAGTGATGAATTCATGCGGCGAGTAGCAGCAGATGAAGAATGGACATTAGTTGATCCTTATGAGGTGCGAACTCGTTTAGGCATTGAATTGGCAAAAGTTTGGGGTGAAGCATTTGAAAAGGCTTATCTTCAAATCGAAGCCAGTTTAGAAAGTGAGATTACACTTTACAAACGGGTGAATGCTCGTCTTTTACTCAAACAGGTGATGCGAACCCAATTAGAAACCGGGATGCCTTACCTGTGGTTTAAAGATACCGCGAACCGAGCTAATCCCAATCAGCATGAAGGCTATATTCCAGGTGGGAATTTGTGCCAAGAATCGTGGTCAAATGTGAAACCGGGTGAAGAAGCACATACGTGTAATCTCGTAAGTATTAATCTCGCAAATCTTGAGGATGAGCAGCGAGCAGAGATTTGTCAGATTTCAGTACGTATATTAGATAACACCATTGAACTCACCTCACCACCCTTTACTGCTAGTGCCACCCACAACGCCAAATATCGCACAATTGGAGTGGGCTGTATGGGATTAGCCGATTGGTTAGCAAAACATCATCTCACCTACACCCATCTTCAGGAAATCAGCGATTTATTTGAAGACATCGGTTACTATTGCACCGCAGCATCAATGCAACTGGCTCAGGAACGAGGTGCGTATCCTGCTTTTGCGGGTAGTGAATGGAGCAAGGGACATTTAATCGGAGCAAAACCTGTGCAATGGTTTTTGCAACACGCTAGTCTTCCAGAACGCTTCGCAAAATTGAGTCAGGATATCAAACAACATGGTATTCGCAATTCACATATTACAGCGATCGCACCCAATACTTCTTCATCTTTAGTTCAGGGTTGTACAGCCAGTGTTTTACCCGTTTACAGCAAATTCTTTTATGAAAAGTGGGCAAAGGGTTCAGTACCCATCGCACCGCCTTACATTCGGGATAATTTATGGTTTTATGTCGAAAATAAGACATTTGATCAGAAAAAAGTGGTGCAGGCGATCGC
>NZ_JBALDK010000108.1:0-4836 GCF_036917455.1 Nostoc sp. | reverse complement strand
GGGAGGCAGGGGATGCTCTTGAGGCAGGGGGGGAATCAAGAAATTAAGTGTATTTTGGACTATCTTGGCAGCAAAAATTACTAAATATTTCTCTTGACTCCCCCTGCCTCCCCTACTCCCCCTTCCCCAAGTGCTCATTGGACGATGATCTCACTTTTTCGCGTTGCTCCCCTTTTAGATCCCCCCTAGCCTTAAAAAGGGGGTCGCCGCACGCGGGGGGATTTTATCCGAACCGTATTGATATGAATCCTATAAATAAATAGTTAAGACAATAGAAAGTTTACCCTTGCGCGTCTGCTAGAGAGCATCTTGATTCCTGGATTCAGAATTCTGGATTTGGAATTTTTCTTCAAGAAACTTGTATATCTTGCAGCTTTGCCACCATTTCTGCACGTGCCGAAACCTTCAACTTACGAAACATCCTCTTCAAAGCTTGTTTGACGGAATTTTGGGTAATCCAAAGTTTTTCCCCAATTTCTGCGTTTGTTAACCCCTGTGCGACTAACTCGGCAATTTGTAACTCCCGCACTGTTAGAGGACTTACTAAAAGGGAATGGGATATTTTTGGTTTTGTCCGCAGATTTGCCATTTTTGCTGACAAATGAATGCATAAGGCACTCAAATCGGCTAAATCGTTGCCATTAAAAGCAGGATTTCCCTTATCACGAGCTAAGTTAAGCGTTCCGACAAGGCGACCATCGCAAACAATTGGCCCAGTCATTACGTGTTCGTGATCGGAACGCGAACAAAAATGCTTCCAGTCTTTTGGTGATAATAACAATTGCTCATGGGCGGGAGCATGACGCTCAACCACGTAGCGCCCGACTGGATTGCTTTCTAAGCATACTGCTGGAATACCTTGAACATCGATTTGGGCCGTTGGCTGTTCATCTAGGAAATAAATGCCCCAATTTTGCACGCCAAAATGCTCACCAATTTTATCCGTGAGAGCTAGCCTTAATTCTTGCTCATTTTGGACATTGGCGATCGCATGAAATATGGCGTGGAGAGAATTAACCATAAGTGTAAAGTGTACCCAGTTGGGGACTATCCAAGCCTCAACAATTACTTCTATGCTAATACCAAGGAAACTAAAACGCTAATTACAGTAGCGACTAGGAGAAGCAACATGACAGTTACACAACTCTCTGCTCAGGAACTTTTCCGGGCTGCTTATGAGAACCGCTATACTTGGGACAAAAATTTCCCAGGCTATACTGCAAATATTACCTTTAAGCATGAGGATAAAGTTTTTACAGGCAAAGTTATCATCAGCGCTAATCTCAAAGCCGAAGTTTTAGATGTAGATGACGAGTCTGCCAAACAGGCAATTCATGGTCAAGCATGGGAGATAGCAATTCACCGTATCCGCCGCAGCTTTGAAGACACTCACAGCGCCAATACATTTAGCTATGGTAAAACTGACGAAACTGGTGCGGTTGAGCTTTTAATGGGTGGTAAGGCTGAGGGCGATAAATATAAAGTTCGCAACAATGAAGTATGCCATGTTCACCGTCTAATCCACGGTACTTTTGTGACAATTGACACCTTCAGCAGTCATGACACTGGAGAAGGCTACTTGTCCCATACTTATGACTCTGTGTATCATGACCCCAAAACTGGGGAACAAAAAGGCGGTAGAAGCGAATTTATCGATGAATATGAAAAAGTTGGTGACTATTTCATCTTAAATCGTCGGGAGATTCGCACCGAGACAGCAGGACAAGTATCGACTCAAGAATTTGTCTTCTCTGACATCAAATTGTTGGAACCTGATGCTGCTTAAGTTGTATTTGGGAATTTAAAAATTAGCGTAGGCACAGCCCCCCAGGCAGCGCCTACGCTAATTTTTAATATTTTAAGCAATATGCGATCGCCTTAATTTCAATCAAAATATAATATTATGTATTAAGTAAAAATAAGTTGCCACCCAATAATAAAAATTGCTATATCCGCAAAAATATGACTGATGTATCCAGTCCAAATTGAGCGATAGGTTAAGTAGCACCACGACCATACTACTCCTGCAATAAACACGCCTAATGAGCATAATATAGTCGTTTTCCAATCGAAGTAGGCTGATAGACCTACAAGGTGATGAATTGTAAAAAATAGCCCACAGATTACTACAGCCAAAGGGGAAGTTACTAATATTTCACATTTGCGGTACACAAACCAACGCCAGACAAACTCCTCAAGCAAAGAATTGATGAATATCCAGTATGCTGCACCTACTAAATAAATAGTAAAACTGTTCAATCCGACCTGATTTGCTCTATCTCGAACATATCCAACATCTATCCACTGTGCGCCCAGGAGCCAATAAACAATCAAGATTATGGATAGCATCAATAGTCCTAATCCGGCTCCAACTAACAAATCGCGTCCCTTCGGATATTCAAATTTTAAATTCTCCTTATCGATAAATAACAACCAAATAATGGGTATAGCTAGCAACCATATTTTAGAGAAAAGAGCTATTAAATGTCCTATTATTCCAGGAAGGATATACAGTTCAGTTACAACACCAATGCTAGGAACGGGCACAAGCAACAACAAACCTAGTAGTGCATTTAAATTGGGGCTATCTTTCAACATGCAAAAGTTTTCCTGTATTTCGATGCTTTAAATTTTTTATAATAGACTCATCCTATTTGATTTTTGAAAAAAATCAGTACAACTCAAAGAGCCTTCTTTGCTAATCAAACCGGACTTCTATATATGCGAAGTATAAAACTTTAGTAATACAATCGGAATTAAAGCAGGTGACACTTTGTGCGTCGTCACATAATTTTATTAACTCTGACATTTTTTTAAGATTCAGAGATTACTATGGCTATCTGAAGGTAGGAGCTATTATGCTCTCTAAAGTCATTAACAAAATGGAGTGCTTTTTAGCACTCCATCGCTACAATATTATTCTTCTGTTAGCTAACCAAACTCGAATTACTGAAAAATAATGAGGTGGAAATTAAAACCCTTTTTGCCACTACTTAAGTCACAATATAAGGCGAGTTAATCGCTGCTACACGACCAGCATCTAGCAAGGCTTGATATACCATAACTGTTACCTCAGCGCGTGTTGCATCGCGGGTGGGATTAAATTGTTTGAGGTTCGGGTGATTGACAATAATCCCCTTGTCTATAGCTTTTACGACCTCATCTTTAGCATAATCAGGAATTTTTGCTTGGTCATCAAAAGCTTTGATAGATGCTGTACCATCACCAGATAATCCCAACCCATTTACTAGGGAGACAATCACTTGCACGCGCTGGATATTTTTGTTGGGGCTAAAGGTATTGTCAGGAAAACCAGAAAGAAATAAACCTTGATATGCCTGTTGAATTACCTTGGATGCCCAAAATTCTGCTGGTACATCTTTGAATTTGATTGCAGAGCGATTTGGTGGTGGGTTGAAAGCTTTTACCAGCAATGCAGCATATTGCGCCCGTGTCATTGTAGCATCGGGTTTAAATGTGCGATCGGGAAAACCATTAACTATCCCTAATTTGACTAATTCCCGAATGAAGCCACCAGCCCAATGATTACTAATATCGGTTAATTCGATAGTGGGAGTTGGAGTTGGTGTGGGAGTTGGAGTTGGAGTTGGCGTTGGAGTCGGAGTTGGAGTTGGCGTTGGAGTCGGGGTTGGCGTTGGAGTCGGGGTTGGCGTTGGAGTCGGAGTCGGGGTTGGAGTTGGCGTTGGAGTCGGAGTCGGGGTTGGCGTTGGAGTCGGGGTTGGTGTGGGAGTTGGTGTTGGAGTCGGAGTTGGTGTAGGAACCGAACTATCTGCAAACTCTATGTTTCCTGTAACTTTAGACGCATTTATTTTATTTCCCACAGAAACCAGCTTATTGGAACTGGCATTTTGCAAATCGAATTTACCGTTATTTTGTAGAGTATTCCCTCCTGGACTATTGACACTGCCGATATCTGGTAGGGCAGTTCCAATTACTGTGATGCCATCATCAGTGTTATTTTCGCTGACATTGTTACGCAATACAGGGCGAGTACTGCCAGAGATAACAATTCCAGAACGGTTTTCAGAAAGTTTGTTATCTCGAAGTATGGGTGATGCAGTATCACTAATGGCGATGCCAAAACCAGTTTTGACACAGGTATTACCTTGAATTTGACCTTTAGAATTTTTAGCGATCGCAATTCCATTGGCTGCATTCTCTCTGAATATATTATTTATAATAACTGGGTTAGCATCACCTGTAGCAAATACTCCCTCCCGCTTACAGTTGATGAAGGTGCTATTAGCAACAGTCGGAGCCGTTGATTCAATCCAGACACCACTACCACGGCTAGCCGAATTTGTTACAGTCACCCCCCGTAATTCAGTCTTGTCTAACAGCACAAATGTGACATTTTGACCAGCAAAAGTACGGCTTAGGTAGTTACCACTCCCTTCAATCAAAATACCATTACCAATGTTTGTTTCATCACCCACTAGTGTCACACCCGATGGAACAGTTAGCGGAAATATTTCACCGCTAACAGCATTATAATTACCATTTGCTAGTTGAATTTTGGTTTTATCTGTAGCTAATTTAAGGGCTTGAGTAATAGTTTTGAACGGGGCTTGTTGGCTACCAACGTTGGTATCACTACCTGATACTGGATTTACATAAAAAGTCTGAGCCATATTTATACTTCCAAAAAATACATAGCTATCCTAACGCTAACCATGAAACTGGGTAGCGGTTGATGCATTAAATAACTTAAAGTACTTCTCACTGCAAAGTTAAAAAATTATGCCAATACAAAAGTCATTACATTAATTTAAGTTAATATTTTATACATAATATTAAGCAAATTTAGAGAATATC
>NZ_JBALDK010000107.1:0-34337 GCF_036917455.1 Nostoc sp. | reverse complement strand
AGCATTAATTATATATTTTGTAGTATATAGTACTTTAAAGTACGTAATCTTGATTAGCGATCGCTCTTGGGAAAAAACTTTTTGGTTTACTGATCTGGAACCCTCTCATCCAACCCCCATTACTTTGCTTGGAAAAAAGCTGGTAGTTTGGAGAGACAAACATCAAAATTGGGTAGTAATGGATGATATTTGCCCCCATAAATTGGCGCAGTTATCTTTAGGAAGTATCAATGAAAATGGAAACCTAATGTGTCGTCATCATGGTTGGTGTTTTGATGGGGCAGGAAAATGTACAAATATTCCCATGCTGAGTGATGAAAAGGCTTTAAAAGCTGCCTGTAATAGCGAGCGATCGCAAGTAACAACATACCCGACTCAAGTGCTACAAGAATTACTATGGATCTGGGCAGATAATAGTCCTACTGCTTTTGAAGATAGCATTTCCAAGCAACCTGCCCTGATGCCAGAATCTCAACTTGATAGCTCGTTAACCGATTGGTTTATGTCAGAAGTTCCTGTTGGTTACACTGTCTCTGTTGAAAGTAGTTTTGACCCTTCTCATGCCCAATTTTTGCATGAAGGAATTGCTGGATTTTCACCAGAACGAGCTATCCCCATAGAACATTTTGAAGTATTTAGAGAAGTATCTGCTGAAGATGGTTTTACTTTAAAGCATTCTGGTTACAATATTTTTAACAAAGATATGGATGCGACTCGGAAGTTCAGTCCACCTTGTTCTAATACAACAATCTATAAATATTCTAACGGTAAAGCTGCTTTATTTCAGCTATATTTTGTGCCTACGAAATCAGGTTATTGTCGGCAAATTGGTAAGTTTATTGCTGATAGTCTTCCACAAAAACGCAATTTTTGGTTTGAGCTTCTACCCAAATATTTACAAACTGGGTTAAAACATTCATCTAGTTATAAATTGAGTAACCAAGATTTATCAATGATGCACTCCCAAGCTGTTAACGAATCAGCGATCAATAAAACTTGGCAAAAGTCATATTTTATGCCTTCAATAGCTGACGTTGGCATCGTTACTTTTCGTAAATGGTTAGATGAGTTTGGCGATGGTAAACCTGCATGGCAGGGAGTAGCAGAAGCCCCTTTTCAAGAATTAAGTGATGAAGAATTATACGATATCTGGCACAGACATACAAAGCATTGCCCTAGTTGTCGGCAATCTTTAGTTTTGATAAATAAAGTCAAAAACTTTTGTCAGAATTTTACGCTCGGATTGATAATTATAGCGTTGTTGCTAATCGGAATCAATCTACCTACAAACATAGTTATTATACCAGTTTTACTGGGTATATTAAGTCTAATTTGTGACTATAAATTAGATTCAATTCGAGAACACTTTCTCAGCAGCATTCCCAAAAAAGGTGTTTTTTCAGTACATAGTATATTTAACTAATATAGGAATTCGATTTGAATCAATACGGTTCGGATAAGATCCCCCCACCTGCGGCGATCCCCTTAAAAAGGGGGGCAAAAGTCTCTTAAAATCCCCCAATTTATCGGGGGATTTAGGGGGATCTCCAACGATTTTGGGTTTGTACAGAGATAGTGTGTACACCGACCGTAGCACTCGCGGGGAGGGGAGACAAAGCATAGCTTTGGCGGGGTGGGGTTCTTCAGAGTTAGAGAGAAACTGACCTATAAAGGCTTACTTTCACTTTCTGCACTCCCCTTGCGCTTTGTTTAAGGCTTTGGTTTATAAGTCGAAGCAACGTGCAATTCTTTCAACTGTTTTGCATCTACACTCGAAGGTGCATCTGTTAACAAACAACGCGCTTGTTGTGTCTTCGGAAAAGCAATGACATCTCGAATGGATTCTTCTCCAGCTAGCAACATTACCAAACGATCTAAACCGTAGGCGATGCCACCATGCGGCGGTGTACCATATTCAAATGCTTCTAAGAGAAAGCCAAATTTACTTTGTGCTTCTTCAGGAGATAAACCGATCGCTTCAAACACCTGTTGTTGAATTTCTCGCTGATAAATCCGCAGACTTCCGCCGCCAACTTCTACGCCGTTGAGTATCAAGTCGTAAGCTTGGGCGCGTGCAGTTTTTAAATCGCTCAAATCATCAGGATGGGGTGCTGTGAATGGGTGATGTAATGCTTCTAAACGTTTTTCGTCAGCATTCCACTCGAACATGGGGAAGTCTGTAATCCACAGCAAGTTGATTTTTTCTGGATCGATTAAATCAAACTCTTTAGCGATCGCTTGCCGTAATCTATCTAATGTTTTATTAACTGTAGCAGCTTCTCCTGCCCCAAATAACAGCAAATGTCCAGCTTTTGCACCTGTACGCCGCAAAATTTCTTGTTTTTGTTCAATGCTGAGGTTGTCTTTAATCGCGCCAATAGTGTCAATTTCGCCATCATCCCTAACACGGATATAAGCTAAACCTCTAGCACCAGCTTCGCTGGCTTCTTTGAATAAGTCACCACCTGGTTTGATGCGGACATTAGAAATTACATCGTTACCGTTGGGAATTGGCAGGATTTTGACGATACCACCATTAGTAACAGTATCCCGAAAGACTTTGAAACTAGAGTCTTTGACAATATCTGAGACATCAACTAATTCCAAACCATAGCGGGTGTCTGGTTTGTCACTCCCGTAGCGTTCCATCCCTTCGGCGTAAGTGAGGCGGGGGAAAGGACGCTGTAACTCAATGCCTTTAACGGTTTTAAAGATATGACAAACTAAGTTTTCGTTTAATTCGATAATTTCTTCTTGAGACATGAAACTCATTTCCATGTCCAACTGGGTAAATTCCGGTTGTCTGTCGGCGCGTAAATCTTCATCACGAAAGCAACGGGCAATCTGATAATATCTATCTAAACCGGATACCATCAGCAATTGTTTAAATAGCTGGGGTGATTGCGGCAAAGCATACCATTCACCAGGATTGACGCGACTAGGTAGAACATAATCCCGCGCTCCTTCTGGGGTAGAACGGGTCAGTATTGGGGTTTCAACTTCAATAAAACCTTCCAAATCTTCCAGATAACGCCGCATAGCTTTGACAATTTGATGACGCAGTTGCAAATTTTGCGCCATGCGTTCGCGTCGCAAATCCAAATAACGATATTTCAGCCGCAAATCTTCGCGCACCGTCTCAGTATCAGCTACGGAAACTTGGAAAGGTAACTGTTTGCGGACAGCATTCAGCAGTTTAATTTTATCGGCGTAGATTTCTACCTCGCCTGTGGGGATGCGGGGATTTAGGGATTCTTCGGGACGGTGCGTTACCCTACCTGTGATTTCCACAACGTATTCATTTCGCAGGGCGTTCGCCTGTTCGTAAGAATCTGGGGTGCGTTGCGGATCGCTGACGATTTGGACAATTCCAGAGCGATCGCGTAAATCTAAAAATATCACACCACCGTGATCGCGGCGACGGTCTACCCATCCGTAAAAGGTAACAGTTTCTCCAATATGTTCTTTTCGGAGTTCGCCGCAATAGTGAGTTCGCATAAGTCTTAGTTATTGTTTCCGGGCTAAATTGGGAAGAAAATGTCAAAGCTTTCCCATTATCTAGCATCAATAGTAATTGTAGTAGTTCTAGTTGAAGAAAAAATGAAATAATCTCACACTATATATAGAGGAGTCCATGACACAGGAAGGGTAAGTTTTACCTATTTTTACAATAGTTCCCGGAATTTATCACGGACGATCTCACAGTCACGGAGTATCTGCGTTAACAATCCAGAACCAATTATTTCACCAGAATGCACTGGAACAACGCTTCTACGACCATTACTGTGTATCAAAAAATGGTGACTCCCTCGGATTCTTGCTACCTCAAAACCTACTTTTTTTTACGCTGTAATTACTTCTCGCCCAGTCAAACTCGGTAATTTACTCATACTTGAACAGAAACCCTTTGCACGCCCATAAACTCTAATGCTTCGGTGTTTTCTTGTTCAACCTCTAAGAGGTTGAATGAACAAGTTTTTCACTGTGACTTTAGACATTTTTAGATCCCCCCTAACCCCCCTTCAAAAGGCTACGGTGTATACACAAGTCGTATTACCCCCCTTAATCCCCCCTTATAAAGGGGGGAAATAATATTTCCGGTTCCCTCCCCTTTATAAGGGGAGGGTTAGGGTGGGGTAAAACCTGAGTTCTTCAGCTATTTTCAGACTTGTGTATACACGGTAGCTTCAAAAGGGGGGAACTGGAATCAAAGTCCCCCCTTTTTGAAGGGTATTTAGGGGGATCTAGAACTTTTGATACCGACAAGAGGACTTTTCAAACATCCTCTAAGCTCAACTTTATCCAAAATTAAGAACTTGGTTTTCTTTATCTGGCAAAAACCCTGGCTTTTTAGCAAATACTTTTTCCATGTCACAGATTATGGATGAAGTTAAAAAAGTAAAACTACTGTCCCACAAAGGTTTCATCTGAAGCGTTCGTGCAACGACTCCGCAGGAGTATCGCGTTGCGAAGCAAATGGATAAAGTCGAGCTAAGAGGTTGTTTGAAAATTGATCTCAGGTATGATTTTTTACCCTCCTTAATCCCCCCAATACATCGCTATCCATTCTAAACATTTTTCTTAACAAAAGCTTTGACAAAAGCTAGAATCTGTGTATCTTTTATACAAAAACCTTGAAACATAGCAAAGTCAGCAAATGGAATAATGGATTACACAAAAACTAGAAAGAACCGATAGAGACTTTACCCCCCTTTTTAAGGGGAGCCAGCGCTGTCTTCTTCTAAAGGGAGCTAACGCCAAGGGGTTTCCCAAAGTAGAGCGACTGGCGTGGGTTGGAGGGATCAATAAGTGCCTAAAATTACAGCCAACCCCTTTGAAAATATACTTTTAAATCCTAGCGTCTCTATTGATTGTTGCTTGTTTATTGGCAAAAGTTATTGTCACTTGCTGCCAATAGAATATTGAAACGCATTTAGCGTCCGACTTTGTTAGAGATATCTCTGCCTGTCTCTGCTGCACTATTCCCTACATCGCTTGCAGTTTTTTGAGCGCCCTTTACGTACCCAGAACCAAATTCTTTAAGGGCTTCTGCTGACTCTCCTCCAATCTTCTCAAGTCGTTTGCCAAGAGAACCTTCTGTTTCACGAGCTTCTTTATTCCACTGCCCTGTTGTCTTCGGTCTTTGAGCATCATTTTGCTCTATCTGTTCGCGAACTCTCTCCTTTAAGGCTTTGTCATTCTGCCCAGAAGTCATATTTGTTGTCAGCACTAGAAAGCCAACTAAGACAACAGCTAAAAAACGTTTTGCCTGAAATCCTTTAAGTAGGGAATCGATATTACTAATGGTCTTAGAAATCAAATTTATCATGCCAATTAGATTGTTTTTGACTACAAATAAACATTAACGATAAAAATGTAATTATCCTTCTAACAAAAGGCATATTTTAGTCATAAAAAATAAATAATTTTAAAATCTTGCTTGGGGAAGAGGTAATTTGTTAGATATATAAATATTTGTAATTAGTCTATGGGTATGAGTAACAAGCAATACCCGGATTTCTCCAGAGAATATCGAAACAGAATTCAGGAGTCAGAATTCTTCTTCAACCAACAGTTGCCTCTAAACTGCAACGATTATTGGAATATAATCCTGTAATTAATTTCAATCAATAAAGCAAAGCACTGCGATCGCAAATCGTGGTTAGGGACTTCCAAATAAAAAAATATCCCAAATTTTCTTGTGGGATGGGCAAGATGCCCATCCTAATATTGGGGACGGGCATCTTGCCCATCCCACAAAATGGATAATTTATTTCTTGGAAAGCCCTTACATAGACAAAGCACTGCTCACTTTTTAGTAATTTTTTCAATAATTTTAACGAAACTTCATATTTTGGTTAAATTTAATCAGCAAAATCTGCAATTACTTATTCCAAAGCAGCTTTGACTTACTCAAAAGTAACTTTTGCTTTCTCATTTTGGTGTTTTCCGCAAGTAAAATAAGCTTTGACTTACTCAAAAGCAGCTTTTGCTTTCTCATTTTGGTGTTTTCCGCAAGTAAAACAAGCTTTGACTTACTCAAAAGCAGCTTTTGCTTTCTCATTTCGGTGTTTTCCGCAAGTAAAACAAGCTTTGACTTACTCAAAAGCAGCTTTTGCTTTCTCAATATGGCATTTGACTTTTTGATTTCGGTAGATTTAACAAGCTGATTTAGGTTTAGCGATCGCAAATTGGGGTTACAGACAAAACCCCCATTTTTCACAAGCAGTAGGGGCGAGTTGACAGATATAATCACAAGAGGACTTTTCAAACATCCTCTAAAGGGTTTTACTTTCACCTTTTACTGGATTACTACTTATTTTTACATTGGTTTTTGTAGGAGATTTTAATGCCTTTTGACGAATCTTTTCGAGTGTCGCTCCTATTTCAGGATTTTTTTGTTTGAGAATAGCTTCACGTTCCAAATTTATGGTTTCAGGTGACAATTTACATAGTGTTTCCAAAGATATTTTCCCTTCAGAGGATAGTAGTTCTAATAAAGTTGACGCTGACTCTAAAATTTGCTTTCCATTTCTTATTTGGATGCTAAATTTATCTTCAATGGCATCAAAGATAACAAAAAGCGATATCTTTTTCCATATTTTTTGAGTCGAAGCTACTACCTTAAAGTCAGCGATGATTTTTCCCTCTTCTGGTATATGAAGGGCTAAACCTGAGTTCTGAATACCTGTTTGGATTTGCTCAAGAGGTAATGAAGAAATATCAGTAATTAGATTATCAAGATTTATAAAATCTGCTAAATCAGGTAGGTTGCTAACTGTATCACTTAATGATTCAGATTGAAAAGTTATCTTGTTGTCTAAAGGATCTGAAATAGCATTAAGCTGTACGGGATATGGGGGTTGTGGGACAGAGCCTTTTTCATAAAATGAGCGACCTTCTGGAGTAACTGTGATTGGCGATGTTGCTGATAGAGTTTGTAATGAACGAAGAGTTGCAGTAGTAGTTTTAATAAATACAGAATCAAGCCCAAGTATAGAGGCTAATTCATCCTCTGTTGGCGGAGGTTGAAATTCAATAGCAGCGCGGATAATAAATTCTTCAAGTACGTTAAACTGACGGGGTTCCTTGATATTGACTTCTACAAGAGTTTGACGCAAGCTATAACGAAATTGACGTGCTGCAAAAACTGATAAGCTAGAACTTTGCGCTTCAATTTCGTCTACAACATTCTTGAGATTGTCATCAATAGATTTAGCAGAAGAAGCGATCGACATGAAATCTCCATCTAGATAAACTATGCTGAAAACATGGGAGTATATATTCCCATATTTCCATGCTGCTTGGTGAAAAATATTCATGCAGCAAATATCTATAGAACTCAAATCAAATAAGAGTCCTAATATTTTATTTTTGAAATATACGTAGGGTGCGTTATCCGCGATAACACACCCTAGAGATAATTAGATTTATTTCATAAATCTAATCTGATTCCTATATGTGGTTAAACTAAACAAGTTCGCGGTATCGAGATGCCTTAACAGGTGCATGTTCTAACTGACAGTAAGGGCGGCTATAGCAGAGTGGTGACTCTAAAGCGTGCCCATCTAAAAACTCTGGATTACTCATTACCTGTTCGGTTGGGCCATCATATACGATCTGACCTTGACTGAGAACAACAGTGCGATCGCATAAATCTAAAGCTAAATCTAAATCATGGGTTGCAATTAGTTGTGTCAGAGGTAAAGTTTGTAACAATTCAATGAATTGCCGACGAGAACGGGGATCTAACTGAGCAGAGGGTTCATCCAATACTAATATTTGTGGGTTCATTGCCAAGACTCCAGCGATCGCAATGCGTTTCTTTTCACCTCCAGATAAATTATTGGTATAGCGTTGCCCATACCATTGGGGATCGATGTCTACTGCTGTCATTGCTTGCAGAGTTCGCTGGAGCAATTCTTCACCTTGCACACCCATATTTAGCGGCCCAAAGGTAACATCTTCCCAAACTGTTGGCATAAACAACTGATTATCTGGATTTTGAAACACTAACCCCACAAAATTCCGAATATTTCGTAAATTTTCCGAATTTACAGACCACTCGCCAATTGTCACTTCTCCCGCTTGCGGCATGATAATTCCATTTAGATGTAACAGCAGCGTGGATTTTCCCGACCCATTGGCTCCGATTAATGCCACTCGCTCAGTTGCCTTGATAGACAAATTTATTTTATCTAAAGCTTGAGTCCCATCAGGATAGGCATAGCTAAGATTTTGAATTGATATTGGATTATGGTGCATTGGGATAATGTGAAAAAAGGTTATTTCCGCCAGTAAATAGCCTGACCCAACAGTGCCAAAATTACAGTCAGACTTAAAGCTACAACGTCAGATCGTCCCCCTGGCGAGACTTTTTCCATCATTGGTGGCACTCCTTGATAACCTCGTGAGAGCATCGCCTGATAAACTAGATTTCCGCGATCGTAAGTGCGGATAAATAGCGCTCCAATCATGTTGCCCACAATTAACCGGATAGAGCGATTCCTGTTCATTAGATTTCGAGACTCTGCCGCCCGACGCATAGCGTTAAACTCCCCAATCAAGACGCTGATATAGCGATACATCGATGCCAGAATTGCAACTAATAGTGGTGGAGTTCTTAGTTTTAGCAGGGCATGAAGCAGCGCCGTTACCGAAGTGGTTAAAGTCAGTAAGTTTAGTATTAGCAGCGATAACAGAGCCTTAAGCGTGACACTACCTAAGACAGTTAACCCCACCGTTGTAATCTGCAAAGGCCCCCAAGACCACAACACCTCACCACCACCTCGAAATAAAGTACCCAACAGAACGACACTAATAAACGTTAACTCAACTGCTAACCGTTTCACTAGTACTGATAGAGTGACTTTACTTAGCAATATTAGGCTTAGTAAAGCCGATCCATAAATAGCCCAAGTCCACCAATGCCCATCTGGTGTTAGAACATTGGCAAACACAAACAACAAGGTACAAAGTATCCGGGTACGGGGAGCGAGTTTATGCCAAAGAGTAGCCTGTTTGCTATCGACATCTAACACAAATGCTCCAACGTGCAGCAGCATGATGTTAAGTTCCTATCTGTATTTGATTACTAATTACGAATTGTTAATCTGGCGCATCTGAGTCTGAATCAGCCTCATACTGTGTAGAAGGTAAACTAGAACCACGAATAACTAGTTTGCCAATACCCCAAGCTAAACCAAAAGTTGTTAATGTTCCGATTAATCCAGCTAATGGAGTAGCGATCGCTTCTGGTACTCCTCTAAGGGCATACTCATTAAAAATGCTATAGAAGGGTAATTTGTGAGAGGGTTTCTCTCCAAGTTCTTTGCTGTCAAACTTTAGATCCTTGGAAACTCTATCTAGCCCATCTGGGTTTTTACTTGCTAGTGGCGAGAGAAAAATTGCAATCAACAAGGCAATACCTAAGCCAGCGATAACAAAAGCCCGGTTGCGCGATCGCGAGAGGTTGCTACTCATAAGTATTAAATCCTGATTTAATCACACCTTTTAATAACGAGAGACTGGACGAGACATAGGTGATTTTATCTGACGGGGTGGATCGTAAAATAAATCAGGTCGAGTCCGCCAAATAAAACTAAGTGCTACCACGGTAATCAACGCCTCGCCAATACCAATTAGGACATGCCAAGAAGCCATTGCTGTCAAACCTACCATCAGAGGAACCGTCCCAGACACAGCTAGTTCTAAGGCACACACAACTGAAGCTACCACTACGCTTGTCCAAGCAGCGATCGCTGCACCAATTGTCATACCTCGCAAGGTATCGCGCCCAGTCGCAAATCTGATTGTGCGATAGAGGTAATAACCAGCAAAGGTACCGATTAATCCCATGTTAAAGATGTTCGCCCCTAAAACTGTTAGTCCACCATCTTGAAATAGAACAGCTTGCACGATAAACACTGCAACCATAACTAGCGATCCAGCCCAAGGCCCTAATAAAGCTCCAGCTAGTGTTCCGCCCAAAAGGTGTCCAGAAGTGCCTCCTGGAATCGGGAAATTGATCATTTGCGCTGCAAAGATAAATGCTGCACAAACTCCCATTAAAGGTACGGCTCGTTCTTGGTATTCTGCTTGCGATCGCTTAATTGCTAGGGTAATTAAGGCAAGAGCAATTATCCAGGTGACAAGGATAACGGGTAAATTCAAGAAGCCATCTGGAATGTGCATAGCTAGATGCGGCTGTATTACCCAATACAGCCAGCCGAAGGACGAAGCACCCATAAATGGTATTGTTTCCATATTTAAGAAGTGTCCTTTGCAGCCAGATTGATTTAAGGGTCTAGTTGTCTAGTAGACCATGTATTCTCTCAAAACTTCAATCCAGTAGGGGGGCATATTAAATACAATTCAGATTGATAGTATTATTCTGTTCGCAATCCTGATGCTTGAGCAATGGTGATATAGTTACTCCAATCGGTTCTGATAGGGAGCAGCTATCAGACGCAAGGGGGAAAGTCCGGTGTAAATCCGGCGCTGTCCCGCAACTGTGAGCCAAAATTAGGTGAGTCAGGATGCCCGCCGATGGGAACCAATTCGTTTACATAAATCTGCGAGGTACAGGTTATGAAAAGAAAAAAACAGGCGTTAGTCAGTCTAACCCTGATGGCAGTTATCAGTTTTTACTTGGTAGTTGGTTTACCCAAACCCGCTTATGCCATGCACATTATGGAAGGTTTTTTACCAGTGCAGTGGGCAATTTTTTGGTGGGTTGTGGCATTACCATTTTTTTTATTAGGGTTGCGTAGTTTAACACGCATTACTAAAGCTAACCCAGAACTAAAACTACTACTGGGCTTGGCTGGTGCTTTCACCTTTGTGTTGTCAGCGTTGAAAATTCCTTCCGTCACAGGTAGCTGTTCTCATCCGACAGGGACGGGGTTAGGTGCTGTGCTGTTTGGCCCTCTCACCATGACGGTTTTAGGTAGCTTGGTGTTGTTATTTCAAGCTTTGTTACTGGCGCATGGCGGCTTAACTACGCTGGGTGCAAATGCTTTTTCAATGGCGATCGCAGGGCCGTTTGCAGCTTACTGGATATATAATCTGACAATAAAGTTGGGTGGTAAACAAAAAATCGCCATATTTCTCGCAGCTGCGATCGCAGATTTACTCACCTACATTATCACTTCTGTTCAACTCGCCCTAGCTTTTCCTGCCCCCGTTGGTGGATTTATTGCTTCATTTATCAAGTTCGCCGGAATTTTTGCTATAACTCAAGTTCCCTTAGCAATTAGTGAAGGATTACTAACTGTGTTGGTGTGGAACTGGCTGCAATCTTATAATCCTCAAGAATTGGAACTGTTGCAATTAATCAAGCGAGGAAATGGTAATGAGTCAATCTAAAAAAGGGTTGAGTAACTGGCTGTTGGTAGTAGCTGTCTTAGCTTTAGCAGTTGCACCATTAATATTTGTGCGGGGTGGGGAATTTGCCGGTTCTGATGACAAAGCCGAAAAAGCAATCACTGAAATCCAACCTAGATATAAACCCTGGTTTAAATCATTTTTTGAACCAGCTAGTGGAGAAATAGAAAGCTTATTATTTGCTACGCAAGCAGCTTTAGGTGCGGGAGTAGTCGGTTATGCAATTGGTTTGTATAAAGGACGTTCTCAACAAAAACGTGAAGAATGAGCCTGCAACTAGACACTTTAGCTTACACTAATCAACTGCGAAGATTACCACCAGAACATAAAATAATTTTTGCATTTACGACTCTTGCAATTTCCCTTGTTACCCATCCCTTGGTACAAATTTTGATAGCGCTTTGGTTGGGCGTTTGGAC
This sequence comes from Nostoc sp., assembly GCF_036917455.1. Taxonomy (GTDB): domain Bacteria; phylum Cyanobacteriota; class Cyanobacteriia; order Cyanobacteriales; family Nostocaceae; genus Nostoc. The sequence continues at coordinate 22,533 of NZ_JBALDK010000107.1, read as the reverse complement.
AGTTATTTATGCAAGAATTCCGGCTGGTGTTTATTTTCGGTTGTTAATGTTCACCATAGTTTTTTGTTTGACAAGTTTACCAGCCTTGATGGTGAATGGAGTTGCAATTACTGATTTGCCCAAGGTGCAATTAGACTCGTGGTATGGATTCACTCTCGGACACTTGTATATTTATATCAGTCATAGTGGCAGTATCCAAGCATGGGGAATTTTAACCAGAGCATTAGCTTCTGTTTCTTGCTTATATTTTCTCATATTAACTGTCCCTTTCACGGAGATATTACAAACTCTGCGTTACTTGCGATTTCCTGTGCTTTTAAACGATTTATTATTGCTAATGTATCGGTTTATTTTCATTCTGCTAAATACAGCTAGTGAATTGTTGACAGCACAAAATTCTCGTGGTGGCTATCGTACTTGGCGTAGCGGGATGAAAAGTTTAGCACTCTTAATCGGACAACTATTACAGCGAACCTTACAACGGTATAGTCAGTTCTCTCTCGGACTGGAATCACGGGGTTTTGTCAGTGAATTTCGAGTTTGGCATCCCCGCCGTTATCATCCTCAAAGGCGATATATCATCGAAGCTATTTTCGGCTGTGTAGTATTAATAGCATTGGACTTTTGGCGGAATGCAGGAATATTTACTCGAATTTGAACAGGTATATTACACCTATCCAGTAGCACAGCAATCAGCTTTGAATGGTCTAACACTGAAGATTCCATCTGGCAAAAGATGTGCAGTGATTGGTCAAAATGGTTGTGGGAAAACTACACTATTTTTATTAGCTAATGGTCTATATAAACCTAATTCTGGTATTGTTCGTTGGCGCGGTGAACCCTTAAGTTATAACCGAAATTATCTTAGTAGCTTACGGCAGAAGGTTGGGCTAGTATTTCAAGATCCAGAACAACAATTAGTAGCTTCAACAGTTGAAGAAGATATATCTTACGGTTTGTGTAATTTGGGTTTACCAGAATCTGAAATTAAAGATCGGGTAGAACAAGCATTAATTGAATTTGGGCTGACTGCTTTAGCCGAAAGACCAGTACATCATCTGAGTTTAGGGCAAAAGAAGCGAGTTTCTATAGCAGATGTGATGGTACTGCGGCCAGAACTTTTGGTGCTGGATGAACCAACAGCTTATTTAGATATCAAACATACTCGAAACTTGATAGCAACGATGAAAAAAATTCATCAAGATGGAACTACTTTATTGATGGCAACTCATGATTTAGATTTAGTCTATCGATGGGCAGATTGGGTTTTTGTTATGGATAAAGGGCGACTGATGGTAGAAGGGAAACCACAAGATGTATTTAGCCAACGCACACTTTTATCGGAGTTAGAGTTGGGTGTACCATTCATATATGAAATGTTATTTGATGGGCTATCTGCTGAGGAGGAAGTAGTGATAGAACGAGTGCGACAGCGAATATTAGAGCAATTTCGGAATGTCTTGTGAGGATTAACGGTGATGAAATTCGACCTCTTTCTCCAGAATCTTAATATCATAGCTACCGAAGAAATCGTGGCCCAGTAAGCCGATACTGGCTTTTGGTGCGATCGCTACTTGAAGATTATTAGCTGTAACTCCACCTACTGCAACAGATTTTATCTTACTGGTTGGAAATTCTACCTCGCTACCGTCGGCAATTTGAGCTTGCATTGTACCTGTAGCCTGGAGTTCAAGTGTATTCGCCATACTTTGAGTGATAATGGTTCCACTAGCACCTGTGTCTACAATCATTTCAAAGGTTTTTTTGTTATTGAAGGTAACGTCAATCACAGGAGTTCCACCAAAGCGGCGTTTGATTAAGACTCGAAAAACTCTGTCGTCTGAAGGTGCGGCTATATTCCCACAAAGCCTTTCTAATCCAACGGTTTTACCGGAGGAAGTTACCATGTAACATGCTCCTGGATCGTCAGCTATTGCCTGATGAGAGAATGCTAAAAATATTAGTGTCGGGATTAGTGTGTAGGCGTAGCCTGTCGTAGACATCGCAGCTAGGTTAACCGTCTTAATCCAACGCCTACAAGCATTCTTCATATTATATTTATCTCCATTTTGGCTGATATTTTTTAATATATAAATTTATTATAATAGCTATAACAATTAGTACTGTAAACACATATTTTTCATAATAAACGCAATTTTTAGGAAATTATCTTTCACAAGCTTCAAATATATTGCATTATTTTATTTATCATTTTTAATTAATATATTATATCTAGTATATATACATAACTTTTTTACTCTAAAGCTAGTTATTGAAGTTTTCTATTTATGTGTCTCCATCGGATAAAATAGCATTTTACTTAATACATCTTACCTATAATTACTGATTGAAAAATTAAAGATTAGATAAAGACATGATAAAACTACTTAGAGGATGTTTTAAAAGTCCTCTGGTCGATAGCAAAACGTTTTAGATCCCCCTAAATCCACGCCACTTGCTTCACTTGGGGAGACCCCAAGACCGCAGTGGCTCCCCGATAAATTGGGGGACTTTGATTCTTCCCCCTTTTTTAAGGGGGGTTAGGGGGGATCAACAAGTGCCTAAAATTACAGCCAACCACTTTTAAAACATCCTCTTAGAGCAGATTCAATCTGGCATTCTAAGAAGTTAGATCGGATACATTTTTGAGCTTATTCAAAGGTTGCGGCTGCATGTACAGCAGTTGCGATCGCATTTTTAACGGCAATATCTCTCTGTTCTAAGATGATATTTTCACTCACAGTCCGCCCAGCGACTACACCGCAAATAGCAGCAGCAGCAAAATTATACACACCTGCCATCTTAAAAAGCGTGCCGCATTCCATCTCATAATTCAAGATATTCAAGCGCCGATATTCTTCTGTAATACCATGTAGCGATCGCATTAAATTTGGATTCGCTGAATCTGTGCGTTCTTGTCCTTCGTAAAAAGTATCAACTGATGCCGTAATTCCGATGTAATGTTCAACCTTTAATTCTCGCGCAGCTTTAACTAAAGCAACTGTCAAAAACGGATCGGCTGCGGCTGGATACTCCACAGGTGCAATATCATTTGCTGCACCTTGGCGACACAATGCTGCACTGCTAATAACAACGCTACCGACTGGTATATAAGGTTGAATCGATCCGCAAGTTCCAATGCGAATAATTTGCCGGATTCCTACTTGGATTAACTCATTCACCACAATACTTAATGAAGGCGCACCCATACCACTAGTAGCTGATAAGATGCTGCGACCATTTGGTAAGTATCCCATGTAGCTGTTGAGTCCACGATTTTCTGACAATAAGTGGATATCTTGGAAATAAATTTGGGCAATTAGATGCGATCGCTCTGGATCGCCAGATAATAAAGCAATGCTGGGAGGCGATGAACCTAAATCATCTTGTCCAAAGCCAATGTGATAAAAGCGTTTATTTGGCATTAAATTTGAGATTTTTGATTATTTTATTTACTAACCGTTTTTACCTCTTCATCTAAGAGGTTGTTTGAAAAGTCTTTGGCTGTGATTTTAGGCACTTATTGATCCCCCCTAACCCCCCTTAAAAAGGGGGGAACCGGAATCAAAGTCCCCCTTTTTAAGGGGGATTTAGGGGGATCTAAAACTTTTGATACCGATAAGAGGACTTTTCAAACATTCTCTAAGATGCTATTAGAATTGCTTACACAAATATGAATTCTTAAGACTGGCAATATTCAAAGCTGTGATGTTGAATAGCCCGTTATAGACATCGCTTCTTTAACTGCCAAGGTATTATGTAGTCGAATACCGTGCAGTATACAGCTTGAGGTTTTGCATGAAAGTAGCAGTCTTCAGTACCAAAGCCTACGATCGGAAGTTTTTGTCAGCTGCAAATTCTCCCCCACAACACGAATTAGTATTTTTTGAACCCCGTTTAAATCGGGATACTGCTATCCTCGCCGCCGAATTTCCGGCGGTTTGCGTATTTGTACACGATCAGGTTGATGCCCCAACTTTAGAGCTTCTCGCCTCACGGGGAACTCGGTTGGTTGTCCTTCGCTGTGCAGGGTTTAACAATGTAGATTTACAAGCCGCAGCAGATTTAGGAATTACCGTTGTGCGTGTTCCCGCCTATTCACCCTACGGAGTAGCAGAACATGCTGTAGGATTGATTTTAAGTCTGAATCGCAAAATTCATCGGGCTTATAACCGTGTCAGAGAAGGCAATTTTTCCCTAGATGGACTGTTGGGATTTAATTTGCATGAGCGCACAGTGGGGATTGTTGGCACCGGCAAAATCGGTCTGATTTTAGGACAGATTATGAAGGGGTTTGGCTGTAAATTACTCGCTTATGACGTTTATCGCAATCCCGAATTGGAGGCGCTAGGTGGAAAGTATGTAGAACTACCTGAGCTATTTGCCAACTGCGATATTATCTCTCTACATTGTCCCCTGATTCCGGAAACGCATCACTTAATTAACGCTGAGGCTATAGAACAGATTAAGCCAGGCGTGATGTTAATTAATACTAGCCGAGGTGCGCTGATTGATACCCAAGCAGTGATTGAGGGATTGAAGTCTGGTAAAATTGGCTATCTCGGTGTGGATGTCTACGAGCAAGAATCGGAATTGTTCTTTGAGGATTTGTCTGGCGAAATTATTCAAGATGATATTTTCCAACGTCTGACAACGTTCCCCAATGTACTCATTACTGGACATCAAGCTTTTTTTACAGCAGAAGCACTCCACAATATCGCAGAAACAACTTTTGCTAATATTGCTGATATTGAAAATGGTCATCCTTGTGTCAATGAAATTCGCGCTCAACAGCCAGCTTAGTTAAGGTTTGGCGATCGCTCATCTGTATTTTCATTCTGAACGATAGGCAAGGCGAAGACTTTGGACTAAAATCACCAGCGATGCGATCGCCATCAACCCGCCCCAAAACCAGTAAGGTAAAAGCAAATATCGCTGCATTTGCGCTGTATCAGAAAGTCCAAGGGGGCCGGCAGAACTACTAAATAGATAATCGAGTTGATGGAACGTACTTACACAAGCTTGTACGCCCAGGAATTGAATGGCAAATCCTTGCGCCCAGCGAGGTGCTTTCAGGGCGATACCCAAGATTATTAAACCCAACAAGGGAATTGCTACCAATCCAAACCAGGAACGTACCCAAATTAATGTGGAAAATAGCAAAAAACTCCCTAATATTTTTAAACAGAGGGTTGCTGCTGTAAAACTGCGGGAAGCTAGAATCAAAGCCGCACCAGCAAGAGGCGGCCCCATTGGGCCTGCTGCTGCCACCATTGCCGGCCCAATTGGCCCCAATAACGACCGGATGCCATAAGTTGCAACACCAGAACCATTGCTAAAAATCTGTAATTTCTGAAACTGCCCTCCTAATAGGAGTGCCATTAAGCCGTGACCCATTTCATGAAACCAGGTTGCCAGAATTGTAAATGGGTATAAGATATAATCACCTCCTGGTACTTGCCACAGTAAAGCTGTTGCGATCGCTGCTGCAATTAGCCAGGTTAGCCCCATGCGTTCGACAACTGGCGGGGCTTCTTTGGTAAGCAAAGGTTCAAAATTTTTGCTTGGTTCCCTCATAAGTCACTCTATTTTGGGTTTTAGATTTTAGATTTTAGATTTTAGATTTTCTGGAAAATTCAAAATCTAAAATGGACAGTGTATTTTCTCTATCCTAGTGTACTTAAACTGATAAGCATTTAAATTACATATAGTCAATAGCTAAAATAGTTGCTGTGCTTGCATTTATTTTTTAATCAAAACCAACATCAGTAAGCAAGATGAGAAATTACTAGGCGATAAACATATCCAAGATAAGCTCTTGAATAAAATCGTGAACCTGTTGTTCCAGTAATTGTGTAAAATATTCTCTTGACCAGATTTTAAAATGCCCGAAAACTTTCAGTTCCCCTGAAGACGATTGGGTTATATCTCTTGCCAAAGTACTAAGCACATCTGAAATATCGCTTCATTTTCTTTTGTTTCCCTGGTTTTGGGGTAAAACGGAGGTTGGGAGTGATAAACATTAACGCGGCCAAAACTTGCAAAAGTATGCACGGATAGCTAAAACGTGCCTGGACGCAGAGGGTTAAATGCGCCGTCGCACCCCTGTGAAGCGTCAAGAAATAGCTGATTAAATCAAATTTTAAGCGATTTAATCATATATTTTGTAGCAGATACTTGTGGAAAAGCAAATGCTAGGTGTAAATGTTGTTATGAAAGTTGGCGATCGCGTCCGCGTTAAAGATTCGGTAGTAGTGTATCATCATCCTGAACACCGGAATCAGGCTTTTGACATCAAAGGCACAGAAGGCGATGTAGTAAATATTGCCACCCAATGGCGAGACAGACCTGTAAGCGCTAATTTGCCGATTGTAGTCCAGTTTAGTAAAAAGTTTAAAGCCCATTTACGTGAAAATGAGTTAGAGGTCATCTAGATCGCTTATCGCCGGCGAAACCACTGAAAAATATTCAGTTCGCCGCGCATTCTTTTAAGCTCTTGGCGATGCTGTTCTGCTGTTGTGTAATACCATTCACAATAACGTTGAAACTCTGACCGTGACCGAACTTCATGGTAGAAGTGGTGAGTTGTTTGGTAAGCTGCAAAAGCTTCCTCAACTTGGGGTTGAGGGGATGGCATAATATAAGGTAAATTTTTAGACATAAAGTTAATTGAGTTAGAAGTTAGAACTTGGGAGTTGGGAGTTAGAGGATGTTTTAAAAGTGAAGAGTAATGTATCAAATACTTTTAGAGCCTTCTAAGTCCCGCTTAAAAAGGGTGACTTTGATTCCGATTACCCCCTTGTTAAGTTATCTATTATAAACTTTCAAACATCTTATTCAGACGCTCGCGGACTCGCTCTAAGCGTTCGCGAAGAGTTGCTATGCCGTAGGCTTTATGCTATCTGCCAGTCGTACTGAATTCTGTTTCGATAAATAATAAATATTGTTTGATTGCGATGTTAGAGGATGTTTGAAAAGTCCTCTTGTCGGGCTCAAAAATTTTAGATCCTCCTAAATCCCCCGATCAATTGGGGGACTTTGATTCTGGTTCGCCCCTTTTGAAGGGCGGTTAGGGGGGATCTAAAAGTGCCTAAAGTCACAGCGAAACACTTGTTTATTCAACCTCTTAGAGCATTTTGTCAAGGCTAAAAACTAACGAAAATTTTAGCCTTGACAAAATATCCTTTCTTGACAATTCGTTATTATGGGTATCTTCTGCTACCAGCACCAACGACACCAATTTTGTGGCGATAAGAAAGTTCGGCACCAAACCAGCCGGAAGCGCTCGTCAGTGTGCCAACAATTAGTGATATTAATAGTCCCCAAGGGACTATTCGGGATTCAGCGTCGCCCAAACGCAGGAGAAAGTTGACAAGTGATAAAACTAAGATAGAAACGTTAAGTATTAAATGCGTCCAACCTGCGGTGCGCTTGCGGACTCGTTCAATTTTCACAAAATCGCTCAGGCCGATGGCAGATGCGAGTAGACCTCCAGCTAATCCGAGTCCGATTAACCATAATGAAGCCCTAGCCCAAAAGAAATCACCAGTTAACCAGTAACCGATGTCACTTCCCAAAGCGGCGGCTAAAAAGGCGATGGGGAAGATTACACTCAGGGGATGTAGTGGATGTCCTGCGATCGCAACCGTGCTAGGTACGCCTGTATCCAGATACTCACTGTCGTTACTTTCAATAACTGGTGGAATATTTGGAAAAGGTGTTGAACTTGTTTGCGTTGTTTCTGTACTTTCCATTATTTCATATCCTCAATTAATTAGTTTTTAAACAGAAGGAATTTGTTGAATATAAGCTTCAGCTTGTAGCGTTAGTTTGCCTACTTCTGCTTTTAGTTGCCTAACTTGCAGATTTATTCCCTCTAAATCAAAGTTACTCAAATTCAAAATTTCGCTAGTTTCATCTACCAAAGCTTTTGTCAACTCAGGCGATATTTCTTCACTTTCGCCATACTCAACATTTTCTAGAGAAACTGTTTTTCCATTCGGGCTTATCTGAGGCACTGCGGAAAAAGCTACTTGGTGATTTTCACCTGTTTCTACTAATTTTATGCTAGCACTTAGTGCTATTTTACCATCACCAGGTAGTCGAAAGTCTACATTTTGTGGCTCAATAGCCGTCAGTTGCCCGTTAACGTGGATTTTTTGACTTTGCAATTGCGATCGCACATATTCTGAGTTGAAGGCGCGATTAATATCAGCTTCGGTTAATATAACCTGGGCATTAGCTTCAGTAGGTTGAGTAAGTTCAATTTTGCCAAAAGCCACACTCAGAGGATTTATAGCAACATCAGTCATTTGCATTTTTAATTCCTCCATACGAAGGTCTTTTTGCATCACTAAACCTTCGCCTTCAACGCTGACTGAATCCACCTGTCCCTGAACTAGTTTAAGCGGGTCTGTTTTGATATCGACATCTAAATTTTCAACTTCATCTAACTGGCTAGATAATCCTATTTCTGCGGCTTTATTTAGCGCCTGCTCTCCTAATCCAGAATTGTCTGGCATTATTAAACTAACTCCTATAAATAGCTAAATAGCATAACCTTGAATTAATCTAATAAATTAATATTATAGTTTTATCTGTCTGGCGATGGAATATAAATTTAAATATTATCTGTCTAAAAGTAGAATTACATAATTTCTAGTAATTTTAAAGTAATTTTTTGGTTAGCGCATTTTTAAATTTAATTGGTATAAATTTCCTTCATAATAGTTTTGTTAAAGACAATGTAAACCCAGGTACAATATTTTTACTGCTTAATATTGCCGTAGCTGGATATTGAGTAATTGAACCATCCCGACGATAAACGAAAGCTTGCTTATTTTTATTATCAATTAACCATCCTAATTGAACACCATTACTAATGTATTCTTCCATCTTTGTTTTGAGTTTTGCCAAACTGTCATTTTTAAAACGAATTTCAATTACAAGATCCGGTGCTAAGTTAATAAATTTATCTTCTTGTTGATCCCAACCTTCTGGTAAACGTCCTTTAGCGACAAAAGCAGCATCAGGCGATCTAACAGCCGTATTTGCTAATCTAAAACCTGTACTAGAACTAAAAACTTCACCTAAATCCTGACTTTCTACCCAATTTAACAAATAGGCTCCTGCTTTGATTTCTCGATTACCAGAAATTCCACCAGTAGAGGGCATAGTTTCTAAGGTTCCATTCGCATTGCGTTCAAATCGCAGTTCTAAGTTTTGCGAACTCATCAGCATTAGTTCTTCATCAGTGACAGTATACAAAGACTGGACGGTTATTTTTTCGCTGGTCATGATAACGTCATAGCAAGCTTGATAGATATTTCAATTTTAGACTGAGATTCCCCCCCTTTCTCTTCTCCTGCATTACGTTCTCTGTGTCTAAAGCGGTTTGTTATAAAAAGATTCATAGGAGCTAGACAAATAGCTTTTTTCCAGGGACGATATAGTGATATGTCTCACAAACAAAATTTGGCTTTTATGTTCTCTCTCTAGATAAAAAATCTTTCTCTCGGTAGATAGGTGTACTGACATTATTCTGGCTGCTATGTTACCAATATGACAATAGTAAGACGAAACGCCCTAAATACAACCGTAAATCCTTCAGTAAACCCTCCAGAAACATTGACAGAAAAGCTTATCGAAGCAGAGCGGATGCACGATGTTCTGCTTTTACTGCAAAACTTGATTAACAGCGAAGAAGCGACTGTAAAACTAATTCTGGATTGTCTGTATGATGTTGGTTCAGTCAATTTGATCAACCAAAAGCTTCGCCTGAAGCCTATAAATAGGGTGATGAAATTAATCGCCCGGATGTCTAAACCAGTTTTTAAAACTTTGGCTTTAAATTGGTTTAAGAAAAACTGTCCCCAACTGATTACTAATTGGCTGCATACGCAAGTAGCTTTTGAAAGTATTCAAAATGTGCCTCAAGAAGTTGCTGTTGAAGTTGCAGAACTTCAACCATATCCTATACCACCGACAGAAAATCCTTATCAAGAGATTAAAAATCTGCGTTCTCAGGTTAGATTGCTAGCTGGGATTTCAATAATAGCGATCGCTGTTTTAGCAGTGACAGCAATTAAGTTAAACTGAAACCCATAAGTAGCACCGTTATCAAATTTAATAGATCCAGCAAGCTATTTTATTTTCGGCGTAAGATGCATTTGGGTTCTAAAAACTTAACATCCTAGAATATAAATAATTTTTGCTCCATGAGGCATTTTTGAAAACAGTTGTTTGATTAACTCCAAGCAGCTTAACCCATGTATTGCCAGTATATTTAAATAGCTGGTTCAGCATATATGCTAATTTGTACTATGACTTTGCCCAAACCAACCTTGGAGGATATTGAAATACATCTCCTTTTGGAAGGGGTGTATCAATACTACGGTTATGACTTCCGCGATTATGCTCTTTCCTCACTCAAGCGCCGCATTCACAGCTTCATGCAATTAGAGGGATTAGCTAATATTTCTGCCTTGCAAGAGCGTTTACTGCACAACCGTGCTTATTTGGAACGATTTTTGCTTGCTCTGACGGTGAATGTGACATCAATGTTTCGCGATCCTAGTTTTTATAACACCTTCAGAAATCAAGTTGTTCCCTTCTTGCAAACCTATCCGTTTATTCGCATCTGGCACGCTGGATGTTCCACGGGAGAAGAAGTCTACTCATTAGCAATTCTACTACAAGAAGAAGGGCTTTATCACCGTTGCCGAATATATGCAACTGATACTAATGAGAAGGTATTACAAAGTGCTAGAACTGGGATTTTCTCTATAAAACTGATGCAGGAATATACTCAACTTTACCTGAAGGCAGGCGGCAAAAAGTCATTTTCAGAATATTATACAGCCGCTTATGACAATGCTATTTTTCGAGCATCATTACGAGAAAACGTTGTGTTTGCCCAGCATAATTTAGCAACTGACAGTTCTTTTAATGAGTTTAATGTCATTCTTTGCCGTAATGTCCTGATATATTTCAATCAGGTACTTCAAAAGCGAGTCCACGAACTGTTTTATAATAGCCTCTGTACCTTTGGTATTTTGGGTTTAGGAAAACAAGAATCCATCAGGTTCACCTCTTATGAACAGCACTATGAAGAGATAGTCAAAGGTGAGAAACTATATAAAAAAATAGCTGGGGCTTAAAATTCTGGCTGTTTTATTAGATGAAGTAAAACAAATCTTTTATTTTAAAATAAAGTTATAATTTTGTCAAAAGACAGTCTGTAAAACATTTTTAATTGTGTTCAAAAGATACACTTAAGGGTTGCTTAAGGTAAATTACACATTGAAGTCTTAAAGGAGATTGTCGATGCAACTTCTCGAATGTCCTCCTGTTGCAATCATTGCTGGAGAAAATGCGGTACACGTTTCTCAACTACCTTCGACATGGCAAGAGATTGCTAGAGGAACCACGAGTGTCGGACTTTCCCATCCCCAAAGCTATGTTGAGATGGCGCAGTTGTTCCTATACAAATTACAGCATGGTGACGTTGACTTATTTAGCGATCGCCCCCAACTAGCTCACTTGATACCTTCATTCTCTCAGCTATTTGCACAACTAGCATGGGAAACCCTAGAGTTTTTCGGGCAAGACTTTCTCAAAGACAGCTATCCAAACTTTGCAGAAATTCTCCGTGATGTGGAGTCAAAGGGGGCAGAATATGCTGATGAAGTAAAAGTGGCTCACATTGGTATAGATTTATTCAACGAGTTTGGTTATGAACTACCTGCCAGCTTCTATCATGTACATCTAGCACCAATTTACCGCGATTATGTTTTTGAAGAACGTGCTTTAAGATTTGATCCCCGCGATATCGAACACAAGCGTTCTTGGGATGCCATCCTCCATGCAGGTAAGGTATTTGCGATTCAGATGAAAGTGCAAAGTATTGCTTCTCAATACGGTTTTACTTATCAACACGGCTGTGGTTGCAACTCTCATCTATCTTCCATTGATGTCTCTCGTGGGGCCTTTGAATATGAATTGAGTCCCGAAAAGCGTCAGCGATGGATTCGCAGTTTTATTTGGACTGCTTGGTATGAGTATGCCTTCTTTGCGATCGTGCCAAATACGAGTTATTTAGTGTAAACAGAAATAAGTTGAGAGAGTACATTCCTCCCTCAACTTATTTTAGGGACTTCCAAATAAAAAATATCCCAAAACCGACGCAAAAATCCTCTCTATTTTTCCTCTCTCTGTGTTCTCTGCGCGGCAGTCGCTCATGGGGGAAACCCCCAAGACCGCGCTGCCTTGTCTCTGTGGTTCGATTACATTTATTTCTTGGATAATCCCTTACTGCCAGACGTAGATGAGGATAAACAAAATAATCCAGATAACATCGACGAAGTGCCAAAACAACGAAGTGGCATTCACACCAAAGTGGCCTGTGTCGTAGTTACCAGGAATGAAAGAACGTACCAAAATAATCGACTGCAACAGAATACCTGTGAAAACGTGCAAACCGTGGAAACCTGTTAGCAGGTAAAATGTCCCACCAAATACTCCTGTGGTGAAGCCAAAATCGAGGCCGTTCCATTCAATCGCCTGTCCAACCAAAAAGTAAGTACCCATCGCCATTGTTGTCAAGAGAAACAGGCGAAATTTCACTAAATCATGGCGTTGCAGGGCGCGTTCTGCTAAGTAAATCACAAAGCTACTGGCGACAAGAATTATCGTGTTGATTGTCGGTTCTTTTACTTCTAGCCCCGAAACACCAGCTGGTAGCCAGTTAGGAGTTGTTGTTTTGTAAATGGCATATCCAGCGAAAAAACTCAAGAAAATAACGCTTTCAGAGAGGAGGAAGACGATGAAGCCAAACATCTTGTTGCCTTCTTCGTCGTGGGTATGTTCTGCGTCAGTGTGGTGCAATTCATGGGGATTTATATAAGTGTCCATTTTGCTTTTAGTTTGAGGGGAATTTGAAACGCAAAGGAACGCCAAGGGAAGCGCGGAGGTACGCGGAGGGTTTTTGCGTCTTCCCGATGTTTGGCGTTATTCTGATAGGTTGGCTGTTAAGGGTTCAGATTTGCCGTAGCCGTAAGGTTCGGAGATGATGATGGGAATTTCTTCAAAATTTTCTACTGGAGGTGGTGAAGAAACCATCCACTCCAATCCAATTGCCCGCCAAGGATTATTGGGTGCTTTCTCGCCTTGCATCCAAGAAATTACCATGTTGAAGATGAAAGGTAAGGTGGACATTCCTAAGAGAAATCCGCCCAGGCTAGCGATGACATTCCAGAATTGATACTCTGGGGCGTAGGAAGCAACTCGGCGTAACATGCCTTGCAATCCCAAGGGGTGCATAGGTAAAAAGTTGAGGTTAGTACCGATGAATGCTAACCAGAAGTGGATTTTACCCCAGCTTTCTGAGTACATCCGACCAGTCATTTTGGGGAACCAATGATAGATGGCTGCATACAAGCCCATCGTCACAGTGCCGTAAAGGACGTAGTGAAAGTGTCCTACCACAAAATAGGTATTGTTAACGTGGACATCGACCGGCACGGAAGACAGCATGATGCCTGTGATGCCGGCGAAGACAAACATGATTAATCCACCCAAGGCAAAAAGCATGGGGGTATTTAGCCGCAGTTTACCGCCCCAAATAGTTGCTACCCAAGCAAATACTTTAATTCCTGTGGGGACAGATACAAACATTGTTGTCAGCATGAAAATCAACCGCAGCCAGCCTGGTGTACCACTGACGTACATGTGGTGTACCCAAACGATACCGCTAACTACTGCAATCAAAATCGATGAAACGGCAACTACTTTGTAACCAAATAAGGGTTTACGTGAATAAACTGGGAAGATTTCTGAGAAAATCCCGAAGATGGGCAAAATAATCACGTAAACGGCGGGGTGGGAGTAAAACCAGAAGTAATGTTCAAACATAACTGGATTACCACCCTTTGCTGGGTCGAAAAATGCAGTACCAACCGTGAGGTCGAGTAGCAGCATCACTGCGCCAGCTGTCAATGCAGGTAGTCCAAATAGTTGGATAATTTGGGCGCTAAATACTGCCCAGACAAACAACGGCATTTTGAAGAAACCCATGCCTGGGGCCCGCATCTTGACGATGGTGGTGACAAAGTTCACTGCCCCCATAATTGAGGATACGCCGGATATTGCCACCGCTAAGAGCCAGAGAACTTGACCATTAATCAAGTTACCTGTGGGATTCTGGAGACTGACTGGTGGGTAAGACCACCAACCGGCTTGGGCTGGGCCACCAGGGACAAAGAAGCTACCCATCATGATAATTCCGACTACTGGCACCATCCAAAAGGCAACAGCATTTAGGCGGGGAAATGCCATATCTCGCGCCCCAATCATCAAGGGTACTAAATAGTTGGCAAAACCAACGAGTGAGGGAAATGTCCACAAAAACAGCATTATAGTGCCGTGCATAGTGAACATCCCGTTATAGACGGTGCGATCGACTAAATCTGATTCGGGTGTCATCAGTTCTCCCCGCATCACCATCGCAAAGATACCGCCAACGAGAAAGAAGAAGAAGGAGGTAACGAGATACTGGATACCGATTACTTTGTGGTCGGTACTAAAGCTGAAGTATTCTTTCCAGCTAGTTATAGATTCGTGGTTATGCTTCTCATCAGGAAGAAGCATACCTTCAATAGGAACATTAGTCATGATTACTTTCCTTTCAACCAGGTGAATTGACTAGAGGAGGTGCAGCAGGTGGAACTGTAACCCAACCAGTTTGAACTGATTGATTGGATGTTTGGGCATACTCAGCAGCCGCCTGATTTTTTGCTGGAGATGGCTTTTGGGTTGCAATTTGGGCCAACCACTGCTGATAATCTTCAGGAGATTCGACGATTACATTCGCTTGCATCGTCGCAAAGTATGTGCCGCTATATTGGGAATCGGTCAAGCTGTATTTGCCAGGGCGGATGGGAGTAAATTCAAAGTCGATCGCATGATTGGGAATAATATCCTGCTTGAGGCGAAATGCAGGTATATAGAAGCCGTGGAGAACGTCTTGCGATTTTAGCGCTAAACGTATCCGGCGATCGCTAGGTAAATGCAATTCGGTACTCGTAACATCTCTTTCTGGGTAATGAAACACCCACGCCCACTGTTTAGCTAGTACGTCAATTTTCTCGACGGGTTCTGCTAAGGCTGGGGCATTTTTGGGTTCTGCATAAGCTGATTGCATTCCCAATGGATTATGCAGATGAACTAATTCTGATGGCCCTTGAATTCCCATTTGTTCGTAAACTTGATAGCTGTAACCAGCAATCCACAACACTAAGAGTATTGGAATTGCTGTCCAAACAACTTCCAAGGTGATATTACCTTCAATTGCAGGGCCGTCAGTGAAGTCATCTTTGACGGCCCGATGGAAGATCACAGAATACATTAGAGTACTTGTGACTCCCAAGAAAATGAAGGCACCGAGGGTTACTAAGAAGCTAATCAAATCATCAATTAGTAGGGATTCGGCTGCCGCTTGGGGGGGAAGCCAAGAGTAAGCTTGTTGGCCGATCCAGAGACTGGTAATAGTCACTGCGATCGCGCCTGTAAGCAGCGTCAAAATATTTAAAATCTTCTGGATTTTCATCATTGGTCATTGGTCATTAATCAAAGGAAAATTGACTTATTTGAGTATTGTGTTGAGGTTTTGGCCCGATCGCAGCAAATTATCTGCTGTATTGTGTACGCCAAATTCGGCGGCTAGTTGCGCTCCTAGTGTGCCGTGGATGTACAGAATGAACATGATTCCTATGCCTGCGAACAGATAGAACCACTGCACTTCTCTATCTGTCTGTTTATATTCTTGTCTGCCCCAAACGAAGCGCTGCCAACCTCTCCAGATGGTCATACCAACAATCAACGCTAATAAGAACACACCACCCACACCATGCCAAATCATGGTTTGCATCGCCTGTAATCCCCAGGCACTCTTCATATCGGCTGGTGGTGTTGCCAACAGCATTTCATAAAAGCCTGCTGCTACCGTGAAAAATGTGATGATGCTGGCAGCTAACATGTTGTACCAGCCAACATCAAATAAGTTCTGACGTTCCACGGTAATTGCCAAAAATTTGAAGATCCATTTTTGGAAGGGGAACAGAACACCAACAATATCAAAGGTCATCCCAATAATGAACAAACCTATTGTCAGATGGACTAAGTTGGGATGAATGGGAATGGTGTAGGGTAATCCGTTTGCGCCTAGAGAGCCTGTCAATTGGTCAATTAATTCTGAGTTCATCGCAACAGACCATCCTTTACTGCTTCCACAACTGGCACGGTATGCAATCCATACACCCAAACAAGCTCATCTCCGAGATATACCTGCAAGCCAACTATTAGGGTTAAAAATAGTCCGGCTCCCAAATAATAGATTGGTACTTTTTGCGGGTTCCGGGTACGAATTACATAACGCCAAGCTGTAAGCGCCGTGATGATTCCCGAAAGCGACCAACCAATAAGTGTATGCAAATTCAGCACCGATTTAGCTAGGCTATAGGGTTGTGCTAAACCTGCTTCAAACTGACCAAAAACGATCGCAACGAAGATGGCGAGCGTGGCAACTAACATATTCCACCAACTCACCTCAAACAGACTGGATTTACCAGTAAAATACCCAACTACATCACAGAAAAACGAAAACAAGACCATCGCAATTACGAAGTGGACAACAATGGGATGAACCGTATCTGGATAGGGCAAATTATGGTCGTTCAATGATGTAAAATACTCAAGCATTATATTCTCCTGGACATATCTACCGCACTATGGTCAAACTTCCATGATTGATGGATACTAATTAATCTCACCATAAGTATCCATCCATAATTGACCGGAATATGTTCAATAAGTGCGCGGTGCAATACGCTTAATCATCTCTTAGCTTTTTGCAGCTAAATCTCGTGAGCTTACCTACAGGGAATCATTGTGATTGTGATTAATTTCCTCATGCCAATAGTCTGTAGCAGCAATTATTGGTGGAGCTAACAAATTGCTGTTGTTTATTGATTTGCTTAACCTATCTTTTAGCTTAAGTAAATTTTTGTGAATTGTCAAAACAATAATAATTAAAGTTTTAAAAGTTAGCTATTTAGCTGGAAAGTATTTCTATAATGTAGCGATTCTGGCATTTAATTAGGATTAAAAAGCTCCTAAATTCAATATCTTTCTGTCAATTATTTAACAATGATAAAATCTTTAATTGTAATGCTTATGACAAAAATATATAATTTTGGATAGTTTGTATAAATGCAAATCAAGGTATAGCCTTGGCGAAGGTCATTCATGGCTATACAGGAATGGCACTAAGTTAAGCTGAAGAGTATGCAGCGTAAAGATTGCAGAGGGGCAGGGGAGCAAAGGTGCAGAGGGGAATTTTTAAATATCCGAACGCAATACCTAAAACTTCTTCTTTCTCCCCTGCTCCCCTGCCCCCCTGCTCCTCTGCTCCCCTGCCCCCCTGCTCCTCTGCACCCCTGCTGCCTCAACGATTTTCCCTTTACAAGCGTGCCATTCGGCTATACAGACAAAACCCACCAACCTCGGTTTCAAATTCCTTGAGTTTGCGTGCAAAATAAACTGCGAACTCTAAGCGCCAGGTATATTTGCAAAGGTGAGATGCTTCCTGTGAGGACTAAACAAGTGTCGTTTAAAATTGTGGTGATTGGTACTTCTTTAGGCGGATTATCAGCATTAAAAATTATTCTGGGGAAGTTACCAGCAGATTTTTTAGTGCCGATCGCGATCGTGCAACACCGTCACAAGGAATCTAACAACACACTCCAGGAATTATTGCAAGAATTCACTTCATTACCGATTCGAGAAGTGGAAGACAAAGAAGAAATGCTACCAGGACATATTTATCTAGCTCCACCAGATTATCACTTACTGGTTGAACCAGGTCACTTTGCTCTTTCGACTGATGAGCCAGTTTGCTATGCCAGACCATCTATTGATGTGCTGTTTGAGTCAGCAGCCGATGTCTACACCCAGCAAGTTATTGGTGTAATATTGACAGGGGCAAATCAAGATGGTATGCAAGGTCTTAAGAAAATAAAAGTGCGGGGAGGACTAACTATCGTACAAGAACCTACTACAGCTGAGAGCGATATTATGCCAGAAGCAGCAATTTCTGCTATTACAGTAGACTGGATTTTGACACTCGAAAATATTGCTTCCCAAGTGGTCAAGCTTTGTCACTCATTACGGAAATAAGCCCATGCAGATGGAACCCAAAGTAAACATCCTCCTTGTGGATGATAAACTAGAAAATTTGCTAGCACTAGAAGCAATCCTAGAAAAACTGGGAGAGAATCTGGTGAGAGCTACTTCTGGGGAAGAAGCTTTGAGGTGTCTGCTGCATCAAGACTTTGCAGTAATTTTGCTAGATGTGCAAATGCCAGGGATGGATGGCTTTGAAACTGCTACCTTAATTCGGAATCGGGGGCGATCGCGTCACACTCCTATTATTTTTCTCACCGCCTTTAGCACTAGCGACCAAATGCTGTTTAAAGGCTATGCCTTGGGTGCAGTTGATTATTTACTTAAACCATTAGATCCCAATATTTTGACTTCCAAAGTCACAGTATTCGTAGAACTATTTAAGAAAACAGAAGCCGTCAAGCAACAAACTGCACAACTAGTAGCTGTGAATGCGGAACTCAGGCAAAGTGAAGAACGATTGCGATCGCTGAGTACCTGTTCACCCGTCGGCATTTTTGAAATTGATACTGAAGGAGGATGTAGATATACAAATCCTCGCTACCAAGCAATTTGTGGCTTGAAAGCAGCAGAGAGTTTAGAAAAAAGCTGGCTAGAATCTGTTGATCCAGAAGATAAAGAACGAGCAGTTGCGAGTTGGTCTACCTACATTTATTATGGTCGTGACTACTCTGAAGAGTTTCGCTTTCAAACTGCTCAAGGCATCGTCCGTTGGGTTCAGGTTCGCTCATCACCGATGCTTTCCGGTCAAGGGGAATTGCTGGGATATGTCGGCACTCTCGAAGATATTACTGAACGCAAGCAAGCAGAAGAAGTCCGCGCTCAAGTAATTCGAGAACAAACCGCACGACAAGAAGCAGAAGCTGCAAATCGAATGAAAGATGAGTTTCTTGCCGTTCTCTCCCACGAACTCCGCACGCCCCTAACCTCGATGTTGGGCTGGTCAAAAATTCTCCGCTCTAAGAAACTTGACGACAAAGCCACTTCCCGCGCCCTAGAAGCCATTGAACGCAATGCTATATCTCAGATGCAACTAATTGAGGATATCTTAGATGTATCCCGGATTATCCGCGGACAGTTGCGGTTAAATGTATCTGCGGTGAATCTCATCTCGGTTATGGAGGCAGCCTTAGAAGCAGTGCGTCCCCTAGCAGATCCAAAAGAAATTTTATTAAATACTATGTTAGATGCTTCGGTAGGGTCAGTTTATGGCGATCCAGCGCGGTTACAGCAAATAGTATGGAATCTACTAACTAATGCCATTAAGTTTACCCCCAAGGGCGGCAGGGTAGAAGTAAATCTGTCAGTAGTCTGGGGTGAAGAACAAACAACTCAAAAATACGCCCAAATTAAAGTTATCGATACAGGTATTGGCATAAGTTCCGAGTTTTTACCGAAAGTATTTGAGCGTTTCCGGCAAGCAGACAGCACCACAACGCGATCGCACAATGGATTAGGACTAGGGTTAGCGATCGTCCGTCATTTAGTGGAACTGCATAAAGGGACAATATTTGCCCAAAGTCCAGGCACTGGACAAGGAGCAACCTTCACTGTGAAACTGCCACTGCTACAAGACAATCGGGGTAATAGGGGAAATAGAGAAGCCACAGGAGAAATTTCTTCTGTGGCATCGACACCCCTTGCTGGATTAAAGGTTTTAGTTGTAGATGATGAAGCAGATACCCGTAACTTTCTCAGTTTTATGTTTGAGGAGTATGGGGCATTTGCCATTGCAGTTGCATCAGTTGATGAAGCGCTAGCAGTACTTGAACAAGCAAAAGCAGATATCCTGATTAGCGACATCGGCATGTCAGAGCAAGATGGTTATACGCTGATTCGCAAACTCCGCTCTTTAGAACCAGAAAAAGGTGGATGTATTCCAGCGATCGCTTTAACAGCATACACACGAGAGGAAGACCGCTTAGAAGCTCTTTCAGCAGGGTTTCAGCAGCATTTATCTAAGCCAATAGACCCCACTAAATTAATTGCGATGGTTGCCAGTCTATTAAAGCTACCTGTGGAAGTTCCAGTGAGTTGATTTTGAACTGGGGAATGGGGAATGACGGGGAATAACTAATAAGCTGTTGTGTTTTTAATTTGCACATTGAGACAGCAGGGGAGCAGAGGGGCAGAGGGGCAGAGGAGAGGAGAGGGTTTACAGGTTTTACCTAAAAGATTATGAGGCAACTTGTAGGCGCGACAGCTTACCCAATCCCCATTACCCTTTATCCCCAGAGGGGGCCCCACCTTCCCTAATCCCCAATCAAGAAGTTACAGCATGTTTTTTCAATTCATCTAGAGAAACCACTTCCAAAGCTCTAGCATGGGTTGCAGAGAGGATGACGTGTGGAGCAACACCAGCATCAAGAGCTTCTTGCCAGCGAGAAGCACACAAACACCAGCGATCGCCAGGCTTCAATCCAGGAAAATTAAAATCAGGAACAGGTGTGCTTAAGTCGTTCCCCTGCGATTTGGTGAACTCTAGAAATTCTAAGGTCACTTCGGCACATACGACGTGCGACCCGAAATCCTGACCGCCTGTGCGACAAAAACCGTCGCGGTAAAACCCAGTCATGGGAGAAGTGCAGCAGGCTTCTAGGTTTCCATCAATTACATTTTTAGCTTCTATCATAGTTACAGCAATTTTCATGTAAATAGACTACAGTGGTTGAACCAACCGAAGGCATCATCTTCGGTAATGTAACAGGGTTAGCGCGTCTCAAACCCTATTGACAAGCGGACTTACCTGATCAGCAATCAAGTTAGAAACAAAGTGGCACTATCTAGGCTAGGGTAAGATTTAATCCATCTAGCCCCAAGGTTCGAGTAATGCCAGCAGGATTTGAGAACTAGAATTGCAAAACCAAAGCATCTTTTACACCCTTCATAGATAGCTTTGAGATTACCAATAAATTTCAGGAATACTTCACAGAAATAAAAGACCCCAGAGTAGAAAGAACGAGATATCATTTACTCACCGATATCATCACCATAGCAATTTTAGCAGTAATAGCAGGAGCGGAAGGTTGGGAAGATATTGAGGAGTATGGACTCAATAAACAGGAGTGGTTGAAAACGTTTTTGTCACTACGATTCGGAATACCCAGCCCTGATACTTTTAGGAGAGTGTTTGAGAGAATTAACCCAAAAGAATTTGAGCAATGTTTTCGGCATTGGGTACAATCATTAGTTGAGAAGTTGGGAGTAGAAGTAGTAGCCATAGATGGCAAAACTCATAGAGGTTCATATGACCGAGAATCCCAGCTAAAAGCTTTTACACACAGTTAGTGCGTGGTCAAGCGAACATCGTTTGGTCTTGGGACAAACAAAGGTCAGTGACAAATCCTTTGGACTTCACCGCGATTCCAGCACTATTAGAAATGCTCGATATAAACCTCATCCATCTTGAGAACTGGAGTTTTGCCAGAAAAAATATTACTCTGAAGAAGTGGGTGTAGTAGAGAACAAAACGAGGATGCTTAAAGTAGAGTGCGATCGTTGGAATCAAAGTAGCTCAATATTGAGACAAGAGGCGTTAAAAGCAAATCATGCTCGTACCCGCGAACGTTTGATGGCACTGTATGAGATATGTAATGGAAAAAGCGCAACACAGGTAGGTCGGGAAACAGGACGCAACCCCCAAACAATCATGGAGTGGGTACATAGTTACAATATTTCAGGTATAGAAGTACTGCGGTATCAACATACAGGTGGTCATCCCCCCCAGGGCAAACGCATCTAAATATAGTACATTGATACTAAAAAAGGATAAAGACAGCGATCGCAGATGACATGTGGGTAAGCAATCAAGCTTTGATGGTAAAGTCATTATAAAAGTAGCAATATTGCCCAGTTTGCGTGAAACTCAAGCCCAAAATCACCATTGCTGACTACTTTGCACAAATGTCAGACCGACGAATAGATCGCACTCTTCGACACAAATTAATTGATATTTTGACTATTGCCATTTGTGCGGTGATATGTGGAGCGGAAAGTTGGGTGGCGATTGAACTATGGCTGTACGAAGTATGAGTGGTTGAAAACGTTTTTGGAGCTACCAAATGGGATACCATCTCACGATACTTTTGCAAGAATATTTGCACAGTTAAATCCGCAGGAATTTCAGTCATGTTTCTCAAACTGGATGAAATCAATACAGAAAATAACTTCGGGTGAGGTAGTTGCAATTGACGGAAAAACTTTATAGCGGTTATCAGTCTTCTGAAGTACAGTAGCAGCAGTGAGTAAACCAACCGAGTAAATTCTCTATCGTCACTTCTGCGAATGCTGCATCTA
>NZ_JBALDK010000106.1:0-3859 GCF_036917455.1 Nostoc sp. | reverse complement strand
AATAACTATGGTAATGTGACACATAACTGTCGGTTCTGATGGTGAGCAGCCATCAGGCGCAAGGGGGAAAGTTCGGTGTAAATCCGGCGCTGTCCCGCAGCTGTAATGAGACGAATAGAACGTGTCTCAAAGTCAGAATGCCCGCCGACTCACTCTAGACACAAAACATTTATCTGCGAGGCACAGATGATACATTTGATTAATAAATTTCATGGGTATAGATACTGTTTTAATCCAGTACCCTCTGCAAGTTTTACTAATTCGCTTCGCTGTTAGTAACGACACTCAATTTTGGGTTGTTCTATAGGAATTTGGGTATCCATAAGGAATACCACAAAATCTTTTTTGCTATCCAAATAGTATCCACCATGATTTAGGTATAGCAATGCTTTGCAGCAAGCTAGTTGAAGCCTAAATCTTAAAAACTCATAGCACAAATAAATACTTGCATTTACTGAAAACGAGGAATTTCATGTCCACTTCCCGTATAGTTACTTATTGTGAATTTTTCTCAAAAATCTTCGTTTTTACCACAATCTATGCGATGGTATGTGGGAGATACATAGCGATGCCTGCGGCGGGCTGCGCCTACGCTAATCAAGTTCCACAAATATCTGAGTTTCCCAAGTATGAAGGTACTGCAAGAGACTTACAACCAGTTGCACAAGTAACACCTGAAAATATCCCAGCTTCCACAGAAGAACCAGATATTGAACTAACAGTCATCGACAAGCTATTGAATGAACCCGTCTACTCACCCTTTCGCCGTGAGGGGACAGTGAAAGATTCCACCCGTCCGGTTTATGTAATTACGGGTGAAGAGATGGAAGCGCAGGGTGCTAGAACTGTCAGAGAAGCACTAAAATTTCTTCCAGGTATCTTGCCTGATGGTACAGTTGGTACAGAAGTAAACGCCTTAAGCGGTCAATTTATCCGGGGTTCTAACTCTGCACAAGTCTTGATTTTGCTTGATGGTAGACCAATTAACGATTTGGGTTCTGGTGGTTTTGACCTTTCAGAATTTACCACCAATATCGTTGAAAGAGTCGAAGTATTACCAGGTGGTGGTTCTACCCTTTATGGTTCCGATGCAATTGGGGGAGTGATTAATATTATCACTCGTCGTCCTACAGAAAAAGTGACGACACAAGCAGGAGTCACCGTTGGCGCGTATGGGTTAAATCAACAGACTATCAACAGTAGCGGTAAAATAGGGGATATTGGTTGGGTTGTAGGTTACAACCGTACCGAAGCCGAAAATAACTATCCTTTTTCTATCCCATCCGCGAATTTCAAGGGAACTAGGGAAAATAATGATGTTCTCTACAATAACTTTAATGTCAAGCTGGAGGCGGATTTAGGGAAACGCAACACCCTAACCCTCTCAACCATATATTTAGGTAAAGACCAAGGAGTACCAGGAGGAGTCCCCGTTCCTGAGCCATTATATGGTCAAGGCTATTTTAACTCATTGACGAATAGCGATCGCAAATACACAGACCAAGTTCTCACCGATTTAACCTGGAACTCAAAATTAGGAGGTGGGGATGATTCACTGCTAACAGCCAGAGTTTACGCAGATTTCCTTAACACTCGCTATGATAGTCGCAATTCATCCCAAGCACGATATGATAACGGGCAGACTTCTTATGGATTGCAAACACAACACAGTTGGAAATTTGCTAATAATCAAACCCTAGTTTATGGCTTTGATTATCGCAATGTATCAGCTACTAATAGTACATTCAACTTTTCTGCTAATACAAAAACAGTCACTTACGACGATAGTATTAGTCAAGGGGCACTATTTGCTAGATATGAAATTAACTTTACCCCTAGTTTCACTGCCAACTTAGGTTTACGCCAGGATTTTAGCAGCTTGACAAATGGCTCTTTTACGTCACCGAGTGTAGGAGCAAAATTTTCACTTACAGATTCTACCACTCTCAGAGCTAACTATATCAAGAATTTCCGTGCGCCGAATCTTTTCAGCTTATATGCCAATGGTGGTAGTTACGTTGGTAATCCTAATCTCCGTCCAGAGAAAGGCGATAGTTATGATATCGGAATTGACCAGAAGTTAGGCAATTTTGGTTTATTGCGCTTGACCTATTTTAACAACACAATATCAGATTTAATCGCCTATAACTTTGCTGTTCCCGTAGCTACTTATGAAAATATTGGTAAGGTTCGCACTACAGGAATCGAAGCAGTTTTAAATTTGCAGC
Source organism: Nostoc sp. (assembly GCF_036917455.1). Lineage (GTDB taxonomy): Bacteria > Cyanobacteriota > Cyanobacteriia > Cyanobacteriales > Nostocaceae > Nostoc. The sequence goes on along the minus strand of NZ_JBALDK010000106.1, from coordinate 1,631 downwards.
TAGCAAAGAATGTCTACGCTTTTGTTAGTTATACAGCAAATGATCCCCGGATTTTGAAAAGTACAAATTCTGCCGAAATTGATAAAGAATTACGATTCGCAGGTGCAGATAGTTTAAATGCAGGACTTTCTTATGAAACTCGTCAAGGTTTATATGCTGGAATACTGATGCATTCTTTAGGTGCATATCCCATAAACAATACTAATACGGAATTTTTGTCTGGTTATACTACTTTTGATTTCAAAATGCGGGTTTCTCTCAGTAAAACATTAGTATTAACAGGCAGTTTGGATAATATCTTTAACCAGAGATACCAATTATTTCCTGGTTATCCTGATGGAGGGAGGGTTTTTCAAGTTGGGTTGAGTTCTACGTTTTGAAGTCAAGAGTTTTTTCACGCAGAGAGGAGTTTTGAATGACTGAATTTAATTGTTGGGTAACTCCAGTAAATAAGGTTGTGATTGAGGCTTTATCTACTGAGGGGTCTATTGAATATGAATATTTTGATTCTAGTACCGATGTTTTGTCGTCGCTACTTTACACTCTATTTCAGCAAAATTGGCAGCAAGTAGGGGTAGGGCATATTGTTCAAGGAGGTGTATTAGAATTAGAATTTAATGCTCCACCCAAAATTTGTATCCTCTATGATGGATATCTCACAGTAGTTACAGAAGGTTGGCATTTGCACTTATGTATTGAGGCTAATTTAGGTGGTCCTCATTGTAAAACTCCTTTAGAATTAAGGCAACAACGTCAAGTAAATCGTGCTGCATTTTATCGACGCTTTAATGCAGAAGGTATCCCTAGAAGTTGGGGAATCGATTTTTGGAATGGTGCAGATGAAAATCTCATGACTATTTTCTTGCCAAATCCGTATGTAGAAGGTGAGAATTTATTACCAGAAGGTAAGCCGAATTTATCAAAGTTAGCTTTGTATGAGGAACTACGAGATATTTATGTATTGGGAAACAAACCTATACCGTTTACTAAAAACCCCCTCAAACATTCTTATATCTCAGTTTGCACTTCTACTCGCTGTCTTCCTTCACGCAAATGGCAATCCACATTTGATGCTTTAAAATCAGCAGTTGAAAATGCAGGTTTAGACATAGAAGTAAGAACATCTGGCTGTTTGGAAGTTTGCCAACAAGGGCCAGTTGTATTTTATTCTGATGATAGAACTTGGTACACTCGCGTTAACTCAAATATAGCTGAAACTATTGTCAATGAACATTTGGTAAAAGGTAACAAAATTATTGAACATTGCTATCCACAAAATTCTGTATAACTTCTATTTTTAAAAATCTCACGCGAGGACATAAAATAGATTTTATTTAGTTCATCTTCTTTTCTCTTTTTCTGTAACTCTCTGCGACTTCGCATCACCCTACGAGAAGCCGCAAAGCGTCTACTGCGTGAGAAAAATTCTATTTCCTCAAATCCCATGAAATTGGTAAAACATCATCGCTTAAAACCCATTATTTTTTTATGCCAATTCTTCTTAATTGCCACTTTAATTATTGCTTGCCATACTACAGCAATTAATACCTTTACAAATACCAATAATAACGGCTGTATTCAAAAATATGACTCCAATACTGATTACTTTCCTAATAAAATTCAGATTACTC
>NZ_JBALDK010000105.1:0-3623 GCF_036917455.1 Nostoc sp. | reverse complement strand
CTTTTGGCGGGGACAGAATTAGTTGAGGGGGAGGTAATTACGGCAGACTGGACGCAAGAAACCCTTCCTTCTTGGTTCGATTCGATTTGGCAAGGGATAGCTCGACCAAGCGGATTTTTGCGTTTTGGGCTGTCTGGTTTCATCAAGTCTGTGCGCGAAGTACCGACACTTTTACTGATGCGTTTGGCGTTTGGTGCAGGATTGTGTCGATTTGGAATGTTTCGGGCTGTGCGGGCAAACTCACGCACAGAATTGATGGACAGAAACTTTGCCAACCAAACTCCTTCAAGCTTGGTTAGGTAGCGACTACATGATGACAAATTTTGAGTTTCCAACGATAAACTACGATGTCGTTATTGTCGGCGGCGGCATTTCGGGTTTGACACTAGCTTGTGGACTGCGATCGCGTAGCGTCTCTGTACCCCTACGGGGAAGCAAGCTACGCGCAGCGTCCCGAAGGGAAGGAGAATCGTCAGGTCTGCAAATTTTAGTAGTGGAAGCACAACAGGAACAGCAAGCAACAGAGCGAGCAAGAGCTTATGCCCTGTCGCCGATGACGAGCAAAATTTTTCGTGATTTAGGGCTGTGGGAGCAAATTGCGCCAAAAATTAGCCACTTTTCACGGGTGGTACTGTCGGACGCAGACTATCCTCACCGAGTCGAGTTTTACCCAAATGATTTGGGAGAAGCAGCAGTTTACTACTGTGGCGAGCATGGGGTACTGATGGCGGCACTCCAGCAACGAGTGGCAACAGCAGGTAACATTACTTGTTGTTATGAGACTCAAGTGGTTGAGGTGCGCTATGGAGTCCAAGCCGCAGAGGTGGTGCTGGAGAATTCCCAGGGTCAACAACGGTTGCAAACAAAGTTGGTCGTGGCTGCTGATGGCATCAACTCGCAAATTCGCTCTTGTGCTGGCATCAAAACTAACGGTTGGGCTTACTGGCAATCCTGTATCACAGCTTTCGTTGCCCCAGAGCGATCGCACCAGAACATCGGCTACGAGCGTTTTTGGCCTAGTGGCCCTTTTGCAATTTTGCCCTTACCTGATAATCGCTGCCAAATCGTCTGGATTGCACCCCACGCAGAAGCTCAGGCAATAGTTGCTCTGCCAAGCGACCAGTTTTTGACCGAACTGCAACAACGCTACGGCGACCAAATGGGGAAACTAACCTTGTTGAGCCAGCCCTTGGTGTTTCCGGCACAGTTGATGCAGAGCCGCAGCTATTGCCAGCCGCGCTTGGTGTTGCTGGGGGATGCTGCCCACTGCTGTCATCCCGTGGGTGGTCAGGGGCTAAATATGGGTATTCGTGATGCAGCTGCCCTAGCCCAAGTGCTGCAAACTGCACAACAACAGAAACAAGACCTGGGTTCTCTGATGGTTCTAAAACGTTACGATCGCTGGCGACGCTATGAAAACTGGGTCATCCTAGCCTTTACCGATATTCTCAACCGCAGCTTTTCTAACCACTTGCTGCCAATAGTTAAACTACGGCGGTTGGTACTACGACTGATAATTTATTGGTCTTTCCCACGAAGGCTACTGCTGCGACTGATGACCGGGCTGTGGGGTCACCAGCCACAACTTAACGCTCTATCTGCCGAGAAAGTGCCCAATAGCAACGATAGCGTTAAACATATAGCCTCTGACCACTCATCCTCGGCGGCGTTGCAGAATATAGATATGAATTAGTACTTGCACATAACCGACACAACTTTAACTGTTTATAGCGAATTAAAATTGGCAAACCTCTGCGCTTCCCTCTGCGTTTCTTTGCGTTAAAAAAAACTACGAATTAAGTTTTGTTTTGGGCACAGCTAGTTATAAATATTTGGATTTTAACACTTGCAACATTGCATGATATCTGCGGTTAAAACTTCTTTCTTGTGAAAAGCAAAATTAATCAACAAACAACATACTCTATATGCAAAAAATTCCCGTCACAGTAATTACAGGATTTCTAGGCGCAGGCAAAACGACGTTAATTCGCCATTTACTTCAAAACAATGAGGGACGACGCATTGCTGTTTTGGTGAATGAATTTGGGGAAATCGGAATTGATGGCGAACTTTTACGTGACTGTCAAGTATGTGACGATGAAGAAGATTCCAACAGTAATATTGTTGAACTCACCAACGGTTGTCTGTGCTGTACGGTGCAAGAGGAATTCCTTCCAGCGATGCAAGAATTACTTCAGCGACGCGCGAGCCTAGACTGTATGTTAATTGAAACCTCTGGACTAGCACTGCCAAAACCATTGGTGCAAGCATTTCGCTGGCCAGAGATTCGCACAGGCGCTACAGTAGACAGCGTAATTACTGTGGTGGACTGTGAAGCTTTAGCAACTAATCAATATGTAGGTGATTTAGCAGCCCTCTTAGCACAACGACAAGCCGACTCTAGCCTAGAACACGAAACACCGATTGAGGAACTGTTTGAAGATCAGCTTGCTTGTGCTGATCTAGTATTGCTGACTAAGAGCGATCGCGTTGATGAAAAAACGCAAGTTAGGGTGCAAGAATGGCTAAAGCAGAACTTATCCCCTGGTGTAAAAGTCATTCCTTGTCAGGATGGTAAAATCAGTGGCGATGTGTTGCTTGGTTTCAACGCTGCGGTAGAAGACAACTTAGAAAGTCGTCCCAGTCACCACGATACTGAAGAAGAACACGAACATGATGAAGGGATTAATGCAGTACAACTACTGCTAGACCAAGCATTTGAGCCGACTGTTCTAGTCAAACGCTTGCAAACATTAGTGCAGCAGCAAGAAATTTATCGAATTAAGGGGTTTGTAGCAGTTCCAAACAAAGCCATGCGTCTGGTATTACAGGGTGTCGGTAATCGATTTGACTACTTTTATGATCGGACTTGGCAACCCCACGAACTCCGTCAAACGCGATTAGTGTTGATTGGTCGGGAGCTTGAGCAGGTTCGCATTGAGTCATTAGTGTTGGGGGAGGAAGTCAATGCGACCATCCAATAGTGTTTGGCAAGGAAATTTCGGTTACTGGCAAAACAGCTTTATCCATAACAATATATTGGTAATCGGTTATACAGGATGGAAAGGATTTCAATTATTTGGGCGGGGAGTTGTTATTTGTGATGTGGATACTAAAGTTGCTCACCCGACAAATACAAGTGTTGATACAGTTCCCTTCACCCTCCAATTTCTCCCCTGTGATCTGATTAGGTTTTACTTGCGTTCGTTTCAGGATGGCGGATTTATATCGCAATCAATCTGTTCATCCATGATTTCATCAATTTTCCCAGCGATCGCAACATACAATCCCCATCAAGATATTCTTCTGGTGCTAAAGGCTGAACCTCAGATTGAGGTTAATTTTTTACACCAACTAAAAATTACTCCACCCGATTGCTACGAACAAGTTTGCAAGCGATGGTCAGAATTTAAACCAAGTTTAATGCCCTAAAACTTACTTTAGTCCTCAATGCTCAAGCCAAAATCAAGCAAGATTTCCAAAGCAACTCGCTACCAAAATGCAGCGATAGATTGTTACATGGGACTCGAGGGATTAGCAGCACGTGCAATTTTTGAGAGCTATTTATGTTATGAAATTCAACTCTGGCAGTTATCAATTCATGAGTTTAATCGAAATGACCC
>NZ_JBALDK010000104.1:0-43480 GCF_036917455.1 Nostoc sp. | reverse complement strand
TCGCTCTCTGTGATTTCAATCCTAAAAGGGCGGCTCATGGTTATTTTAATTTATCGAGTTTGTTTTCTCCATTATATGCAGCTTCATATAAAATTTGTATAATGCCTTCAAATCCCTAGCAACAACTTCCATTGCCGCAATACCCTCAACTTCAATAGACATCTCCAAAATAGTAGTATTTCGTGGTAGAAGAACATTATAATAAGTTTTTGATATAAAAAGATGAGTAACATACTGAAGTATGTTGAAGATAATCCTAAAGAAACACAGAGGTTAATTGGTCTGGAGTATGAACAGTTACAACAGTTAATCCAAAATGCGGAACGGTTACATCATGAAAAACAGATATTGTTAGAATCCAAAAAAGTTAGAATTATTGCTGGTGGGGGAGGTCGTAAACCAAAATTATCTATGATTGAACAAATAATTTTAACTTTGGTCTATCTGCGACACATGACAACCTTTCAACTTCTGGGCATCCAGTTTGGAGTAAGTGAGTCTACAGCCAATGATACGTTTAATTATTGGTTGCCAAACTTACGAGAATTGCTACCATCTAGCTTGCTTGAACAAGTAAAAAAAACGCTTCTGACTATGAAATAGTAAAAGAAATACTCACAGATTATGAATTAATAGTAGATAGCTATGAGCAAGTCAGAGAGAGACTTGGAGAGAATAATGAGCAGAAGAAATATTTTTCAGGGAAGAAAAGTAATCACACATTTAAAAGTCAAATGATTATCTTACCTGATGGTAGTGATATTGTTGATGCTGTGACAGGTTAGCCGGGTCAAAAAAGTGATATAACAATATTTAGAGAATATCGCTCGGAGTTTGAATCTCAACAAAGATTTAAGGGAGATAAAGCATATGTTGGAGAAGATTTAATTACAACTCCAATTAAAAAACCAAAAAATAGAGAATTAACACCTAAACAAAAAGAAGATAATAAAGCCTTCTCATCTAAACGAATTTTTGTTGAACATCGAATTCGTTCAGTCAAAATATTTCGAGTTTTCCAAGAGAGATTTAGGTTAAATCCCCACAAATATGAACAAGTGATTTTGACGATTTGTGGATTAGTAAGATTACGAATTAAAGCGTTAATATTACCATTAAAAATATCGCCCATATCATCAGGTTTAAATTACCGCATATAACTAAATATTTTTGCCTAATTATTAACAGCAAATATCTCAAAGTATTATTTTATTGTACAGACTAGCTATTTTAGGATGATTGCATTTACGGACTATAGCCTAGCCACACAAAGGCTTTGAGTATTTTCGGAGATGTCTGGTGAAGATTTTGAGAGAGATCTTACCAGCTTCTCAAATGGAAGAGGTAGAAAAAGATAGTCATAAATATCAAGAACTATGTAAAATTCTTTGTGAGCATGAATTGATTTAGGGTTAAAACTAATCGTAGAGGCTTTACAGGAGAATGGATTGAGCCTAAGCTATTAACTATTTACGTAGTGAATGAGCAAGATAAAAAAATTAAAACATCAGATATTCCTATCACAAATTATGGGACTTATGAGGGATATCAAGGGTTTTTAGAAATATTAGAGATGTATTTGTTCCGTTTGGGAATTAGTCATATAACAAAGTTGCATCTTTAAAACTCCCTCTTGGTAGTGGTGCGGTTGAAAGTTTAATTCGTCAAGTCGTTAATTTACGTATGAAAGGTAATAGTAAATTCTGGTTAAAAAATAATGCAGAAATTATGTTGCATCAACGCTCGCAATGGATAGCTGGAAGTTGGGATAATTTTAGCAATTCTATTTTTAATTTGTTTATCAAACCCAAAATCCTTGATGAATTTTATACTTAAATTCCTTATTTAAGTGATTTTATAGTGTAATTGATACTAATTATCAAAGAATGATTGCAGATATTTTTGGAAATAATCGTCAAATGACCTGCTAGTAATCTTTTTGAGATATCTTATCAAGATGAATTCTCCTGTGATACAGGATTTTTGGATGTAAATAAAATCACTCTGTACCTAGATATCATTTTTAGCGTAGGTGCAGCCCGCCGAAGGCATCGCACCTTTTTGCCTGACCTCACCAAATCGCGTTGCTCCCTTACAGATGTTTGCCAACAAAAAATTGCGCTCGCTCAGATATTCGGCGTTGCTGAATCATGGGATGATTTCGCCCGATGTTGAACGAATTATTAATAGACCTCTTGCAAAAGTCCCAGATGCGTGAGATAAGTAGGTTAGATTTGGGTAGCATTTATGACCTATGAACAAGCAAAGAGCCTAAAGTCAGAAGACTTTAAATGCTTGTGTGGTGTACGCCCAGAGACTTTTATAAGTACGTAAAGTATTCTGAGGTCAATCAGCCAGCCTTCAAAGTCTGACGCACTTTTTCAACGACTTGAGAAAGTGCGCCAGCTTCAAAGGGAGAAATAAGATTTGCCGATCGCACTAATTCTCGAAAAGAGGCAGAACCCCCGCGATCGCATAATGCAATATACTCCCCCAACGCCTGCGAATAATTTTCTTCTGCTTTCACCCAAAACTGTAACGCGCAACACCCTGCCAAGGTGTAATCAATGTAATAAAACGGCGAACAGTAAATGTGTTGTTTGTCTTGCCAGAGTCCGCCTTTATTGAGGTAGTTCAAATCTCCATATTTACGCCAAGGCAGATAACGAGCTTCCATTTGTTGCCACATTTGATGTTGTTCTTGCGGGGTTGCTTCTGGATTTGCATATACCAAATGCTGAAAATGATCCACTGCTACACCATAAGGTAGAAATAGGATCGACCAGGTTAGATGCTGCCTCCGAAATCGATCGGCTTGATCCCCGAAAAACTTTTCCATCTGCGAATAGGTAAGAAATTCCAAGCTCATGGAGTGAATTTCACACGATTCTTGAGTGGGCCATAAGTAATCTAAAACTGGCAAATTGTTACTTCGCCACATTTGAAAAGCATGACCGATTTCGTGAACCAACACCTGCACATCGTTTTTTGTGCCATTGAAATTTGCGAACACGTAGGGAGCATCATAGTTTGGGAAGCTTGTGCAAAATCCGCCTCCTGCCTTTCCAGGACGGTTTTGCAAATCCAGTAAATGCCGCTCAACCATCATGCTAAAAAAACTACCCAGCGATGGATTCATGGCATCAAACATTTCTTGCGCCCTTTGTAGCATCCACTCACAATCGCCAATTGGAGCCGGACTACCTTCTGCATCAAAGACAGATTCATCCCAGAAATATATGGTGTCTAGATTGAGCCGTTTTGCCTGTTGCTGAATTAGCTCCATCGCTAAGGGAACGACCTCTTGCACGACTTGTTCCCGATAGCGTTCGACATCGGTTTGATTGTAATCCACCCTTCGCATTCGACGATATCCTAGCGCAATGTAGTTTTCATCGCCCAACTTTTTTGCCATGCGATCGCGCAGTTTCACCAATCGATCAAACAGTCGATCGAAGCGGTCTTGATTCTGCTCAAAAAACTGCCAGCGACACTGTTCTGCCTGGTGGCGAATATCTCGCTCTTTACTTTGGAGATAGGGTTGCAAACCCGATAAATTTATCTGCTGACCCTGAAATTCTAGCTTTGCCGAGGCGATCAGTTCGGTGTACTCATTGGTGAGTTTGGATTCTTCGATTAAATCGGCTGCGATCGCACTTTCAAAAGTCGTGATGTCGGCTTCCCACACCAAAAAGGCTTGCCGTCCTAAACTTTGTTCTAACTCGGTGCGATCGGGGCTGTGAATCAGTTGCCGTTTTAGGTCTACTTCAAGGGCAGTCAGGGATGGTGAAAGTTCGCTGCAATAGTCCAAGGCAGTTTTGTACTCTGGGTTTTGCGTATCTTGGTGAAAGTGCAGTTGCGTGAGTTCCTTCCACGTACTGAGTCTGCGTCGTAAGGCATCCCACTGTTGAAAGACAACCTTTCGTGGCTCAGAGGTTTGAGCCTGGTTAAACTGCATCTGGATAGCTTGGTATTCGGCAGTTACCGTTAAAAGCGTTGGAGTTTCTGCTGTGATGTCGGCAAAATCTACTGGAACTTGCATCAATCATTTCCCTCAGCGATCAAACATTTAGCGATCGGGCGAGTTCTAAAAAGTTTTTATTTCGGGAAATCGCCAACTTTTATTTTTCTAAAAAGATTTTAAGATATTAACAATAAAATTGCTTGTAATGGTAGCTAGGACTTACGCAAAAACTCTCTGAAACTCTTATTTCTCCGTGTCCTCTGCGCCCTCTGTGGTTCGTTTTTTCATGATTTTGCGTAAGTCATAATTAGCATGAGACTGCTATTTGTTACTACTGACTACAATTATTATTTTTAGTTTGATAAAACGAAAATTGGTTTCATTAAATCAGACAATGATTTATAACGATAAAAATTAGCAATTTAGGTAATACTAAACCTGAGACATACAAAAAAATATATAGATAAAATGGATTTATTATATTAAAAAATCAAATAATATGTTTAAAGATTACTTTTAGTAAATCTCCTTGTGTGAAAGGCTTAGTTAAATAGCCAGTAGCTCTAACCATCTTAGCTTTAGCTCTATCTATCAATCCTACTTTTTCTGACACCATAATCACAGGTGTCTTTTTAAAATGTGAGTGTTTACGCAGCAAAGAACAGAGTTCATATCCATCTAAATTAGGCATTGAAATATCCAACAAAATTATGTCGGGTTTTGTATGAACAATTTGCATTAAAGCTTTTAGAGAATCGGTGACTCCCACAACAGAAAAGGTTTGCTCATCTAAATAACTTTTAATAGCATTCAATACTGTAGGACTGTAATCAATACAAAAAATAGTGTATATTTTTTTGTCAGCAGGTGGTTGAACGATTCGCTGACCCCTATGTTCATTAGTATTAACAGAGTAGGCTGAAGGTTTATAGCCGTTTGTTCTAGACCAGTTTGATGTACTTTTGTTTTTAGGTTTTAGCTCATTTATTTTGAACAGTTCTGAGGGGTGCGATTGAGAAGATGGGGATGTCTGACGATAAGCCACTTCGCTTCGGGGCATTTGACACCGTTCAACTAGTAAGCGGAGATTTAAATGACAAAATTTTGGCATGTCATCCAGAAAGCTTTCAGGAATAAATTCATAACTTCCCTCTTCTAAGTTGAGAAATGACTCCAGAACTTCTAGTGCCAATTGTTCTATCAGTATTGCTGCTTGAGAGGGACTAATATATCTCTGATTAACTAACCAGCAAATAGCCAGATAATCTGGATTCGGTATTGCCTGATTTTCAATCCCAGTTTCAAATATTGCCCGTAATTGTTCGTGAATTTCAAGAGGGAGAGTAGAAATTTGCTGACTCAAGCGTTGCAAATTTCTGTAAAGCGGCTCAAACATTTTCTCTGAATAGCAGGCATAAATGAGCTTACCCTCATCTACATATATTGACCAAGAGCCTGATGTGCTAAACACCTGCAAACAACCAGTAACCGACTTACCAGTGATTTTTTTCAACAAAGATAAAGGCTGGAGCTTTTGAAAAAATCTGTATCTACTAATTGGAAGTGTCTTCATTGAGATAGTTCTGGAATAAAATTAACATTTGCAGGCAAAATTAGTGAATTACCTTTTCGGAATTCACTGCGACTTTGTTGGAAACACTATCAAATAAATATAGCGGTCACATTTGACTTAGTACAGAGATTCCACACCCCCCAACTCTTAATTAACCAATCTCTGTTAAGCTAGAAAGCACGAATTACAATTAAACCAATTCATATTATTGCCCAATAGCAAAATAGCCCGACTGGTTGCCAGGATATAGTATTTCAAAAATTAGATTGGTTTTCTGTATCTTTTGCTAATCTAGCCAATCTAACAGTAACTCAAGTGCAACAGACAGACCATTGGCTCTCGCCCATCAGTCACAAAAGCATCCTTGTTATCCGTATTTAATAGCCTAAAATTGTAGATGCTTTGCTTCTCTTGCAAAAGTTTTTTTGCCCTTTATCTTAAAATCGGGAGCAATCAAAATCTCTGGTGATGTGGATAAAAAGGCTTATCCATAAAGGCTTTCAATGATTTACTTAGTGCTATTTTTATATCCGTAACGAGAGTTATGGGCTACTTTTAGTGGAGGTTTATGTTTGAGGTAAACTTCATCCAAAGAAAAAGTATTATTAAAAACTAAGCATTCAAAAAGCTCAATGTCTTACTGAGGTTTATGGGTGTAGAGCAGCTCTTAGTGTTGGGATTAAGCAAAATTATTATTTGCACAACAAGAATGATAAATCTCCGACCAAGGATGAGTTAGCTGATAATTGCCGCCATAATGGTGTGTGGTGAGATGCACAGGCGACCGATTCAGCAGAAGGGAATCTCTTCATAAGTACTGGAAACGGGTTGTTGTGTGGGGCTAAATAGTCACTCTGTACAATTTGGAGTGACAAATTCAAGAATTTACAGCGAAGTTCTTGATTGGTAGTACATACCTGCAAAATAGCTATTTTTAGCTAAATGGTAGATAACAAGTAACGTACTCACTAAAATTCAGATTACTATAATTTTCAAAAAAAGTTAGCAGCAATATATAAACTTCATGATAAATCAGTGAAGTAAAGATGAAAGCTAACTAATGTTATCTTTTAGTATTTCTTTTCTCTAATATCCGGGAAGGCTAAAAATGTACAGTAAAAGATAATTTTGTCTGCTGATTTAATTACACTTATAAGTGAATGAATCATTTTATGATAGCAATTTACCTGAAGAATCTCAAGTTTTAAAAATCACAAATATCAATACAAAATTATCCGCATGGGCGTAGCCCGTCGTAAACATTACATTGATTAAGCTATGTAGCAAAAAGACGCAAAGAAATTCTTTGCGTCTTTAGTGTGAGATTTAGAAGTGGACATTCTCACCGTTATAGTTTTCCATCTACTTAAACTTGTTCCCGCCAGCACCAGTTTAAAAGTGTACTACCAGCAACCAGCTTAACTACTTCTAGTACCCAATAAGTGCCGTGTAGTAAATTCATTGTCGATGGAATAGCAGTAGCAGCTTCAAATAGATTGAGTTGAACTCCGATAGCGGACATTTGCGGAGTTAAGAAATAGGTATCAAGCACAGCTATAGTTAGCAGCAGTCCAGATAAAATAATACTGCCAATATGCCAGTGATATTGGATTTTACCCAAAGCTAATGCCCCAGTTAATACTACAGCAGCAGATAATAATTCCATCCGATTGAAGTTCCAAAAAATCGTATAGCCTGCTGTCGTAAAACCAGCTTGGCTCATCATACCGGAAAGATAAAGGCTAGGCATAATTACCCAGTCTAAAACTAGACTAGCACTGAGCCAAAAGCCCAAAGTCAATATAATAGCAGTTTGCCAAATTGGTCGTTTGAATTCAATGTTAGAAATAGCAGTCATAAAATAATTGCGTGTGTTGTATTCCTAGTTTCTAACTTCACTAGCAATTTGACAAGGAATATCAATTAACCTTTACAAAGCAATTTCTCTTAATTGATTCTTAACTCAATTACAAGATTTCTTAAAGTTTATTGAGAAACGTAAAGATTTTTTAAAAAGTAATTTAAATAGATTTTGCTTGTTAGAAATACTCAATTATTCCTATCGAATAACTAAGCGATCGCAGTTATGGGAGAATTAATCGCTGGTTTGGCTAAATTAGCGATCGCAATTTCACGTTTTAAGTATTGGCTGTAACTATTTATAATTTACGGCACTGAGAATACTGAATACTTATGTTTTTTATGGTAAGTGCTATTTAGTTTAGGGAATGATTTTTGCTCTGTGAGGGATGATGTCTCCGACAGGCTACATTTACGTCTTTCTTACCTACTGTCTTATCTACTGTTGGATGAAATTAAGTCTCAAGATAGTGTGTAGCTCACCACAGAACAACTTAAGCTTGGTGTATAAGTTTGGGGAAATAATGATGAATAAGGAAACAGTTCCTAGTCAAGCTGAAAAATCTAATCCAGAAGGCGAACCATTGGAACTAAGTCCAGAGGTACTCGACAAAATCAAACACCCTGCAAGAATAGACGATGTTATTCGGGAGCAATCACCAGAAGAACGTAAGAGTAACCCAGCTTTAACGCCAGAAATGATTGATGATGCAACCGATCGATAAGCGGGTTTACAATCTAGTAATGCAAAAACTTAGGTTCCCAACTTCTCTAAGAAGTTGGGAATCTTATTATTAACATTAACTCATACTGTAAGCAGGTTGGCGCAAAGTTCTTGCGGAAGTCTTCAGATTATGAAACCATAGTTTGTAACTCGCTGATACAAATGCGGCTAGCCTGTCTCTCGGCTTACTCCAGAAAAAAGTACTGGTACTGATAACGATAATGACGCGCTCTCCAAATCCAGAAAATAATCAGGAACCATCTAATCCTCGTTTATGGCTCCTTCTGTTAGGACGTACCAGTTTGGCTCTCGGTGTCATTTTACTGATTGGAATTGCAGTCGGTGCTTGGTGGGCTAGAAACTATGTATATAAAGATTTAGCGCCATTAGTACAGCAAAATCTCGAACAATTGCTTGGGCGGCCAGTAAAAGTAGGCAAAGTTGAAGGTTTTTCGCTCTCTAGTCTGAGATTTAGCTCTTTATCTATACCAGCAACTGCCACCGATGCAGACCAGGTGGTAGCAAAAGCCTTGGATGTGCAGTTCTCACCCTTGGAACTTCTCTTAACCCGAAAACTGGCATTAAATGTAACGTTAGTTCAGCCCAATGTCTACATCCAACAGGATCGAGATGGGCGTTGGGTTACAGCCCAAGTTAAGGCTGGAGAAGGAAAAGGTGCTATTCAAACTGAATTGCAAACACTTCAAATTCAAGATGGAAATGTAGAGTTGATGCCGTTCGCCGTACCAACTAAACCGAAAGGCTCAGTAATATTAAATCAAGTTGGTGGTATTGCTCGATTTTCGGATCAAAATCAAAGAATTGGTTATGACATCAATGCTCAACTCACCAGGGGAGGCGCAGTTAAAATTGCTGGTGAAACCCAACTAAAAGCTCAACAAACTAGCCTCAACCTTTCAACACAAAATTTACAAGCATCTGATATTAGTCGATTAATTCAGTTACCGATCGCATTGCAATCAGGGTATTTAAATGCCGACTTAGAGGTTCAGATTCCACCCAAACTATCAGAAATAGCCGTTACAGGAACAGCTACTGCGAATCAAGTCACTGCTAAAATCCAAAATATTCCTCAGCCAGTTTCCAATTTTCATGGGAGATTTACATTTCAAGGTCAGACAGTTGCTTTAGAGAATTTGAGTACAAATTTTGGTAAAATTCCCATTCTGGCCAATGGAACAATTAATACTCAGACAGGTTTTAATGTCTCTGCTCAGATAAAACCAATTAGTGCTAAAAATATCTTAGACACGCTGAATGTAAATTCGTCAGTCCCAGCTAGTGGCGAAATTCAAGCAAATATTAAAGTCTTAGGCGCACTTCAGCAACCAGTCCTTAGCGGTACAGTAAGCAACACAAAACCGATTCAAGTCGATCGCATTCTCTTCAAAGCTGTCAATACTGATTTCCGCTTGAATGTATCTCAAACTGCATCTCAACTTGCTGTCTCCAATTTGAAAATAGTCCCCGCAGCTGGTGGTCAAATCACAGGAGGCGGTCAAGCTAATTTAGGAGCCAACAAAGACGTAATATTTAATGCCCAAGTTGATGGTGTATCAGGGGATATACTAGCACGGGGCTATGGCGTTACTCTACCGATCGCAGTTGGAAATGTTTCCGCAAAAGCACAAATTTCTGGTTCACTTGCCAAACAACCCTTGAACCTTGATGTTTCCAGCGTTCAGGTAACGCCACCAACAGGGGGACAAATTACAGCCAACGGTCAAATTCAACTAGCTCCCCAAGGTCAAGTAGATATAGGTATTCAAGCTCAAGGCTTACCAGGAAATGCGATCGCTCAAGGTTACAATATTTCAACTCCCCTGAATCTTGGTGGTATATCTGCAACCGCTAGAGTTTCAGGTTCTCTGGGTACACCCTTAAACGTCAATGTTGCTCGCGTTCAGGCCAATCCAGAGGTGGGAGGGCAGGTTACAGCTAGCGGTCAACTTCAGCTTGCACCCCAAGGAAGAGTATCATTTAATGTCCAAGCTCAAAATTTACCAGGAGACGCGATCGCCCAAGCGTACAAATCCTCACCCTCCATCACTATTGGTAAAGTCTCGGCAAATGCCAATATTTCTGGCACTCTGAAGAACCTACAAGCAGTCGCGCGGGTGCAAGCGCCTACAGCTACCTATCCCACTACCGGACGAGTTGTTGTTACCAAACAAGGAGAGAATATCGTCTTTCCAAATGCGGTGTTGAACGTGGCAGGCGGGACAATCGTAGCTAAAGGTCAACTTGCACAAGAACGCTGGCAAGGAGTTGTCAACACTTCTGAAATTCAACTTAACCGATTTTCACCACAACTGCGAGGACGGCTCAATAGCGATATTCAGTTATCAGGCACAACAAAATCTTTCCAGCTTGCAGATATTCGGGCCGCCGGCAAAATCCGCCTTTCCCAAGGGGTAGCACTGCTGGCAAAACCGCTCGCAGCTCAATTTCAGTGGAATGGACAGCAGATTATAGTTGAAAACGCAAGTACCGCCGGATTGAGTGCTAATGGTGCGATCGCAATTCAGTCTCCACCAACAGGCGCACCCCAAATCGCGGGATTTGATTTAAACGTGCTGGCGCAGAATTTCAACTTAAAAAATACTGGCTTTCAAATTCCTGGCGACGTAGCAGTAGCGGGGCTACTTGATTTTAATGGAAAAGTCACAGGCACTCCAGATGTTCCCCAAGCTAATGGCAACATTCGGCTGCGAAATTTTCAGGTTAGTAACTTGGCTTTTGACCCACTTTTAACCGGAAACGTGAATTTTCAAGGGGGACAGGGGGCAAGTCTACGATTAGCTGGTAAGCAAGACATAATTGCGCTTAACTTGGGTGCAAATTATCGGCCAACTTCATTTTTAGTCAGTCGGGATGGGGCCGTTAGCATGGGTAGAACTGAGGGAGATAACTTACTCATCAACGCCCAACAGTTTCCTATCGCTCTAATTGGGGGCTTTTTACCTAACAATCAATTGAAACCTTTAGGGGGGCAATTATCAGGAAATTTAGTTGTCAATCTGAATAATTATGCAGTTGCGGGGAACGTTGCGATCGTAGGGCCTCGTGTTGCCAGAGTTGCAGCCGATGAATTTCGCGGCACTATTAATTATGCTGATGGTACTGCTAGCTTGGCTAACGGTCAATTGCGGATTGGAGATAGCAACATTGCCTTAAGTGGAAATGTTAAAACAGGGAACGATCCCCAATTTCAATTCCAAGCTAACTTAGACCAAACCAGAATCGAGAGACTTTTACAAGCGTTTAATATCTTTGACTTTCAAGACCTTGGTACCGGCTTGAAGCCTCCAACCTTAGCTGGAGCAGAAGTACTAAATACCAAGCCAATCAGTTTGCCCAATGCAGATTTGAAAACCCAGTTAGCCTATTTCTCTAATATTGCAGCATCCCTAGCAAAACAACAGCAAGAAGAAACAAAAAAAGCCACATCTTTACCTACTCTTGCAGAGTTAACGGGTGCTTTGAGTGGAGGAATTACAGCTAATGGCTCATTAAAATCTGGGTTAAATGTCGGCTTTAATTTCCAAGGTGCTAACTGGCAATGGGGTGAATACTCCATTAATCAAGTCATTGCTCAAGGTACTTTTGCGGATGGAATCGTCACCCTTTCGCCCTTGAGTGTTGGCATAAATCAAGGACTAGTAGCTTTTTCGGGACAACTAGGAACTGAACAACTATCTGGAAAGTTGAATGTCGCAAGTCTACCTCTATCACTTTTACAACCTTTTATAGAAAAATATCCCGTAGATATCACTGGTAATGTAAATGCTGATGCCACATTAGGAGGCAATTTAAAAGACCCTAATATCAAAGGGAAAGTGACACTGGCGAATGCGACTCTCAACAAACAACCTGTGCAAACAGGACTGGTAAACTTTGACTACGACAAAGCTCGTTTGAATTTTGATAGTACTTTGCTAGTAACAGGAACGCAGCCAGTTACCGTTACAGGTAGCGTACCGGCTCCATTACCTTTTGCCGCAGTGCAACCAGATAGCAATCAAATCAGCATCAAAGCCGATGTGAATAATGAAGGATTGGCGCTGTTAAATCTGTTTACCAACAATCAAGTAAGTTGGGTAGACGGTCAAGGACAGGTAGACTTAAATGTTCAAGGTACTTTAAAGGAACCAATTATTAATGGAAACGCCACAGTTAACAACGCAACTGTTCGCGCTCAAGCTTTATCTGAACCCCTAACGAATTTGACAGGGACAGCGCAATTTAATGGCAATACTTTGAGTGTAGAAAAGATTCAAGGTACTTACAATAAAGGGCAAATAACTGCATCAGGTATCCTGCCAATTTTTGATCCTCAGCAAGCAGCAGCGAATCCCCTAACGATATCAATAGCAGACAAACTCAATTTTAAGCTTGCAGGATTGTATGAAGGGGGTGTTGGCGGCGATGTGGTAATTCGCGGAACAGCCCTAAAACCTGTAATTGGTGGAGAGATTAAGTTGAGTGATGGTAAGGTGATTATTGGAAATTCTACTGCTAAGACCAAATCAGCAGCGACAACAGAAGCGAATACTAACGTCATAAATAGAGAACAGATACCGACAGCAGAGAATAACGCTAGTTCAGTGACTACACCAGATAGTAATGCTAGCCCCGTAACTACATCAGCAAGTAGCGCTAGTGCAGCAACTCCACCCAATTTGCCTATAGAGTTTGCAGATTTAAAGTTGATTCTAGACAAGAATGTTAGTGTTACAACTCAGTCCCTACTGAGCTTTGTACCAGGAGGAGCTGCATTGAGTCAGCCTATACTAAATTTCGAGGCAAAAGGCGACTTGACCATCAATGGTACATTAGCCAAGCCGCTTCCTGAAGGAGAGATTCGTTTGACAGGAGGACGACTGAGCTTATTTTCCACTGAGTTTGCTTTGGCGCGAGGTTACGAACAAACTGCGCGGTTTATTCCAAGTCAAGGACTCGATCCTACTTTGGATGTTCGCCTTACTGCGATCGTACCTGAAGCTTCAGGTACGAACAGTCAAGTTTTGGAATCACCATTGTCTGCTGAAGTCAGCGATGTTTCTGTAAACAACTTTGGAACTTTACGGACTGTTAGCGTTCAAGCTAGGGTTAACGGGCCAGCTAGTAAGTTGGGCGACAATCTAGAACTGACGAGTGAACCTAGCCGTAGTAAGGGAGAAATAGTTGCTCTCTTGGGTGGCTCAATTCTTGGTTCTTTCGGTCAAGCAGATGCAGGCCAAGGGTTGACTAATTTTGCTAGTTCTACCATTTTAGGTGGTTTGCAAGGAACTATCACTGCGATCGGACAGGCTGTTGGTTTTAGCCAATTTCGGATATTTCCTACTCCTACTACGAGTAATGAAACATCAAGAGCTTCAGTTCTAAATTTATCAGCAGAAGGTGTGTTTGATATTAATAAAAATTTCTCTGTCTCTTTATCTGCGCCTTTATCTACATCTACAAATCAGTCCTTGGGTTACAACGTTCTTTATCGACTCAACGACCAAATTTTGATGCGAGGCTCAACTAATTTGGGGGATGAAAATCTATTTCAAGTTGAGTATGAAAGTCGATTTTAGATTAATACAATTCAGTTAACTATTTCTTCTTTCTCTTGCTTTGCGTCCTCTGCTCACTCTGCGGTTTGTTAAAAAAATTACTTTGACAAAGAGTTAAGCTTTAACCCAAGCGGATTAGATTTTAGATTACTGCATTAGTATTGCAGGTCGATTATGAGAACGAACCACAGAGACGCAGAGAACACAGAGGAAGAAAACTAGCTACAGCCCAAACAGGATCATTAGCCAGATTTTTTTATCGCCAAAATTCGAGGTGTAGATATCTGTAGCAGGGAGCAACGCGAAAAAGTGAGATCCTCGTGAAAAGAGCAGGGGAGGCAGGGGGAGTGAAGAGAAAACTTTAGTATTTTTTACGACCTTTATAGCTATAAATACACTTATTTATTTCTCTTCCCCTGCCTCCCCTGCATCCCCTGCTCCCCCTGCTCCCCCTGCTGACAAAATCGTATTGCTCCCCTGTAGCATATCACTGATGATTTGATTGTTCGTGATTTGTAGCTACAGGTGGTGCTGCCGTTAGTGCATTTTCTTCTTGGGCTTGTATTTCTAGCAGTTGGGGAATTGTTACAAATCGATAGCCTTGGGCCTTCAAACCTGCGATCATTTCTGGTAAAGCCTTGACGGATCTAGAACGATTACCACCGCCATCATGCATCAGTACAATTGCACCTGGTTTTGCATATTTCAGCACATTTTTAACTAGCATTGGCACTTGAGGCGAACGACGTTCAGCGTCTCCCGACTCTTCTGACCACATCATGACAGCGTATTTCTCGTTTTTGGCATATTTAGCTAATCCATTATTCAGAAAGCCACCAGGGGGACGAAACAGAGTAGTTTTCTCTCCTGTCGTCTTATAAATAATATCTGCTGTGCGGTCAATTTCACTAGCCGCAGTCGCTGCATCCATTTGAAAATACCAATGATGCCATGTGTGATTACCAATTACGTGCCCATCAGCAGCCACTTGTTTGGCAACTTTGGGAAAATATTTCACCATTTCCCCAAGCATAAAGAATGTCGCCTTGATATTATTTTTCTTCAAAATTTCTAAAACCTGTTCCGTATTTTTAGGGCCAGGGCCATCATCAAAGGTCAAGGCGATGACTTTTTCATTTGCTTTTAGTTTTGCTTGATAAACGATTGTGCCCTGAAAAGGCTTTGGCACTTCATTCATCTGGTCTGTAGCTGGACTGATAGATTGTGCATCTGCGCTCATTGCCCTACCTAAAACCGTTTTAGCATTCTCACCTTTTGGCTTTTGAATTCCCAACAGACGGTCAAGTTTAGTTGTGCCTGCAAGCAGACTGATACCCAAACTACCTACGCCAGCAAGCAATGCAATAGTTACTACCTTTAAAAACGGCGATAATTTACGATTAGACACATTAAATCTCCTTAAATTTTGGGATTGGGGAAGGTGGGGCCCCCTCTGGGGATAGGGGGTAATGGTGACTGGGGAACTCGGGGCCCCCTTTGGGGATTAGGGGCAATGGTGACTGGGTGAAAAATCTTTTTGTGTCTAAGTTTCATCATCTGTTGATGTCCTAACCACCAAGGCTTGTGCTATATCTACGGCTAAAAGAAAAAAGTATAAAATACCTTGAAATATCCCAGCTAAAGCCAAGGGAAGTCCCAATTTTATCTGTACTAATTCGCTGCCTACATAACTACGTATAAAAGTGCCATAAAAAAACTGAATAAAATAATACTCGATGTACTTAACTGGCCAATAAAAGTAGCAATGATGGCAGTATAACTGTAACTTGGAGAAATGCTAAGGCGGAGTTTACTAATAGGGCTGAGGATTTCCCATACACTTGCTAAATCTGCCAATCCACCGTTAATGGGGAGAGTTAGCCAAATGATGCGTAGGCATAGCCCGTCATAGACATCGCTATTCATTTCACCATACACCGCAGTTTTAAGATTAGAAGGTTGATTTAGACAGAGAATTCTGACATCTTGAGCATCCCCGGCTCTAACACTGAATTATGCTGTAAAATGCGTCAAATGAAGCGAAAATTTCAACAATATTTTTGGTGTTGTGCCCTAGTAGGGTTTCTTACATTAACCATATATGGATGGGGTGTGGAGTCAGCACAAGCACTGTTGCGTCAACATCATGACTCTCCCGGTATCTTACGCTACCATTCACAAGTATCGATTAAAGATGAAAAAGGATATGCTTGGCAAGTGCTGTTGTTCAAACAGAATTACACCAGTGCAGTAAAAGACTTGCGGTTACGCTTAGTTGCTTTTCCGGGTGTCGTTGAAATTGCTCACCCTCAACCATTGTTGATTGAGACAGCAGTCGGAAAATTGCTGAGTGCATCAGATGCTTATGCTTTAACTACACCCGTCCCCAATGTGGGGGAATATAACCTAACTAATATCTTATCGAAATTGTCAACAACTGATGCAATCAAACTTTATGTACCTCTCTTTAGTGGACAGCAATTGGTTCTCAAGATATCCAACACTATAGTTACTGAGTGGCAATGGTTAGTTACAGAAATTGATTAGTGAAAGCTATTAAATATTCAATATTAAAAATAACTCAATGGTGATGGGGGGCATAATTACTGCCTTCGGAGGCAGAAATCCTGTCTTCATATACTTATAAAGACGAGTTAAAGCTTCCCACATCACACGCAGGAGTAACGTTAGTCTTGAGACTCCTCAGAGATAGTTTCCGATTCGGTTTCAAGTTCTTCTGTTTGGACTTTAACTGGAGGTTTAACGGGTTTTGGGCCACGCGCTAGGGCAGGATTCCCCTGTTGCTTGTTTTCATCGCTATAAGATGCTTTTTTACCTGTGCCTGATGAGCGATTACGGCTCGGTTTTGAGCTTTTAGGGTTGGATTCAATCGGAGTTATAGAATCCGTGTTTTCGGAATTGTTGTCAGTACTTGCTTGGGACTGACGTTCCGATTTCTTGATTGGACGTTCTACCATTGTTGATTTTTGTAAATTTATCTGTATAGTACATCGGTTTGGTGACTGTCAAACTGTTAAGTAGCATTTTTTAAAGATTTTACTGTTAAAATTATTAAATAGCTATGTTGATTAATTTACCAATAAAGTAGTCACCTAAATTTATCAAATATCTCAAAAAGCATTCTTGAAGAAGAATTCAGAAGTCAGAATTTATAAGTCAGAATCAAAACGTTTGCAGATTTATAATTAACTACTAAATTGCAGATTGAGTAGGGGTATAAAACCCATTTATCCGCTTTTTTAGTCAGAATTAAGAATTAATTCTGACTCCTGATTTCTGAATTTTAATCAACAAAATCAGGTCGTGTCTTACCCGTTGATTTCAATTTTTGCTCTAAAACTGCCCAATTTTCTTGCTCAATTAGGTTAGTCAACTCATCGAGATTGTGACGATACTGTTGTAGCGATCGCAGCAATGCTTGACGATTATACCGCGCCATCATCACGCCCAACTCTGGATTCCCACCACCTACACGGCTGGTATCTCGAAAACCTGAACTAGCTAACTTTTGAGCTAATTCCAAAACATCAGGGTCAGTTTCACTCAAACAAGCCGCAATCAACGAAGAACTCACCATTACAGGTAAATGAGAAATCCAGCTAACAGCGCGGTCGTGTTGCTCTGGTTGACAATAGTAGATATTAGCCCCAAGCGATCGCACAATTTCTTCTACAACCGCAATTGCACTAGTTGGCGTTGTAGCTGTCGGTGTTAATACATAAGGTTTATCAACAAATAAATTCCGTTGTGCAGCTTCTATGCCACTGTCTGTTCTTCCCGCCATTGGATGACCGCCGATAAAATTATCCCAAAGGGGAGAAATCGCCTTGACTATCTGTGCTTTCGCCGAACCCACGTCAGTCACTACGATACTAGTAGACAAATGAGCGATCGTTTGCTGCAATTGGGGCACAATAAGCGCTAGAGGTGTACAAATAAATACAACCTCTGCGGCTGCTAACAGACTCAGATCAACTGATGCTTCATCAACACTGCCGATAGCAACTGCCTTTTCACAGGTAGATTCACGGCGACTGACTCCTAAGATATGATGTCCTTGCGATCGCAAATCAAAGCCCAAAGATCCGCCGATTAGTCCCAGTCCTAAAATCCCAATATTCATTTTTGATTTTGACATTCCGTTTTTAATGACTTTACCAACTATTGAAGTTGGCATCCAAGGGGTAGCATCGATGACTGTAGAGGAATTACTAGAAAAATACGCAGCAGGAGTCTTAAGCTTTAGTGGCGTTGACCTTGCGGAAGCTAATCTGAGTGGGGTCAAACTCAGTGGCGTGAATCTTAGCAATGCTAATTTGAGTATAGCTAACCTCAGTGGTGCGAATCTGAGTGAAGCTAACTTGAGCAATGCCAAGTTGAATGTAGCCAGACTCAGTGGTGCGAATCTATGCAACGCCATCTTGAATAACGCTAGTCTCAATGTCGCTAATTTGATTCGAGCCGATCTCAGTCGCGCTCAACTTAAAGGAGCCTTGTTGATTCGCACTGAGTTAATTCGCGCTGATCTCAGTCGCGCTGACCTGTCGGAGGCTGACCTCACCAGTGCTGATTTGCGAGAGGCGACACTCCGTCAAGCAAATCTCCGCCACGCTAACTTGAGCGAGACTGTCTTGAGAGGCGCTTCTTTGACGGGAGCAAATTTAGAGATGGCTAACTTAAACGCTAGTGACCTCAGTCGTTGTGACCTGAGTGGTGCAAATTTGCGAGATACCGAACTCAGACAAGCGAATCTCAGTCATGCTAACTTGAGCGGAGCAGATTTGAGCGGTGCGAACCTCCGGTGGGCAGATTTGAGCGCTGCGAATCTCCGGTGGGCAGATTTGAGCGGGGCAAAATTGAGCGGGGCTACTTTAATTGGCGCAGATTTAACCAATGCTAATTTAACGAATACAATTTTCATCCACGCCGATTTAACCCAGGCAAAATTAATTAGGGCGGAATGGATTGGTGCTGACTTAACAGGAGCAACTTTAACTGGGGCCAAGCTTTATGCCACCTCCAGGTTTGGTCTAAAAACCGAAGGGATGATTTGTGAATGGGTCGATCTTAGCCCAGCCGGCGATCGCTCCATTATCCAGAAGTTCCATTCGGAAGACTCACGAGACTTTTTTAACGAAACACCGCCCACAATCCGCATTATTGTTGATGCAGCCTTAGAACACGAAGCCAATTTTGCGATCGCAGGCGCTTACTACCAAATTGCTCAGGAATACCGGGGGCTGAAACAACCTCCAAGTATAGAAAGTGGTCGTCGTCGAACCGTTTTCACATTCTATGTAGATAGCGACGAAGCATTATTTCCCACTGCTTATATTGTGATTCTTCCCTTTCTAGATGCGGCATCTACTCAAAATAGTATTGCCAGTGTGGTGCAAATGATTAATAGTGAAGTTATTACAAACCAAGATTTAAAATCGCTAAAATCACCCCTTCTGATGAAACAATTAAATATTCTTCTAGAGCAAGCCATCAATCAAGCTACAACAATTAAACAGACCAAAAAAAATATTGAAGTAGCCGCAAAGTTAAATTTTTGTAAAGCTCCAACCCAAATAATTCTAACAAATTCTAGCGCCCACACTTTAATTGTTCATGACAATCCCAACTTTGGGAAAAGATTTATTAATCGTTCTGCTCTCAATGCTTCAACTTATGATGATATATCTAATGAGTCAATAAAATATGATATATTGCCTTCGTTAAATATGGTTACAGATTTTGTCAAAGGATTTCACTATATTAGTAATTAGAAATGGGGAATAGGGCATTAGTTATTAGACAAATGACCAATGACAAAAATCAAATTTATGGAGGACAAAAATGCGCGATACCTTTAATAAAATGATCGGTCGGACTCGCTATGTAGTCTTTCGCTTATTTCTGCACTTAGGGGGAGGTGAAGTAGCACCAATTTTGGGAGTATTAAATAGTGCTGGACGGGATGCGATCGATGTCGATGGTGACTTAGAAGTTTTGGGAGAAGGATTGGTAGAAATTAGCCAAACCCTGTTGCAATACGATGAATATTGGCTTTCGGCTGCCAACGAAGGTGATGTATTTTGGGACGAAGGCGAAGCGGGAGATTACGTAAATGAATTATTTACTGACTCGGCTGAAAGATATCTCAGCGAACCAGATTACAACTCTGACTCTAACTCGAATGAACCTTTATCTATACCTGTAACTCGTAACGTCATTGTGATGATTACAGTAGCTTATGAAGGAGAAGTCCCAGAGTTAGAAACCGATCTTTCTAACGTTCAGGCACTTAAAGAAGGATTGAAAGCATTGATAAATTTGCATTATAAACATAGATTACAAGCAATCCAAGTGCATTTCTCCCCTGCACAGTTAGGTGATGACCTCACTAGCGACCAACTGTTGCAATATTACCCAGAATTGATTCCTTTATAATCTGTTGGGTAGTCCGTACTTACTACTCACATCGAGAAATTGTTAAGCTCAGAGATAGGACAATAATCCAATGATCATGACCATAGTACGTAAATTTACAGCAGTTTTTTTAGCTCTGAGTTTGTGTATCACAACTGTCGCTTGTGGTGGCGAAAACCAAACTAATCCCCCGGCTAAGAACGTTAACCAAACCTCTAATACCACAAAGCTGAGTGACGGTGAGTATCAAATACAACAAGCCACTTATGACGATGCAAGTGGTGAATATAACCTGTTTTTACTGAACAACAAGCCGCCAACCTTTGCAACCGAAAATCTGCAAATGGCACGGTTAACTGAGGATGAAATCAAGCAGGGTAAGAAGACATATCTGAAGGTAGACAAAGGACAACCGATTTTATATCTGACAGAAGACTTTAAACTTGAGTACGTCCACAACGTTACCGAGAATAAAACCAATCCCCAAACAGGACAACAAGAGACGGTTGTAGTCCGTCGAGAAAATAGCTTCTGGGCACCATTTGCTGGGTCTGTGGCTGGTAGCTTGGCGGGACAAGCAATTGGTAGTATGTTGTTTAGACCCCAGTATTATGTACCCCCTGTCTATCAATCAGGACAAGGATTAAGTGGCTTCGGTGGATATGGCGGAAGTTATGGCCAAGCAGTTCAAAACTACCAAACTCGCTACAATGCGCCACCCGCAGCCGTGACAAATCGCACTGCCTTCCGCAATACAGGGACAATTAGAAGGTCATATCCTGGAAATTCAAATGTACGCAATACACCGCGTAGCACTACAGGTAATAGCCGTCCTTCTGGTTCTGGTTTTGGTGGTAGTAACTTGCGACCCTCTGGTAACTCCAGCACTACTAAGCGCAATTCTGGTAGTAGTTTTGGTAGTGGACGTAGTACAGCACCCCGCCGCTCAAGTGGTTTTGGTAGCAGACGGCGTTAAGAAATTTTGTTGCCGATGGTTAATTTGTTGAATGCTTTTTGTTAGTCGATTATTGGGAGATGTCGTCATATATTTCTATAACGACATCTCTCCAATTAAAGCAGTGCTAGCGATCGCTAGTATTTAGGGTACTAGCGATCGCGTTTGTTATCGTCTGATATTGCCTGTACCTACCTGCACTTTCTGTTTTGCTTCAACGATTTGGTAAAGTTTGTCTTCAAGTTTTTGCATACACGCCGACCAATCAAATTCGAGTATAGAAGGGCGAGCGTGCCGAGTCATATCTGCTTTCAAATCAGGATTTTCTAAAATCGCAATCACCTTTTGGGCGAAGTCTGTAGGGTTGTTGGGTTGGGCAAGAAAGCCGTTATGACCAGGAGATACCTGTTCTGAAGTTGAGGGTGCAACAACCGCAACCAAAGGGGTTCCAGAAGCCAGTGCTTCGTTATTTGTAGTACAGAAGTTTTCGGTAACGGAGGGATTGACAAAAATATCTGCTCTAGCAAACCAACCTAAAAGTTCTGTCCCGTGGGACTCGCCCCATACAGTAATACCCGCTCCAAACTTTTTAGCACGCTCACGGATTTCTTCATCTAGCGGGCCACTACCAACAATCACCAGATGAACATCAGGAATTTTGGCCGCGATGACTGGAAAGATATCAAGTAGTTGGCTAACATTCTTTTCGGGCGTAATGCGTCCGACAAACAAAATAGTTGGTCGGTTGTCATTAGGAATGGGATTGTAACAAATGTTTCGCGGGTGAAATTTTTCGCAATCAATGCCTTGATAAGGGACATATTCAGCGCGTTGGCATTTTAGTTCTTCGTATTTAGTGAGTTGTTCTTTAGAAGAAAAGTAATTGAAGTCATAAAACTCACTAAATTGCTTGACTAAAACAGGAACGATGGGACGAACCAAATTGAAGAACCTGTCTCCAAAGTAATATTTGATATAGGCAACGATATCTGTATGGAAGAGTGATATTATTGGCGTGCCTGTTCGTTTTGCGTATTGAGTGCCGATAGGGCGACCATAACCTTGCAAGAAAAATGAGTACAAACCTCTCATTTGTGCAGCTTCTTCAACCACGATAATATCGGGTTTGAATTTCTCCAGCAACTTGGTATCGCTCCAATGGCGATAGTTCAACGGTTGAGGAAGAGACTTATAGAATAACAGTGGTTCGGTGGGAAATGCGTAAGCAGAGAAATTGGGGAAAGACTGAATTTCATTCAAACCTGGCATGGGGCGATCGCCAACATTTTTGGGGTAGCGATCGTTGATTTGCGGATGGATTAGAAAAACCTCATGTCCTTGCTCTAGCAACCAACGAACTCGTTGGTGAACTGCAACGGAAACTCCAGTTAAGAAAGGAGCATACAACCCTGTAAACAGTGCAATGCGAAGTTTTTGTTTAGTCATAAAAAAGGGGAATCTTTCACGAAAATACTGGTTTTTAATTTAGGATTTACACAGCAAATGTTTCATGAGTATCCTGATTATCTAGCTCAGAAATTACCACCAATACTGTTAAATCAAAGATTTAAACATTGTCAAACAGTCGAAAGCGTGGGTTATGAAGTGGATGCTTATAAACCTTGGTTTAAACTATCAAAATATCCAAAATGCTAAGTCAAAATTCCCCTTAATCTATTTGTCTAAACCCTTGCCATTAAGACAAATTGATTTTGAAGATTCGCAAACAAACGTGTATTTTGACAAGGGTTATAGCTAGGATATTTCTACTAAATATAAGATAATCTAACTTGAATACTAGGGAATGTTTAGTGTAATAACTTTCATGCCCTAGTTCCTATTTAGTGATTTAATTCAAAGAGAAACCTTGCTATCAATAGGCTGATCTAACCATTGATAAGGGCGATATTCCACTAACCGGACATTCCAAGGCCCTTGAACTCGATAGGAGACACCGCGCCAGGTGACTGTTGAAATCCAAATAGATGATAGCATCGCTAACCCATAAACCCACTGTGTTAGCGGAATCCCAATCAACATTTTGATAATTGTAGCAGCTGATAATTTGGCGTAGACGTGCAACGGCTTGCCCATAGGCATCATCTGGTCATTAGAGCGAACCACTCGCTGGATCTCTAATTCCAACACAAGCATTATCAACAGTAATCCTAAAGTATAGACACCATAACAGACTAAGAAGAGAGCCGCAGCTTCCCATTTTGCCTCTAAGAAGGACTCTAGAACTAAAATGATCAGTGCCGTAGGAAACAAAATGCTAGAAACAGCTTCACTGACTAAAGCTAACCAACGCGGGTGATACAGTCGAGAATAAAGTATTAGGCGTTTGAGATAGTCGATTAAGTTGGATAAATCAGTCTCTTCACGATTTACTATCAGCAGCGAAGGCACAAACTTTACCTGGAATCCATGTTTTTTGAGGATGTCGTGCATCATAAAATCTTCGCCTAAAGCTTGTCCCCACTTATCTAGCAGTTCTGTTTGGCGAAGCACTTCTGTTTTCACAGCCAAACTCCCACCCCAAGGAATCTGGAAGATAAACATTTGCACTACTGTGGATACATTGCCGATATACCGCACTAAAGATCCCCAATACCTACCTGTAGGTACGTACCAACGATTACCTGTTGTTGCCCCTACTCTAGCATCACCTAAAGGGCTAACTAATTCTCGCAGCCAATTCAGATGGACTATGGTATCAGCATCTACTAAGGCAACCACTTTGTAGGAATCATCCAACTCACGGACAGCTTGGACTAAAGAACTGCATTTGAGACTACAATTGTTGCGTACTATTCGCAAAGGGCTAATTTGAACGTTGGTCGCTTCTTGCTCTGTGATGCTTTCACTGGCAATTTTCCAAGCGGGATCTTCATGACTATCAACGATCAATTTTAAATCATAGTGTGGATAGTTTTGGTTCAGGAGCGATCGCAAACATCTAGGCAAAAACGGATCGGCTCCGCGTAGGCAAAGAATCACTGCTGTTTTGGGTAACTGGTCATCTGGTAATAAGTTTTTTTTTGATGAGCGCAGATACCATATAAAGACAAGCGTAAAACACACCTGAATAACCAGCCAACCCATCAAAGACTTAGACAAAAATATCGCCAAATCTTCCATTAAATTTTTAATCTCCGATAGGATTAGGGATTGGGGATTGGGGACTTGGGATTAAGGATTGGAGACTTGGGATTTGGGATTGAAAATCAGAAGTATTTCCTAGAGAAGGAGTACCCAGTACCCAGTCCCCAGTACCCAGTCCCCAGTCCCCAGTCCCCAATCGCCTTTATGAATCCAGCGAATACTTCATGATTATGTTGACCGTTGTATTTTTATTTACAACAAAACTGGCATCACGAAACTTTGGTGAACCTGTTTGTATAGACACAGTTGGATTTTTGGAAATCCCAAAACCTTCTGTGGGAATACCAAAAAAGTCTTTATTGAGTTTGCGATCGCCATTTTGATCGTCAACCACGGCGACAGCATAAGTTCCAGGCTTTAAACCTGAGAATTCTTTTTTAACAGAATTGCCAGTAATCTTAACGCAGCCACTTTGAGATCCAGTAGAATTACTCATCGGAAATCCTTTTTCAGTTGCGTAAACTCTGAAGCAAATCTCACCTTTTTTGTGTTGTATGCCATTTACCACAACACTTAGTGTTTCAGTTGGTTCTGCATTTACTGTTTTAGCAAAGCTAAAGCTCACTAAAGTGGCAAGTAAAAAATGAGATAATTGAGATAGTTTCAGCATAGTTTTGTAGTAAAGAATAGGTGGTTTTGGGGCTGGATAAAAGCTGTATTTAGTAGCTTTTATTTTTAACTAATTATTCAATGTAAAACTTGAGTTTTTTTAATTGATGCTGCTTGCCAAGCTTTCCAAAGTACTTGCAGCACTTTTAGTAAATCTTTCAGCAAAAGATATTCTGTCCCTTTTAACTGCCGATATAGACTTAAATGACAACGCAGCCGGTCATTCCAACTCAGGGGACTACGCCAGATAGAGAGTATATACTCCCAAATTATTCTCCAATGTGGCAATAAAATTTGTCCTTTCTTTGCTGAATCAAACCACACTGTATAGGCATAAAAATCAGGCAGCATACTCAATGAGGGTTTTTTAGTGTTGTTAGCAAACAACATATAATTAGGAAAATACATACTCATTGATTGTTGCGGATGGCTTCTGGCAAAAAACAGATGTTCAGGGATTTCATAAAACCTACCAAGAATACCAAGTCTTAACAAAAGAATTCCATCTGCATTACCATAACCACCCATCAGAGGTATCATTCTCAGGGCACTGGAGCGAATTACTCCGTAACATTGATAACATAAATGTTTCGTCAGCAATTCGTCAAAACGCTTATGTGGTTTTAGTGCATCTGCCTTGAGTTTAATATTGTAGTTTTGGAGAAAACTCCCCTCTTCATCAATGAAATATGTCTGAGAGTGACACAAGATTATGCTAGGGTCTTGGTCAAGCACCTCAACACACTTATTGATAAAATCTGGAGCATGTAGATCGTCATAAGCTGCCCACTTAAAATACTCACCAGAAGACAATTTAAAGACGCGATTAAAGTTACGGGCGCAACCGATGTTCTTGTCATTGCGGTAGTAACAGATACGTTTGTCTTTCTCAGCATAAGCTCTACAAATTTCTTCAGTTTTATCTGTAGATGCATTATCTGAAATAATTAACTCAAAATCTTCAAAGGTTTGAGCCAAGAGTGAATCTATGGCTTCTTTGATAAATTTTTCACCATTGTATACAGGTAATCCGATGCTTAAACGTGGCTGATTAGTAGTCATATAAAACGATTATTCGGAAAATATATGGATTATTTTGTTCTCAATTGCAGATAAT
Organism: Nostoc sp.; assembly: GCF_036917455.1. GTDB lineage: Bacteria > Cyanobacteriota > Cyanobacteriia > Cyanobacteriales > Nostocaceae > Nostoc. The sequence goes on along the minus strand of NZ_JBALDK010000104.1, from coordinate 17,496 downwards.
TGTTAGGCAGATGCAACCGAAGAATTCAGAAGTTAGAAGTCATTAACTCCAAATTCCTTACAATCCAATAATGATTCCAAAAATATTTTGACTATTTCATCAAGCTTTGAATATCTGTTTTTTGCAGCCATTCATGTGTTCGCTGCATTCCTAATTCTAGATCGACTGCTGGTTTATAATTTAACAGACTTTGAGCTTTGACAATTGAACAAGCGTAGGGACGAGTCATAAAATCTATAGACTCTGGTAAAATATCAACTTTTTTCCGAAAAAGCTTTTGTCCTTGAACGCGTAGCTTTAGAAACAACTTGATTTCATCTTTCGATAATGAAAGGGGTGCTTGTAAACCTTCCATTGCTGCTAAACGCATAAAATACTCTTTCCAAGAAGTTTCTTGTCCGTCAGTGATATTAAATATTTCACCGAATGTTTCTTTTTCTATCGCTAGAAAGATCCCATCAATCAGGTTATCTATATATACGTGATTGATTACTCCTTTAGCATCGTTGGCACAGGCAAATAATTTTTGACGCATCATTAAAATTGGTCTGACTATCCAGGGAATACTTCCTGGCCCGTAAACATCTCCGGCTCTAATAATGATGATGCCAAAATCTGGAGAATTATTTAGTTCTAAAACTGCTGTTTCAGCTTCTATTTTTGTTTGACAATAGGGATTATTTTCGCCCGAAAGTGGCCCGGATTCTGTAACACCATTAGGATAGTTGAAACCGTAAACCATTACACTAGATAGATGCACAAATGTTTTGACACCAGCGTGTTTAGCGGCTTTAGCTATGTTGACAGTACCGCCAACATTCACATCACGAAAATTCTTAATTGCGCCAGCTTCTTCGGCAAGTTGATCTGTATGTAAAACGATATCTACTCCCTGACAGGCCTTTTGAGCAATAGTAGAATCGGTGATACTACCAATAATTACTTCAACGCCTAAGTTGTGTAATTGTTTGTTCTGTTCTGTAGAACTTTGTAGTCCACGAACCTTCATTCCTTGCGCTATAGCTAACTCGGCTGCACGCAAACCGACGAATTCATCAATCCCGGTAATTAGCAGGGTTTTGTCTTTGAGGTTCATAAAATCGAAACTATTGTTAAAGGGGTGAATTTCAGTTGCTAGATAAAAGACTTGAAGCTATACCAAATTTTGATTTTGGTAAAGATTTTTAATCAAAAATCTAAAATTGCTATAAAGAATAAATTTTCTCTGGAGAGGCTACATCAATGCTTATTTAGGAGTATAGTTCAGGCAAAATAATTGGCTTATGTTGCTGCTAAAAATAACTAGAAAATATCTCCTGGATCTGCGGAGCGGAGTTTGTTGATAGCAAGTGCCCCAGAAGTTATACACATTAAAACTGTTGAAGTTAAGACAATCAATCCATTATTAGTGGTCATAACTATTGGTAATTTAGTTGCTTCTGCTGCAAAACTATATAACAAAACAGAAGTAAGGAATCCTGGAATATAACCTAAGATTGCCAAGATTAAAGCTTGCTGAAATACCACATTCAACAAATATCTATTGGCATAACCAATTGCTTTTAAAGTGGCGTAAGCAACGAACTGTGTAGCAATATTGCTGTAGAGAATTTGATAAACAATAACCACACCAACAACCGCAGCCATTGTCAGCATCAAGTTAAGAATAAAACCAATGGGGGTTCTAACAGCCCAATATTTTTTTTCAAAATCAATGAAGCCTTGGCGTGTAAAGACTTGGACATCATTAGGCAAACTTGCTTGCAAACTTTTTAATACTGTTTCTGCATTAGTACCAGGTTTGAGGGAAATCAAACCGATATCTATCATATCTGCCGGACGAGTATTGGGATTTATCCTCAAAAAAGTTGAGTCACTAACAAGTAAATTTCCGTCTACCCCAAAGGAAGGCCCTAATGTGAATAAGCCGCCAACTCTGACTCTATAGCCAATTAATGAATTGAAGGGAAATATTTCAATTGTCTGTGCAGTATCTCCGGCATCAAATTTTTCAGCTATTGGGCCAAACTCTGGGCGAGAACCCCGATCAAAAAGTACGACATCAGGAATTTTGAGTTTATCTAAATTTTTCTCCACTTCTGGGAGATTCATCACAGGTCTACCTGGATCGAAACCAATAACATATATTGAATATTTCTCACTAGTTGCCGGATTCTTCAGTTTAGCAAATTGCAAATACATGGGGCTAACTGACTCAACGCCATCAAACCCCAGAGATTGATACAAACGAGTCCGTGAAAAGCTTTGATTTGAGGTTAAAGATTTGTATTGCGAACTGACTACAAATAAATCTCCCTTGAGATTTTGATGCACTGCGGTTGCACTGGAATAAAGAGCATCTTGGAAACCAAGTTGCACAAACATTAGCAATACAATAAAACCAATCCCAGCTACAGCTACTAGTAAACGAACTTTTTGCTGGGCTAGCTGTAGCCATGCTAAAGGAATTTTAAAATTCATGGATTTATTTGTCATTTGTCATTGGTCATTTGTCATTGATCATTTGTCATTTGTGAATGACTTATGCCAATTGACTAAATATGAATGGCGACATCTACCTGTAAGTTAGTTAAACGAGCTACGCGCTCACTATCTGCGGGATTATCGATGGAGATTTTCACTTCAACTATTCTGCGGTCTGTGTCTGAACCGGGGTTGAGGCTGAAGATGTTTTGCTTGTCAACTTGCCAACCAATCTCTTTTACAGTTCCTTTTATTGTTCCAGTAAATGCAGTGCTGCTAATTGTGGCTTTTTGTCCTACACGCACTTTTTGAATATCGGTTTGATACACCTCTGCAATCACATACATTTGAGATGTTTTACCGATTTCAGCAAATCCTCTGCTAGTACTGATGACTTCTCCGGTTTTGGCGTGAATTTTCAAAATTTTGCCATTTATGGGAGATTTGATATAGCTTAAATCCAAGTCGGCTTTTGCTTGTTGAACAGAAGTTGTGGCACTGTTGACTTCGGTTTGCGCGACTTGAACATCTACACTACGCACTTCGCTAATACTGGTGAGTTGTGCTTGTGCTTGCTTGCGTTGTGCTTGGTATGTGTCTTGAGTCCGCTTGAGAGTGGCTTGGGCTTCTGTTAGCTGCTGTTGTGTAGTCTTGAGTTGCAAAGCTTTGGTATCTGCTACAGAAGCTGCGATCGCACCTTGTTTATATAATTGCTGATAGCGATTATTCTCAGCTTGAGCGTTGTCTACTTCCGCCTGGATGCGGTCGATTGTCGCCTGTTGGGTAGCAACATCCCCTTTATATTGTGGCTCTAAACGGGTGATCGCAGCCTTTTGAGCATCAACATCTCCCGTTTTACCTCCAGATTTCACCTGCGCTAATTTAGCTTTAGCAACTTGCAGTTGGTCTAAAGCTTGTTGCAAAGCTGTTCTAGAACGACCATAATTTTCTAGATAAGCTAGTAATTGCCCTGCTTTAACCGTATCTCCTTCTTTCACTAACAGTCTATCTACTCGCACTCCATTATTAGAAGTGGGAGCAGTCAAAGTAGTAACTTCGCCTTCTGGTTCCAAACGTCCCAAGGCGGTTACAGCAACTTTTGCAGGAGTCACAGCTTTTGGAGGATTTGCTGCTGGTGTCACAACTTTAGGTTTAGACCAAAACGGTACTAAACTATAAAAAGCTATTAATCCAGCCGCTAGAGTGAGAGAAGCTGCTAAAATTACTTGCGATCGCCCTACGGGTTTTGTGAATAATCGGCTTTCTTTATTTACTGCCATATTTTCATTCCAATTCTGTTTTCTAGGGGATAGCCTGGTTATATTTAGTCGATTAAATATAGACTCATCTGTAAATTACCAAGAGGGCTTTACCTCTAGGGTTTCTACCTTAATAAACTGGATGGGTCTAAATTGGTTTTATATGAATTGTTGTAAGCTTTTACCGCCCAAACTCACTATTTTGGCGTGAAAATCAATGGTGGTGTTACTTCAAAGCTTCCTAAGTTATATCCTAATTTGATATCTAATCCAGTAGCGTAAAATACAATAGCGCTAACCAGAAAACTTAACTCTCAAGAACAACGAAGCGCTAATAAAAATGCAATCAAAATTTGGATAAACTTGTCATTAATTATGGCGTAAAAAATGATTTTTGTCAATCGATTTAATTTGTATAAGTCTTGATTCTCCAACTAAAATATTTCATTACAGTAAGAATAGATGCTGAAAAATTACTCGTTATTAATCCCTTATCTGCTAATTGAGTACCAATAGATGGTTAGTTTTTAAGCAGATTTGATATTACTAACAGATTATTATTAGCAAGGTTGTGTAGTATAAGACATTATTTTTGGCTTTAATCGTAGTAATTAAAAGGCGATTATAAACCGCTTATACTGAAGCATAACCCACCTGCGTGGCAGAGGTATAATTCCATTTGTACCAGCTTTATAATTGCCTTTTTAACTCATGAAATCATGATTATGTTTATCATGCAACATACTAAAAATTAACATTTGCTTTATAAATAACCGCCTTGCTTCTTAAGTTGACTTATATTGAAAAATAACCAAAAACTTTGACTCAATTATGATGCTTCTATGAAAAAACACACCTATGGTTGTTCAGTTCATCTATGTGTTAATTGAATTATTACTTACTAGACAACAGATTTGTATTGTTAACTTAATTCAGCAGAAATTTATGGCTAATGCGTAGATAATAAAATATCTGACACATTTATAGAGTTACAAATTATACTTTTTTACTGGATTTTATTCAAATTAACATCAGTAATTGTGGATGTTTGTTTATAAAATAACTTTAAAGGAATGATTTAGTTTCTGTAAAGTATGCTAGTGTTTTTATTAATTCAATGCTTTAAAGTGGTTAGACAAACTAGTTATTTAATCAATATTTGGACATTAAAAATAACTAAAGATAACTGCTTTCCCATCACCGTCTGCTCGTTTAATTACTTTTTCAACTTGCATGAATTCGGATTAAAGGTGGTGTCTTTTGTGTAACGAACTTGTCAACTTTGCTGGTTTAAGTAGCATAAAATATATTATCCCGAACGTTGAAATTGGCTATGACATTGCTCAAGATACAGAACGTTGTCATTAACAACAGCTATGTTGCTCTGGTTAGCCTAGATAATTAAAAGCTGTCGGGTGAAAAACGTTTCTGTTCTCTTAGCTACTCCTCAGTTTCCACAATTCCAGTAGGATACCATTACTCAAAATCTATACCATTACAAATGGATTAAATTAACTGGTCAAGCAGCTATTACACTCCAAAACTATTTTACCAGTTTTAACAACGTCTTTGACCTATTGCCACAATTTAAAAAGTCTAGCGTTGGATAACAATTTTCGCGATGTCTACGACGGGCTACGCCTACGCAGTGTGCCAAAGCCGCGTATCCGCAGAATTCGTAATTCGTAATTCGTAATTACTTTTTTGCCGGAATTTTAGACATGCTAACTGCTTACAAACCCAGAGTTTTTGATTATTAGTAGGCAACAGAAATTACTGTAACTACACAATCCACAGTACTCACTATGCCCTATGTCTGCTTATTCAATTGATACTGCCTTAGCAGAGTTAGAAAGCCTTATCAACAATTGCGAACAGGCTGTGATTGAGTCTATCGAGGGAAAAAAAATGAAGCCAGATAAATCAGTGTCAATCAACAGAATTAACAGACAATTACAACACAATCCTATCGCTATCGTTGGGATGGCTTCTCTATTGCCTCAAGCCAGAAATTTGCGGGAATACTGGCAAAATATTGTAAACAAAATTGACTGTATTACTGATGTTCCTTCCACACATTGGAGCGTCGAAGATTATTACGATCCCAATCCCAGAACTACTGAAGATAAAACCTACTGTAAAAGAGGCGGGTTTCTTCCAGAGGTAGATTTTAACCCGATGGAATTCGGCATTCCGCCGAGTATTTTAGAAGTTACAGATGTATCGCAACTATTAAGTTTAGTGGTTGCGAAAGAGGCGATGGAAGATGCAGGTTATGGCGAAAAACGTGATTTTAATCGCGAGATGGTTGGGGTAATCTTAGGCGTGGCTATGGCCAAGCAGTTAGGAATGCCACTTTCTGCGAGATTGGAATATCCAATTTGGGAAAAAGCGCTTAAAAGCAGTGGTTTATCTGACGAAGATACACAAAAAATCGTTGATAAAATCAAAAGCGCTTATGTGAAATGGGATGAGAACGCTTTCCCTGGAATGTTGGCTAACGTAGTTGCTGGACGAATTGCCAATCGCCTCAATTTTGGCGGGATGAATTGTGTAGTTGATGCCGCTTGCGCTAGTTCCTTTGGTGCTTTAAAAATGGCAATCAGCGAACTAGTTGAACATCGTTCTGACATGATGCTGACTGGTGGCGTTGATACCGATAATACCATCATGGCTTACATCTCGTTCAGCAAAACACCGGCTGTTTCTCCTAGTGAAAATGTCAAACCTTTCGATGCTAAATCGGATGGGATGATGCTGGGTGAAGGTATTGGGATGATTGTCCTGAAACGGTTAGAAGATGCTGAACGAGACAACGATAAAATCTATGCCGTAATTAAAGGTATTGGTACTTCCAGCGATGGGCGTTACAAGAGCATTTATGCTCCGCGCAAAGAAGGTCAAGTTAAAGCCTTGGAACGTGCTTATGAAGATGCCGGCTTCTCTCCCGCTACTGTTGGTTTGATGGAAGCACATGGCACTGGTACAATGGCAGGAGATCCGACAGAATTCGGCTCTTTAAAAGACTTTTTTGATGTGCATGATGATAAAAAGCAGCACATCGCTTTGGGTAGTGTGAAATCACAAATCGGACACACAAAAGCGGCTGCGGGTGCGGCGAGTCTGATTAAAACTGCTTTGGCTTTACATCACAAAGTATTACCGCCGACAATTAACATTACTGAGCCAAACCCCAAACTCAACATTAAAACTTCATCCTTTTATTTGAATACCGAAACTAGACCTTGGATTCGTCCAGAAGGGGAAGCACCAAGACGCGCAGGTGTGAGTTCCTTTGGCTTTGGCGGCACTAACTATCACGTTGTTTTGGAAGAATATGAAGCTGAGCAAAACGCCGCTTACCGCTTACACAGTGGTGCTAATGAAGTGTTGTTATTTGCTCCTACAGTAGACCAATTGTTGAGCAAATCTGAAGAGATTTTAGGTAAGTTGCGATCGCCTGAAGCAAATACACATTATGCACAATTAGTCAAAGAATGCAAGTCGCCACAAATTCCCCTCTCTGCTGCCAGATTTGGATTTGTAGCTGAGAATCTCGAAGAAGCTTGCAAGTTGCTGCAAACTAGCATTGAGTGGCTGAAACACAAAGGAACAGCAGCATCTTGGGAGCATCCCCAAGGGATTTATTACCGCTCCTCTGGTATGGAGTTGGGCGGAAAAGTTGTCTCTCTATTTTCTGGTCAAGGTTCGCAATACTTGGAGATGGGACGCGAACTGGTGATGAATTTTCCTTTGATGCGTCGTCTTCATGGCTATATGGATAGCCTGTTGCTCAAGGATAATTTGCAGCCGCTTTCAGAGATTGTTTTCCCTCATCCTGTGTTTGGAGAGGCAGAAAAAAATGTCCAAATTGCTGCCTTACAACGCACAGAATATGCTCAACCAGCCATTGGGGTGTTGAGTGCAGGGATGTACAGCATATTGCAACAAGCTGGGTTCAAGTCAGATTTTGTTGCCGGTCATAGCTTTGGTGAACTAACAGCACTATGGGCTGGGGGAGTTTTGAGTACTGAAGATTACTTGTTCTTAGTGAAAGCTAGGGGTCAAGCGATGGCTGCACCTGAAGACCCGGATCATGATGCGGGTAGTATGTTGGCTGTCAAAGAAGACATCAGCAAAGTGGAAGCAGTGCTGAGACATTTTCCGCAAGTTGCGATCGCTAATCAAAATTCTCCTACTCAATTTGTCTTGGCTGGCCCTACCGCAGAAATAGCGAGAGTCAGAGAGGCTTTACACGAGAAAGGATATACGGCTGTATTGCTACCTGTTTCAGCAGCGTTCCATACACCGCTAATCGCCTTTGCTCAGAAATCATTTGCGATCGCAACCAAGTCTGTTAAATTCCAAAGTCCCAAAATCCCTGTTTACAGCAACGTTACCAGTAAGCAGTATCCCAAAGAAGCCCAAAATATTCAAAAAATCCTCGAAAGCCATCTTTCCAATTCAGTGCTGTTTAAGCAGGAAATTGAAAATATCTATGCGGCGGGTGGTACTTGCTTTGTGGAATTTGGGCCGAGAAGAATTCTCACCAACTTAGTAAAAGATATTCTTGGCGATCGCCCACACATCACCGTATCTTTGAACCCTAGCGTTCAAAAGAATAGCGATCGCTCTTTGCGGGAAGCAGTTGTGCAGTTGCGAGTAATTGGTCTGGCTTTGAATAACCTCGATCCCTACCAACTTCCCCAAACTATTCCCCCAATTGAGACGAAGAAGACATTAAATGTACGTTTAAACGGTATAAACTACAGATCCGAAAAAACGAAAAATGCCTTCGCTTTAGCTTTGCAGGATGGGCATAAAGTCACATTACCTACACCCGAATATCCTGATGCGGCTCCTTTGTTTAGCAGCCCAGGTGTAACTCCACCTCTGGCTGTGATAGAAACTAACGGACATAAAAAATCTGCCCCAGAAATGAACGGTGTGACTGCTAATATCATCACCCAGCCAGAGCAACAGATGAATCCTGTTACCCTGTCACAACCAGTCCAGGAATCTAAGATGCAACCAACACCAGAAAAGCTGACAAATTACGAACAACTTTTAGCAAGTTTAGAATATCTCCTGACACAGTTCCAGGAAAATCAAGCTGAGAATTTACAAGTTCACGGTACTTATCTCAACCATCAAATGGAATACGCTAAAGCATTTTTCCAACTGATGCAGCAGCAGAATTCTTTGTTGAGTGAAAGTAAATCAACAGCCGAAACTGCCAAGATGAAGCTAGTTGTCATGGAAAGCTTAGAGCGTAGCATGATGCAGTTTCATTCCCAACAAGGTGAAACTTTACGCATCCATGAGCAATATCTCAAAGAGCAGTTGGAATATACTAAGAGCTTTTTCCAACTAATACAGCAAGAATATTCTCAAATCATCTCTGGTGAGGGAGCAACTCAATTAACAGAGAAACTCAGCAATTTCACTCCGTTCACAACAGAAACAACTGTTACTGATGCACCCGTACCTCCTACTGCCAAGATAGTAGAAAGCCAGCCTCTGCCTGTAGCTGTTACCCAAGAACCTCTCCCGGCTGCTGTAGAGCCTGTAGTTGAAACTCCTGTATCCCCAATACAGACGCGAGCGATCGCGTTACCAACTCCGCACTTCGCCACTGTCGAGACAGTCGAGCCTGTAGTTGCGCCACCTGTCCCAGTAGTAGAACAACCCCAAGCTGAGGTTGTAGTCAAAATTAGCTCGCCTCCAGTCGAGGAAGTTGTTGCAGAACCAGCACCTACAACTGCTGCACCTGTATCTGGCGCAACCATCGATATTGTTGACTTGGATAAAAACCTCTTAGCCATCACCAGCGATAAAACCGGCTACCCAGTCGAAATGCTGGAAATGGACATGGATATGGAGGCCGATTTAGGAATTGACTCCATCAAACGGGTAGAAATCTTAGGGGCGCTACAAGAAATGTACCCCAGCCTACCCAAACCCAATTTAGAAGAACTGTCAGAAAAACGCACCATCGGTCAAGTTGTAGAGTATCTGCAATCCCACGCTTCTCAAAGTGTTTTAATCGAAATTGCAGTTCATGAGGTACAACCAGCAACCGAGATTCCAGTAGAGACTGCACCAGTAGTTGAGGTAGTTACGACACCAGAAGTAAGCGTAGTTGTTGCATTCACTCCAGAACCAGAACCCGCTACAAGTGATGAATTTGCAAACTTAGGTGAAACCTTGTTAGCCATCACCAGCGATAAAACCGGTTATCCAGTCGAGATGCTGGAACTGGAAATGGACATGGAAGCCGACTTAGGGATTGACTCGATTAAACGGGTAGAAATCTTAGGGGCGATGCAAGAAATGTACCCCAACTTACCCAAACCAAATATTGAAGAACTCGGCGATCTTCGCACCATCGGTCAAATAGTTGATTACCTACAGCAGTTGGCTGGAGGTGAAAAAAAAAAGTCTGAACCTGAGTTTGTCCAACAACCACCGGAATTAGAGCATACTATCCAGCGCCATCCGGTCAAACTCAGAAGTCTACCACAGCCCGATTATTTGGATTTCAAGTTACCAGAGGGACACATTGGTTTAATCACTGATGATGGTTCCCTCACCACTTATAAATTAACCGAATCCCTAATCGAGAAAGGTTGGAAAGTAGTAGTTATCAGCTTCCCCCAATCGCTCATCGCCCAACAAGCGCCCTTACCCACAGGAGTAACCCGCGTCACCTTAGCAAACTTAAGTGAAGAACATCTTCAACAACAATTGCAAGCGATCGCATCTCACTGCGGAGCGATCGGGGCTTTCATCCATCTACACCCAATGTTTGTAGGAAATCACACCGGGAGTATTTCTTATAACGAATCAGAAAAGGCGATCGTCAAGCACGTATTTTTGATGGCGAAACACCTTAAACCCTCCCTAAACGAAGCTGCAAAGCATGGACGTAGTTGTTTCTGCACAGTTGCTCACCTTGATGGAGCCTTCGGTTTAGAGTACAAAGTCAACTTCGGTGCGATCGGCGCTGGTTTATTCGGATTAAGCAAAACTCTGAGATGGGAATGGCCAAAAGTATTTACACGGGCGATCGACCTAAGTCCCAGACTTGACGCTAAACAGTCAGTACAAAACATCATCGCTGAACTTCACGATCCCAACCTTTATATAAGTGAAGTTGGCTACGGCTCACAAGGACGAGTGACTATTATCGCCGATTAGTTAATCCCTCCATCTCTTCTCTCTGCGCTCTCTGCGTCTCTGTGGTTCGTTTAAAAAAAACCGCAGAGGCGCAGAGGACACAGAGAAAGAAATAAGAAACAACTTGTAACCAGTTTTCTAGAGCATCTCTTAATTACGAATTAATACCAGAAGATTTATGACACAAACAGCCCAGCTTAGTCCATCATCTGTCTTTGTCGTGAGCGGCGGTGCAAAAGGGATTACGGCTGAGTGTACTATCAGATTAGCCCAACAGCAACCCTGCAAATTCATCCTCCTCGGTCGCTCCGAACTATTAGAAACCGAACCAGATTTTGCTCAAAATTCTGATGAATCAGCATTGAAAAAATGCATCATGGAAAATCTTCTTTCTCAAGGAGAGAAGCCCACACCCATGAATGTACAAAAAATATATAACAAAATTACTTCCAGTCGTGAAATTAAGAAGACTCTAGCAGCAATTGAAAAAACCGGAGCTAAAGCAGAATATATCAGCGTCGATGTTACAGATACGGCAGCTTTACAAGAAAAACTTGCCACTGCTGTCCAACATCTCGGCCCAATTACCGGAATTATCCACGGCGCGGGAAACTTAGCTGATAAGTTAATTGAAAAGAAAACAGAAGAGGATTTTGAAAAAGTTTACACCGCCAAAGTTCAAGGCTTAGAAAACCTACTTGCTTGCGTTAACCCTAGTCAACTTCAGCATTTAGTTTTGTTTTCTTCCGTAACAGGCTTTTACGGAAATCCTGGACAATCTGATTATGCGATCGCAAATGAAATTCTGAACAAATCAGCCCATATTTTTAAGCAAACTTATCCTTCATGTCACGTAGTCGCTATCAACTGGGGCGCTTGGGACAGTGGAATGGTGACAGCAGAATTAAAGAAGATTTTTCAAGAGCGAAAAATTGAAATAATTCCCATTGCAGTTGGGGCGCAAATGCTGGTTAAAGAAATGGATAATACCAATCATGCAACCGCACAAGTTGTTATTGGTAGCCCACTCGTTCCAATGGCGGCGGAGTTAGATTCAGAACTACGAACTTATCGTATTCGTCGCCAAATGACATTAGAGGCTAATCCATTTTTGCACGATCATACTATTGCTGGTTCTCCGGTTTTACCAGCAACTTGTGCAATGACCTGGATTATCAATGCTTCTGAACAATTATATCCTGGTTATCGATTGTTTTATTACCAAGAGTTCAAAGTCTTGAAAGGAATTACCTTTAATGAAACCTTAGCGAAGGAGCATATTTTAGAAATAGAAGAAGTTTCTAAAGTTAACCTTGAAAATATCGAACTTAAAGCCAAAATTTCGAGTAAAAATCCAGAAGGCAGAATCCATTTTCATTTTAGCGCTCAACTCCATCTTCAGCGAGAAATCCCAGATGCACCCATCTATGAATCTCTCAATCTTGAAGAAGATAATATCATCACGGCGACAGGAAAAGCTTTTTACCAAAATGGTGGGGCGACATTATTCCACGGCCCCGGTTTTCAAGAAGTTAAAAGAGTTTTAAACATCAGTCCTGAAAAAATCACAACAGAATGTCTTTGGCCAGAACTCACCCCACAGCAACAAGGACAATTCCCAGTCCAATGGGTAAATCCTTACACAACTGACTTGAGTATGCACGCTTTATGGATTTGGACACAACACTTTCATGAAGAAGGTTGTCTACCTGGAAAAGTAGAAAAATTTGAACAGTTTGAAGCTATACCACATAACGAAACCTTTTACGTTTCTTGTGAAGTACTAGCTAAGACACCAAGTAGTGCGATCGCAAACTTCATCATACACGATCGCCAAGGTAAAATATACTCACGAATGCTCGGCGCTCATGCCATTATTTGGTCAATGAAAATGCTCAGAAGCTAGTAATCTTCCTTTACCACTCAACATCCATATAGCAATCCTAAATCAGTTGTAAAAATCTCTTTTTATTCTTCTCTCTGCGCTCTCTGCGCCTCTGCGGTTCGTTAAAAAATTTTCACAACTCACATAGGATTGCTATAACTTGCCACTTCAAAGTTTGGGGAACAGCGTAAATCCTGCCTTTTAATTATCTCTTGCTAAATACCCAAACTCGGAGCATATAAATCGTGGAAAAAATAGCCATCATCGCATTATCATGCCTATTCCCCGATGCCAAAAACCCTGAAGAATACTGGCAAAACATCGTTAATCAAAAAGATTCGACATCTTCTGCAACCGTCGAAGAAATCGGAGTAAATCCGACAATCTTTCACAATCCAGTCAAAGGTACACCAGACAAAACCTATTCTCTCAAAGGCGGATACATCCGCAACTTTCAATTTAATCCCTCTGAGTACAATCTATCATCAGAATTTGTTGCTGGTTTAGATAACACCTTCAAATGGTCATTATATGCCGCTAAACAAGCAATTGTACAAAGTGGTTATTGGGGTAATCAAACTGTCCTGGCAAAATGCGGCGTGATTTTAGGTAATTTGTCATTCCCGACAAAATTATCTAATCAATTATTCTCTCCAATTTACCAGCAAGCTATTAACCCTGCTGTCAGAGAACTTTTGCAGTATGAAGGCTTTGATTTAGCTGTCCCAGGCGCAACCAAAGCATCTTTATACAATGCCCTGATATCTGGTTTACCAGCATCTATCGTTGCTCAAGCACTATCTTTATCCCAGATTAATTTATGTCTGGATGCTGCTTGTTCCTCATCATTTTATGCCATTAAACTAGCATCTCATTACCTATGGTCACACAAAGCTGATGTGATGTTAGCTGGAGCCATCAGTTGTGCAGATTCCCTATTCGTGCGGATGTTATTTTCCGGTGTTCAAGGGTATGCAGAAAATGGCATCAGCCGCCCCTTAGATAAATCCTCTAGAGGGCTAATTCCCGCCGATGGTGTTGGGATGGTAATGCTGAAAAGATATTCTGATGCCGTTAGAGATGGTGATAATATTCTCGCTACTATTTGCGGTAATGGACTCTCGAATGATGGCAAAGGTAAACATTTATTGAGTCCAAATCCTAAAGGACAAGTCCTAGCTTTTGAACGAGCCTACAATGAGGCGAATTTTAGTCCAAAAACCATCGATTATTTAGAGTGTCACGCCACCGGCACATTGCTAGGAGATACAACCGAATTCAATTCCATAGAAACATTCTTTGGTCAAAATCAAGCTGCACCTCTGGTAGGTTCTGCTAAGGCAAATACTGGTCACTTGCTAACTGCTGCTGGCATGGTTGGCTTGACTAAAGTGATTTTGAGTATGTCTCATGGTGTAATTCCACCAACCATGAATGTTTCTGAACCGTTAACATCAGAACATGGTACAATTTCCGCCGATAAAATTGTTAGAACAGCTACGGCATGGCCTAATAATAACGCACCAATTAAACGGGCAGCTATTAGCGCTTTCGGTTTTGGCGGCACTAATTCTCATCTGATTTTAGAACAAGGAAATACAACACAATCAGTTGAATCAACTACGCCTGTTCCACCTACCAAAGTCGCCATCGTTGGCATGGATGCCTTTTTTGGTAACTGCAATGGCTTAGATGCTTTTGAACGCAGCATTTATGATGGAACACAACATTTTACTTCCCTACCGCCTCAAAGATGGCATGGTATAGAAAATCAAGAAAGTGTCCTGAAAGAGTACGGTTTAGCAGATGGTAAAGCACCAGTAGGGGCATACATCAAAGATTTTGAAATCGATACTTTATCGTGCAAAATCCCACCTAATGAAATAGACAAGTTAAATCCACAACAATTATTGCTTCTGAAAGTTAGCGATCGCGCCGTCAAAGATGCGAAACTACAGGAGGGTGGCAATGTGGCTGTGATTGTTGCCGCCGAGACAGAATTTTCCGTACATCAGCTACAGCAAAGATGGAATTTGTCTTGGCAAGTTAAGGACGGCTTACTCAACCAAGGAATTTCTCTACCTGCGGAACACCTGGCGCAACTAGAAACCATTGTTAAAGATAGCATCCACCAACCAGTAGAAATCGGCGAATATGTCAGTCACATCGCCAACATCATGGCGAGTCGAATTTCTGCTTTGTGGAATTTCACTGGCCCTGCATTCACCGTCAGCGCTGGCGAGAATTCTGCCCTCAAAGCCTTGGAAATTGCCCAAATGCTACTCGCTACGGGTGAAGTAGACGCGGTGGTTGTGGGTGCAGTAGATTTAGCTGGTGGTGTGGAAAATGTTTTATTCCGCAGCCAATTTGCACCAATTAATACGGGTGTAAATACGTTGGGTTACGACCAACAAGCAAATGGCTGGACAGTTGGCGAAGGTGCGGGTGCTGTCGTCCTCAAGCGCTACGAAGCTGCTAAGGAAGATAATGAACGCATCTATGCAGTAATTGATGCCATGAGTTTCGCACAAGGTAATTCTACTTTGAGTGACGCTCTGGTAAAACCTGATGCTTCAGCTATCAGTGATGTCTGCAAACAAGCTTTCGAGATGGCGGAGATTCAACCCACAGAAGTTAACTATGTGGAAGTCTTCGGTAGCGGCGTTCCCCAGGAGGATGAAGCCGAAATCACAGGTTTATTGCAAGCTTATCCGAAGGTAGGTAATGGTTTGCACTGTGCATTAGGTAGCGTTAAAGCCAATATCGGCCACACCTATACAGCATCGGGAATTGCTAGCTTAATCAAAACCGCCCTCTGTCTTTATTACAGGTATATTCCCGCCACACCCAAATGGTCTGGTGTCAAAACATCGCAAGTATGGGAAGGTAGCCCTTTCTATGTGGCAATGGAATCAAGACCTTGGTTTGTTGATAAAGGCGGCACACGCAGAATAGCAGCAATTAATAGCATGGGTATAGATGGCAGTTACGCCCATTTAATCTTATCGGAGGAACCCAGCCAAGAGGAGCGGGACAACAGATATTTGCAACAAATGCCTTTTCATCTGTTTCCTATCGCAGTTAGCGATCGCACCACCATCTCCGATCTTCTCAACAATCTCCAACATACCATAGAAGCGAGTTCTTCTTTATCAGCTACCGCCAGCGAAACATTTGCTACTTTTCAACAGCATTCTAATCCAAAATACGTCTTATCAATCACAGGACGTAACACAAAAGATTTACTCAAAGAAATTGAATCTGCCCGCAAAGGTGTAAACAATGCCTTTGAAAACGGCACAGATTGGCAAACGCCACTTGGTAGTTATTTCACAGCAAAACCATTGGGTAAAACTGGAGCAGTTGCTTACGTTTATCCCGCAGCAGTCAATTCTTACATTGGTATTGGTCGCAGCGTCTTCCGCTTATTTCCTAAAGTATTCGAGGACTTAAAAAGTAACAATCTCTACAACCGGGCAGCTGATGTTGAAAAGTTGGTTTATCCCAGAAGCTTGCCTAAATTGACAACCAGGCAACTAGAAACACTCGAAAAGCAATTGTTAGATGATTCACTGGCAATGTTTGAAAGTGAAATCGCCTTTGCTAGATACATGACGGCAATTTTCCGAGATGATTTTAAAGTCAAGCCGCAATCTGTATTTGGGTATAGCTTGGGTGAAACTAGTATGATGGTTGCCCAAGGGGTTTGGAGTGATTTTGAAGGTGGAAGTAACACTTTAAACTCATCACCTCTATTTGGCGATAAGTTATCTGGGCCGAAAAATGCTGTGCGTGAATATTGGGGATTAACCGATTCACCAAACAACAATTTTTGGAATACTTATGTTCTCATGGCGACTCCATCGCAAGTTAGAGAATGCCTGAAACATGAGAATCGCGTCTACTTAACTCAAATTAACACACCAGAAGAAGTATTAATCGCTGGTGATGATGCAGCCTGTAAGCGAGTGATTGCAACTTTAGGTTGTAATGCCTTCCCCGCGCCCTTCGACCATGTGATACATTGTGAAGCGATGCGATCGCAGTACGAGGAAATCAAGAAGGTAAACACCTTACCATCACAGAATCTCCCCGGTATCGTTTTTTACTCAGCCGCAGACTATCAGCCGATTGTACTTGAAAGTGATGCGATCGCTCACAACATCGCCAAAGGATTGTGCCAAGAACTTGATTTTACCCAATTAGTTAACCGTGTCTACAGCGATGGTGTCCGAATATTTTTAGAAGCAGGTGCAGGTAGTGTTTGTTCCCGATGGATTGATAAAATTCTCGGCAACCAAGAACATATCACAGTCTCTCTAAATCGTAGAGGGATGGATGACCATGCTTCAATGGTTAAAGCATTAGCAAAACTACTCAGTCATCAGGTAAACGTGGATTTATCACCGTTGTACAGCAAATCCCAAGAAACCGCTAATTCAAATAAAGCAACATTGAGAACAGTTACCTTGGGTAGAAAAGCAATTGCTGCTACAATTTTGAGCGACGAAAATCGCCAGATTGTTAAAGATTTGGTTGAGGATATTAAGTGCGAACGCTTCAAAAAACAGCATTTAAACATACCTAATCTCCAACAATCTCAAATCACAGATTCTCTTAATACTTCCAACCAAATAACCCAAGAAGAAAATTACTTCTCTAACATCTTGCCTCAGCCAGAAGAAGTAA
>NZ_JBALDK010000103.1:0-11827 GCF_036917455.1 Nostoc sp. | reverse complement strand
TGTTAAATGAAGGAGGCCTTATTATTAAATGGGAGCGCAAGATTAAAAATAAAGGTAATGCTGTTTATTAAATTTAGCTGCGTAGCAGCTTACTACTCTCCCACATCTTTTTTCGTTCACCCCAATTGATTTGTAGTCCTAAATCAGGACGTTGTTTGTTTACTTAAGTTCGTAAATTGCGGTAATTAGTTTACATGAATATTAAATTTCAAACTTACTCGTAAATGTATAATTTGCATTTAGTTGTATGAATCTACACTCATTGCCGATGATACGTCCTACGAGCGCTTCACGAAATAATGGGCATTACAGCCTCCATTGCAGCAATATTATGGTTCCAGTCGCGGTAATTTTATCGTCCCACCGACACTTATGCAACTTTTGGATTGGACTTACTCAAACTTTCGCTGGTATCGTCGCCTACGGGGTGGGGAGTGGTGGCAAGTAGAAATTCCCTTATTTGATGGTTCTCAAATTACTTGGGTGCGTAATAGACCGGAATGCGAGTGTCACATTTTACAAACAATGATGCGGTACGAAAGCTGATCGGGCGACTGGCGGCGCAGGCTGGGCTTGATATCAAAGTTCACTGTCACATGATGCGCCATGCCTGCGGTTATTATCTGGTGAATCAGGGTTACAACACTAGGGAAATCCAAGACTTCCTGGGACACCGCGATATCAAACACACTGAAAAATATACCAAGCTAAATGCTCGACGCTTCCTGAATTTTGATTGGGGAGAGTTATGACATTTTGACTGTAGAAGCCATTCTGTTTATAGGTTTTTCAAGCAGTTGAGTTTGATTATAGCAAAAATCGCCATACCAATACACACCCCTGACACACCAGCGCCAAGTCCTATACAGATATGGTGTGGTAAATTCATAACTTGTTTACATTATTTTTCTTAAACACCTGGGTATCTCCACACTTGAGATACCCTTTTATCGAAGAAAGGCAGAGGGCAGTTCTTGCTGAAGGCAGAAGGAAATTCTGACTCCTGATCTCTGCTGTGACCAAAGGAAACAAGGGTTTAAAACCACGACCAAATTAAAAATTTGGTCGCTCTTATTAAGGAGGGGTCTGAATCCCCTTCTTAATAAAACCTTCTGCCCTCTGCCTTCTGCCTTCTCAACTATTTAGGTAAATACTCGCTTAATTGATTTTTAAAAGCATTAAATATTGACTGAAATTCAATCGTTTTGAGTTGGGATGCACTTGTATTGATGCTGTAGTCAGCTTTTAGTTAAGTTATTATTTGCTGTCTACGACGATATTTATACAACCAGATAAAATGAATTTAAGTTCATCTTTAATATCGATATAAGTTAGGATAATTAATTTTTTTATCTAACTATCAGGTCAAAATATTTCATATTGTGTTCCCAAAATTCTGGGAATTTTTTTCTTAAAAATGAATAAACCTATGGTGCGTAATAGTTACATATTAGATTGACGAAGAGATGACAAAATCATGACGAAAATGTGACGATATTCATGAGGCTGTGAACACGAAAAGTAACAAATTATTGACTTGTTGTATATAAAATTAATAACATTCTGAATGTTTCTATCTTAATATCGGTAAATACTGATCCTGTAAAGAATACAGTGGTTATATCTGATGTGGCAGGAGTAACTTCATGCGACATCCTGAGCATAAACTGTATTCTTTAATACAGTTTTTTATCAGAAATAAATAAACAATTAGTCAAATTTCTTACTTGATTCCTGTAAAGTCACATTCAGATTTCTCAGAATATCAGGGTTTTTGATATTAAAAAAATGTGGTTAAAGACTTACAGAAAAACTCCTTTTTTGTTATTGATGGTGCCGCAACTATCGTCACGTGATAGGCTATCAGTTTTGAGACAATCACGCTCAAGTTTATTTGACATAAATACTTCAGATTATTCCTCAACACCTTGACTGAGAATTGAGGTTTTAGTTGTTTAAAAATACTTACCTTGATGGAGGTTTTACTTAGTGGGTAACAAGAGAA
This sequence comes from Nostoc sp., assembly GCF_036917455.1. GTDB lineage: Bacteria > Cyanobacteriota > Cyanobacteriia > Cyanobacteriales > Nostocaceae > Nostoc. The sequence goes on along the minus strand of NZ_JBALDK010000103.1, from coordinate 9,822 downwards.
GCAGACTAAAAAATATCTTGTTTAAAGCTTGTAGTTCTTTGGGAAAAAAGAGCCGAAATTGGCTCAACATACTTGGCTCTTTGGTAACAAACTTTATTGTCTTTTTCATGAAGGCGGGATCTACTCCAGTCCAGAAAGGCTTTTTCTGGGTTGAAAGCAATCAATTCCCCACAATGAAAAAATTGCCTCAAAATGTTGGGCAAAGTCAGCAAGTTAACAAGTTGGCACGATTGGGACAGCGTTTGCGTGAAAAAGAGTGGAGGCGCTATGGTTACTTACTACTGCTGGGCAAGGTAATGGCGATCGCGATGCTGTTCATGGTATTTGCCTTCATGCCCAATTTGATGGTCACACCAGCTCTGGCAGCCGATCCAGTACTCAAAGGCAATGACATCGTTAACCCGATTAATACACTCTGGACGCTGCTAGCGGCCTTCCTAGTATTCGCAATGCAGGTAGGTTTTACGATGCTGGAAGCAGGTTTCTGTCGCTCTCGTGAAACTGTCAATGTCTTGATGGAATGCATCGTTGACACCTGTCTTTGCGGTTTATTGTTCTATGCCTGGGGCTTTGCCTTCATGTTCAGTCATGGTAACGGCTTGATTGGGCTGAATTGGTTCTTCCTGCAAGGTGCGCCCGCGACTTATGAAAGTTCAGGTGTGGCGTTTCTGGCGTTCTGGCTGTTTCAGTTTGCCTTTGCAGACACCTGCTCGACGATTACCTCTGGGGCAATGATTGGACGGACAGGGTTTATTGGCGATCTTCTCTACAGCATTGGCGTTTCTGGATTTATCTACCCAATTATCGGACACTGGGCTTGGGGGCCAGACGGTTTTCTGGTAACAATGGGCAGCAAAGACGGTTTCCTGCCTTTTTTGGGAACTGGCTTTCATGACTTTGCAGGCTCTACAGTTGTTCACACCATTGGGGGATTCATTGCCCTGGCGGGTGCGATTGTCCTCGGACCGCGTTTGGGTCGTCGGTTCAAGCGCGACGGTGGCGGGCCAATGTTGCCCCATGACCTTGTAATTGCTGCTTCCGGCGGTCTGATTCTGTGGTTCGGGTGGTACGGTTTCAACCCCGGCTCGACACTTTCGGCGATGGACTTTGTGGGGACTGGACGGGTTGCTGCTAATACTACCTTGGCAGCATGTGCGGGCGGTCTGTCGGCACTGTTTTATGGATATCCGAAAACACAAAAGTGGGATTTGAGTTTCACAGTCAACGGTTTCTTGGCGGGTTTGGTTGCGATTACTTGCCCTTGCTATTGGGTGAATCCAACAGGTTCTATCATCATTGGGGCAGTAGCTGGCGTAGTTGTCATTCTGGGCATAGACCTTTTGGAATGGCTTCGTATTGACGATCCCATCGGTGCAGTTCCTGTACATGGTTTTTGCGGAATCTGGGGAACGTGGTCGCTGGGCTTGTTTGCCACTGGTGAATTCGGCGCGAGTGGCCCCATCTTACCTGATGTCTCTGCACCATTAAGAGGTCTATTGTATGGTGGGGGAATACAGGTGTTGAGCGCACAAGTTATCGGCAACCTAATTATTACTGTGTCTACATTTGCTGTGGCACTAGGGTTGATGTATTTGGTAAATTTGACCGGGACACTGCGTGTGTCGAAAGAAGGCGAATTGGAGGGTTTGGATTTACACGAGCATGGCATACCAGCCTACCCTGAATATGTCATCAGTACATCAGTGAACCCTGACAGCTCTCCATTACCAGAAGTGAATAAATAGAGAGTTTTGCCAAGCGCACTCATAACAGAGAAAAGTGCCAAAAATCCATCAGTCTTCATCCCCATCACTCGGTGGGGCTTTTTTTTGGAGAAAAAGTCGGTAATTTGTAGTTTGGCGACATCTCAGCAGAAGGGGCAAGGGAGCAACTAACAAGAAGTTTGCAATTTATTGCAGAAATTTCAAAACCTACTTTTTCTGAAACGGTACATTCTAAAGTTGTTTCTACTTGTGTATTTATTCATCTGGCGTGAAAGGAGGAGTATTTTGCTATCAAGTATCAAGAGAAACATTTTTATGAAGGTATTGAAAGCAATTATTGCAACGCTAGTATTAGGAGTAATATTAGAAAGTCCTAGAGCCGACGCGAAAAATTTACCAACAACAAGAGAGTTAATTTTACTTTTAGCACAAGTCAATGCCAAAGACGGTCAATTCAACATCAACCGAGGTCTTACCCGTCTTCATTCAGGAAACTTTCAAGGGGCAATTGAAGATTTTAACCAAGTTCTACGTATCAACCCTAACGATGCAATAGCTTACAGCTACCGAGGTACTGCTCGCATAGCTTTAGGAGACTCTCAAGGGGCAATTGAAGATTGTAACCAAGCCTTACGTATTAACCCTAATTATGGCTTGGCTTACGACCTCCGAGGTCTTGCTCACAAAAAATTAGGAGACTCTCAAGGGGCAATCGAAGATTTTAACCAAGCCTTACGTATTAACCCTAATGATGCAATAGCTTACAGCTACCGAGGTTCTGCTCGCATAGATTTAGGAGATGTCAAAGGCGCTCTTGAAGATTCTAATCAAGCTTTACGTATTAACCCTAATATTGCTACAGCTTACAGCAACCGAGCTGGTGCCCGTGCTAGTTTAGGGGATATCAAAGGTGCAATCGAAGATTCTAACCAAGCCTTACGTATTGACCCGGGGGATGCTACAGCTTACAAAAACCGAGCTATTGCCCGCATAGCTTTAAGAGACTCTCAAGGTGCAATTGAAGATTTTAACCAAGCCCTACGTATTAACCCGGGAGATGCTATAGCTTACAGTAACCGAGTTGCTGCCCGCATAGCTTTAGGAGACTTTCAAGGTGCAATCGAAGATTCTAACCAAGCCTTACGTATTAATCCGGGGGATGCTATAGCTTACAGCAACCGAGGTTTTGCCCGTGCTAGTTCAGGAGACTTTCAAGGTGCAATCGAAGATTATAACCAGTCCTTACGCATTAACCCGGGGGATGCTGATGCGTATTATAACCGAGGTCTTGCCCGCGCTAATTCAGGAGATCAGCATTTAGCAATTGCCGATTTGCAAAAAGCATCTGACCTGTTTAAACAACTTGGAAACACAAGCTCTTACCAAGCAGTTCTGGAGAAAATTAAACAAATAAACTCTGCCACTCCCCAGCCTAATCACCTTCACTAGCTCCCAAGCGCCTATTCGGGAGCAAGTCAGTTGCCCAGCATTGGCAGCCCCAAACCTTTACTACAAGAGATTAACAACCTTTATTTTAGAGCCGTTGCTTACCTATTTTTCCTACATCAGGGTGGCTTGAAGCGTGAAGAGTATATGCTCTACTCTCTACCATCTAAATGGAAATTACCCGATTGTCGGCTCAATGCCAAAAAAGCTTAACGTTAGATCAATATATATAGTCACTAATTACACGTAATGGCTCAAAGGTGTAACACACGCTTAGAGTGAGAAAGATTCTTTGTAAATACCAACTTTTGACCCATTGTTGGTAAAATTCTCTATGTTGGCTCTACAGTAACATAGCTGTCACCAGCCGCCATCTGTGAAAAAATAGTGGCAGAAATCCTTGATAGTTCACTCCCATAACCTCAGACCATTTACACAAAGTTATCGACAGACCCGAAGTAACTAGCTCCCAACCACTCCAATAATAGACATCTCCGGAAAAGATTTTGAGACGCTTTCTTTGTATGCAGACCTGACCCCTTGCCCCCCTTCCCTACAAGAAAAGGGGGATTTTAAAGCCTCTCTCCGCTTCGGGGAGAAGTTTGGAGAGGGGTCTTCTTTGTTTTTCGGAGATGTCTAATGAAGACTTAACCCCATTTTTCTAGCTTTTACGACTAAACTTGCTTATTCTTATTATCTATGAACGAACATTCAACCTGGATCTTAAGATTGCTTTTAGCCGTGCCCTTCGTAACATAGGGGATACCTGTTTCACCCCCAATTTCGATACCAAACTCCAAAGTTACTTTATCCACATTAGCCATCGCTACTTTTTTGAAAGCAGCAAGACTGTAGTTTGTGTAGGCAAAAATGGTGCTTTGGAGATCCTTAATGTGCTTTTGAAAATCTTCTTTGAGACCCTTTTCATTGGCAACTTCCTCCTCTTCTTCATCAACCTCTGAAGTTGATAAAACTGTGGCTCCATCCGTAGCTTCTACATCTTCAGTGATTTCAATGTAAACAACTGTATCTTTATCGATGAACAGGGGAGCCAGTTTGGTTTTCATGGAGGTAAAGAGCTTGATAGGTCAGAGTTTGAAGGTGAATATGTAACCGTTCACATCCCCCTACTTCTCAACGAAAAATTTAGGGTTTCGACGATTTTGCCGGGGGGAGTGAATAGTTACGTGAATGTAGCTAGATTAAAGTATAATACACTCAGGTATTGCTGAGGCGGCGTAGAGTATGGGGCGAAGTGCATTAACTGTAGGTATTAGTACTTACGGTTATCATGGTCTAAAAAACTTAGAAGCTCCTGCTAGAGATGCTGAAGCGATCGCCCAACAGCTAGAATCCAGCTTTCCCCCTTTCCAGGTTGAACGTTTGCCAGGGGTGAAAGACAAAGCCAATGATGGGTTAAAAACAGGCAAGACAAGCCAGGTCACGACTCGACAACTGCAAGAAGCTTTAGTTCGGTATTTCAAACCCAGAGGTACAACTTATAGTGATACAGTCTTGTTCTATTTCTCTGGGCATGGTCTTTATGATCACCTTGAGGGCAGGAGCTATCTAGCAACGAGTGATACAAACCCAGAAGATAACAAATGGGGCTATGATCTGACCTACTTATCTGCCTTACTACGAGACAGTCCGGTAAAACGCCAAATTATCTGGTTGGACTGCTGCCACAGTGGAGGACTAATCGCTGTTAAGGATGCCAATCCAGGGGAACAATCCGGATATAGTCGCTGTTTTGTGGCTGCGTCTCAAGAGATTGAATCAGCCTATGAGCTAACGAGTGGTTCCTACAGTGTTTTGACAGATGGTCTGTTACAAGGGCTAAATCCTGAGAGGGTTCCAGGACAATGGATCGATACACTGTCTCTATGTGCTTTTGTAAATCAGTACCTTAAAAATGTACGGAAGACGTATCCGCAACGCTCTCTATTCCTTAATGTCGGGGAACCCATCGATCTAACCTACATCAAAGCAGGCAGCACCTCTTTAGAAGGTTTAAACGAGTTGCAGGTTGATGTTTGTCCTTACCGAGCATTGAATGCTTTTGATTTCACGCCAGAAGATGTCAAGGTGTTTTTTGGGCGCACAGCACTGACAGATGAGCTTTTAGCTCAGATTTATGAGCACAATTTTTTAGCAGTGTTAGGGCCATCTGGAAGCGGCAAATCCTCCGTAGTCAGAGCGGGTTTACTCAATGAACTTCAGCAGGGAAAAAGACGTTCTGGTACCGAAACTTGGCACATTTTACCGATTATCCGACCAGGGGAAAGTCCTTTAAGGAACTTAGCAGGAGTATTTATCCCAGAAATACTCCGAACTAAGAAGCAAGGAGAAGCACTGTTGAGCAGTTTCCTGGCTGACCTCAAAGCACAAGGTGCAGCCGCGTTGGTAGATTTGATAAAAGAGGACGATGAGCAACCTATAGTTTTAGTAGTGGATCAGTTTGAAGAAATTTTTACCCTCTGTCGCGGTAGCCAAGAGAAAGAGCAAGAACGGAGAGACTTTCTGGATTGCTTGTTTGAAGCAGTTGATACTCTGGCGGGTCAACTGCGTCTGGTTGTTACCTTAAGAGCTGACTTTTTGGGAAAATGTCTAGAACAATCCTATGGCAATTTAGCAGGACGAATTAAGAACTGTCGGGTGGATATAACTCCGCTGACAGATTCGGAACTAGATGAGGTGATTAACAAACCTGCTGCAACAGTGGGCTTGCAGGTAGCTCCGTATTTACAAGATCGTCTCAGGGAGCATATTAAGGAAGCTCCTGGCAGTCTACCTTTACTGGAATATGCGCTAACGGAGCTATGGCGAGATTGGCATACTCGTTACACATCAGAAGATACTGATTTTGACAATCAACTCACATTTGAGGGCTATGACCGAATTGGCGGAGTAGCAGGCGCACTAGAGAAGCAGGCGAATGCTGTGTATGAATCCTTTGCAGAGTCAACGGTTAAGCAAGGATTGGTTCAGCGTATTTTTGTGGAATTAGTGCAGCCTGGTGAAGAGACAGAAGATACTCGGCGGCAGGTATTGAAGCGAGAGCTAATCAGTGAAATACACCCCGAATCTATGTTGGATGAGGTGTTAGGAAAACTGGTAGAAGCCCGTCTAGTTGTGACCGATGAAGTTCCTACGGAAAATGACCCGAATGCGGTTGTTATTGAGCTGGCACATGAAGCCACAATTCGCCACTGGCAACAGCTACGATATTGGCTTAATAAACATCGTCAAGACTTACCTGTCATTCGGCAACTCCGAGATGATACTGTTACCTGGCAGATTAATAACCAACAATCCAAATATCTGCTAGTGGGTGCTCGTCTTGATGCTGCTTTAAAGTGCGTAGAAAAATATCAGCAATTGGGATATGTCCGTCAAAACGTTCAGACTTTCGTTCAAGTTAGCTATGAAACCTGGATCGCAGAAGAAAAAGAGAGAGAAAGACAAATTCTCGAAGCTATGCACATGTTAGCAGAGGTGCAATGGAGCCGTTACCAGCAGCTCGATTCGTTGTTGACGATTACGCGAGCGGCAGAGCGGGTACGGTGGTTGCGCGAGAAGCGACCAGAAATTTTGCCGGACAACGCCTCAAAAATTGCTCCTAAGCTACAAGAGACGCTCTACGACCGGATTCAGGAAACGCAGCGGCTCGAAGGCCACAAAGGTGAGGTCTCGGCTGTGGTCTACAGCCCAAATGGGAAAACCCTTGCTTCTGGAAGTGAAGATCACACAGTGAAGTTGTGGAATGTAGAGAACGGAAGTTTGCTTTTCACGCTCGAAGGACATAGTGATGAGATCACGACCTTGGTCTACAGCCCAAATGGGAAAACCCTCGCTTCCGCAGGTCGAGATCACACAGTGAAGTTGTGGAACGTAGAGAACGGAAGCCTGCTCTTCACTCTCAAAAGCCATAGCAAGTGGGTCACGACCTTGGTCTACAGCCCAAATGGGAAAACCCTCGCTTCCGCGAGTAGAGATGATACGGCTAAGTTGTGGGATACAGCGACCGGGAGCCTAATCATTACTTTTTCCCATAATAGCAATTCTGATTCTCTCAAAACCGTGGCCTATAGCCCGGACGGAAGCACCATTGCTTTTACGAGTTGGGATGATACAGCGAAGTTGTCGATATTGTCGCTTTGGGCAGCAGACGGTAGTCTACCCGTCACTCTCGACACTCATACCAAACAGATCGATACAATGGTCTACAGTCCAGATGGAAAAACCTTTGCTTCTGCGAGTTGGGATGTTTTCACCGTGAAGCTTTGGAATTTAACAGATAAGAACCTAATCACTACTCTTGATGGTCATAGTGATCGCCTCAGAGCCTTAGTGTATAGCCCAGATGGGAAAATCATTGCTTCTGTAAGTGATGACAAAACAGTAAAACTTTGGAATGTTGCAGACGGGAGCTTACTTACTACACTTGTTGACCATAGCGATAGGTCTAAATTCTTGATCTGCAATATAATCTACAGCCCGGATGGAAAAACCCTTCTTACACATGATGGCAGCACAGTAAAGCTTTGGAATATTGCAGACGGGAGTCTAATCACTACTCTTGGAGATAAAGACTATAGTGATGGGATTAGCACCGTGGTCTACAGCCCGGATGGAAAAACCCTCGCTTCCGCAGGATCAATCCTTTCTACAAGTGGAGATTACACAGTGAAGTTGTGGAGCGCAGAGAATGGTAGACTAGTCACCACGCTTAATCATAGCGGTATGGTTAAGGCCTTAGCCTTCAGCCCAGACGGAACTACTCTTGCTTCTGCTAGTCATAACCACAAAGTAACGCTGTGGAACATCACTGACAAAACGCTTACTACTCTCAAAATCCGTATATCTACGGAAGGTCTTGTGTTAGACTACAGCCCTAACGGAACCACCTTAGCTTCCTCAGATTTTGAAGGCACAGTCCTGCCTAACGGCACAGTAACTGAAAAAGGCACACTTAAGCTTTGGAACCCAGCAGACGGTAACCTGATCTACGCTCTTGAAGGTCATAGCGGTAATGTTAGAACTGTGGTCTATAGCCCAGATGGAGCAACCCTAGCTTCTGCAAGCAATGACGAAACAGTGAAGCTTTGGAACCCAGAAGACGGTAGCCTACTTGCAACGTTTAAAGGTCATAGGGGTAAGGTCGGTGTGATAGCCTACGGCCCGGATGGAAAGACCCTTGCTTCCGGAAGTGAAGATCGCACAGTAAAGTTGTGGAATGTAGAGAACGGAAGCTTGCTCTTCACTCTCCAAGGTCATAGCCATGATATTATAGCTGTTGCTTATAGCCCAAATGGAAAGACCCTCGCTTCCGTAAGTTATGATAAAACGGCAAAGCTTTGGAATGCATTGGAAGGAAGCCTGATCTGCACCCTCGGAGGTCATAATGATGAAGTTAAAGCTGTAGTCTACAGCCCAGACGGAACCATTCTCGTTTCCGCAAGTGATGACAGTACAGTGAAGCTTTGGAATGCAGCAGACGGTAGTTTGCTCACCACATGCAGAGGCCATCGCAGGGCTGTCATCACCTTAGCTTATAGCCCGGATGGAACTACTTTCGCTTCTGCAAGTTATGGCGACACTATTAAGCTTTGGAATGCAGCAGACGGGAACCTACTTGCCACACTTGATGGTCATACCTTTACGATTGTAGCCTTAGCTTATAGCCCAGACGGAACCACTCTTGCTTCCGCAAGTTATGACCAAACCGTGAAGCTTTGGAACACAGCAGACGGTAGTTTGCTCACCACACTCAAAGGCCATAGCAAGGCTGTTCAGACCTTAGCTTATAGCCCAGACGGAACCATTCTTGCTTCCGCAAGTGATGATAGTACAGTGAAACTTTGGAATGTGTGTCGTGAAGGTCTCGATCTTGACTCGCTGCTCTCCACTTCTTGCAACTGGCTCGCAGGCTACCTGCGTCATAACCCCAATGTTGATGCGAGTGATAAAAAACTTTTGGAGAGATGTTCAGAAAGCAAGTTCAAGTAGTCTTGAAATCGCTAGACCAATTTTCAGGGCACACTTCGCAAATTTAAAAGATTATTTTGCCCTTCTACCAACTGAAATATTACCGATTTAAAAACTTCAAATTTAGAGAAGATTTTGCTTAATCATCACTCGGATTTGGGCAGTGTAACAGCTGTCATTTGAACTATAATTTGTCCAAACGGTCACGATATAGGCAGGACTGTGGTCGGGTAACAGGATTACATTGCTGTAACCCCGCCTCCTCAGAACCGGACGTACGCCTTGTTACAGAAAATCTTTCTAAAATTGCCTAATCGTATACCAACTTTTAACCGAATGTTGGTATTTCAACCAAAATCTGCAATAAACTCCTTTTTAGGATGATATACATTTCGGGAGCTTTACGTATGTCTGCAATCAACGTAAAGGAAGATCCCCAACTATCGAAAGTTGGTAAAATTGAAAATGCTGACCCTAAAAATATTCAGCATACCGTTCGATATACACAGCTATCCCGCGAACCGTACAAAGGACTTTGGAAGAAAGCCTGAGTTACCTGTAAGATGTTCTGACTTTTCACGGGATGTGGAAAGGGAAGATTGGTTCGCGTATGGCATACGCGAATCATTGTGACTTTTTATATTTAGCAGTTTCCTCAAGC
>NZ_JBALDK010000102.1:0-12188 GCF_036917455.1 Nostoc sp. | reverse complement strand
TTACATTAATTTAAGTTAATATTTTATACATAATATTAAGCAAATTTAGAGAATATCACCCAAGCTAATTTAAAGGTTTACGCTGACTGGATATTTTAATAGAATAATCTCATCAAAAGATTCGCAGAAACATCAATGGACTGGATTACGCTACTGCGATCGTTACAGTCTGATTTTATTAAAAGGTTAACATCTGGTTGTTTGCTCCATTGTGAAACAGAAGGTCAACATAGTGAATTAACTATAATATCTGGAGAAAGATTAAAGGCACTACGGGAATTTTGCTGGTTGATGGCTGAGAAATATAAGCGTGTTTCGCCAGTCCGTGACGTTTTTATCAGCTATCTCAAAGGTAAATTGGGTGAGGAAGTTGTCAAAGAACGTTTAGCAGATTTTATTACCGAAGTCGATTATGAAAAGCGATTCGGCGGCGATGGCAATATAGATTTTACCTTGACTTCTGACCCATCTATTGGTATAGAGGTTAAATCTCGTCACGGTAATATTGATAGAGTTAGATGGTCGATTAGTTCTGAAGAAGTTGAAAAAAATGCAGTTGTAGTTTGCATTTTTATTCAAGAAGATGTGAGTGAAGCACAATCTCAGTATCACCTTTTTTTGGCTGGCTTTCTGCCAACCCGGATGATTAAATTAAAGACTGGTAAAATTTCCTTTGGGATAGACCAATTACTGTATGGTGGTGGCTTACTTTGTTATTTAGAACAGTTACAATCTTCTCTAAATAACTCTTCTCGGCAACAGCCATCAGTTTACAAATATCTTCCGAAACCGGAAATTTTGTCTAAGCCAGCTAATCAGCTGCTCAAATCTTTTTTCCAACCTGAATATAGTAATGAAGATTTAAATGCACTTTATGTAAAATTGGGAGATGAATGTTTTGAGAGAGGGGAATATCCCAATGCGATCGCTAACTATACTAAAGCGTTAAAAGTAAAATCTAGCGATATTGATTTATGTTATAAACGAGGTTTAGCTCACTATCAACTAGGAGATTATGAAGCTGCGATCGTAGATTATTCTCAGGCAATCTATATAAATATTCATGATGCCAAATCTTACAATAAACGAGGATTAGCTCTATCTCAACTGGGGCGATTAGAAGAAGCAATTAATGATTATACAGAGGCTATCAGAATTAACCCTAATGTTGCTGTTGCTTATAAAAACCGGGCTGAAGCTCGTTCTCATCTAGGAGATAACCAAGGAGCAATTGAAGATTATACCCAGGCGATTAAAATTAATCCTCATTATGCTGATGCGTATAAAAATCGTGGAATTACTCGTTATTTATTAAGTTCTCAGTCGGCATTTCCCCAAGCAATCAAGATTAATCCTCAAGATGCCATAGCTTATAAAAAACGTGGTAATGCTCGTTCTGATTTAGGAGATTTTGAAGGAGCAATTGAAGATTATACTCAGTCAATTCAGATTAATTCTAATTATGCCGATGCTTACTACAACCGTGGTAATGCTCGTTCTGATTTAGGAGATTTTCAGAGAGCAATTGAAGATTATACTCAAGCAATCCAGGTTAATTCAAATCATGCCGATGCTTATTACAATCGTGGCAATATCCGTTTAGAAATCGCAGATAAACAGGGAGCAATTGAAGATTTTCAAAAAGCGGCAGACATCTATCGGAAAGAGGGTAAACTAGAAGCGCTCAAAGATACACGAGAAAGAATATTAGATTTAGAAATCGAAGAATCATTAGATATTTTGAAATTCTAGGCAATCAACTTATCAAGGAAGGCAGAGGGCAGAGGGCAGAAGGCAGGAGGCTCAGTTGGAATACTGTTTTCTACTCTGGAGCCCGTGACCAAAGCGAACTTGGGTTTAAGACCCCCACCAAATTTTCTTGTTTTGTGGTCCCAATTAAGTACGGTGTTGAATCTCCTTCTAAATTTAACCTTCTGCCTCCTGCCTTCTTCAATGTAGAGACGGCCATTCATCGCGTCTTTTACCTAAACAATAAATTCAGAGCCCCGACTTATTAAATAAGTCGGGGAGCTAATGGATTCGCTTACTTAACTCAAAAAATCGTTCCAGTTTCTTTCAAATAAACCCGTGTAAATGGTTCATCTTCAGCCAAAGTATAATCTTCAATCAACCCTTTACGACGGACAGAGATACTGTTACCTTTTTTAATCACCACAGTAGAACTATCAAAGACATCCCGCGCCAGGATCATTTCAGTTTCGGTGGGATTATCCAAAACGACGATATTACTACTCAGGTAAAACATCCCGTCTTCATCTAAGATTTCTTCCGGGTATTCAGCAATTAGCAAATCAAGTTTGGGATGGCGCAGCAAAGTTTGGACGTTGCTATTGTAGTTTTTACTTAAGACTTTTTTCGAGCGATTCACAAAAACTGCATCACGACAAACGGCCCCTACTGTCAAGTCGGGATGTTGCAAGAGGATATGGTCAATGGTTTCTTGCAATTCTTCGACTGAGATTTTATTAAAAGTAATAATCGGTATCCTCGCATCTGTACCCGACTCAAAAAAGGTTTCTAAAATATGAGAAGGTACATCAACACTTTCACCTTCAGAAGGTTTAAGATGCATTAAAACTCCCGGTGCAGCATTGATTTCTAGGATAGCGAAGTTACTCGATTTCCAAGATTCTGCAAGACTTTTGGTAATGACATCAATCCCCAGACAAGTCAGTTGAAAGTGTTGGGCAATATCTTGCGCCAAGATAATATTGTCAGCATGAACTGTCTGGGTTGCATCAATGCTCATACCTCCGGCTGAAAGATTGGCAACTTTACGCAGATAAACAGTGCGTCCTTTCTCAATTACACTGTCTAATGATAAACGCTGTTCCTCTAAGTAAAGTTCCATCGCTTCATCAACCTGAATTTTACTCATGGGTGAGGTAGGCGTGTCTAAACGTGCAGGTTTGCGGTTCTCTAGGCGGATTAATTCTGCAAGCGTCAAGTAGCCATCACCAACAACCGATGCTGGACGGCGTTCTGTGGCGGCGACAAATCTACCATTGACACACAACATGCGAAAATCCGATCCAGAAATACTTTTCTCAACAATTATCCGAGTTAATTGATCTTCAGGAATCGCTGCTAATGCTCTCTGATAAGCAAATTCCACTTCTTTTGAGTCTTGTACGTCAGCCGTAACGCCAATTCCTTTGTGACCTACCACTGGCTTAAGCGCCACTGGGTAGCCAATTTTTCTTGCCGTGGCCAAGGCTTCTTTTTCAGTAAAGACGATATCGCCTTCAGGGACTGGGAAACCCAAGGTTTTTAAAAATGCCTTACAGTCATCCTTACGGGTGGTGAACTCCGAATCTAGATGACTATCACAGTTAAATGTTGTCGCTACTCCCCGGACATGTTTTTTTCCAAAGCCGTATTGCATTAATCCTTCTTCCCACAAATAAAAGGCGGGAATACCTTTTTCGTAGGCTGTTCGCAATAGAGCGTAGACCGTCGGGCCACCATAGACGGATGCGCGGAATCTATTTTGCAGCCTCACTAGCTGCTCATCAAAGTTAAAGTTCTCGTCTTGGGTAATGGCTTCAAACCAATCCCAAACAAAATAAGGTATTTCTCTAGTTGTGCGTTCGTGTATTGATTGGACGCTAATTCGCACAAAATCTGGATATGGTTTAACACTCCAATGGTTAAGGTGCAAATCCATGTCCAGTTTTCCGACTTCGGACACAACTTGGGCAAACAGATGGGCATGGGATTCGTAGCTTTGGCTGCCCAGATTTGGATAGCGATCGCCTATGCTTGCAATATAATCTTCAATGGGCAAAGGCTTTCTAGAGTCAATTAGAGCAAAGTCAAATACTAGCGCCCCTGTATCTAAATAGGGGTTGGGCCCAATGTAATGCTTGAAGTTGAAAATATCGAATACATCCGTTCTTCTAGCATTAATGCGGACTAAATCACTGCTTTTTTGTAGAACCATTGACTACGAACCTTTGGCTAAACACCCTGAAATTTATATACTGAGCGATCGTTACTCAGACTTATTGATTGTAGGTTGCTTCACATTCATTTTAGAGAGTGATGGCAAAGCCATTGATCTAATCAGAACCTACATTAAGCCTATTAGTAAGCATTTTTAACTATCTCAAGGCATAATTAAATCCCCCTTCCTCAGCTAAGATAGTCACTTCATCCTCATGAATAGTCAAAGATATAACCTTTGAAAGGTGCAATACCCATCAGCGAGTTGTATAAATAGATATGTGGTATTGAAAAGACAGCAAAGTATGAATAGCACACAAGCTGCTCTAAGAGATGAAATTCGAGAACTTGCTGAGGAAGCTTTTCACCAAAAGCTGATCTCTGGACATGGTGATGGGCCAGACTTAGATGAGTATCAAATTGTCTATCAAGGCAAACCTAGGCATCTCCCACTAGAACAAGCACGTTTTTTCTTGACTAACTTGCTCTACAGAAGTCGCATTCATTAAGACTCATAATCAGATATCTAATGGCACTCAGGTAGGGTTAATACCAACAATTACAAAATAAATTTTCAATCGGCAATTAGCAACATTGTCAACAACGCCTCTAGAAATATCTTCTAGAGGCAGTTGCTCTTGAGTTGTTATTTATTCAAGGAAAATTAATTTTGAGGGGAAGCTATTTCTATGTACTTTTCCTTAAAAATCTTTTGGTCTAACTGCGATGTCTAACGACAAGCCGCTTTGCGTCTACACAAATTTTGATACTACCTTCTATCAGGTAATCTACCATAGGGATGATTTGATAGCTTAGTATGTCATGGTTTAGTGAAATTTATTAACTCACATCAGGGGGCATCATGGTGGAAAGTAATCCCAAACGGCAGCTAGTAATTATTGGGGGAGCTGAGGATAAGGAAGGGGATTGCCAAATTCTGCGGGACTTTGTGCGACGCGCTGGCGGTACAAAAGCATACATTGCGATTATGACGGCGGCGACAGAATTACCAAGAGAAGTTGGAGAAAATTATATTAGAGTATTTGAGCGGTTAGGAGCTGAGAATGTTCGCATTCTTGATACAGAAACCCGCGAAGACGCATCTTCATCTACCGCATTGGAAGCAATTAATAAAGCAACTGGGATATTTTTTACCGGTGGAGACCAAGCTCGGATCACCAACATCCTCAAGGATACCGAAATCGATGCGGCGATTCATAAACGGTTTGGAGAAGGTATAGTTATCGCAGGCACAAGTGCCGGAGCGGCCGTGATGCCAGATAAAATGATTGTGGAAGGTGATTCGCAGACACATGCTCGAATTGAAACTGTGGAAATGGGCCCTGGTCTAGGCTTTTTACCAGGAGTGGTAATTGACCAACATTTTTCCCAACGCGGACGTTTGGGACGCTTAATTTCAGCTTTAATACTAGAACCTGCTGTTTTGGGGTTCGGTATTGACGAAAATACCGCTATGGTCGTCACAGATAACCAAATTGAAGTGATTGGTGAGGGTGCGGTGACTATTGTTGATGAATCAGAGGCTACATACAACAATATGGGCGAAATTTTGAAGGATGAGTCTTTGGCGATTTTCGGAGCAAAGCTTCATATCTTGCCACATGGCTTCAAATTTGACTTGAAAACCCGCCAACCCATCTCCGGTAATCTCTCTGTGGCAAATCTTCCTGTATCTGTTGCTTAAATCAACACCCAATTTTTAATAGGTTTGATAATTAATACTTGTAGATTAGTGACATTTATCTTTTTAATATCCTTCCAAATGCTTTCAAGAATAGGGGATATAGCCCCTCTTTTTTAGAGTAAAGGGAGGATTTATTATTATATATTAGGACTTACGCAAAAAGGCAGTGAAAGCTTTGATTTACCGTAGGGACAACACCTGATGAAAGATATCTTCTGCTTTTGGGAACACTAAATTTAACCACCAGACTTAACAGGAAGGGGGTGATGCCTAAAGGCGAATGGAATAACAGAGCGAAAAATACAATTACCCATAACATACCTAAAACCAGTGAAGCGTAATACAATTACCCATGAATTTGACTCTGGTTCACAAGCAGAAATAATACTTCCACAGGAAAGTGATGACAATTTATCGGAAGCGTCCAAGCTACTACGGCAAGGAATTAAACAGCAGCAAACTGGTGAATTAATAGCGGCGCTGAAGTCTTTACAACAATCCTTGGGGCTATTTCAGGCAGTTGGGGATTTGCAAAAACAGGCACAGGCGCTTTCTTTTTTAGGATTGGTAACTTACAGCGCCGGAGATTATAAGGGTGCTATCTCTTACTCAGAGCAGTGTTTGTCTTTGCTCAATAACACCTCAGATTTAGTATTGCAAATGCAAGCACTTTCCCATTTGGGTAATTCATACCGTCATCTGAATGACCATAATAAAGCTATTGAGTTTCTGCAAAAGTGTTTGAAAATAACGCAACAGCTGCAAGACAAACGGAGTCAAGTGGCAGCACTGAATAATTTGGGATTGGTGTATAAAGCTTTGAGCAACTTTACACAGGCTATTGAGTATCAGCAGCAAAGCCTAGAGATTGTGCGGGAACTCAAAGATAACTGGGGCGAGGAACAGGTACTCAAAAATTTGGGTAATGCTTGGTATGCTTTGAATAATTACCCAAAAGCGATCGCCTATTACGAACAGTGTGTAGTACTGGCACGCTCCTTAAAAAATGTTCGCAGTGCTTTGCAGGTGCTAAAGAATCTAGGGAATGCTTGTTATGCTTTAGGTGATTATCCTAAAGCCATTAAGTATTATGAAGATCGGTTGGAATTAGCTAGAGAGATTCAAGACAAGCGTAGCGAGGAACAGTCTTTAGGTAGTTTAGGAGTTGCTTGTGAAGCTTTGGGTGACTATAACAAAGCAATTACATATTATGAACAACGTTTGTTGTTAGCTAGGAATATCAAAGACCGTCGCAGTGAAGAAGAAGCTCTCGAGCGTCTGAAGGTCGCTTGCTACGCTTTGGGTGATTATGCCAAAGCTATGCAATACCAACAAGGAACATCTTCAAATAATTCGTAATTCGTAATTCGTAATTCGTAATTCGTAATGACGTTCTCTACGAGACACTAAAAGCGAACGCGGACTCGCTACCGCTACGCTAACGTAATTCGTAATGGAGATTTAGAAAGAGCCATAAATAAAACTTGCTCATGACGTTAGCTCTCTTGACCAAAATACCCAAAATTCGTTAAAAAGCAAGAGAGGGAGAGCAATAATTAAAAGTTAATAATTCAAAATTACTCACACAGATCCATTGGCCCTATTGTATTTTGTTGCTGGAGATATCTGAAAACTTCTAATGTATCAACTTGGGGAAATTGGGCGTAAAAATTACTTATACTCCAGAAGGATTCTGGTGTTTCCAAGACAATTGTGCGATCGCCCCACTGTTCTAACCAAGGTAGCAATTTTTGTGGTGCTAGTGGAGTACACAGCCAAACTGCTGCTGGCAAAAGCATTTTGATGGCTGTTGCCGCTACTGCTATTGTCATACCTGTAGCAATGCCATCATCGACTAAAATGACCGTAGCATTCTCGGCATTCACCTGCGGACAAGCAGTAATTAATTGAGCCTCAAGAGACTTAGCTTGGTTGATGGCTTTATTTAAAGCTACTTCTCGCAATCGGGTATCATGTTGAGGGCGAAATAGCTTTTGATTGCTCCAAAGAACATTTCCAGAAGTAGTGACTGCACCAATGGCTAACTCTGGGTTTTCTGGATGGCTAATTTTTTTGGCTACGACGATTGTCAACGGACAATCCAGAAGCCGTGCGATTGGGACTGCAACTGGTACACCCCCTCTTGGCAAAGCATAAACAATTGGTACAGGCTTTACCCCAGAATCAATAGTTTGCTGAGTCAAAACATCATGAATCACTTGCGCCAATAATTCACCCGCATGGGTGCGATCGGCGAAAAATGGGGTATGTGACATGGTTTCCCCCAGCATCTTAGGACGGTACTGCTTTTATCATGACTGAATTTTGTCTCAAATTAACTGATACAATAAGATTTGTATAAAAAATAAGTATTCAGCAAAAGTCTATTTATTCTGATAAATCTCCAATTAGAGCAGTATTTAACTCAGATAAGACAGATGGTGCTGATGCCAAAATCCTAATTTTCATGAGCAGCGAAACCCAACTTAGCCTCTTCGACGACTCAAACTTTAACCAACGAGAACTGATTCCCACAGACGCGAAAATTGCGATCGCTCCCGGAACTTATTCTGACATAACGGAGTTGACACAGGATTGCGATCGCTGCCACCGTTGTCCATTGGGAGACACTCGGACTCATGCTGTTGTCGGACGCGGTAATCTCAAAGCCCCAATTATGGTTATAGGAGAAGCGCCTGGTCAAAATGAAGATGAAACCGGTTTACCATTTGTAGGTAGATCGGGGCAGTTACTAGAGAAAATTTTGGCATCTGTAAATCTGACTACTGAGCAGGATGTATACATTGCTAATATAAATAAATGTCGCCCACCAGATAATAGAGTTCCTACTCCAGCAGAAGTGGCAGCTTGTCTACCTTACTTACTAGAACAAATTCGCCTAGTTGACCCTAAAATAATCCTCTTAACAGGTGCAACTGCTGTCAAAGGCATCACTGGCGATAAGCGAGGAATTACGAAAATTCGCGGACAGTGGCTGGAGTGGGAAGGACGTTTATGTATGCCAATTTTTCATCCTTCCTACTTGCTGCGTAACTCTTCTAAGGAAAGAGGTGCGCCGAAATGGTTGATGTGGCAGGATATCCAGGCTGTACGGGCTAAGTTAGACGAAATCCAAAATAACAGCTAATTTGGTGGAATTATCCAAAATAAATGCACACTACAACTGCATTTTTTTCAAGTCTATGTTTGATGATGCCAGAGTTTTGACTGCTAGGGAGGTTTTAAGAGTGCGATCGCTGGGAATAATACATGAAATATTAATTAGCTAACCACCAATCGCGCAAATGACCCAAGATCAAAACCCTAAGCCAGAGTCTCTCACCGACTCCAATTCCCCCTCCTCGCTTGCGGGGAGGGGGTTAGGGGGTGGGGTTCCGGGATACCCTTGGCAAACCCCACACGAACTTTGGAAAAAACTTAAGCCATTGGCGCGACAGATGCGGTGTGAAGCAACTCCAGCAGAAAAGTTACTTTGGCAGAAGTTGAGAGACAAACAACTTTTGGGTTTTAAGTTCCGCCGTCAGCAAACAATTGACCGTTTTATCGTCGATTTTTACTGTAATGAAGCGCGGTTGGTGGTGGAAGTGGATGGCGAAATTCATGACTACACCCAACAGGAAGATGCAATCCGTCAAGAATTCTTAGAGAGTTTGGGGTTGCAGGTTGTGCGATTTAGAAATGAGGATGTTCTGGAGAGGATGGAGGGGGTATTGCAGGATATTGGTGCTTGGTTGCAGAGATAGAACCCCACCCCCAACCCCCTCCCCGCAAGCGATGAGGGGGCTAATTATGTCGCTTTGCATCATAATTTGACAATTATTTCACAGGATAGTGATTTTGAGCGCGTGAAACAAGTGAGGGAGTTGTCTTGCAAATCTTGGCTGTAAATTGAATTTGGTGGCGGGAGTGCGATCGCATCAATTGAGGGGTAACAAACACACATCAGTTGATAACCTGCAACTTGGGTTACTTATCAGTCTTACCAGCCTTTTTCAAACCTTGCCATCTCTCTCGCAGTCGCTTCAAGTTAGGACTATGACCACCATAACGCCAGCCAACATAGGCTTGACAAATTTCATCTATTACCTCAGCAGTTGCTGGGGCATGATGCTGGTACGATCCTCTAGCATACTCTAAAGGTGTTTGTGCTGGATGCTTACCTAAACCTTTTTGGCTTGTCCATTGCAGCATTTGTTGATAAAGACTCTCCATTGCTGGCAATTTCTTTAACCATCGGCGGTTGCGCCACTCTCGCCACTGACCCCAACCCAGCCAACCGAAGAAAGCTGCCGTAGTTGTCAAGATTAAACCAGTCAATACGCCAAACCAACCTTGAGAGAATAAAGCTAAAAACCAAGCGATCGCTGTAATCACCCACCTAAATATTGTCTCAAATACATTATTCAACAAACCTGTCACTGGAGAAGGCAGCCACCCAGCAACCCAGTGCCACAATTGACGCAACACACTAAAAGTCTGAGTATCTTCTACTGATGGTGGTATCAGAGGATGATTGGGAATAGGGTCAAAGGCAAACCAGCCATATTTGGGAAAATATACTTCCGTCATCGCATAAGCGTCAGTATTACGGACAACATATAACCCTGTAAATGGATTAAATTCTCCTGCACTAAATCCTGCTACTAACCTCGCTGGGATACCAACGGAACGTAGCATAACCGTGAGAACTGTTGAGAAGTGGTCTGGATAGCCGCCTTTATATTTGAATAAAAAAGATTCTACTAAATCATCTTTTTCTCCCAAATAAGGCAAATCTAAGGGATTTTGCGGAAGAGAGTAGCGTTGCTTTAAATATTGAGCTAAGTAAAGAACTTTTTCGTAGGGAGAATCCAGTCTTTTAGAAGACTTTGATACCCCTTCCCGATTGTAGTCAGCAAGAATTTCTTCGGTACGCTGTCGGACTTTTTCGGCAATTTCGGGAGGAATTTGCAGATAATGCTTCTTAATCTGTTGCGGATAATTAGTAGAAGCTTCACCTAACAAAGTGCGATCGCGGTATGGTACTTCAGAAATTACTGTGTAGGTGAGACCTTGTGATAATTCTACAGGCGATCGCAATCCATTTTCTGTATCAACCGCAATCAGTGGTGTGGGAAAGTAAATCTCTTTGGGATAAGCCATCGCCGGAATTAAGTTAGGCAAATCGTCCACCACTGTATAGGTTTGGACTATCTCTTGGGTTTTACCGATAATCAAAGGTCGGTTCAGAAAAATTTGGTAAGACCAAGGCGATCGCCTCATGGTCATAACATTTTCATTCCGGGAGACTTCCCATCCTTTACCTGTATAACGATCAAATCCTAATACTCGCCAAAAACCCTCAGCTTGCGATCGCACCCGCATCACAACTTTCGGTTTCATCTCGCCACGTAAGTTTTGGTTAATCTGGCTATTAAAACCGTAATAAAAATTATTATCTATTTTTCCCGGTTCACCTGTTTTATTTTGTCCCGTACCACCGCTACCACTGCCTTGATTATTTCCATTTCCTTGGCGGACATAACCAGGATTGATGATACTACGACCTGTGAAATTGCCTTTTACTTGAATAGAAGAACTTACAGGAAAATTCCGTAACTGATAGCCAGGGAATCGGGGTAAAACAGCAAAAATTGCCAGTCCTAGAGCGACAATTAGCAAAAAAGTTAGAATTAAAAACTTAAAATTAAGAGTTGAGGAATTTTTCTTGTTGAGTTTTTCCTTTTGAGTTTTTAATGGCTGCAAACCCAAGCGCGATCGATAATCTAATACTAAAGTTGGTAGAGCGATCGCTAAAAATAACAGCAACACAGGTGCAAATGCTAAAGTCTGACTTAGCGTTGCCGCTACACCTAATAAAATCAATCCTATAACAATCGAATAACCTAAATTTTTCCGGCGGGGTGTATCAAAGCTGTGCAACACCTGAAGTTGAATTAATAACTCTGCCAAACTCAGCCGCGTATCATTCAACTCTCCTACTAACCGCCCAAAGAAATTACCGAGTGCTATTAACATACCAATGGCAATGCAAAACTTAATTGCAACATTGGCATCATGGCGACGATAGTAACTCCAAATCGCACCCACTAAACTTAGGGGTAACGCCCAAAAACTGAATGAAGTTTCGGCGGCGATATCCGTCGCCACAATTCCCAAAATAACCAATCCTAGGACTAGCGATCGCAAAGAAATCGAATCTTCTACTTCTGTCAAAGGCGACTTCTGTAAATTTTGCCGCCAGAAATTACCTACAGGGACACGCCAAAACCGATTCATCCTAGATAAGTTGAGCATTTCGAGTCTAAGTTATACATGCTACGGAAACAATGCTGAGGACAAAACTGTTCGCCCTACTTTAAAGTATTCCCGTTACAGCAAGCTTTCTTATCCTGTCTTTAACAGTAAACCAAAAAGTTTTTCTCCAAAGAGCGATCGCTGAAATACTTATATGTTTTAATACTTTATAACACCTAATTCTCTAATCAGTAGACAT
>NZ_JBALDK010000101.1:0-51497 GCF_036917455.1 Nostoc sp. | reverse complement strand
TCTTGGATATGATGGTCAACATTCGCCGAGATGTGGTTTATTCGTTGTTTATGTTCCAGCCCCAGCCGCAGCAGATGATGCAGGCTTCGTCTGAGATGGTGTAAGAACTAATATCTTATGCAGAGACGCAGAGGCGCAGAGTGTGCTTTTGCGTCTTTGTATTTTAAGGCATCTCTCAAAAATATTTTGTTTTCAGGAGTTTGCTGAAATAGCCATGTATTTGCTGTATGCAGATGAGTCTGGCACAACGCACCGTCTATAGAGCAATCTCATCTCACAGAACGTTTATATAGGGTCGTGCTATGCTACTGGAGTGTCTAATGAAGAGAGTCATGACTGCTCCAGTTGAAGAATTATTAAGCACCTTTGATCGTCTGCCAGAGTCAGAGAGACTGGAAATAGCTCTGGAGATTTTAAAAAGGGTAAGACATTTGGACTTTCCATGTTTGTCTAATGAAGATTTGGTTTGGAATGCAGAAGAAATTTTTTTGGAGTTAGATCGGCAAGAAGCTTCTGATGAGTAGCCCTAATCGTGGAGAAGTTTGGCTACACAGCAAAAGTCAGACCATGCTTAATTATCAGTATTTCTGCACTAGAGCAAGATCGAGCGCTAGTAACCCTAATTCCTCATACGACTAGCTCACGCGGTTCAAGATTTGAGGTGGCGTTAAAGGTAAACTTTCTCCGAACAGGAGTGTTTGACGTACAAAATATTATTACAATTCCACATGTAAAGTTACTCCGAAATTTGGGAGACTTAACACTAGAACAACTAGTTGAAGTTGAAAAAGTATTACTCTTTTGGCTGGGATTAGAAGAGAGAGATTTTGAGAGTGATGAGTAGCAACTTAATATAGATAAAAATCCTGGATTCAAAGGTTTACAAAATACTATCGCTTCATATTAATGAAAAAGCTCTTATTTATCTGTAGCCAGAACAAACTACGAAGCCCAACTGCCGAGGCTGTGTTTTCAGAATATGAAGAACTTGAAACGGATTCGGCAGGTTTAGATCGCTATGCCGAAGTACCATTATCAACAGAGGCTATTCAATGGGCTGATACAATCTTTGTGATGGAAAAATCCCATAAAAGCAAGCTATCAAAAAATTTTCAGCCATTTCTTAAAGATAAAAAAATTATTTGTTTAGATATACCTGATGACTATGAGTATATGGAACCAGCCTTAATTGAGTTGTTAAAACAGAAAGTTCTACCAATATTAAAAATTAAACTATGAATATTCAAGAAGCTTTTAATTCTGCCGCCGGAGATTACGATAACTTACGTCGGATTTTAATTCCCTGTTTTGATGACTTTTATAAAACAGCCGTTGAAATCATCCCAGGCGATTGGACCGCACCCCTTAAAGTTCTAGATTTGGGTGCTGGTACTGGACTTTACTCAGGTATGGTTCAGTCAGTCTTCCCAATGCAGAGTTCACCTTACTAGACTTAGCCCCTGAGATGCTAGAGAAAGCTAAGTTTAGATTTAGCAAAATGGGTAAATCTCCCAAAATCTTAATTGGTGACTACATTGAGACTGATTTGGGTGATTCTTACGACCTTATAATCTCTGCCTTATCGATTCACCATCTTTCTGATTTCGATAAAGAACTTCTTTATCAACGGATTTATAATGTCCTCAAACCTGGTGGAATATTTGTCAATGCCGACCAAATTCTCGGCAAAACTGCTGATTTAGAAGAACTTTATCGCCAACACTGGTTAGACTCTATCCGTGCTAACGGTATATTAGAAGAGGATCTCAAAGCTGCACAAAAACGCATGAAATACGATCGCATGGCAACTCTTGATATTCAACTTCGCTGGCTAGAAGCGGCTGGGTTTCAAAATGTGGATTGCTGGTATAAAAATTTTAGCTTTGCTGTTTTCGGTGGTTATCGACCAACTATTTAACCCGTATATTTTTGATCGAGATTCCATGCAGAATTGATTATTTACCAGAACAGTAGCTATTAATTTCCTTGACTATTGAACTTTCTTCGGTACTACTTTGTTTCAGAGATACCAAAAAGCCCTGTGCTGCTGGTATATTTTTTTTATCTATAGCGCCTGCTGCATTATTCAATTGCTTGCTAATGTTCTGATAGAGTGTGATAAAGCGTCCTTGAAAACCTTGCAACTTCTCATCCTTAATTTTGAGGGTTTTCATCTCTTGGGCAAGTGGATCTATCTTACCAGCAAGTTCAGTTAAAGCTTTAGAACCTTTGGCCGGATTGGGATTTTTACCGAATTCCTGACCTAGACTAGATGCCTGATTCGCAACTTTTATAACTTTGTTACATTGGGCAACCTTACTTTCTCCACAACCTGCAAATAATAATGCGATCGCAGTAGTGACTGAAAGCATAAAACTTTGTTTAAATACACGTTGCATTTGTTCTATTATCTCCAACTATGTTTCAGGAAAGTTGGACAGCAGAAATAAATGGCCAGCGAAAATGCTTTTTTCTAAATAAAAAGAATCTTGATTTCTGTTGCCCTGTTACTTTATACTTCATTTTGACTATAATGTGTATGTAATTACACTTAAGTAGTAAAATTTAATATTCTCTAGTCGGGTTGCACTTTACACTCCCAATTTTGGAACTAACTTTAATGTCGTAGCAGTACTAGCAGTAACCTTCTTTTGCTCCCACAACATAGGGTGATATTCAATCTTGCGCCAAGAGTCCACCATATCGTAGTAGTGGTTATGGAAAGCATGTCCTGATTGTCCGGGTGTATGAATCGCGACTGAGTTATCCAAATTTCCCAAATCTACAATCATCCGCAGAGAAGGAATATCTGTCACCTCAAAGGATTTATTTGCTCTCCATCGGTTAGCATTCACTGTTTCACCGTTACCAGCCGTGGCAAATGCACCACGATTAAATAAAGCTTCAATCGGTGCAACTCCAGATTTACCCAAGGTGGCATTCCGAAAAGTAACAGTATGTAGTTTGCCCCAATTCCAGTTTTTCGGATCTTTGCTTTGAATCCGTTCTAGTTCATCCACGGCTTCGGTAAAGGATTGCTGCAAAATTTCGTCGCGGTTCTCAACTTTTGGGGTGTTGTGATTATCCCACCAAGAACTATTAGGCTGTTTTACCAAATTTGCTACCACAGCATACCAGCGATCGCCCCCATTGGGAAAATATCTCTCAGGCAACTGATCGTGAAAAGTATCTGCTAGCAAGTGTTTCCAGAATACTTCAAACAAAGCAGCAGCAGGTAATGTCATTCCCAATTGCAAATTCCAATCTCGGAGAAGTTTTTGGGCTGCTTGCAAGTGGGGAGTCTCAACAGCAATCGATTGCAGTAGCGGTACTAATATTTGGGCATTGAGATTGCGATCGTCACCTTGTATTTGCTGCACATCTTCCACAGAAATCGGTTCAGTTTGTTGTGAAATCATCTCAACAATGCGCTTTGCCCGATAGCCATAAACCCAGTCTGCGGTAATTAAATAAGGATATTTACGCATAACTAAATTATTTGCAGTAGCAATATAGCCTTGAGATGGATTGAAACTTTTGGGTAACTTCTCAAAGTCAATATAGCCTTGCCACTCATAAGCATCCGTCCAACCAAGAACGGGATAACGCCCATTTCCCTGGGCACGGATGGGGAATTTACCAGGCATTTGGTAGCCAATATTGCCATCAACATCAGCGTAGACTAAATTTTGAGCCGGGACATCATAATTACTCGCAGCAGTGCGGAATTCTTGCCAGTTTTGGGCGCGATTGATTTGGAGAATGGCATCCGCTAGTTTAGAAGGTTCTAGGGCTGTCCAGCGCAGGGCTACGGCGTAGTTTTGGGGTATTTCTAACGGCTGACTTGGCTTGAATTCCTTCAGATTGGGCGAAACATCAGAGAGAATCGGCCCGTGTCGGGTATAGCGCACCGTTTGGACAATCGGCTGACTTCCGGCTACTTGAATTGTCTCTTGCAGGAGTTTCATGTCAACCCATTTGCCATTTACCTCATACTGATTGGGATTATTGGGATTGATTTTCTCAATGTATAAATCCATTACATCAGATAATACATTAGTTACACCCCAAGCAATGCGATCGCTATGACCGATAATGACCCCAATCATTCCGGCAAAGGAAAAACCAGTAACGTTGTAGGGGCATTCTGCACTCTTAGATATACAGTGCAAACCAACCTCATACCATATAGAGGGTATTTGTACACCTAGATGGGGGTCATTTGCCAAAATTGGCTTACCTGTATCTGTACGTTCACCAGATATTACCCAGTTATTGGAACCAATGCCTATCCCTGTGGGGCCGATAAGTTGTTCCAAAGCCATCATCGGCTTGTTAATTGCCTCCATTACCTCCTCAATATCAAAGGCAGTGAATGGCGTATCATCAGAATTTTCATCCTCTCCTGTTTTCCCTTTCTGGAACTCAGGTAAAATCGCTGGCAAATCTTGAGGATACGGTGGATAAAGTTCTTCGACTTGCGCGGGAGTAAGAGTTTTGAGCAGAATAGCACGTTCTACTTCGCTCTGGAAATTTGTACCCAAATCGTAAGCCATCACCTTTCCCCAAGTCAGGGAATGCAATATTTGCCAAGGTTCTGGCTTATATTTAGGATTGAGGAATTTTAGCACAGCGTATTCTAGACTGAGAGCGCTGCCTTGATGCTCTACCAGATAAGCATTGACACCATCTGCATAAGCTTCTAGGTAAGCCTTCATCTCTGCATTAAGTTCCTGAATTTCTTGCTGTGCTACCCTTGCCCAACCCATTGTTCGCAGATATCTATCAGTGTCAACCTGAGAGGAACCAAACATTTCTGAGAGTCGCCCAGAACCGATATGTCGCCAAAAATCCATTTGCCAAAAACGGTCTTGAGCGTGGATATAACCTTGCGCCATAAATAAATCGTGAGAGTTAGCAGCATAAATATGGGGAATTCCCCATTTATCGCGCTGGACGGTTACTTCAGCTTTGAGTTCAGATAGTTGAATTGTGCCACTCTCTTGAGCAAAGGATTGACGTACAGTGTATGTGGCGAATCCCATTAACAATAGCCCCAGCACTAACAGCACAATCAAAGTTCTTATGATAATCCGAGGAAACCAACGTTTTCTGAAGCTTTTTATTTTGGCTGGCTGTGGCATTGTTTAGTAAAATCACGTGATGTTACAAAGTTGATATTACAGCAGAGCGAGCAATATTGATTTGATGCCTGTTCTACCACCTTTACAATGAAGAAAAGGACACATTTCAGGAAAGCGAAATATGCCGAGAATCACCCTGGAAATATCAGAGGAGCTATCTCAACAACTAGCACAAGTAGGCGATGCCTTGCGGCAAGCACTTTGTGTCTACGGAACTGTTCGAACCTGACACAGGCGATCGCTTACACAGCTAAAATGATTTAAAGGAAGCTCTTCAGCAGAACCACAACGCTGAAAACTAATCTAAAAATATCATTTGGTACGATCGCAGGAGGCAAAAAATGGGCTTGGCTGGATTAAGAATTGTGTTGGTAGAACCAGCTGGGCCGATAAATATCGGCGCGATCGCCAGGGTAATGAAAAATTTCGGGCTATATAATTTAGTATTAGTGAACCCCCAATGCGATCCGCTATCGACGGAAGCTTTGATGATGGCTGTTCATGCTCAAGAAATTATCGAATCTGCGGAATTAGTGGCGACCTTACCAGAAGCATTGCATGGATGTGTACGGGCGATCGCTACCACTGGCCGCGTTCGCAGTTTAGAAACACCCTTAGAAAATCCCCGCACTGCACTACCCTGGTTACTTGAGGAACCAGAAAAACCCGCAGCCCTGATTTTTGGCAGGGAAGACCGGGGATTAAGCAATGAAGAATTAAATTATGCCCAGAGGTTTGTTGGTATTCCCACAAGTCAAGATTATGTAGCCCTAAATTTGGCCACCGCCGTAGCAATCTGTTGTTATGAATTGTCACAATGCGTCCAGCAACCTGACATTCAGACCTTACCCCAACCTGAACTCGCTCCCTTAGATGTTGTGGAAGGATACTACCAGCAATTAGAATCACTATTACTGAAAATTGGTTATGTATATCCCCATACGGCAGCTAGTCGCATGGGAAAATTTCGCCAACTATATAATCGCGCTCACCTGAAAAGTGGGGAAGTAGCCATGCTAAGAGGAATTTTACAGCAGGTAGAATGGGCCTTGAAAAACCAAAGGGATGGTGAAAACTTGTAATTATTCGTTTAATATATACGCAATCATCCCCCCAAAATATTTAATATGGCTTAAACTAAACACAAAAATGCTACTTAGTGGCAAAGTGGAATTTGAGTATTAATATTGCTTAAAGATTAAGTTTTGGGTCAGGAGTCTGCAAGAAAACAGTCAAGTCGGTCACAAGGAGTAACTGTGTCAGAGTCAAGTGACGAACTAACAGCTTTCTCGCGGCGACAACCCTTAAATCGCCGCCAACGTCCACAAAAAGTTCAAAAAGTGGCACAAAAGAAAGTTAAAGCTAACAGCCAGCAACAAGCGACTAATGGACGAGAAGCGGCGCTAGCACGCCCAAAAAATCGCATCAGTCCTCCCCCAACGCCTGGTGCTACCCGGAGGGTAAAATCGGGGTTAGTCATGCCAACAGCAGTCAAGCCAATACCTACCGTGAAAGGGAAAATTCCTCCTTTCCGACCAGGTGCTGTGATGGTTAAAGCTGTGCGGATGGAAAAGCCAAAAACAGGTAGGCGCTCATCGCGGAAGACGCGGTTAAAGCCAATGGCGAAAACTATATTGTATATTGTGCGGTTATTGATTGTGGGTGTTGGGATGGGTGCAATTGTGGGCACTGTGTTATCAGTATTAGACCCAGCGAATCGCATCAGCACCACTTCTGCGCCCCAATCTAATAGTAATGTGCGATCGCAGCCGCAACCAGCCCAAACTCCTCCAAGCGCAGTTTCCAGCCTATACCTATCCCAGGAAATTACTTCTTTGAAAAATGCCGTGCAAAATTTGGCTACCACCAACCCAAATCTTACACCCGGCGTTTTCTTGGTAGATTTGGATACAGGTAATTATGTAGATGTCAATAGTTCTACCAGTTTTCCGGCAGCTAGCACAATTAAAGTGCCGATTCTGATTGCCTTTTTCCAGGATGTGGACGCAGGGAAAATTCGCCTGGATGAAATGCTGACCATGCAACAGGATGCAATAGCTGGCGGTTCAGGAACTCTGCAATACAAACCGGCTGGAACCCAGTACGCCGCTCTGGAAGTCGTCACTAAAATGATTACAATCAGCGACAACACGGCGACAAATATGCTGATTGCCAAACTGGGTGGGATAGAGGCGTTAAACCAGCGTTTCCGCAGTTGGGGATTGACAACCACAACAATTCGCAATCAACTCCCAGATTTACAAGGGACAAACACCACCAGTCCCAAGGAATTAGGGAATTTGATGGCGATTGTGAGTCAGGGGAATTTAGTCAGTGTGCCATCACGCGATCTCATGCTCGATATCTTGCGTCGCACCGAGAAAAATACTCTGCTACCATCAGGTTTGGGAACAGGCGCAAGAGCATACCACAAAACGGGTGATATTGGCACAATGTTGGCAGACACAGGTTTAATTGTTGTTCCAACTGGCAAGCGTTATATAGCCTCCGTCATGGTACAACGCCCCGAAAACGACCCTCGCGCCGAAAAATTGATTAGCTCAATTTCTCGTGCTGCCTACGAAGAATTTAGCCAGAATGCTGCCGCATCCAATAGTCCGACAAGCATTATACCCGCAAATGGTTATCAGCCCCAGGTTGCGAATCCTGCTTTACCCAACGGTACAACAGGCACAGTGCCCATGAACATTTATCAGCCTCCTGTTGTCAGTCCTGCACCCAACGGTATGGGAAGTACTGTACCTACAAACGGTTATCAATCTCCAGTTATGAATCCCCAGTATTATCCACCAAGATAATTCATAATTAAAAATGTCTAGAGTTTCATCATGTGTTGATGTCCTAACCACCAAGGCTTGTGCTACAAAATCTCCTTTTTTCTCTCTGTGCCCTCTGTGTCTCTGTAGTTAAATAAAAGACTTTTTAACCACAGAGGCACAGAGGGCGCATCAAATTCTATTTTGTATTGCCATAAATCTGATCGCTAACAAAGCTAAACTTTTTGATATCGCATTCCTGGCAGTTGCGAAACTAAACCCATAAGTTCCAATTGTAACAAAGCACTGGAAACTGAACCAGCAGCCATGCCGGTTTGTTGAACAATAAAATCGAAAGGTAAAGCTTCACTTGTAAGTACCTCCGGTACGCCTGCGGCGAACGCATCCATTACCGTTTGCAATTCTGGTGACAAAGTTGGCAAACTTAACTGTTCTCGCACAAGGGAAGCCTCAATTCCATCAATTTGTGGTATTGCTCCCAGCATTGTTAACAGTTCATCTAGTTCCTTAAGAATGAAAGTTGCTCCCTGACTAAGTAACTTTAAGCACCCTTGGGATGGATAATCGTCCAGTCTCCCAGGTAATGCATAGACATCTCTGCCAAATTCATTGGCGTAGGTTGCAGTAATTAAAGCACCAGATTTTATCGGTGCTTCCATTACTAGGATGGCGCGGCTTAAACCTGCGATAATTCGGTTACGACGGGGGAAGTGCGTGCGATTGGGTGGGGTTTTGGTGGGGTACTCACTCACGACTAACCCAGCCGTCAAAATTTGCTTGTACAAATCTCGATTTTTATGTGGATAGATGACATCTACACCAGTTCCTAAAACTGCGATCGTCCGTCCACCTGCATTCATGGCGGCGATGTGGCTTTCTGTGTCAATTCCCTCTGCCATCCCAGAAACAACTGTAAAGCCATTTTTAGCCAAAGCTGTACTAATTTGGCGAGTCCAACGGATGCCATATTCTGAAGGTTGGCGTGTTCCAACAATTCCAACCATCGGTTTTTGTCCGAGATTTTCTTGGAGTTCGACTTCACCACGATAGTATAAAATCGGCGGAGGACTGGGAGTTTCCAGCAGTAAACGAGGATAATCTGCATCTGCTGGTGTCCAGAAATGGGGGTTTTCCTGCTGGTGCTTGGTGAAAAGTTGTTCTGGCTGCAAACGCGATCGCTGTTGTACTACTTTTTCTAGTGTCTGAAAACCCAAACCTTCCACCTCTCCTAACTGTACCTTGGTAGCGTTCCAAGCTGTTGCCAGTGTGCCAAAATGCTGTTGCATCCGTCGCAGCAATACCGGGCCAATTCCCGAAATTTGCGTCCAAGCTAGCCAATATGCGCCTTCTTCTACCACCATTCCATCCTCACACCTACTGGATTGAGTATTCCCAATCCCCAATCCTTAATCCGCAATTCCCCTTGACTTTTGACTCTTGACTCTTGACTATTAACTATTGAGTATTATTTTTTGATCTTCTGTGATGAAATATTTCTATCGTCTTCTAATAAGCCTATCTGGGTGCTTAATATTTTTGCTGCTACATAGTTGTTTTGATTTGTTGCCTAGTTTGGCAGCCGAAAAAGTTACTGTCAGGTACGGATTGTTTGAGCAATCGATCCCAGTAGCAGATATACGCAACTATGGCGAGACACAAAAGGTTTCTGGCGATCTAAAATCTTTTTTAGGTTACTTCAGCGCTAAAGATAAACAGAAGTTTCAAAATGCTCTTCAGGTGAAAATGTCGCTTGATATTGCGGCTTTAGATAAGCTGATCAACACAGGAAGGGGCAAGCAAATTTTATCTTTTGTTTCCCAAGCGACTGTCTTTCCGACACGTTCTGCGATCGCTCGTAGCGATGGAGGTAGTATCCAAGCGCTACGATCTGCTATTATCTTAGGAGCCAAATCACCAGAAGGTTTAGGAATAACCAGCTTTCTAGAAGCCTATCCTAGTAATCAACTAGTCTTTGATGTGTCGAAAATTTCCAAGTTAGTCAGTATGGCTAATTTATCTTCTGGTTCTGCTAATGCACCGCCGAAAGACGACGTAAGTTCTTCACCTTTAGGGCAAATTGCACTGCAATATCAGATATTTGCTGCCCAATATAAACAGTTCTCAGGTTGCTTATTTGGCGATTCTATTTCGGCTGAACTTGGCAATACTCTTGGGAATGGTACTTTTAATTTTGGGTTAAATGGTCTGAGTACAATCTCTTTAGTGGAGCAACTTAAAAGTTTAATTCCTACCAAGGTGAAATGTGAAAAAGCCATTATTGCCATCGGTGGAAACGATGCTTGGTATGGAATTAGTGATGAGTTGTTTAGCAAAAATCTGCAAGAGGCGATCGCACTTGTAAGAACAATGGGAAATAAAGAGATTTTTCTGATTCCAGCTTTTTATTCAACAGTTGCAGCCAGCTTAGATCCAACTTTAGCAGCCCCACTTCCTAAAGTTGAACAAATTAATGTTCTGATTAATCAAGTTGCTGAAACAGAAAAAGTGCCGGTTGAAGCAGCAGGACTAGCATCCTTGTATGAAAATAATGTTCTTAAAGAAAATTTGACAAGTGATGGCGACCATCTGAATGCAGAGGGGCTAAAAATTTATCGACAAGCATTATTACAAATTCTGCAAAAGTGATATAGCTATCCTAAATAATTGGTAAAAATTTTAGAGATGATTGGGTGAATAGAATTAACTGTTGACGAATTAATAGGAGGTATAATCCATTCGCCCCAATCCATCTTAATTTATTTAAATGGTCGTGGCGTTAGCTAAAAATGTCCTTCTGGATACTAGGAAAAAGTTGTTTAAAATTTTGCAACCAATCCCTTTAATTAATCTCCCCTCAATTGGGGAGCTGTCCAGTTTTTTGTCTTTAAAATACGTTTAACATCATTGTAATTTATGGGTGCATAATTATGGCAATCTACCCCCACATCAAAAGATAAAGATGTGGAATCGTCAGGTAATTGACCATGTGAGTGTCCGTAAAGATGACAAGTACCATAGTGAGAAGCTTGCCAAACTCTCATAGCATAGTGCAACAGAACAATTAATTGTTTGCCTTGATATGCCTCCGAATCTGGCATTGTCAACTCGTAATAATCTTTGATCCACTCAAAACGGTCTTTACAAGCTTCGGCTGCTTTATCGTGATTGCCACGAATCAGATATATTTTACCGTTAAGCCGTTGAAGAATTTTCTGTAATTTCTGAGGAGAACATAGTGCAACATCTCCTACATGATACACCTCATCATCAGTAGAGACTTTGCTGTTCCAGTTCTCAATTAATGCTTCATCCATCTCCTCAACAGAAGAAAACGGTCTTTCTGTGTACTCTAAGATTTTTTTATGCCCGAAATGAGTATCAGCAGTAAACCAAATCATCATTGAACCTGTTTTGTTAGGGTATTTTGAAAAATTGTAAAGGTATAGCACAAGCCTTGGTGGTTAGGACATCAACAGATGATGAAACTTACACACAAGAAGACTTTTCACCCAGTCCCCAGTCCCCAGTCCCTTGCTATAACTCCTGGGAGGATAGCTCCACTTTTTCCATTTTTCGCTAATAACGCAGCCAAATTATGAACTATGAATTATTACTTTTAGGCTTTCCAATTCAAAAACCGCGCATAAATATAAGCGACACCTTCATCAATAATTGTCCGCACGCCTTGGCTAGAATCCCACCATTTGCTTGGATCGTAATCTTGTGTTTCAGCAGCGATCGCACCAACTTTGACTTTAGGGCTAAGTAGTTTTCTGAACAGCAACCAACTTCTACGAGTGTGAACGTCCAAAGAAAAAAGATTAATTGATTGTAGCTTTAAATTTGAATTAGATAGCCAGCGATCGAACTCAGCAGCTGATGCATAACTACGATCCTTAATTACCATAGGTGTAGGAACAGCTACCACCTTCTCCGATTCTAAACCGAGTTTCTCAAAGGTGGCGGCTGATACTTCTGCAAAGTTTTTGTATTCGCTAAGATAATTTCCTTTTTCTATTGAGCCTCCCGTGGTAATTACTAGACGATAAGAACCGTTTTTAAATTCAGTCAAAGCTTGTTGGATGGCATAATCTGGTAGCCATCCTTCAACAACTAATATTTCTGCTGATTTGATCGGGGAAGTCACGGCGAGAAATGAGTGTACATGAGTGATAGTGAAAAATATTAAATAAGCAATCAAAGCGATCGCAATCGCCCACCCCTGAGCCGTAAGTGTCCACATTTCTTGGCGTTTTATTAGTTTGATTTTTGGAAATTTTTGACGCCGACGATTTTTTGCCTGCATTAAACCTTAGCTAAACGTTGTTCTTTTAAGTAAGTAAATACAGACTTATCTCCAATATCATCAGGAATTGCTTGGACTGTCTTTCTCAAGGCAAATACCAAAAACAACGTTGCCCAAATTCCTAATAAAACACTTTCACCCTGAACTGGTAAAATTCCCACCAAATGTCCTAACAACAGTAGCGGTACTATTAAGGTTAATACTTTGGTTTCCAAACGATTGAAGCAAAAAGCCTCTTTAAAATAAATCCCTGTCAAAGCAACGAAAATAAAACCAACTCCAAATAAGGTGAGAGGCTGATTGTAAACAGTCAGAGCTAAAGGTTCAGTATTAGAGATTGCCAAAATTACTGATGTTATAGTACCGATCGCCCAAAAAATTTGCAACATTCGATGCAGTAATGCCATGTAGATATGAATGGTAAATAAACTTACACCAAGAGCGAGACTAAAACAAGCATATAAAGGTGTAAGTGCAGTTACAATCGGGTTATTGTTGAACAAAACCAAACCGCTACCGATGGCGAAGCTCAGTGCTGCTACCATTAAGCCAGCACGGTAGATAATTACGCCAGTGCGATCGCTCTGAGTAATTGTAAATTCCCCAAACTGACCTTGATAAACTTCTGGTGAAGATAGTGTTTGCGTAGTCATAGTTAAAAATATGTTACGATTTACTAATAGAGTACAACGGGAAATTCCTGAAAGCTTACTTTTATTATTATGGGCAAGGAAACTAACTTAAGTGTCACAATGCCAGAATTTTTAGGTCACTTTTGTAGTATCAGTTGACTTGACATACATGTTAGCTGACGAGTTATCTCTACCGTTTGACTGGATTTCCTTGGAGAGCGAAAGACATAGCAACTAGTCTCATCACGGCGGAAATCCTAGCTACCATCTCAATTAACCAGACTAACAAGGGGTAAAATATTCTCGTTAAAGGTAGGAAAACCTCCGCTAGCATGTACTAGTAATTAACAACGGTTTGTATAGTCTCTAGTTTAGCTGAGGACTTGATTCTAAAATTTGACTTTAGTCGTAGACATTAGAAATTGACAAATTTGAAATTTAGTGCATAAAACAATTTGGCAATCAGATAACACCATAGCTAAAAGTCAGATGAGCGATCGCATTGGTCTAAAGAATTGCAAGAGTGAAGACCCTTTTAGGTGTTAATTTAGCGACAACTATAATTTAGAACTTGCTCACACCTGCTCAAAAAGTATGGTGGCATCGTCTAATCTAATTTGATAGTAGTAAGTTAACGAGGATCTACAGCAGGTTTTTGAGCGACTAGACTAACTTGATTTTGCTTTACTACTACAGTGATAAGTGGTAAAGAACGTTTGGCTGGGCCATGAACGACTCGACCCTGAGAATCGTATTGAGATCCATGACAAGGACAAATAAAGTGATTCTTCTCAAGATCCCACTCAACTGTACATCCTAAATGGGTACAAGTTGGATTGATACCATACTCAGCAATCTTTGGCCCATCTTGAACGATCAGATAATCAACGCTATTGTCTGGTAAGCCTTTTACAAGAATCGGAATTCCAGGTTTTGCGGTTGTCAATAATGCATTAGCCTGAATTTCTTTACCGTCTTTGTCTCGTGCTAGAGATCCGGGAAGATAATTTTGACAGCGCGAATTCTTTGGATACAGAGAGCAAAGGGTTTCTAGGCTGATCTCATGACCTTGGCTAACTTTGGGAAATAGATATCCGATCGCTAATGATGCTGCTGTACCACCTAGCGTATAAGTTAAAAAATCGCGGCGCGTTTTTATACTAGCTGGAATTTTGGCATTTGTAGAAAAATTTTCTTTCATGACCCGATTTACCAATAAAGGTCTACTAACATAATTTTACGGCGCGATCGCTTAGAGGATGTCTGAAAAGTATCAAATATTTGTTGATCACCCCTAACTCCCCTTAAAAAGGGGGGAATAAGAGTCTTAAAGGGGAGCAATGCGATTTTGTGAGGTGAGTAAGCAGGGGAGGCAGGGGAGGCAGGGGGAGAGAAATAATTTAAGTATATTTTTTAGTTTTTTAGTAGTAAACTATACTAAATATTTTCTTTACTCCCCCTGCTCCCCCTGCTCCCCCTGCTCATTAGACGATGATCTCACTTTTTCGCGTTGCTCCCGTCTTAAAGTCCCCCTTTTTAAGGGGAGCCACTGCGGTCTTGGGGTTTCCCCAAGTGGAGCATGTGGCGTGGATTTAGGTGGATCTCAAACTGTTAGGTGTATACAAAAAAACTTTTTAGACATCCTCTTAGAATCATTCTTCGTTTTTAAGTTGTTGAGTGATAAGAATACCGTATTTAGGACTAAATAGTAATGCCAACAAAAAATATCTAACTTAAGAAGTGTTCTTGTCAAATCTATTCTCAAAGTCTCTCTAGAGAAAGAACACCTTGTATCTGGGATTTTCTACAGTGTAATTGGTAAAGATACATTGTTTAATACCTGAAAAAGCTATGACGACTGAAAATAATCAAGAAAATCAAATTAATCAACCAGTGAGTAAAGATTGGCATTCTAGCGAAGAACCCAATGTGAAGGAAAGAAACTTAACTGCAAATCCTGGAGATAAGATTGCTGATGAGTCTCAATCTGTTGAAGAAAAAGCTAAACAGAAAGCTATTGATGATGTACCAGATATTACAGGTGATAGAATCACAGTCCCGACTTACTTCGTTGTGGATGAACCTAACGGAGAAAAGAAGGCACTCCACCACGTTAAAGATGCTGAAGAAATTTCCGACGTAATTCGGCAAGCACGAGTTGACGAAAATGGAAATCGGATTTGGTAGTAGTCACTCATTGAAGAGACACAAAGACACGGGGACACGGAGAGTTATTTCTTTGCCCCGCATTTCTGGAGGGGCAGAGGGGCAGAGGGGAAAGAACTTGGTATTTGAACTCTCCCCTGCTCCCATGCTCCCATGCTCAAGCGTAGGCTTAATCGAGATGTGGTGAGAAATCCGGGTTTGCGTCCCCGTATTTTTTGGATCGAGTTAGTCTATTCATGAGACAATGAAAATATAAACGTAATGATAGATGTCAGAAATACTAAGCTCGACTTTATCCATTTTTTAGCAACGCGATACTCCTGCGGAGTAGTTGCACGAACGCTTAAGCAGAAACTTATACTGAACAATAAGCAACATAGCGACCAAGTTATAAAATAGCTGTTCATATACGTTGAACTAACAAAGTTTTTTAATGTTATGCCGCCACTACAACGACACGTTACTTCTACTGACAGCTATAACTACCTGCTATTTTTACCAGATGGACTGCACCCAGATGGCGATCGCAACCAAATACAACAGCCACTTTTACCAACAATCCTATTTTTACACGGTGCGGGTCAGCGAGGTTCTGACTTAGATGATGTCAAAAAGCACGGTATCGCCAAGGTTGTAGAACAACAGCCGGATTTTCCCTTCATTGTCATTTCTCCCCAATGTCCGCGCCGTGAATATTGGAATATAGAGCGATTGAGTAACCTTCTAGATGAGGTTATTGCATCCTGTGCTGTCGATCCAGATCGGGTTTACCTGACCGGCTTAAGCATGGGTGGCTATGGAACATGGCATTTAGCAGCAGCACAGCCAGAACGATTTGCTGCGATCGCGCCTATTTGTGGCGGTGGTAATCCACAAGCAGCAGGTAAGCTGAAAAATCTTCCTGTGTGGGCATTTCACGGAGCCAAAGATAATGTCGTTCCCTTAAGTGAGTCAGAAATTATGGTTTCTGCACTCAAAGTCCACGACGGGAATGTAAAATTTACAGTTTATCCAGAAGCCAATCACGATTCATGGACGCAGACATATAATAACCCAGAATTGTATGAGTGGTTTTTACAACATTGGCGGCAGCAGACTGTGGGTTAGAAATAGTTTTCTCTGCATTGGAATACTCTCTAAATTAAATTAGAATCTTGAGTTGTATTAGGATTAATAGTGCGCTTTCTGAGCAGAGCGTTAAATATACATATTTTTACTTAAACTTTATAAAATTCTGTAAAAATATTAAAAATTTTTTGGTAAACTCACGTAGCTCTTAGTTAAAGTTCAACAAATACCTGGCACTGGTAAATATGAATTTGTGCCGATTAAACCTTAGTTTTGAAGCAGTTTCCCGACTTCCTGACAAAAAAGCAAGCTACGCACAGCTTTTCTCTTTCTCCCAAAGCGAGAGGCTAGCGCCAAGGGAGAAGCAAGTGGTCTTTGAGGAACGAAACCCAACATTTTCAGGCATTTATTGGATTTTACTTCCCTACGGAATGCTGTGCGCGTTCGTTAAACCTAACCTAATAATTATTTTTAACTAGACTGTATTGGGATCTAATCTAATTGACACGCATTGAACTGCGAAATTTGTAGTACCCTCTTGACATAATGTCGATTGTATACTACAAATGTAGTATACAAAATAAGAGCCTCCTCAAAAGGCAAAACTAAAATCTCTCAGAAGCTTGACAATTGCATAGATGCCACTTTTGGGGCCGCGATTGGTGTTCGACTGCTCCGAAGCCAACAAACGGACGGTTGCAGGATTCGGGTTCAATTCCCGACGGCTCCACCAAACTTGACTGCGGTTGAAGTTGTGTAGACGCTTCCTTCGCAGATTGAGAGCATCGCAATTATGCTTTCCTTGGGTCTGTAGCCCTAACGGTAGAGTTCCTAGATGTCACTTGTGCCCTGACAGAAAAAGCTTACATACTTGCTCAATGGTAGAGCGATCGTATCTTAACGATAAGTGCAGGTTCAATTCCTGCGGTGTTACCACAGCTTTTTCAACTTGCATGAGGTGTGAGTGTAACTCTCACAGGGAGGGTATCGGTTCAATCCCGATCAGATCCACTAATACGAATTCGTAATTAAAAAAGAGGTGATTGCAATGGTTCATATTCGATTTGAAGGACGTTCTGTTGATGTGCCAAAAACCCAGTTGGGAATTGCAGCAGGGATGAATGATGTGGCGGTGAAGGAGCGGGTTGCTCGACATTTAGATGTGAATAGCGATCGCCTTTCTGCTTACGTAATCGATCGCCGTCCTAGTGGCGATTTGATTGTCCGCCCTGAAGCTGTCTATGGTTGAAGTACCTAGTTATCCGTGCCCTAACAGAAGAAGCATACATACACATTCAAAATGGCCCTAAGGTAGCGAAATTCGAGCGATCGAGCAAGTCAAGTATTCTAAGTCTCTTGCAGATTTAAGATCCGTGCCCACTGCCAATAATTTGGTAAGAGCGGCCATAAGCTGTAAAAAGCTTCTCAAACTTGCACGGAGTGATTTAAGACTCAATTCTGCGCCCTAACTTGTGAAGTCTACACACACTCCGGCAACGGAATGCAGGTTCAACTCCTGTCGCTCCCTTTGATGGGAGCGTAGCCAAACTGGTATAGGCAACTATGAAAACTGCTTTGCTAACTTGCGCGGAATTCCAATTATTTAAATCGTATTTGTCTATAACCTTTACTTAATACGGAGGTGAGTTCAATGATGTTAGCTAACTCATGTTTAATAACAACTCAATTAGAACAACTGAATTTAAACAACGTGAGATATGAGCGAACATCGTTTGAGCGAGATTGTGATTGAACGTCCTCGCGGTGGGAGGAGAATTAGCCTCAAAAAGGTGACTGGCTTTAAGAAGCGATTATACAAAATCACCGAGGATGCAATTCAGGATGGATTGTTTAATTCTTACCTGATTAAACCAATAAATAAATCCAAGTATCTTTCAGACCATCTCGGCCCCTTGCGTCGGTTTTTGCGATCGCAAGTCGGACAGCCTTGGAATGAGGTTTACAGCCAACTGTGTCAACGATTAGATCCCAACACAATGGCAGGACAGCATGTTATCGATCATGTATGGGACTATGTTGAACGGTATGTGGAAATAATTGATGGTGGTTTTTATAGCAAGCCTTACCAAGGGTATGGAATGCAGCTAAATACAAACCACCGCGATCAGTTCTATATCCATCCTGAAACCGGAATTCTTTGTGCAGTCGAAAAAGTACCTCGAAAACAGAAGCAAAAGCAGGAAAAAACCGATATTCTCATCATTGATAATTATCATGAATACCAAAAGCTAAACGAGATTTGGTATTTAATTACCTTTGAAGATATTCCGCCTGTACAAACTCATTATGTGATGGATGCTGTCAAAGGTAAAATTTATTATTCTGCTGCAACTTATAGAGGTCAAACGATTTACGCTGTTAGTAAAAAGCAGTGTAATAAGAAAGAAATTCGATTTATTTTAAATCAACTTTCTAAAAACTAAAATTTTCACTTCGTGCCCTAACTGAAAAAGCTTACATACTAGCCGAATGGTAAGGCACTTGAGAAATCAAGCAACTACGGGTTCAAATCCCGTGTGTGAACCAACAGCTTTTTCGACTTGCACGAGGTGATTTTATTTCATTTAAATTTTAAATATGGAGGTGAGAACGATGAAAAAGATTAATTCTTTCAACATCGAGCCTGAAGATTTCGACGATTTCTGCTTTTGAACCCTTAAGCAAACATCGTCGTGGCTTTCCATCTGAAAAAGCTGTTAAACGTGGCGATCGCCTTGTTCATGGCGACAAAGAACTACAGGAAAAGCTTGGTAACAATGACCTTTGTCTTTGTGGTTCTGGTCGCTGCTTTCAAGAAGTGCTGTCGCAATAGCGGCAGATATGATGGCAGCTTACGCAGCTACTACTTTTAGGGAGTAGTATTAACGATTTCGATACGTTACATCAAAACTGGCAGTTGTTGCCGCGCCCCGATCGCAGAAGCTTACATAATTTTGCAAAAGTTATACTCAATGCTTCTACAACTTGCGCGGTGACTTTATCGCCCCGCGTGCAACATCTGCCTCCTTCAATTTTGGATTTTAGATTGCAATCCAAAATCTAAAATCCAAAATCTAAAATTCCTAAAGGAGGTTCTCATGAATATCGCAGAACGCGATCTGCGTCTGGAAATGCTCAATAGTTTGCTGACAAATCCTCACCGCAAACTTGAGCAAGTCGCAGAAATTCACCAGTTAATTGTTGAACTAGATCCCCTTTTCTACGGACATTTAGCAGTCTGGTATCAGCGTCATGGTGATGTCCGCGACCATAAAGAAGTATTCCTAGCTCACTTACTAACCAGCAATTTGATTGAACACCGGGATGCTGGATTTATGATGTTGCAAGAGTTTCCACCCTATCAGGTGGCTCGTGTAATAGACTTCATGAAGCAGCAGCAGAATAAACTGCCTCGTTCCGCTCGCACTGCGGTACGGCGTTACTTGAAGGTACGGGAGAGCAATCCGGCTCTGTTCGATCGCGCTGCTTTGCGAGGTCGTAAAGCAATGAAGCACTTATATGCTTCACTGCACATCAAGCCAAATGAACGGGCAAATGCGATTTTGTTTGGCGATACTCCTCCAGAGGGTTCCTTAGCAAATGTGCTGAAGCAGCTTGCTAAGGCAGAAAATGCCGCAGAACAGGCACGGCTGATTGTGGAGTTCAAAATTCCCTATACGATCGCAGTTGGTGCAATCAAGCAACTTACACCTGTTGTCTTGGTGGCGTTAATCAACAGCATGACTCCTCAAGAAGCGATCAACAATCTCAAGTCTCTCCAAACTAGAGGCGCAATGGATCACCCAGAAGTCAAGAAGCTGATTGATTCCAAGCTGGAAGCAGCGTCTAAGAGTACACGTGTCTCAGCATTCAAAGCACAGGTTGCGGCAGACGCAGGAGATTTTGACGCAGACACGGTTGCTCAACTGGAAAAGGTGACAAACGAACAGGTAAAGCGGCGTGGTGCGATCGCTCGTCCAACCGCCTTATTGGTGGATAAGTCTGGTTCAATGGAAAATGCGATCGCGATCGGTAAACAACTCGCCGCCCTAATCTCTGGTATCACTAAGGCAGAATTGTTTGTCTACGCCTTCGACACCATTCCTGACGCTATTACAGCAAAGGGCAAGGAGTTGACCGACTGGGAGCGTTCCTTTCAGCATATCAATGCTGGTGGTGGTACTAGCATCGGCTGTGCATTGGAAGCAATGCGGAAAAAGAAGCAGGTAGTTGACCAGATTATCATAGTCACAGACGAGGGCGAAAATGCGGCTCCTTACTTCGGTGAAGTCTACAAGAATTACTGTCGGGAGTTGGCGATAATGCCCAATGTGGTGATTGTTCGTGTGGGTGGTCATTACGATTGGGTGGAGAGTCAATTGAAGCAGCAGCAAGCACCTGTAGATACGTTTACTTTTGCGGGTGATTACTACAGCTTGCCGAATCTCGTCCCACTTCTAACGCGCCCCTCTCGCCTGGATTTGCTGATGGAGATTCTGGATATGCCGTTGCCGGTGAGAGAAGATAAGTAGAGTACATCAGGGTGCGTTATGGTTACTCATGACGCATTCCGATCTTATTCCATCATACTATTCTCACTTTTATTGATTTACAAAGTTGAAGAAGAATTCAGGAGTCAGAATCAATTCATTTGGGGATTCAGACCCCCACTTTCTTGTTGACCACCAAATTTAAAATTTGGTGGGGGTTTTAAACCCGTTTATTCATCCACCACTCGTACAGAATTCATGCTGAATTCTGACGGCTGACGCATGTATTCTGGTTTGGGAAAATCTGTAAATTGAACTTGTTATTAACTAATTCAATTTGTTGCTAAACACCAAATAAGTACTTAGCAATCCTTTTATTTTTCATCAGAATGAATACAGCTAACCAACTCATGAGAAAACTGGGTATAGAAAATGCTAATTGAGAGAAAACAGTTACTTCCTCTAATAAATGAGGTTGAGTTTTCTTCAGATAAACTTGCATAATATTAATTGCAAATAGGTGTATCAAGTAAATTCCAAAAGAACATAATCCTAAATTTTTTATGACGCTATTTGGTTTCAAGTAATTCGATAAAACAATACTGTATAATAAAAGAGAATATCCCAAAAAAACTTCCCGAAAACCAGCAAGTATTGGGTTACTATAAATGTTAGCAACGAGAAATAAACCTAATAGCAAGTAAGCGTATACAAATTTCACACGCAACAGTGAAAAGTTTGTTTTAACAAGTAAATATCTTAAAGTCATTGCGATAAAAAAGTAAGGTAGACACCTCACTAGCCATGCTAACTCTATAGATATAAACCTCAAAAACTCATTTTTAGAAGCATCGTAATTCACTAGATTAAATAAATTCTGAAAAGCTACATCGTCATGTAACTGTACTGTATTTCCAGTACTTAAAAGTAGGTTGTAGAAGAGGCAGACTTACCCCAAATTGCAGAATACCTGCAACACTTTCCCCAAATGCGGCTGCGGTTAGCACACCAACTGCAAAAACAAACTTGGTTAGCATACCCCGTGAATGAAGCAGATATGCGTCAACGGTTGAAGGTAGTTAAGCCGATCGCAGTCCACTTAGTTACCGAGGGTAGCGCCTTTGAGCAAATCATTGCCCGATGGAATGGACAGTCTTGCTGGTTCGAGGAAGTAGATCGCCGTACCGATCCGGTAATTGTTGAAACTCTGCAATCTGCCGTTAAGCAACTCATTCCTGTTGAAGAATTACAGTTTAAGGGCATGACTCCAGAAATCCGCACAGTGTATGAATTAGCAACTCGGCGCATTGCTCCCTTTACTCAACCCCAACAGGATGAAAAGCGACTGAGAAAGGCGTTGCAAATGGGCGGCGGCGAATTAAACCAATTTCACGATCGCAGCGACTACTGGACAGTTGATTGGACAACCTCTGATGGTGTTCGCCATAGTAGTGCGATCGCTAAAACTGATTTGACTGTTGTTAGTTCTGGTATTTGCCTAAGTGGACGCGATCGCGATTTTGACTTGCAATCCTTAGTGGCTGTCATAGAACAACAAGAGTAATTAATTACGAATTACGGTTTATTATGAGTATTTTCTTTCACGAACAGCTTTACCGCACCAATGCTGTGATGACAAAG
Source organism: Nostoc sp. (assembly GCF_036917455.1). Lineage (GTDB taxonomy): Bacteria > Cyanobacteriota > Cyanobacteriia > Cyanobacteriales > Nostocaceae > Nostoc. The sequence continues at coordinate 29,252 of NZ_JBALDK010000101.1, read as the reverse complement.
CTAAAAAACTATCCTGTAACCATTTGTGGCGCTGGAGCATTAGGAGCTAATATTGCAGAAAACTTAGCTCGGTCTGGTTTTGATAAACTTACCGTGATAGATCGCGATCGCATTGAGGAGCGTAACCTTTCGACTCAGCCTTACTACCGTTCTGATGTGGGAGCGTTCAAGGCGAAAATCTTGGCGAACAATTTATATCGAGCAATTGGTACTAAAGTTGATGCCAAAACAAAAGAATTGACACCAGCAAATACAACCCAATTACTCAAAGACAGCCAGCTAATTGTCGATGTCTTTGACAATAGCGTGGCGCGTCAAGCAGTGAAAGATTATGCTGACCAATTAAGCATACCTTGTCTTCATGCAGGACTATCGCCTGATTATGCAGAAGTCATTTGGAATGACGTTTATCGCGTTCCTTCCGAGGTTAATGATGATGTTTGCGATTATCCCTTGGCGCGAAACCTAGTGATATTAGCCGTTGCTGTGGCGTGTGAAGCGATCGTTTCATTCATTGCCACAGCAGAACAGCGTAACTTCAGCATCACCCAGAAGGATTTGACTGTTCAATCTCTATTTTTATAGATTGTGATTATCAGAATTTATCAAATTCTGCGAGTTTAATTAAAGAGCAACTAACAAGCAGTAAGTTTTATCGCAGAGTATAAATCCCCATTACGAATTACGTTAGCGAGTCTTGCCTACGTCACGCTAGCGCTAACGAGCGTCATTACTAAAGCACAAGTCAAGGTGGTTAGGACATCAACAGATGATGAAACTTAGACACAAGAAGACTTTTCCCCCAGTCCCCAGTCTCCAGTCCTCAGTCCCTTGCTATACCTATAGAACTCCTATTTGATTTTTGAACAAGATTCAATACACATCTATATCCTTCTTTTATGTTAAGAGTTCCCTAGTTCTTGTTCCCTATCTACACAGATAATTATGGCTACGCCACGCTACGCGAACAGGAATCCAATCGGATTACTATAGATAGCTGTGTATCTTATCCTTATGTCTTCTTAGACTACCCAAAGCTTGTTGCTCTATCTGTCGCACTCGTTCTCGACTAATACCCATACGTTGACCAATCTCAGCTAAAGAAAGTTCATTTTCATCTGTTAAACCAAAACGTAAAGTTAATATTTCTCGTTGTTGGGGATTTAATTTTGACAATAAAGTTTGAAGATTTTGCTGAAGAAATGTTTGGTCAGCGTATAATTCTGGAGACAATCCATTATCCTCCAACATATCTTGTAATTCTATATCTTTTTCTGAGCCAACTCGTAATTCTAGCGAGACAGGTTGACGTGCTAAGAGTAAATAATCTCGAATTTGTTTTGGCTCTAAAGATAGTTCTTCAGCGATATCAACTGCTGTAGGAGTACGACCTAATTTTTGAGTTAGTTCGCGTTGAATACGCTTGATTTTGTTAAGTTTTTCTGTAATATGAATAGGCAAGCGGATAGTACGTCCTTGTTCGGCGATCGCTCGTGTAATTGCCTGACGAATCCACCAATAGCCATAGGTTGAAAATTTATATCCTTTAGTAGGGTCAAATTTTTCAACTCCTCGCTCTAAACCTAAACTTCCTTCTTGAATTAAGTCGAGAAAATCTAGGTTATGTCTTTGATACTTTTTAGCAATAGATACTACAAGCCGCAGGTTAGCTTTAATCATTTTCTGCTTGGCTTGATGTCCCTGAGCTAGCTGTTGCAGCAGTGAATTTTCACCGATATTTGTATTTTCAATCCACTCTTGTTGTGTTGGTTGACGTTTTAATTGAATAGCTAATTTTTCTTTTGCAGCCAGTAAAGCCATCATTTTTTGAACTTGCTTGGCAAAATTAATCTCTTGCTCATTAGTCAATAAAGGTATACGTCCAATCTCGTGAAGATAAGTACGCACTGCATCAACAGTAGATAAAGGTTTTTCATTTTCTAGAGACTGGTAAGATAGGTTATTCATAGTTATTTGAACCTTGATAAATACTTGTTGCTTTAGAGGGAAAGAAATTTCAATCTGACATAATTAGTATGACATTCAGAAATGAAATTAGAGTGAAATTCTGATTTTTGATAATTAAGGCACTAACTTTACTTATGAGTGCAATTGGTTTGCAACTTGACTTTCAAAGGTAAAAGTAAAGAATTGGGAAATATTTTCTGATTCTTGTCATGTCTAATTATTTCGCCAAGACTAATATTTTAAAGTTAAGAGCTTGATGTGACAGGAGCTTGTCAAAGAATTGAAAAAGTTATGTCTGTCCAAATTCTATGGAATGTCGATTTAGTGAGGGAATAGGGCGCAGGGAGAAAAAATATTTCATTGCTCCTTGTGGGTGCAACTTATGGAGTCTCTTGCAAAAGTAGCTTTTGCAAGAGGGGGAAAGAGATGGATGTTAAAGGGAAAGGGTTTTTTCTTACTCCTTTTCCCAATTTCTGTAAGAAGTTTATTGATTTTTCCTTTGGGATTCTTTGCGATCGCAGGGTAACTTACTTGTTTTTATACTTTAAAAGATTGCGATCGCTCTTGACTAATTATTTCCAGATTTTGGCTTTTTCCTACCAAACAAACTAGTCATACTTAATCCAGTAACCAACAACCCCAATAGCCCTAGTCCGTTCAAAATCGGGTAGATTCCCTCTAAACCGAAGATTTCACCACGATGAATCGAAAGCAGTAGACTACGAGGAACTCCAAGGTTAGCTGACCATTCACCTACTAGCGTAACTGCAATACCAGTTAACAATGTTACAGCAAGCGGTAAAGCCAAAATAATCGCTAGAGTCCGGTGGTATTTGCGAAATGAACGCATTATCCAAAATCTCCTGGAGAAATCAAAGTCATTGTATTGTTAGTCAAAAGTCATTAGTACCAATGACTTTTGACTAATGACTAAATCGGTGGGTGGCTATCTCAGACATCCATTAAAAGAGTCGGATTATCGCCTATTTTCGGGGAAAAATCTGCTAATTTGTGGTTCTCACTTCTTACTTAGAAACAGTGGCGATATTTGTGTTAAGCGTTTGTAACCCTTTAAGAGATTTCGCTTTATCTTTAGCTTTCAGCGAACCCTTCACCTGGGTCGCAGTATCTTCGATTACATTATAGGTTTTTGAAGATTTAGTTTTGACACCATCCTCAACCTTAGACCAAGCGTTTTCAAACTTATTAAATTCCTGTTGAGCTGTGTCAAATTTTCCGGCTTGAACCGCAGTTTTTGTATTTGAAACTACACCGACCAAAGTATCAAAACCTCCCTGTGTAGCAACAGGAGTTTTTGATACTGTTGTCGCCGCAGTTGTTTCAGTGGTTGCAGGAGTCTGGGTAGTAGATTTTTGATCGCTGTTGCATCCAACCAATGTCAGTAAACTAATTGCAGCAACAGGAATGATGTAGATTAAGCGTTTCATAAGACCTCTTGAATAATGATAAATCGTCAAGTACCGACGGTATCAGTTACTATATCAGCAAACCTGTCGTCTAATGTTGCTGGAGATATTGGAAGATTATATGCAGATTTTTTTACGAAAATCTTGTAAATTTTTGTATAATATTATTCTGGTACGTATACATCAAGGCAATTTTTGCATCTTAACAGTAGTTCCTAAATAAGCTAAGTATAAAATATATACATAAAAAGTTTATAAGCTGTCGCACCTACAAGTTGCCTCATAATCTTTTAGGTAAAACCTGTAAACCCTCTCCTCTGCTCCCCTGCCCCTCTGCCCCCCTGCTGTCTCAATGTGCAAATTAAAAACACAACAGCTTATCTCCTGCTTCATGCAAAACAAAACTATTGACCCCTAGCTCCTGAATTACTTCTTGTTAAAAAATCTTCAATGGAGTTGACAAATTCTTTTAACTCTAAAATTAACTTAGTAGCATCTCTAAGCTGTTGATGATAAGCTAATTTTTCTAGTTTGTCAGCTGCTAGATACATAGCTGTGGCTCCAATGTTGATACTTGCACCTTTGAGATGATGAGTTTCTCGCACAATTTGTCCAAAGTCATTAGCCGCGATCGCTGCTTTAATCATCTCTAAACGGGGTTTAATATCTTTAACGCATACTTGCAATAGGCTTAATTCAAATTCTGCGTCATTTCCCGATATTCGATGCAAGTGTTCCCAATCAATTTCTAGGTCAACTGTGCTGTTATTTGTGCTGGTAACTTTCTGTTCATACACAACTGGCTCTTGTTGCGAGCTGATCACGCCTGTCCAATGCTCTAGAGTCGCAGCTAATTTTTCTTTAAATACTGGCTTACTCAGATAGTCATCCATTCCTGCATTGAGACACATTTCTTCATCTTCTTTCATTGCATTAGCCGTCATTGCGATTACCACAGGACGACGACGCAAAGCAAAAATATCCTCTTGCCAACGATGAATTTCTTTTGTAGTTTCTAAACCATCAAGAATTGGCATTTGGCAATCCATTAGAATCAAATCGTAAGGAATTTTTTCTAATAACTCCAAGACTTCCTTGCCATTGGCAACGACATCGGCTTTGTAGCCTAAACTCTGGAGTTGCTTTAAGGCTACTTTTTGATTCACCAAATTATCTTCAGCTAAGAGAATTCTTAACTTAGATTTAGCAGAGGCATTAACGGAAGAATTAAGAATGCTAGAAGTTTCTGTACTTGGAATTTCTTTAGTAGCCTCTAACCTTAAGTCTCTAGCCCCTTGTTCTGCTTCCGGCTGAGTTTTTAGAATAGTCATAATAGTATCGAGAAGTCGAGATGGCTTAAGGGGTTTGACTAAATAAGCAGCAAATCCTACTTTCAGCGCCCGTTGCACTTGAGCGCGTTGATTAATAGAGGTGAGAACAATCAAAGGTATGTCAGCAATTGCAGAATTGGCTTTAATTTGTTCTTCTAAAGTCATGCCATTTGTTTGAGGCACCTCCATATCAACCAAGACTACATCATAGGAATTCCTCTGCTCACAAGCTTCCTGAATAGCTTTCAGGGCAGCAGGAATACTGTCAGCTCGATCTACCTGCATTCCCCACCTAGTAGCTTGATGGTAAACAATTTTGCAATTAGTAGCATTGCTATCTACCACTAACAAGCGACGATTGTTCAAAAGTCCGCCTTCGTATTTTGGTAAAACAGGGTCAAGTTGCTTGGCAAAAGGAACTTCAAACCAAAACTTAGATCCTTTCCCCATCTGACTTTCTACCCCAATTACTCCTCCCATTAAAGTCACCAGTTGTTTACAGATGGCTAATCCTAAACCAGTACCACCATACTTGCGAGTGGTAGAAGCATCCACTTGAGTAAATGGCGTAAATAGTTTGCGTTGGTCTTCAGGGTTAATACCAAGACCTGTATCTGTGATGGCAAAATGAATCGTGGCTGTAGTCGAGGAAAGGGAAGATAATTTTGCTTCCACAAAAACTTCACCAGTGCTGGTGAACTTAATAGCGTTGCTCATCAAGTTCATCAGAATTTGCCGCAGTCTACCAGCATCCCCTTTGAGGTGGATGGGGACATTGCGATCGATCAGTGCGGCAATTTCCAATCCTTTATTATGGGCTGAAGGAGCCAATAAATCTAACAGTTCTTCAACACAAGTGGATAGGTCAAAATCTAGAGTTTCCAGAGCCATCTCTCCAACTTCAAGTTTGGAAAGATCCAAAATCTCGTTGATTAAACTTAAAAGAGCGTCTCCACTAATCCGAATTATTTCAATAAATTCTCGCTGTTCTGGGTCTAAGGGAGTATCTAAGACCAAACTGGTCATTCCCAAAACAGCATTCATCGGAGTGCGAATTTCATGACTTATATTTGCTAAAAAGGCACTTTTCGTCTGAGAAGCTAATTCAGCTTGGCGACGGGCAATTTCAAGTTCTTGTCGCTGACGAGTTTCTGCTGCTAATAGTTGGGCTTGAGCTAAGGCAATACCTACTTGGTCGGCTATTTGCCGCAAAAGATCGGTTTCAAAACTAGACCATTGGTGGGAATCATCACACTGATGGACTATGAGCAAACCGCGAAGTTCGTCTTTAACAAGTATGGGTACAACCAAATTGACTTTGACTCCAAACTGTTGTAATAATTCCAGATTGCTTTGTTGGAGTTCCAGTAGATCCAATTCAGCCAGCCCGAAAACCCGTCCTTGACGGTACTGCTGTAGATAGTACTGCTGGAGATATTCTGCTCTAAAGTATGGGCCAGAGATGTTTTGCTCTTTGATTGTCGGTAAGCCAGAAACTACTGCTTCCGTGACCGTGGTTGCCGATTCATCTGGTAAAAGCTGATAGATCAAAACTCGGTCAGTCTGGAGAATCTTTTGTACCTCCTCGACAGTGATTTGGAGAATTTCTTCGATTTGCAAAGATTTGCGAATCTTGAGGGTGATTTCGGTGAATAGTTGCGATCGCAAGTTTTGGCGTTGCAATTCCTCTTCAGCCTGTTTCCTTTGAATAAACTGCCCTACTTGCTCACCGATGGAATTCATCGTTTTGGCCAAATCTAGATCGGGTGGTTGGATTTCACGATTGAAGCAGGTAATCACACCGAGGACTTTGTTACCACTGCGGATCGGAAAACCGAAAGCGGCGTGTAATCCTATTTGATTGGCGATTTGGAAGTGAGGGAAATTCAGATCCTTGACGATATCAGTAAGCCAAACAGGTTCAGAATTAGCCCAGACACGCCCAGGTAGTCCAACTCCTTTTATAAAGTTGGTTTGACGCTTCAGTGCTGTAAATTCTTGCACATCAAGAGAGGCTTTATGCCAAATGTCCAAAAGACGCAGCACATTTGCTTGCCCATCCACCATCCAAATTTCCCCTAAATCCCATCCCAAACTCTCACAGATCCCTTGTAAGATTTGGGGGGTAGCCTCGCCGATGGTCGTGGACTCCGCCAAAACGCGGGTTGCAGCATATTGTGCAATTAGATGCTGTTGCGATCGTTTGCGATCGGTGATGTCAGTGCCAGTACCAACGATGTATTCCACTGACCCTTCATAGTCTTTTAAGAAGGTATTCGACCAGGCAATTAGTCGGCGACTACCATCCTTCATGACCCAATAGTTTTCGTTCTCCAACAAGCCTCTATCGGTTAGCAATTCTTCAAAAACTGCTTTAACTGACTCTACTTCTTCAGGAAGTAAGAACAAGTTCCAGAAACACCTACCCCTCACCTCATCGAAGGAGTAACCTGTTATTTGCTCGCAAGCTTGATTAAAACGAACTATTTGCCCTTGAGAATCGAGAACTATTACCAACGCGCTAGCTGTATCAAGGACTGCTGAGATAAAATTGCGTTCCTGATTTAAGGTTTCTTCTGTCCTTTTGCGCTCTGTTACCTCACGATAGATAAAGTAGTAGACTACAGCAAGAATGATAAAACTTAGGCAAATAGCGATCGCAATTGTCACAGTTGTTTTGCGAGTCCAAGCTTTTGCTGCTTGTGACAGTTGCTGATGCCGCCCCCTTTCCTCATTCTCTATCTCATTGCTCACCTTGCGGATATCATCCATGAGATTTTGACTTTTATTTGTCAGTAGTACCTGCAACGCTGCCTCTAATCCCTTGTTTTGGCGTAAGTAAATAGTCTGTTTTAGTTCAGTAAGTTTAGCTGTAATCAGGGATTCAAGGGTTGCAATCTGCTTTTCTTGGTTTGGTTGATCTTTAGATAAATTTTTTAGTTTGGCAATTTCTCGATCGATGTTGGCAACTGCTTCTTGATGAGGTTTTAGATAATTTTCTTTGCCAGTGAGAATATAACTATGTTGCTCAGTCTCCGCATTCTTGATCTGAGACAGTAGTTCTTCTAGGGTATTGATTTTTTTATAAGTATTTTTTACTATATTGCGATTATTAATAGATACTCTTGTATTTTGATAGGAAACTACACCAATCAAAACTAAAATTACTGATGCTAGACCAAAACCTGCCGCAATCTTTTTAAAAAATTGTTTACTTACCTTCTGTGCCTGCTTGCTTTTTTTAGTCACAAATACCAAACTTGCCAAATTTCGGCGTAATTCCATTTGCTTGATGACTTGACGACCTAATGTTCGTAATGCCTCTATCTGATCTGGGGTAAGTTCGCGTGGTACGTAGTCAATTACACACAGGGTTCCGAACGTATATCCCTCTGGATTAATCAGAGGTACGCCAGCATAAAAGCGAATTTTTGGGTCAGATGTTACTAGTGGGTTGGTGGCGAACCGTTTGTCATCTGTTGCATCAGGCACAACAAAAACATCAGGCTGTAGAATAGCATGGGCACAGAATGCCAAATCTCGATCTGTTTCTAGAGCATCCAAGCCGACTTTTGACTTGAACCACTGGCGATTTGTATCAATTAAGCTAATTAAGGCAATAGGAGTCTGACAAATATACGATGCTAAACGGGTGAGGTCGTCAAAAGCGGCTTCAGGCGGTGTATCGAGAATCTTATACTCCAACAGCGTCTCGATTCTCTGTGCTTCGTTATCAGGTAATGGTGCTTTCATCCTTAAGCCTTATCTACATTCTGGGGGATTAGGGAATGGCGATTAGGGACTGAGATTGGGGGTTAGGGGAAATTATTAAAAAAGAAGTCCTTATCTTGTTACTCCCCATTCCTTAGTACCTAGTCCCCAGTCCCTAATCCCCAGTCCCCAGTCCCCAGTAACCAATTTGTTCAACAAACTTACTTTAATTAATGACAATAGTTTAGTTAAAAGCGTTAGCGTAATTTTACTGAGTTCGACCTTATTAAAAAATCGATCGTAATGATTAAGTCTCTGCTGTATTTTTTCTGGGCTGGTTTATTTGAAATTGGGGGTGGCTACCTAATCTGGTTGTGGTTACGCGAAGACAAGCCATTTTGGTGGGGCATATTGGGGGGAATGGCTTTAGCTTTCTATGGGGTGATTGCAACTTTCCAATTGGCAAATTTTGGCAGAGTGTATGCGGCTTACGGCGGTGTGTTTATTGTAATGGCAATGCTTTGGGGTTGGAAGGTAGACGGGATAACTCCAGACCGCTACGAGCTAATAGGAGCTTGTTTAGCTTTGGTAGGTGTTTTCATTATCATGTTTGCACCCAGAAATTGAGTAAAAATACTAGATTATTTTCGACCAATAACTTTTATATTATTCCCTTTTAAACAGACAATAACCTCACGCCAAATCACAAAGTTTTTTTAAGCATCTAATTGCTAGTAAACAGTTATACCCGTATGGATGCGCTTCTACAGAGGATATAAAGATAATTCACAACATATTTACGCAAATTCTCAGAGAATTCATAAATATTGTAAAATCTCACAAGTATCTTAGTTTGTAACAGTAGGTAACTAAAAATTGGTAATTTTGTGGCGGTTCAAGAAAATGCTATTCTTCAAAAAAAAAGATGTAACTTGCATCACCATACCCTGATTTCAATCTTGGCAACTAAGTAAGTTAGCGCGAAAAGCCCCAAGAATGTTACGAAACATAAACAGGCTTAAAGCCCTTACTAATGACCAATGACAAATGAGAGACTTTGCCAGTTAGCTTTAATTGCGCCGACCTACTTAATAATCAGGATTATATTTTTGTTAACATTTCCAGAAAAATCCACTTAAGTAACTTTAAAGACAAAAATGTGCAGACAAAAGTAATCAAATGTAGTTAAGTATACAAATTATTGGTGTTTAGGAAGAAAAAGAAGTGTTGAAAAAAGTTGTGATGATTGGGATTATCACCCTACTCTTTTTGGGAGGGCCGCTGATGGGCAATGCTTTTGCCCAAACACCAGCTGCTGTGCCTGCTGCTGATACTGGAGATACGGCATTTATGCTGATTTCAGCAGCGCTTGTGCTGTTAATGACACCAGGATTAGCGTTTTTCTATGGTGGATTTGTGCGATCGCGCAATATTCTAAACACATTGATGATGAGCTTTGTGTTGATGGCGATCGTGGGAGTTACCTGGATTCTCTGGGGTTATAGTCTTTCTTTTGCGCCAGGGTTGCCGTTTATCGGTGGATTGCAATGGTTTGGGTTGAACGGTGTCGGTTTAGAGACTCAAGGCTACTTACCGCATCTGCCTTATGAAGATGCGCTCAAAGCCACAGACCCCAAATATGCTGATGTCGTCTCTTATGCCGGAACGATTCCCCACCAGGCATTCACGATTTATCAAGCGATGTTTGCCATTATCACCCCAGCCTTAATTTCTGGGGCGCTCGTTGAGCGGATGAGTTTCCGCGCCTATTCGCTGTTTGTGTTGCTGTGGTCAACCTTTGTTTACGCCCCCCTAGCCCACATGGTATGGGCGAAAGGTGGATTCTTGGGTTTGTACGGTGGATTAGGTGCCCTCGACTTTGCAGGTGGCACAGTAGTTCATATTAGTTCTGGCGTTTCAGCCTTGGTAGCAGCGATCGTCCTTGGCCCTCGGAAAACCCATCCCGATCGCCTTAGCCCCCCGCACAACGTTCCTTTCATTTTGCTGGGTGCTGGCTTACTCTGGTTTGGTTGGTTCGGTTTCAACGCTGGGAGTGCCTTATCTGTTGCCAGTGGAACTTCTGGGAACATAACAACAAATTTAGCAACAACAGCCTTTGTTGCCACCAATACGGCGGCGGCGGCGGCAGCTTTAATGTGGCTAATTTTGGAAGCAGTTTTACGGGGTAAACCAACAGCTGTGGGAGCGGCTACAGGAGCCGTTGCTGGTTTAGTCGGCATCACCCCCGCCGCTGGATTTGTCACACCGCTATCAGCGATTTTAGTTGGTTTCATCACCGCTTTTGTTTGCTTCTATGCTGTGAGTTTCAAGCATAAGCTGCAAATTGATGATGCTTTAGATACCTATCCCGTGCATGGTGTAGGTGGTACAGTGGGGGCAATTTTAACAGCCATCTTTGCCACGACTCAAGTTAATGGTGGAGGTAAAGACGGAGTACTGCGTGGTAATTTGGGTGAATTGGGAGTTGAACTAATAGCAATTGCCGTTGCCTATCTAATCGCAGGTGTTGGGACGTGGATTATTCTCAAGGTTATCGATGCTACAGTCGGACTGCGTGTCAAAGAGGAAGCTGAATTGCAAGGTTTGGATATCAACGAACACGGCGAAGAAGGTTACAACTCCGAATTTGGCGATCGTCCCATTTAGCCCGGATTTCTCACCACATTTCTCAAAACCTTGTGCAGGGGAGTAGGGGAGTAGGGGAGTAGGGGAGCGGGGGAGGCAGGGGAGGCAGGGGAGCAGAGGAGAGTTCAAATACCAAGTTCTTTCCCCTCTGCCCCTCCGCCCCTCTGCCCCTCCGCCCCTCCGCCCCTCTGCCCCTCTGCCCCTCCGCCCCTCCGCCCCCTGAAGCTTGTGAGAAATGCGGGTTAGGAGTGCTGAGTTATTTAATTTTGGATTTTGGATTGAAAGAAAAATCCAAAATCCAAAATCCAAAATTGGGCTGATTTGCGATCGCTAGCGTTAAAATTTGATTCAAATAATTGGTAAATTTCGCTAGTCGTGTCTACTTCTTTTAAAACCTTTCCTATCTGGGCATTTTTCTCGCTGTTAACCAACGGCATCCTAATGTTGGCGGTCATTCTGCTAATCTGGCAACAGCAGAGATTGGCCGCTCTTTTTGGGATAGTAACATCCCCAGAACCAATCAGCTTGAACAACTCAACCCAAATTGCTACACCTGATTTGGGCCGCCGTCACCAACTCACTTACCAAGAGTGGGTAGATATCCTCCAGCAAGAAGCCAAGGTAGCAGCTGACCAACAGACTCCGCATTTAACTATCCTGGCGGGAGATTCTCTGAGTTTATGGTTTCCCTCTGAGTTATTACCCGAAGGTAAAAATTGGCTCAATCAAGGGATTTCTGGCGAAACCAGCAATGGACTCTTGAAAAGATTGAAAATATTTGACCGCACCCAGCCAGAGGTCATTTTTGTGATGATTGGCATTAATGACCTAATTCGGGGGATAAGCGATGGGGAAATTTTAGATAATCAACGGCAAATTATCAATTACCTCCGAAAGACACATCCCACAGCGCAAATTGTTGTGCAATCGATTTTGCCACATGCAGCAGAGGAAGCAACCTGGAAAGGACGAGATAAACTGTTAGCTGTTGCCAATAGCCGTATTCAGGGGTTGAATCAGCAACTGCAAAGTATTTCTACTAAAAAAGGTGTCAAATATCTCGATTTATATCCCCTGTTTACCAACAAACAAGGAAATCTCCGCCGTGAATTTACTACTGATGGCTTACATTTAAGCCCTGAAGGTTATATAGTTTGGCGTTCTGCATTGCAGATTTATGGCGAAATCGAATTAAAATCCCAGTCTCAGCCTCCTTCAAGGGAAAAAGGTTAAAGGACAAAAAGAAGTAATATCTTTGAATACAACTCTGTATAAATCGCGGCTTGGCGCGAGAAAATAAAAAATAGTGGTTGAAGTAGACAAATCTAATGGATACAAAAGCTTTTAAGCGCAGCCTGCAACATTCAGAAAATTACAATCGCAAGGGCTTTGGTCATCAAGCGGAAGTTGCTACCCAGTTGCAATCTGAATATCAGAGTAACTTGATTCAGGAAATTCGCGATCGCAATTACATCTTGCAACGGGGTGATGTAACAATCCGATTAGCACAAGCCTTTGGCTTTTGCTGGGGTGTAGAACGGGCTGTGGCTATGGCCTACGAAACTCGTCAGCACTTCCCCACAGAACACATCTGGATTACTAACGAGATTATCCACAACCCTTCTGTGAATCGGCGAATGCAGGAGATGGAAGTTGAATTCATCCCCATTGAAGGAAAGAATAAAGACTTTTCTGTTGTTGGCACCGGGGATGTAGTAATATTACCTGCTTTTGGGGCTAGCGTTCAAGAAATGCAGATCCTTCACGATAAAGGCTGCAAAATTGTTGATACAACTTGTCCTTGGGTATCTAAAGTTTGGAATACAGTAGAAAAGCACAAAAAAATCGATTATACATCAATAATTCACGGTAAATATAAGCACGAAGAAACAGTTGCTACTAGTTCCTTTGCTGGCAAGTATTTAATTGTGTTGAATTTGCAAGAAGCAAATTATGTTGCTGACTATATTCTTAATGGTGGCAGCCGTGAAGAATTTCTGACAAAATTTGCCAAAGCCTGTTCAGCAGGATTTGACCCCGATCGCGATTTAGAAAGAGTTGGCATCGCTAACCAAACTACAATGCTTAAAGGCGAAACTGAGCAAATAGGGAAACTTTTTGAGCGGACTATGTTGCAGAAATATGGCCCCACCGAGTTAACTCAGCATTTCCAAAGCTTCAATACCATCTGTGATGCCACCCAAGAACGGCAAGATGCTATGTTGGAATTAGTGGAACATAATTTAAATTTAATGGTAGTAATTGGTGGGTTTAATTCATCCAATACTACTCAATTGCAACAAATTGCTTTTGAGCGAGGAATTCCTTCTTATCACATTGATACTGTTGAACGAATGAAATCAGGAGATTCTATAGAACATCGACAATTAAATGGACAGTTAATAACAACAGAAAACTGGTTGCCAGATGGTGAAATTGTCGTGGGAATTACTTCTGGTGCTTCTACCCCAGATAAAGTGGTGGAAGATGTGATTGAGGAGATTTTTGGGGTGAAAGCAACAGCAGCGCTGGTTTAATAGCGATCGTAGATTAATTTCATCTCTTGACAAGAATACTATATCAATATTAGCTATCAGTAACTAGTATTTACTAGTTACTGTATTTAAAAAAATTGTGAGAAATTTAATAAATGGCTATTTATGAGCAAATTGGCAAAAGCTATGATTTGACTCGTCGTGCCGATCCTGAAATTGCTGCTCGATTAGCTGTTCACCTTCAGGTAAAATCAGATTCTTCATATCTTGATGTGGGATGTGGCACTGGAAATTACACACTAGCTTTAGCAAAAACTGGTGTTTGGTATGGAGTAGACCAGTCAAAAAAGATGATTGATGCTGCTACAAAGAAGAGTAATATTATAGCTTGGCAAGTTGCGGAAGTAGAAGCTTTACCTTATGCCGATAATACTTTTTCAGGTGTATTATGCACATTAGCGATACATCATTTTGTTGCATTAACTCCTGCTTTTAGGGAGATTAATCGTGTCTTGGCGGCTGGTCGTTTTGTATTATTTACTTCCACACCAGAGCAAATGAGTAAATATTGGTTAATCGAATATTTTCCAGAGGCTATACATAAATCTGCTGAACAAATGCCAAGTTTAGAAAAGGTCATATATGCTCTAAACGAGGCAGGTTTTAATTCAGTAAATATCGAACATTATTCTATTTCAAAAAATTTACAAGACTTATTTTATATAGTGGTAAATATCATCCTAAAATATATTTAGATGAAAATATTCGCTCTGGAATTTCTACATTTACTTTGCTAGCTTCGCCAGAAGAAATCACCGCAGGATGTCAAAAACTAGCAGCAGATATTAATACAGGACGCATCACAGATATTGTCAATAAATATGAAAACAATCACGCAGATTACTTGTTTGTAATTGCCGAAAAAATTAATCATGAATTAGCATGACAGATAAATGGCTTTCTATCGTCGGCATTGGGGAAGATGGATTACAAGGGTTAAGCGCGATCGCTCTTTCCCTAATCACTCAAGCTAAAGTAATTGTCGGAGGCGATCGCCATTTGGCAATGCTGCCTACAGACGATCGACGTGAAAAAATAGTCTGGACATCACCAATTAGCGCCTCTGTAAACGAAATCATTCAGCGTCGGGGTGAGTCAATTTGCGTACTTGCAAGCGGCGATCCTATGTGTTACGGCATTGGTGTAACTTTGATGCGGCGAATTCCGGTTTCTGAAATGACGATTATCCCCGCACCTTCAGCCTTCAGTCTCGCTTGTGCCAGGATGGGATGGTCTTTAACTGAGGTAGAAACTTTGAGTTTGAATGGTCGTCCATCCTCCTTACTCCAATCTTACATTTACCCAAAAGCACGACTGTTGATTTTGAGCGAAGGGAAAGACACACCCGCCGTTGTTGCGGAGATTTTGACCAATCGCGGCTATGGTGGTAGCAAAATTACCGTGCTGGAGCGCATGGGTGGCACTCATGAAAGAATTGTGTCAGGTACGGCTGCATCTTGGAGTGAAACTAAAATTGCTGCTTTGAATGCGATCGCAGTTGATTGTATTGCTGATGCTGGGGTTATCCCTTTACCGAGATTACCAGGACTACCAGATAACGCCTACCACCACGATGGACAGTTAACGAAGCGGGAAGTTAGAGCAATCACTCTAGCAGCTTTAGCACCCACACCAGGCGCACTGTTGTGGGATGTTGGCGCGGGTTGCGGCTCAATTTCTATTGAATGGATGCGGAGTAATGCTCAGTGTCGAGCGATCGCGATCGAGCAAAACTCGTCTAGATTACTATATATTGCTGATAATGCCGCTACTCTCGGCACTCCAAATCTGCAAATCGTTGAAGGAAAAGCGCCCCATGTCCTGAAGGATTTGCCAGCACCAGATGCCATTTTTATTGGTGGCGGTGTTACAGCAACAGGACTTTTTGATGTTTGCTGGGAAGCATTGCGTCCTGGTGGGCGTTTGGTAGCGAATGTAGTGACGGTAGAGGGTGAGCAAACTTTATTTCAATGGCATGAACGAGTCGGTGGCGATTTAACTCGTATTGCTATTCAACGGGCTGAACCTATTGGTAAATTTTTGGGCTGGCGAGCAATGGTAACTGTGACGCAATGGGTAGTTGTAAAATAACAAAATTTGTGCGGGATCTAAAAACGTGCCAGCTAAATTTTTGAGTCATTTTGTCAATAACAAGACCTAAATCTCAATAAAGCCCAAAGTAATCCCATTAATCTCTACTTAACATTCCCAGCATAGAAACATCTGGAAAGCTTGCCCCAGAAGATGCTTACAAATAGATTAAAGCACTTTGGAAACAATTTTGTTAGAAACACTTTACCGTTTTGATTTTTGAAATCTTACGTATGGTGCGTTACGACGTTCCGTCTAAGAGGTTGAATGAACAAGTTTTTCACTGTGACTTTAGACACTTTTAGATCCCCCCTAACCCCCCTTAAAAAGGGGGGAACTGGAATCAAAGTCCCCCTTTTTAAGGGGGATTTAGGGGGATCTAGAACTTTTGATACCGACAAGAGGACTTTTCAAGCATCCTCTAACACACCCTACAAATGCTTGTATTTTTTCAACAATCAAATATGATTCCTATGTCTGTCAAAATTTAATTAATTATCTAAAGAAATTTCAGAGATTTACTCTAATTAATTCTTATATAATCGACTATTTGAGTAATGAATAATAGCTATTATTTTTTATCTATGAATTAACTATTGGTTTATCAATAGTCATCATTAGTTTTTTTAGTTTTTATTTTTTGACATAAATGATCAGAGACGCAACTGATTGCGTCTCGACAAGTCAGTGAAGTATCATCTACACTTCAGTAATTTTGTCAATCTGCCAAAAAACAGAAATAATTGTAGGCGCTTGCTCAAATTCGCTGATGGGGGCGGGTTTCATGTCCCGGTAGTCCAGCAGTTGGACTAAGATCAGGTAAGCGATCGCTAAAATCACTGAAATCGCACCTGTAAGAATAGCAATTAATTTTGAACGTTCCATCAGTCTTTCCTATAATACAAGTTATCGTGCTGTGTCTATATCCACATTAATACTTGAGACCCACACTTACCGATATACATTATTGTGATGGACTATCAGTTAAATAGTAATCAATAGCTGTTCTTCATCCACCTGATAAACAACTCGATTGCGAAATCATCTTTGAACTACTTGCTTGATGTTTGGATGTTAGTAAGCACCCTTTCACCATTTATCAAAGTAACGGTTTAGATTTTGCACCGCTCTATCTATCTTTACATAGTTGAGTTTTTTCGCACCCACCTATTTATTAAAGCAATATATAAAGATATAGTTTCGATTACACCGCAAGCCTTTGCAAAGTCTAAAAGGTGTGATAGAACATAGCAAAGTTAAGAACAAAATTAAGTACCAAAAGACTCATAGCTATTTGCTATTAGAGCTTTTCGACATCATAATTGATGAAAAAGCTATATAGCTGTTGTTATCTTGTTAGGATGTTAAATACTGCAATATATTCACTTAGATTTAAATTAATAATTTCATGATTCATATTGCTAAATTAAATAAAATTGACTTTATAATCTTGATTATTATTGTCATAATTGGTCTTGTACATTTACCTTTTCCGTTTGACGGAGATCAAGCATTTTTTAGGCTAGGTGCTTGGGAAATGCAACAAGGAAAGGTACTGTATCGTGATTTTTGGGATATTAAGCAGCCGGGAATTTTCTACTTTTATTTTTTAGCAGGTACTTTGTTTGGTTTTGATGAGATTGGCATCCATGCCTTTGAACTTATTTACATGTTATTTTTTTCGATAATATTGCAGCTAACTCTAAAAAGCTATTTTCGACATCAAATAATTGCAAGTCTAGTACCTTTGTTAACAGTTGGTGTTTACTATACTGTTTCAGGTGCTTGGCAGCTTACTCAAGTAGAAGCACTAGTTGGCTTTCCTTTATTCCTTTGTCTGTGGCTAACATTTAAGTGTTTTAAAAATGAAGGTAAACAAAGATTTTTTCTACTTTTAATGTCAGGATTGATTGGGGGAATTGTCCTCCTATTTAAACTCCTCCTTCTGCTTGTCTTACTTTCATTTTGGCTGACTATATTTATGTATTCTTTGTTAATTCAACGACAGAGGATTAAAAAAATCTTTATAGAGACTTGCTTACCAGTTTTTATAGGAATAATATTTCCTCTTTTAGTTGTTTGCAGCTACTTTGTCTGGGTTAATAGTTTTTCAATAGTATATGAAACATTTTTTATCTATCCACCGCTTATTGTTGCTAATGCCGAATTCCATGAACTTGAGTTGATTTCAGGAATAAAATGGTTTTTGCAGAATTTTTACCCTTTAGTTTTAATGGCTGCTGTTGCAGTATATGTATCCTTGCACAAGTCTAAGAATATATTGACTTTGTTACTTGTTGTTTGGTGTATTTTTGGTTTTGGTGTTATTATTCTACAACGAACAGCATTGTGGGAATACCATTATTTACTATTGTTTGTACCCATAGGGATTTTAGCAACTAAAGGATTAGATATATTATGGGAGTCTTTAAAAGAATTAAGGTCTTTAATCCCGACAATGTTGCTTATATTTTTATTGTTATTACCTTTATCATCGACTCTGATTAAAAAGACTGTTACCCTAATCGACAATAACTTTGCTTTAACTGAAGATACACGATTAAAATATCAGACTGTTTTTAGAAAAAAATATCCATCTCTTCATTCAGAAGCTAAGTTTATCTCCCAGTCAGGAAGTCTTGCTGGTGATATTTATGTAGCTGGAGATCCATCTATTTACTACTTATCTGGTCGGATTCAAGCCACAACCCTACGTGGTTGGGCACTTGAATATTTTTTGCCTGAACAATGGCCAAGACTTATAGAGCAGTTAGATTCATCAAAACCTCCTTATATCTTTATTGATTATGAACCACAAGCTATTATCAAAGAAAATTTCCCCAAAATGCTGGAATTTGTTGAGCAAAAATACCAGGTTTTACGTCAAAATAATGACGGTATTTGGTATATTATCAAATGATACAGCAATTCGTAAGTGAGGTAGGTATAAAATATAGGACAAAAAATCAGATGAAACAAGATTAGATGACTACTCTTTAAAAGTTGTCGAATGGCTAAATGACAGTTTTAAAGAATCTAATGTTGCCTGGAAAGAGCCACAAGTTCAGTTAACCGATATCCAAGGTTCTGGTATGCAATTTTCTGTGAGGTTCTACGTTGATAATATTCAGTTAGAACACTGGCGGCGTGGCGATCGCGTGCAAAATGAGGTGTGCCGAGAGAGGGTAAGGCGGCTGAGACAAGCTTATATCTATACACTAGGATGAGGGAGGAGTTGAATTGAAAAGAATTAAAGACTAGGTAAAAGACTGCAAAAATAGCCATCACCGTGTTGAAAGGGATATTTACAGGCTTACCTGCGATCGCAAAATTATTCGGTTTAGGATAAAAGCACTGTTCCAGCAAAGATACGATCGATACTAGTAACTCTGCTGGAATTAAACCCGATGTCTTTAACCGAAGAAATTCTTTCCCAATTACCAAACGATGTTTTAAAAGGATTGCGTCAAAGCGATCGCATCCTCACATCTCTGCGAGAAAACACCTCACCCACACCACAGTTAGTTAAAGAAAATCAACAACCTTTAGGCGTTGTAGACTTCGATGTGCTTATCTGCGGTGGCACTTTAGGCATTTTAATTGGTTGCGCCTTAGCTGTGAAGGGGCTGCGGGTGGCGTTGATGGAACGGGGAATTTTGCGAGGGAGGGAACAAGAGTGGAATATCTCTCGTAAAGAACTAGATGTATTTGTGGAATTGAACTTGCTGACTGAGGAAGAATTATCAAGTGCGATCGCCACCCAATATAACCCAGCGCGAGTTAGTTTTGATGGCGGTACAGAAGTTTGGGTAGAGGATGTTTTGAATATCGGCGTAGATCCAGTTTATCTGCTAGCTACATTGAAAACCCGATTTCTCGCCGTTGGTGGAAAGTTGCTAGAAAACACACCCTTTACCGAAGCAGTGGTTCATCAAGATGGGGTGATGGTAAATAAACAATTCAAAACTCGGTTATTAATCGACGCGATGGGACATCTTTCACCCATCAGCCAACAAGCACGCCAAGGCAAAAAACCAGATGCACTGTGCTTAGTTGTGGGAAGTTGCGCCCAAGGTTTTGCGGAAAATAACTCAGGCGACTTGTTATTATCATTTACATCCTTGCAAAATCAATGTCAGTACTTCTGGGAAGCCTTCCCAGCCAGGGATGGTAGAACAACTTACTTGTTTACTTACATGGATCTACATCCCCAACGCTTGAGTTTAGAAGCTTTATTTGAGGAATACCTGCGTCTCCTACCAGAATATCAGGGAGTGGAATTGAACAAGCTGAAATTTCAACGGGCCTTGTTTGGTTTCTTTCCCACCCATCGCCAAAGTCCGCTAAAAACGCCTTGGAATCGCATTCTACCAGTAGGAGATAGCAGTGGTAGTCAATCTCCCTTGAGTTTTGGTGGTTTTGGGGCAATGGTGCGTCACCTAAAGCGTTTAACTTATGGCATTTCCGAAGCGCTAGAAACAGAACAATTATCTGCAAAAGCCTTAACACTGCTGCAACCCTATCAGCCAAGTCTGACTGTCACCTGGTTGTTTCAAAAGGCGATGAGTGTTAGTGTAAATCAAAAAATTGCCCCAGATCAGATTAACCAACTACTCTCAGCAGTATTTCAGGAAATGCAGCAGTTGGGGACACCAGTTCTAAAACCATTTTTACAGGATATAGTACAGTTTTCGGCACTAACGCAAACATTGTTAAAAACTGGTTTATCTCATCCGGGAATAGTTGCCAAGATCGTTCCGCAAGTAGGTGTGGGAAATTTATTAGATTGGATGATACATTACAATAATTTAGGTGTATATACTGCCTTATTTTTGTTGAGTCCAATGTTAGAAACATGGATTAAGCATCAACCAAATGAACAACAATATTATTGGCATCGTTTGATCGATGCCTGGAAGTATGGTTCTGGCGGTGATTACTCAGATGAAACTTGAATAATATCTATGTGAGGTGAATATGATTGAACGGAAATCTTCAGGAATAAAATACTTTGCAGTGCTGATTGGATTCCTGCGCGATCGCCAAGGATTTCTAGAGGAAGTTCGCCAAGGGACAAGATTACCAAATAAAATCATTTCTCTGCTGGTTTGCAGTTCCTTATTTCTCGCGGCTTATGGCGGAATCATTGGTGCATACCATAGCTGGATGCAAGCTTTGTCTTCTGCCATTAAACTCCCAGCCCTTTATTTAATTACACTCCTAATTTGTATCCCGACGTTGTTCTTTGCTAATATTATTTTTGGTTCCAAGCGGACTTTTGCCCAGCACTTAGCATTAGTATTGACTGCTGTTTCAGTTACGAGTGTACTTTTATTTAGCTTTGCACCAATAACTCTGTTTTTCTTAATTACCACCAATAATTACCAATTTTTAATTCTGCTAAATGTATTCATCTTTGCATTAACCGGATTTATTGGAATTTCGTCTTTATATCAAGCTACAAATATAGTTTTAGAACAAGAGAATGAAGGTACTAAGACGCGCGGTAGAATTGTAAAATTTTGGCTATTTCTTTACGCTTTCGTAGGCAGTCAGTTAGGCTGGACTCTCAGACCATTTTTTGGCACACCTGGTTCGGCTTTTGAACTATTCCGCGAAAGGGAAGGCAATTTCTATTTAAGTGTAATTCACACTATTAGCTATCTCTTAGGAATCCGTAATTAGTAATTACTAATTTAACAAAATATCGAATATATAAAATCAGTTTTTTGCTCAATTTAGTTTCATTTTTTTTACAATATATCCCACATTCAACACGTTGATGTGTTATATCATGTCCGGCAAATTACTTATCCCGCATTTCTCACAAGCTTGAGGGGCAGAGGGGAAAGAACGGGAGCAACGCGAAAAAGTGAGATCCTCGTGAAATAGGCTCTTGAGGCAGGGGGAGCAGGGGGAGCAGGGGGAGTAAAGAGGCATTTTTAGTATTTTTTACTACCGAAACAGACTGCTTCTACACTTATTTCTTTCTCTTCCCCTGCCTCCCCTGCCTCCCCTGCCTCCCCTGCTTACCCATCTCACTGTTAGAGCATTGCTCCCGGAAAGAACTTGGTATTTGAACTCTCCCCTGCTCCCCTACTCCCCTACTCCCCTTGGCTTAACGGGTTTTTAATCGTAAGTCATTACCCGGACATGATATAATTCGTAATGGACATTACCCCATTACGAATTATTCTTCTTCTCTTGCCGTTCTTTGAGTTTCAGCACTATCTCTGCGTGCATCTCGCGGGTAATTGGGTAAAAATACGTTAAAACTAAGCCACAAAGCAAACAAACTGTAGGTATGGGGCCAACAGCAATGCGAATAGCAAACAGTGCTGATTCCGGTTGAGTGGGTGGGAGACTTCCGGCTACAGATTCTTTGAAACCGGCTACTTGCAAAGCATTTCCCACCAAAAACAGCCCAAAAGCTAAACCAAATTTTTGTAGCAAAACCATGAAGCCATAAAAAATGCCTTCTCTACGTTGTCCGGTTTGGAGTTCATCTAATTCAATCACATCTGGAATCATCGACCAGGGAATTAGATAAGCTGTGGAGACACCAACACCAGCCATAACAGCCATCACATATAGCAATCCGATTTGACCAGGTTGTAAGAAAAATAGTCCGATCGCTGCTATTATCCACAAACTCATTCCCAGAAAATAAACAATTTTTTTTCCAATTTTTTTACTCAACGTTCCCCAGACAAATAGCATCAGCAGAGCAGTTCCTTGCACTGCAATCAGAATCATGGGCACATCTGATTCTTCTTTAAGACCCATATAATTGACTACAAAATAGGGAATAATGCTGGCTGTTATCTGCACACCTAGCCAAGAAAAAAGATATATACCAATAACAAATAAAAAAGGTCGGTTACTAAAGACAATTTTTAGCTGTTCGCCGAAGGGGAGAGATGCAGGTTCTTCGGCTAGGATGCGTTTGGCCTCAAAAGCCAGGATGCGATCGCGGACTCCAAAAACGCACCAATATAATCCTAAAATCGAAATGACAGTACAAATGGCCGCTAAAACCAGATATCGTTGTTGGCGATCGACAATCTGCGAAAAAACAATTCCCGTTAAAATCAATGACAGAATGCTGCCACCAATGGAAAATGTAAAGCGATAGCTGTTAAGGCTGGTGCGTTCGTCGTAATCTTGAGTTAGTTCTGGAGTCATCGCCGTATAAGGCAAATTCACAACCGTGTAAAAGGACTGAGATAGAATCCCAATTGCTACGTAATACCAGAATAGCGGCCAAATATTATTATTCTGATTTGTACTAAATCGCGGTACAATCCACTGCAAGAAAAAGAAAATTCCAAAGGGGATTGCTCCATAAAACATCCAGGGAAGACGACGGCCCCAACGGCGAGATTTTGTTTTATCAGTCAGGAACCCGACAAGCGGATCGTTAACCCCATCCCATATTTTGCCAATCATCAAAATAGTGCCAGCTAAACCCGCAGGGATACCAGCAACACTGGTAAAGAAAATCAGCAGATAAAAGACAGAGATATTTGCAGTAATTGCTGGCCCTAAATCTCCTGCACCGTAAGCCAGCTTTGTTTTCAAGTCGAGTTTTTCACTGAGAATATCTCGTTGGGCATCGCCATCAGCAGCAGAATCATTCATAAAACTTTGCACTCATACTAAAATAAAAAATCTGCGCGCCTTCAATACTAGCTATCTACCACTCCCGTTAGACTTATGCCAGACCTTTATGTTTCTTGGTCAGATTATCACCAAAAAATTGAACAACTGGCTATCCAGATTTATCAATCCGGTTGGGAATTCAACCAAATTATCTGTCTTGCTAGAGGAGGACTACGAGTAGGAGATATTCTTTCCCGAATATACCAGCAACCACTGGCAATTTTAGCAACCTCATCTTACAGTGGCGCTGGTAAGCAAGAAAGAAGTAATTTAATTTTCTCCCGCCACTTGACAATGACTGCCGAAACGTTAGGTTCGCGCATTCTCCTAGTGGATGACTTAGTAGATTCTGGGGTAACACTCCAACAGACTATACCTTGGCTCAAGCAAAATACTGATTCCCAAATTGAGGAAATTCGCACCGCCGTTCTTTGGTATAAAGCCTGTTCAGTTATAGCACCCGATTATTATGTTGATTATCTGTCTGACAACCCCTGGATTCACCAACCCTTTGAACACTATGAGCAGATGAACATCGCAGAACTTGCGGCTAAAGTCAGTTCGTGTTGATAATTAAGAATTCTAAAAGGTTATGAGGTGAGCTTTTTTGGCTCACCAGATTTATTACTATATTTTGCCAAAATTGGCACATTTACCCCTAAATATGTATGGTGTTATTTACCTGACTCATTGTTAAAAAAAGAATGACAAACGATATTTCGCACAAACGAAACCTTCACCGATTCGATCCTGTTGCGTATCTAGTACTTGAAAAATTTCGTCTTTCTCCTCTAACTTTTGGACTGTTGGCAGCAGTTACTGCTACTGTCCTTTATTTGTTTACTGCATGGGTAAGTGAAACGCTGTGGTCTAAAGTTGGACAGAGGGGATTGCTTAAAGACTGGATTCCTTGGTTAGTAGGACTTTTCATTAATCCAGTAACATTGGGATATTATTTATGGAGTTTTCAGGCAATCGATCGAGTAATTCAAGACCTGGAAAAATCTGATGTATTAGAAATTGACAAATTTCAGATCAATCAATTTGTTATTAACCTCTATTCTCAAAAATGGCGTAAGGTTTCTGCACTTGCCAGCGCTCTCTTTTTCAGCACTATTGTTTTTATCATCAGACCTAGATTAGAAGAGAGTTGGACTAGCTCTAGTTTTCTGCCAGGACTAACCATCACGATCGCCACATTTGCAGTCGTATATATGGGTAGTATACTTGTCCTTAATCTGATTACAAATATTTGGATTTTATATCGAATTTTAGGAAACAAGGATCTCGATATCAATCCTCTGCATCCCGATCGCTGTGGTGGTCTTCAATGTCTGAGTGATTATTCGCTTAAAACGGCCTATCTAGTTGCTGTTTTGGGTATCTGGATTGGCGTGATTGAGTATCAGGTGATTACACAAGATGTCGGAAAAGGATTCTGGTTTGTTCATCTGGTAATTCCATTGTATATTTTTTTATCAATCGGATGTTTTTTTGGGCCATTACTGGCAGCACATAGCGGTATGAAAAGAGCTAAAGAAGAGTCTTTACATAAAATTGCTCGACAGTTCCGAGCAGAGTATTCGGGGATTTATAGTAGTCTGGCTGAAGACACAGAAGCTTTCAAGAAAAAATCTGAAAAAATCCAGCAGCTACGCACTTTATACACTATGACCGATGAGTTACCCGTTTGGCCATTCGATGTCAAAACTTTCCGCCGATATCTCTTAACAGTGCCTACTCCTCTTATTGGTATTTTGGGTGGTATACTTAAAAAGTTTTTGATAAATCTACTCAACCAACACGGTATCAAACTTGGTAGTTAAAGGCATTATGAGGTAAAACTAAAATTTCTTTCTCTAGGAGTGAAATGAGCAAGATAGCTTTAGTTAAGTTTTTGATATGGGACTTCCAGAAATTAAATTATTCAATTTTGGAGCGAAGATGATCAATTAGATTCTTCCTCCCCTGCTTCCCCTGCGCCCCCTGCCTCCCCTGCTCGCCAAAGCGATGGGATATTTTTTTAGTTGGAAGTCCCTATCTCCCCAAACTTAGGACTCCACCACCCTTTTTGTGTACTGAAATAAGCCACATCTTTATGTTTAGTATCCTTACGTGCTTGTGGATCACAGCATCGTAACATTGTCTTACTCTGACCCTCTTTAATGTAACTATACTCTTCTAGAGGTTTCTTACATACTGGACAGGAATATGCCGTCATTTTCACGGGAGGCTTTTGTTTATTTTCAACCTGGACTGTTTTAGTTTGTGGTGGCTGCCAAGTTTTGTTAAAGTCGCTCCAAAATAGCACGATATTTTCACAGCCTTTGGTGCATTTGAGGAAATATTTCTTTTTAACCTTAGTACTCGGAATTTTGGCGAGGAAATTTTTGCATTCAGGACATCGCGTCCTGGAAATTTCATATTTGCGCTCAGTTATCACATTAGCTTTACCTGTTGGGGAACTCGCGACTACAGTTTTAGCCTTAGAAAGTGCTGGTACAAAATAATTCTGATTCCAACTAGTTAAATAATGCTGCCAAGAATTCTTTCCTTCGGAAATGGCATCAAGGGCATCTTCCATTTTCGCTGTGAATTCTGCCTCTAGTAAATCCGGTAGTGCTTTGAGCAAAAAGGCATCAACTTCTAACCCTAACGCTGTCGGTTGAAGATGGTCTTTTTTCAACTCGACATAATTGCGTTTTTTTAAAGTAGCAACAGTAGGAGCATAGGTACTTGGGCGACCAATTCCTTTACGTTCCATCAGTTGCACTAATTTGGGTTCACTATAACGCGGTGGTGGCTGAGTCTGCTTCTGTTCATGTCCAGCATTCTCCAATTTCAATGCTTGGCCTTGTTGTAATGAAGGTAAAATACTATCCTTACTGAGATTGTTCCAGTAACGGGCATAACCGTAAAATTCAATTACTTGCCCTCTAGCTGACCACAGTAGCGAACCAGATTGAGTAATCACCAGAGTTTTACGCAATTGGGCAGCCCGACACTGAGAAGCAATTGACCGTTTCCAAATCATCACATATAAATTAAACTCATCATCAGGAAGTTCTAAGCGCAACTGAGTTGAGGGACGAAATACATCAGTTGGTCGAATCGCTTCATGTGCTTCTTGAGCCGATTTGCTACTGCGATGCTTGGCGACTTGCTGCGGTACATTCTGCGGATCGTTTTGCTCTAACCATTTACGGGCGCTAGCACAAAATTCTGGACTCAGCATTACTGAGTCTGTTCGCATATATGTAATCAGCCCAGCCTCATAGAGCTTTTGAGCAACAACCATAGTTTTATCAGGAGCAAACCTCAGCTTTGAACCGGCTGCTTGCTGAAGGCTGGAAGTTGTAAATGGCGGCGGTGGCTGGCGGTTAACGATTTTTCCTTCAAAATGAATCACCTGATGAGGATGTCGCTTTGCTTCTTCAACTAAACGTGTAGCCTCTGCTTCGGAAAGAACACGCTTAGACTCCGGTGTTTCTGGACTATTACCTACCTTTGCGTCATCGTGAGTTTCAGTTTCTTGGTCTGCTGCATCTTTTGCAGAATCGACTGTCCCTTTGTAAAAAGCTCGGAATCCTTCTGCATAATCTACCCAGACACTCCAGTAGTCTTGGGGGACAAAAGCCAGAATTTCGTTTTCTCGTTGACAAATTAAGTGCAATGTCGCGCTTTGGACTCTGCCAACACTTTTAGCGCCGTTATTTAATGCCCAAACTAAAGGACTACCTTTGTAACCCACCAACTTATCTAGACAATCTCGGCACAACCCAGCACCGATTAAATTTTGATCTAGCTTTCTGGGATTAGCGATCGCACTCTGTACCGCCGATGCTGTAATCTCAGTATAAATTACTCGTTTCGGTTCCCTTAAACCCAGCGTTTCTTTCAGATGCCAAGCGATTGTTTCGCCTTCCCGATCTGGGTCAGTTGCTAAAACAACTTCATCAACTTGCCTCACCGCAGACTTGAGTTTCTGGATTGTTTCTTTCGCGCGTTGGTCGCGCGGGACGTAGTTGCACCGGACATTATTGCCATCCATGACGAAGCCCAAGGAATCGTCCCCTTCATTGCTGAGTTCTCGGATGTGACCACAACTAGCGAGAACTTTCCAATCTGAACCCAGAATTTGACTGAGTTTTTTGACTTTTCCGGGAGACTCGACCACAAGCAGGCGTTTGATCATAGCAAGTGCATTCTTGGTTCTGAGCAATAAACTGGCAGTTGCAATTAGCGATGGCACAGCCAACGCCAAAGGCGATCGCCTATCTTCGTCATCTGGATTTTCTAGAATACTGTACCAAAAAGCTTTGAAAATTGCTCAACTCAGTTTAGAGGTAAATCATCCCAACGCTCGACTAAGGGACTTCCAACTAAAAAAATATCCCATCGCTTTGGCGAGCAGGGGAGGCAGGGGGCGCAGGGGAAGCAGGGGAGGAAGAATCTAATTGATCATCTTCGCTCCAAAATTGAATAATTTAATTTCTGGAAGTCCCTAAGAACGGGAAGGGCAGATGCCATGATTATGCTGTAACCTCTACTTGATAAGTCTTTACAGTGAGCGGTAAACCAAGTTCTGCTCAAATTTGAAGACAAGCTGCGATCGCGTCCGATTGCTGCAATGATTTAAACGTTTCTTATACATGAATAAGTAATTGTTGCAAAGCATGAAGCATTTGCAGCAACTGCTTATACATTTCTTGGAAATACTTAAACGTTTCTTATACATGAATGAGCAATTGTTGCAAAGCATGAAGTATTTGCAGCAACTGCTTATACATTTCTTGGAAATACTTAAACGTTTCTTATACATGAATAAGTAATTGTTGCAAAGCATGAAGTATTTGCAGCAACTGTTTATACATTTCTTGGAAATACTTAAACGTTTCTTATACATGAATGAGCAATTGTTGCAAACGCTTCAATTTTGGCAACTATAGCGGTTCTCACTTCCATACAATCCAGTCTGAACCTGACCCCATATTTGGGTAAGGCAAACACTCCCCTCCCTTTGCTAAGACTATTCATTGCCCGGATCTTTCTTAACAAACAGAAAAAATATTTAAACTTAGACCGAAAGAATTTATAGGTATAGCTTTGAAGGAAAGAATAGTGGTAGGTAATAGTACATTATGGAAAAGTGCGCTTCAAACGCTATAGCTACTCCTGTTAGCTGATGATTTTCCGGCTAATTGCTTCTCCAATTTTCATCAGCGTCTCTTCTTCTTTGGGAGTAAATTCGTAGGGAAGCAACTTGGCAATACCCAAGGTTCCATGCAATTGGTCATTCAACATAAGCGGCACTGTGATAGAGCCTTTTACCTCGGTTTCTTTTGCTGAGGGTCTGACTACTCCTTGTTCATCAGTTTGCAGGTTGCAAATTTGTACGGGTCGCTTACGTTCGGCGGCGACACCGGCCATCCCTTTGCCGATGGGAATTACCGTCATTTTAGGCAACAGGAATTCTGGAATGCCTTGGTAAGCCTTTAGGTGCAATAACTGACTTTCTCGATCTAGGGTATGAATAGTACCTGTAGAGCAGTCGAAAGCAGTTAAGATTTCGACCAGTAAACGATTCCAGTCAATGGCAGATCCTTTGTCAGCCAGGGTATCAAAAATGGGTTGGGTATCTGAAGTCATAGTGGTAAAAAAATAATCCCCATAAATAAATTTAGGGGCTTGAGAACATTTTTCTTTACTTTGCCTTTTGACAACTCAGGGTGCGTTAGCCTCCGGCATAACACACCCTACTTCAAATTAGGGACTTCCAGAAATTAAATTATTCAATTTTGGAGCGAAGATGATCAATTAGATTCTTCCTCCCCTGCTTCCCCTGCGCCCCCTGCCTCCCC
>NZ_JBALDK010000100.1:0-17935 GCF_036917455.1 Nostoc sp. | reverse complement strand
TTGTAACCACTCCTCCAAACCAGCGATTAGTTCTTCAGATTCATAACGCACAGGCATCATCTCTGGATTTGGATCGAGTCCTACAAATAGTAAACTTTGATTTTGCAAGATATTACGGTTCAATTTATCAAAAAAGTTCATATTTTTTAAATAGTCATTTGTTATTTGTCATTGGTCATTTGTTATTGATTATTGCGCTTTCCTACTTTTCCGATCGGAGTTTATTTACTAAAACATTGATTCTGTTAATTCAGTACCACCAGCTTTTTGCCCTAATTGATAGTGAATCACTGCAAATAAGATAACTATTGGCACGGAGGCAAAGTGAACAATTCGCAATGCTTGCCAACTGCCAAAAAAATCCACAATCCAGGGAAATTGAGCAGGTTTATACATTCCTATTCCTGTAAATAATGCCAGCAGCAAAATAGGAATAATTGCTGTATAAGCAATCCGATGCCAAGCATAAATTAGGCGTTTGGAATTGTGACTTTTTTGTAATGCTTTGAAGTCATTTGCACCTACAAACCGATGTCGCCAGCGCCGAGTAATTAAAACATAAATTCCATACCATAAAAGATTCAGCGAGAATAACCACATTGCGGCAAAATGCCAGTGTCTCCCCCCTGCAAGCCAACCTCCTAAAGTAAATATCGGAGGAATGTGCAAACCCGCACGTCCACCAAATACAGGGTTGGCATTGTAAATTTGTAGTCCACTGGTGAGCATGATAAATAGACTGATGATGTTACACCAGTGGAAAATTCTGGCTGCGATCGCTTGAGTGGGTAGCTTTCGAGTTTGAGAGGAGGTCAAATTCATAGATTTTGACTGATAAAATTTGCTGTTTATCTGTCTTGGGTAGTGGCCAAGCAAGTTTGCGGGTGGGTATTACTCACCTTTACTTTTTCATCCCATGATTCAGTATTTTGACATTGATGGTCTACATCTGCTGTTTTAACTGTCAGTTTAGGTAGGCTGAAGCCTTTTTCATGGATTCAACCATTGCAGGAGTATACGCCGATCGTTAGTGCAATGCCTACGGCGGGCTACGCCTACGCGGTGATTGTCATAGAAAGTGTACTGATGGCTTGTGCTGTAATTTAGGCGTTCAGAAGACAAAACCAAATTTATCGACCTGCATTGTGAATGTGGCGATCGCCTGACTTCCAAAAATTAACACCTCTTACCCCAGGCTAATTACTTAGAAGCTGGCGTGTTGTCTAATAGCAGCATAGTGTCTTGCTGTTGTGTTCATCTCAATAACTAACTCTGTGCCTTGACCTAGCTGAGAATTACACTTAAGTTTACCTTGATGTCTTTCAACTATAATTTCCCGACTAATTGATAGTCCCAATCCCTTACCTTTACCTACTGGTTTGGTGGTAAAAAATGGTTCAAATATCTGTCTTTGAATCTGTGGAAGTATGCCTTTCCCATTGTCAGAAATGTAAATGATAACTCTGTGTTTTTTTTCTTTATGTTTGTCATTTACCCAAAGTTCATGACTATTTACTAATGACAAATGACTTTTTAGAATTTCTGTATGAATAAAAATTTTGGGCGTAAAGGAATAATCATATTTCATCCTTTCTTCTAAAGCATCAATGGCATTAGTTAAGATGTTCATGAATACCTGATTTAGATCGCCAGGGTAACACTCGATTAATGGCAATTCCCCAAAGTCTTTAATTACTTCAATCCTGGCTCGATCGGGCTTTTCTTTCAGCCGATGTTGCAAAATCCTCAGAACACTATCAAGTCCTTCATGCAAGTCAACCTTTTTCATTTGACCTTCGTCAGAGGTTGAAAAATTCCGCAAGGCGAAAACAATTTCTTTGACACACTCAGATCCGGCTCGCATTGACCATAGCAATTTTAAAAAGTCTGTCTTTACGAAACCAAGGTCGAGGCGTTGCAGATGTAAGGCTATAACTGGTGTCGGTGTGGGATAGTAATGTTGGTAAAGTTCAATGATTCTGATTAAATCTTCAGCGTATTGACTGGCAGGATGGAGATTGCCGTAGATGAAACTAACGGGGTTGTTAATTTCGTTAGCCATATCCGCCACCAGTTGACCGAGGTTAGCCATTTTCTGGTTCTGCAATAACTGCCTTTGAGTATATTTAAGTTCCTCAAAGGTAGTTTCTAGCTGCTGTGATTTTTCTTTAACTTGGTCTTCGATAGATTGGCGTTGAGTAATTTCTTTTTGGAGTTGTTCAAATAGTTGGTATTGTTGAGTAGACATCGCCTTATCGTGACTAATATCCTTGTGCGTCCCCGCCATCCGTAGTGGTTTACCGGATTCATCCCACTGAAATACTTTCCCACAAGTCAGAATCCACTTCCATTCACCGGATTTAGTCAACATTCGCAATTCAACTTCAAACACAGGCGTGAATCCTTGGAGATAATCGTGCAACACCTGACGAATTCTCGGTAAATCTTGTGGATGTACAAGTTGCTCAAAGGATTTATGCTCATGAGCAATTTCGTCTACTCCATACCCCAGAATTCCCTTCCACTGGGGATCGTAATAAGTTTTATTGGTTATGAGATTCCAATCCCACAACCCCAAACCACTGGCTATTAATGCCATTTGTAAGGCGGCTTGTGAGCATTGACAAGGCTCTAAATTTTCTGGAGATAAGTCTTTTGATTCTGGGAAACTCTCGGAATCTTGCACTAAAAATGGAGCTTCCGGTTCATAGGTAGCGGGTTTTTCGATATGCATAGCTGCTGGTACGGTGAGGAAGATATCCTGTAGGTCACTCTCTACGCTGTCTTAGCACCCTGACGATTTTATAGATAAATCGTCTACTTAGTTGATTAGGCTGTAACTTTGGTCAGAGATATATCAGCCCACATCATCAAATTGGATAGAATTTACAAAAAGGTAAACAGATTAATGTAACCTCTGTTGCGATCGCTGCGGCCATTTTTTATAAAAAATAGCTACATTGTGTGCATCTACATTCTAAGATATGTCTAAAAAAAGTAGTTAGAATCACATAAAATCACCCTGGAAGAATGGAATAGCCTTTAAGATTTGCCGAGAAGCGATCGCAAGCTTTCGGCTCAATGTATATACCAAAATGAATGTGTGAATTACTTAAATGAGAAAGTAAAAGCTGCTTTTGAGAAAGCAAGAGCTTCTTTTGCTTGCGGAAAACACCAAAATGAGAAAGCAAAAGCTGCTTTTGAGTAAGTAAAAGCTTCTTTTGCTTGCGGAAAACACTAAAATGAGAAAGCAAAAGCTGCTTTTGAGTAAGTAAAAGCTTCTTTTGCTTGCGGAAAACACCAAAATGAGAAAGTAAAAGCTGCTTTTGAGAAAGCAAAAGCTTCTTTTGAGTAAGTCAAATGGCATTTTGAGTAAATAATCAGGCATTTTTACTTAGTTCAATATGAATTTTAATTTATGCGATCGCACTTTTCAGTTTTATCGCGGTCATCTTTGCACAAAACTTGCCTATTCTGGGTTTGTGGGGAGGCGATCGCGAAGAATTGCCAAATTTTCACAACACTTGACGGTGCGGGAATGATTTACCCCTAATCGTTGCTCGAAAATCTCCAATGCTTGCAAATACAACGGTTCAGCTTCAGTGTAACGTCCTTGTAAGTAGTAGAGTTTTGCCATATTATTGAGGCTAGAGGCGACATCTGGATGTTTTTCACCCAGCAGTTTGCGCCTGAGTGCCAATGCTTGGATTAAAAGGGTTTCGGCTTCGCTGTATCTGCCTTGAGAAAAGTAGAGTACTGCTAGATTGTTGAGGCTTTCTGCAACAAATGCGTGTTCTTCTCCCAGCAGTTGAAGCCTGAGTGCCAAAGCTTGGATGTAAAGGGGTTCGGCTTCGCTGTATCTGCCTTGGGAGTCGTAGAATGCCGCTAGGTTGTTAAGGCTAGAGGCGACATCTGGATGTTCTTCTCCCAGCAGTTGACGGCTGAGTGCCAAAGCTTCAATGTACAAGGGTTCAGCTTCGCTGTATCTGCCTTGGGAGTCGTAGAATAACGCTAGGTTGTTGAGGCTAGTAGCGACATCTGGATGTTCTTCTCCCAGCAGCTTGCGCCAGAGTGCCAAAGCTTGAATTAAAAGAGGTTCGGCTTCGCTGTATCTGTCTTGGGAGTAGTAGAGTAACGCTAGGTTGTTAAGGCTAACGGCGACATCTGGATGTTCTGCTCCCAGCAGTTGACGCCTGAGTGCCAAAGCTTGGATTAAAAGAGGTTCAGCTTCGCTGTATCTGCTTTGGGATTCGTAGAGTCTCGCTAGGTTGTTGAGGCTAAGTGCGACAGATGGATGTTCTTCTCCCAGCAGCTTGCGGTAGAGTTCCAAAGCTTGGATGTAGAGGGGTTCGGCTTCGCTGTATCTGTTTTGGCAGTCGTAGAGTCTTGCTAGGTTGTTGAGGTTAAGTGCGACAGATGGATGTTCTTCTCCCAGCAGTTTGCGCCTGAGTGCCAATGCTTGGATGTAAAGGGGTTCGGCTTCGCTGTATCTGCCTTGAGATACGTACAATGCTGCTAGGTTGTTTAGGCTACGTGCGACAGATGGATGTTCTTCTCCCAGCAGCTTGCGCCAGAGTTCTAAAGCTTGGATGTAAAGGGGTTTAGCTTCGCTGTATCTGCCTTGATATCTGTAGAGTCCCGCTAGATTGTTGAGGCTAACGGCGACATCTGGATGTTCCTCTCCCAGCAACTTGCGCCTGAGTGCCAATGCTTGAATTAAAAGGGGTTCTGCTTCCGTGTATCTGCCCTGGGAGTTATAGAGTAATGCTAGGTTGTTGAGGCTTTCTGCAACCAATGGGTGTTCCTCTCCTAAGCGTTTTGTGGTTACTTCTAGACACTGCTTGTACCAAGGGAAAGCTTGGTTATACAACCCTCGACCATCGTAAAATAGAGCGTTTCCGACGAATGCCCAAATTAAATCATCATCGCTGACGTATTGAATCAGATTCTTCGCTACCTCAGCTATATGAGGTATGACCGGAGAGACAATGGTGATTTGCTCAAGGGTGGGAGTTTCAGAAATATCTTTGGCGATCGCTACCATTACCTCGCAAAGCGATCGCTTAAATTCCTCTACCTGTTCTAAACCTGTACACTGATATTGGAAAAACTCCCGCAGCAGTGGATGCAGTTGGTAAACTCCCTCACCTTTGCGCTGAAGTAAATGCAGATTCAGCAAACTATCGTCTCTAATTTCTTCTAAATCTTCAACATTTTCTTCTGGTAAACACTGTTCCACCAACTTCCAAGGTATAGGTGCGGCAGCAAATAAACTCAATAAACAACCCAATTGCTTATCTTTGTCCTCTAATTCTTGCCAACTCAACTCAAAGGCTGCTAACACACCTCGTTGTGCTGTCATGTTACCTTCTGACTTGGACTTAGAGAGAGAACGCTCATCTAGCCGTTTTTCTTTTAATCGCCGCAACATTTCTGTTACAGACAAATCCCGTTTCCGCGCTAGATATCGCCCCACTAATTCCAAACCCAAAGGCAAATATCCCAGCCACTCACACAATTGATTTGCTATAGCTAATTCTTTTTCAATTCGCCCCGGTGTATCTTTGAGTAAAGACTTTAATAACTCCAGCGCCGCTTCTGGTTGCAGCACATCCAAAGATAATTGTGCTATGCCTCCAAAGTACTGACGTGTAGTCATCAACACTTTAAACCGGGAAGATGGCGATGGTAGATAAGGCTTGACTTGCTCGTAATCGCTGACATCATCCAACACTAGCAGCACATCACCCTCACGCCAAAGCCGAAAGCAATATTGGACTTGCGCGAGTAATTTTTGGTTAGGATCTTCTGTTAAATTCTCTGGCGGGTTTAAGTCAAGCTGCGTTCTGGCAAACTGCACAACTTGAATCCCCACATCTCCAGCTTTTGCCAGCAACCAGCAAATTCCACCTTTGTAAATTTCACGGTGAGCCTTTGCATATTGTAAGGCCAATTCTGTTTTACCCAGTCCGCCCATGCCAGCGATCGCTGCGATCGCCACCTGATTATTTTCCTGCAACATTTGATGCAGGGTTTGCAATTCAACTTCACGTCCAACAAACTTCACCACCCCACTCAGGGGAAGATTTTGCGGTGTTTCAGTAGAGGGATTTAACTTTACCCGTTCCCGTTCGGGCGACTGTAGTCAGAAGATATTAGTACCAGTGAAAGTATTTCCCTGAATAACGTTTTTAATAGACTCAGCTAATTTTGTAGAATTGATGACGGTTGCTCGTTGTGAGTTGAGGTCATTTGCTAACGCCTGAACTTTTGGCGCTACTTGAGGATCGGCATTTGCGGCTGCTTCCACTTCTCGTACAGATTGAGCAATTTCGGTATCTGCGTCTGCTGCTGCTTTCAACTCCAGCACTGCTTTACCATAATCTAATGGCTGCTGTGGATTTTGCTGTGTCGCATCCGCTAACAAAGGCAACTTATTTTTATAATGTAGCTGTTCGATTAACTCACGACTTTTGTTTAATGCAGCTTCACCAAGCTTTTCGCCAGTTTTTTCTAGGGCTTTAGTTAAAACTATAGTAGCGATCGCAGTTGCAACTGCTGTTAATGTTACAGGTTCCATAATTGAGTAATGAAATACGACATCGCACTTGGAGATACAAATGTAGCTCTCTCTATTTCGGAAATATATCACACACATTTAGCAATTATCTTCATATCCCGCCTTACAATTTATTCACTTTCCTTCTTGAGGGAATCTCAAACTCAACACACCAACTGATGCAATTTGATACCCAACTGCTACCACACATTAATGCCACATCCAAGAGAGAAAATGGTAAACAATATTATGTAGATGCCAAGGGAAATCGCTTCCCTAGCGTTACTACAATCCTTAATGCCACCAAATCACAAGCAGACCGAGACAGATTATTAAACTGGAAAGCGCGTGTTGGGACAGAAGAAGCTACCCGCATTACTACATCTGCTAGTCGTCGGGGAACCCAAACACACAAACAAATTGAGCGCTACCTCCTTGGACAAAACCCTGTTTGTCCCGAAGCGAGTCGCCCTTATTGGGAGAGTATCAAGCCAGTTTTACAACAAATCGACACAGTAAGACTTGTAGAAGGCTCTGTTTTTCATCATGATTTGAGGTATTCTGGCAAAGTTGATTGTATTGCCAGCTATCAAGGTATTCCCTGTATTTGCGAGTGGAAAACAGCAGACAAACCCAAAGGTTCAATTGAGCATTTATATGAATATCCACTGCAACTTACGGCGTACATAGGAGCAGCCAATGAGTATTATCGAGATTATGGCATTCAGCTAAAGCACGCTCTTTTGGTAGTAGCGATTCCAGAAATGCCAGCAGAGATATTTTGGTTTGAATCAGCACTCATCAAAGATTACTGGGAGCAGTGGGAAAAAAGAGTTGCCCAGTTTTGGGAACGCAAAAGTGTTTGGGGTTAGTCAATAGGATTGCAGAGAAGTTTTTAGCAGATATGAAAATTTTCCGATTTAGAGTTAGAGGCAATTATTAATAATTAAAGTAAAGGAGTCAGCAATCGAGAAACTCTTACAGCTAACTTGAACCAAAAAGGTTTTTTATCGTACTCATGAAGATCGACAGCAACACAGACAGCTAAATCATCTTCTAACATCTTTTTCACACTTTGGATAAACCCAAGTTCGGTAATAAAACCCATAACTTCAAAGTTGAGATAAAAAGAGCGATTATCTAAGTTAACAGTTCCTACCCCTGCTATCTTCTCATCAATGACTATAATTTTCTGGTGCATAAACCCATTTTTGTAACGATACAACTTGATACCGATTTTTTCCATTTCGGTGTAGTAAGAGAAGGAACATAAATAAACAAATAAATGATCGGGTCGATTTGGTAAGAGAATTCGCACATCTACACCTCGCATTGCTGCCAGTTTTAAGGCTGACAATGTTGCCTCATCCGGCACAAAGTATGGACTAGCAATCCAGAGGTGAGTTTGAGCTTGATTAATTAATTCAACGAAAAAAAGCTTACAAGCTGGTAGCGAATCTGCGGGGCCTGTAGGAAGAATGAATGCAGTTTGATTAATTTCTCGATTAATTTTTACCTGCCAATTAACTTCGAGAAGTTTTCGAGTTGCCCAATACCAATCTCGCACAAAGGAATTTTGTAGGCTTTGTACAGTTGGGCCTTCGAGCATGATATGGGTGTCGCGCCAGGGACTCAATCGAGGATTTTTTCCTAAATATTCGTCGCCAATATTCAGTCCACCTACAAATGCTATTTCTCCATCTACCACCAGAATTTTCCGATGATTGCGAAAATTAAATTGGAACCGATTACCCTGTCCTTTGGTGGTATTAAATGCACTCACTGTAATTCCATGCTGTTCTAGAGACTCGATATAAGGGCGAGATAGTTTTTTTGAACCAATTTCATCGTAGAGAAAGTAAATGCTTATTCCTTCTTTGGCTTTAGCAATTAATGCTTTTTTAAACTCATTACCTGCTTGGTCATCGTTAACAGTATAGAATTGGAATAAAATATAATTTGTCGCCGATGCAATCTTTTTCAGCATCGCTTCATAAGTTTGCTGACCATCAATCAGTAATTCGGCAGCATTGCCTGATGTGAAAGAAATTTCTGTAAAAGCTTCAGCTAATGGTTGCAATTCGGCTAAATTATCTGGTAGCGCGACCTGAAATTTAATAACTTCACTATAAGTCTCATGAATAAGCTTGTAATGTTGTGCATAGACTGAGCGCAGTGTTTCAGCATATCCATGAAATTTAGTTCTTCCTAAAATCCAATACAACGGAATAGCAAGCCAAGGAAAGGTAATTAAAGAAATGCTCCAGGCAATTGCCCCTTGAGAAGAACGCACATTCATCACTGCATGGGCTGCATGTGCAACTCCCGCAACATGAGCAACAACTGTAGCTGTGCTAAAAATAGCTAGAACACCACTATCTACAAGCATATTAATCTTTTTGAGTATTGATATAAGTAAATTCTGCCAGCAAAGGCTTGTGATCGGATGAACAAATTTTATCTAGCACCTTTGCACTGGCTTTCTTCACACTGAGATTTCGATAAAAGATATGATCTAAAGGGGGTGATAACAGAAAGCGTTTAATTTTCTCCTTCTCATGAGGTGCGAAAATTACTGGCGTTAATCCCAATTGAGTTGTTACTTGATTGAGGAGAACTGCTCTTTTTTGACTCCAGGTATTGAAATCTCCTGAAAATATTAGTGGGCCACGATGTGTAGATAATGCTAGCTCTAATTCATTTAGTTGTATTTTAAATTTATTTAAATCTACAAAATTGATAAGATGACTATTGATTGTCAGGATAGTTGTACTTTGATCGGATAGCAGATACTC
Source organism: Nostoc sp. (assembly GCF_036917455.1). Classification (GTDB taxonomy): domain Bacteria; phylum Cyanobacteriota; class Cyanobacteriia; order Cyanobacteriales; family Nostocaceae; genus Nostoc. The sequence continues at coordinate 8,581 of NZ_JBALDK010000100.1, read as the reverse complement.
AGTAACTAAAGAAATTTTAGGAGTTCTAACAATCGGCTCAAAATGTTTAGTTGTTATAACTTTTTTTGTAAGTGGACTGATTGTAGCTGCTGTGAGAATTCCTGAATAGGTTTGATGATGAATATCTACAAAGTTAGGAGCAAAACTCCAATTCATGTTCAGCCATGTTTCTAATTTATCTGCTTCTACTTTTAGGGAAAACTCTTGTAAAAATATGAGGTTGGGTTGGTAAGTTTCAATTATTGTGGAAAAATCTTTTAACCAATTTTTATCATAGTTTTGTTTAGCAATATTCCAGCTAAGAACTTTAATCGATTTACTATTAATTTCTGTTTGAAGGGAATTATTTTTATCAATCGTGAGTTCTTGTAAACGAAGAAATCTATAAGATGGAATAAATTTAGTAACAAGAGTGTTTACGTGTTTTTGAATATTAGGCATCACTAATATTAAACTATATTTTTTCTAGCTTAACGCGATTGGATAGTCGTTACAGAGTTATGTTACAAAAACTTGGAAAGCTTGGATAGATAAGCTGTGCCCCTTACTACTGAATTTGAACCCCTATATCCTTAATCAATCCATTACAGCTAACACAGCTTTCGGCAATAACTTATCTTTAAACCAAACAATTCTGGCGGGGACATCATTTAATTTTACTCCCGCTTTTTCTAAATTAAGTCGTTCAGAAATTGCCAAAATTAAGTCATCGCGTCCAGCCCGCCGCACCTGAGAAAACTTTTTTTGTAAATATTCTGGCCGCCAATAACCAACAATTTCTAATAAGAAGGTGCGTCCATCCTTATGCACCAAACGAAAATCGGGAATCATCACACTACCAGGAATTGGGATTAAATCAACTTCTCGCTCTAACGCCCAACCACTTTTTAACGCATCCCACTTATCAGCAAAGGATGCTTCTAGCATACTATCGTAGGGTTTCCCTGGTGGATAATGGGATACTAAACCACATTCAGAATTGAGGGTGAAACGTCCAGTTTTCCAAGCATTTGTATAAGCGTCGCGGGTTTGGAGAATAGAAGAAAGACTCCACTTCGTGACATGAAGTAAAGCGGGAATAAGTTTAGCGATCGCTAACCCATATCGCGTACTAGAATTAAACAAACTCGTCGGCCCGTCTATCGTAATTGTAAACCCGTGGTCAGCATCGCCCTCAATATAAGCCATCAATTGAAACAACTTTAAATAGCGAAATAACAGCTTATATTCCCCCGGAACATTCCGATGAGCATTTAACACCAATTGACTGGCCTTATAAAACACACCCTGCACCTGAGATAAGTTATATCGATTTAACAAATCTGGCGCTATTGGTGCATCAAAAACAGTCAAAATTTTATTTTCAGATAAATCAGCATATAACCCATTCCGAACCTGTTCCAGTAAAACTTCGCGCTCAAGTTCTTGAGTTAACTCATCAGCAATTTTACTCAGAGTAACTTGTGTTGATTCTCGACTAGAAACAGACTTTGCAGCCAAAGAAAACACTCGTTCTCTTAACATTTGTGGTTCTAAAGGACTAACCACCTCAAAAGTACAAAAACTGCTTTTGAGAATATAAGCTAATCCCCGCTTCACCCGATAATCTGTAGAATCTCCTTCAAAATCAGTCAGTTGTCGCTCAAGCACACCTTGAGTTTTCCCCACTGCTGATTGAAAATAATTAATTAACTCAATCGCCAACTCCGAAGTTCCTCGATCAATCTTCAGTCTCTTCGGAACGATCTCCTCCCCGTTTTGGCGATGCATCAGTAAATCTGTCGGTAACATCTGAATTTTGAATTTTAGATTTTGAACTTCCCGTTGAATAATTAATTTCTAACTGTTCCGCAGCCTTCAAACTCCGTTCCTTCCCACTCCCATACACAACCTGTAACTTTCCCTTCCTCTCTTTTTCTCCCCCTGCTTCCTCTACTTCCCCTGCCTTTTCTATCTTCCTCTCCCCTCTTCTCCTAGCCGAAGTCCCCTCCTCACTCGTATCCTGTGCCACCACCTCATATAAAATCGCCTGCTTATTCTCAATATTCCCCTTCCGTAAAATCCTCCCCAATCGCTGAGTATACTCCCTAGCCGAACCCGTCCCCGATAAAATAATTGCAACAGAAGCTGCCGGCACATCAACCCCTTCATTCAGCACATGAGAAGCAACCAAAGTATTATATTTACCCTCTCTAAACTTAGTTAATATCTCATGCCGTTCTTTCACAGGAGTTTGATGAGTAATTGCCGGAATTAGCAACTCTTGAGAAATACGGTAAACCGTCGCATTATCAGCAGTAAAAATCAAAATTCTTGCCGGATAATGTTCTGCCAATAAATTAATCAAAATTCGCAACTTCCCATCAGTCCCTAAAGCGATATCTTTCGCTTCTCGATGCGCTAACATTGCTCTCCTTCCAGATTGCGATCGCGCACTCATTTGCACAAACATTTGCCAACCTTGCAGACTCCCCAAAGAAATCTTAGATTGCTTCAAAAAATCATTGCGCGTTTGAATTAATTGATTGTATCTTTCCCGCTCAAGTTGCGATAACTTTACCTTAATTTGGACAATTTCATGTTCTGCTAACGCCTTCCCCGCCAAATCTTCAGCGCGTTTGCGATATACTTCTTCACCAATGAGGATATTTAAGTCAGCGTGTTTCCCATCGGTGCGTTCTGGTGTAGCAGAGAGTCCCAGACGATAAGGTGCGATCGCATATTCAGCAATTACCCGATTAAAATCTGTTGGTAAATGATGACATTCATCAAAAACAATCAACGCATATTGATTTCCCAACGCCTCAGCGTTAATTGCTGCACTATCATAAGTTGCAACTAAGATAGCCGTTCTATCCCGCGAACCACCCCCCAGCAATCCCACCTCAGCATCGGGGAAAGCCGCTACCAAATGTGCATACCACTGATGCATTAAATCTAAAGTTGGCACAACAATTAGCGTTGTGCGCGGCGTTGACTGCATCGCCATTTGTGCCAAATAAGTCTTTCCCGCCGCCGTGGGAAGCACAACTACTCCCTGCCTACCCGCCAGTTTCCAAGCCGCTAGCGCCTCAGTCTGGTGAGCATAGGGTTCCATTTCCAGAGTGGGAACCAAATCTACAGGATAAAATTGCTTTGCCTCATCGATAAAATACACATCTTCCGCTTGTAGTGCTTCCACTAGCGATCGGTATCTAATGGCTGGAATGCGGAATTTTTCAACTCTATCATCCCACGTAGCATAATCCATCCAACCTTTACCACGTGGTGGTGGATGCAAAATTAATGTGCCACGATCAAAATTTAGTGTAGGGGTACGAGCCATTTATGGGGATTGGGGATTGGGGATTGGGGATTGGGGATTGGGGATTGGAGATTAGGGATTGGGGATTGGGGATTGGGGATTAGGGATTAGGGATTGGGATTAGGAAAGTTCTTCGTTAGTCTTCAGTACTTAGTATCTAGTATCTAGTAACTAGTCCCCAGCCCCCAGTCCCCAGTCCCCAGTCCCCAGCCCCCAGTCCCCAGTCCCCAATCCCCTTGATTACTAATAACGCAAAAAGTGTATGATTCATCCAAGTAACTCAGATAAAACCCAATTAGATGCGCTCATTAGTCATGGAATGTCCCATCGGGAAACCAAGAATAACCTTGCGGCATCCTATCAAGAACAACGAAAGAGCTTTCTACTAAAACGGCTGCAATTACAAGCGCAGATTCTTCTGGTAGCCGGCTTGACTTTAATCGCTTTTTTCCTTTGGGCAAATTCAAATTTAGAAGCCAAGATATACGCCTTTAAAATTGGGGCTGTAGTAGAATTATTTATTCTTCTTTGCTGGGGTTTATGTAAAACTCCTATCGGCCGCCGCTATCCTGACTTAATTTTTTTGAGTTTATCCTGGGCTGTAACTTGTGCTGTCCAAGTAGATATAGCTTTGCTCTTTAATAGTCTAGAACCTAGAACCAATATTTGGACTTTGATGTTTCTCACTCAGGCGACAATCATTCCAGTCCAATGGTGGATGCATTTAATATCTCAACTCGGAACCATAATTTGCTATTTAACCTTATATCTCTTATATAATCCCATTTTGAAAAATCCCTCAGCTTTTTATGTTGAACAAGGATTATACTTTTTTTGGACTTGCATAATTTGTGTATTCTCCGTCTATTTATACGAGCGTTTGCGAGAAAAAGAGTTTTACGCGCGTAAAGCAATGGAACTAGCACAGCAAAAATCTGAACGGCTGTTACTAAATATCCTGCCAGAGATGATTGCAGAACAATTAAAACAACAGCCTACAACTATTGCTGATAGCTTTCTGGAAGTTACAGTATTGTTTGCCGATATTGTCGGTTTCACAGAGCTTTCAACTCGGACATCTCCTGCGGAATTGGTCGAGTTATTAAATACAATATTCTGTTTGTTCGACCAATTAGCAGAACTTCACGGGGTAGAGAAAATCAAGACTATTGGCGATGCATATATGGCTGTTGCCGGATTACCAAATCAGTCTACAAACCATGCTTCAGTAATAGCTGATATGGCGTTGGATATGCAAAATGCTATAGCTACCTTCAATACAGAAAACAATCAATTATTTAGTATCCGTATTGGTATTAGTACAGGGCCAGTAGTAGCAGGGGTAATTGGTCTGAAAAAGTTTGCTTACGATCTCTGGGGAGATACAGTAAATACTGCTAGTAGAATGGAATCACATGGAATAGCAGGTAGTATCCAGGTTTGTGAAGCAACTTATCTGATTTTAAAGGATAAATACTTGTTAGAAAAGCGAGGTTTAATTCAGGTTAAAGGTAAAGGAGAAATGATGACTTATATCCTCAAAGGAATGTATTTGAAGACTTAATGTAACTATGCTTTTTGAATGGTATGCGAAAATTTAAAGTCTATAATTAGAGCGATAAATATTAGCTATTAAACCTTTTGTAAAGCTGAATTTTACTACTTTACATAGATTCACAATAACCAACTGCTTGGATGTGTATTTTTCCGATGCATAATAAATGTGGAGCGATGTCTACGATGAGCTACGTCTAGGCATTATCTAGCTGATTTTGGGAATAATCCTTTAGCTAGCTGCATAAAAGGAGAGGCCACATTGAAAGGAACACGTTTCCTTCTATCACCTTATGGTGTTGCATTATTGGCTGTTAGTAGTGCATTATTACTAACACTATTGCTACAGCCACTACTGAAACCAACTATTTTCTTGCTATTTTTTGCTGGCGTGGCGGTTAGTGCCTCGTATGGCGGTATGGAAGCAGGGTTGATGGCTAGTGCTTTGTCTACTTTAGCCGTCAGCTATTTTTTCTTGGAGCCTGTGTTTTCGCTTTCGGTTGCGAATCTAGACAGCATCAGACGGTTAGGCTTGTTTGTTTTGGTGACGACATTCATCAGCTTGCTAAATTCAGAGTTACGCACTGCTAAACAACATCTTCAAGTCAGTTTGCAGAAGTTACAAGCGAGCGAGGCAAAGCTGAGAAGGTTGGTAGAGTCCAATATTATTGGGGTAATTGTAGCCAATATGGACGGTGCGATCGCAGAAGCGAATGATGCTTTTTTACGAATGGTAGGTTATTCGCAAGAAGATTTAGTTGCCGGGCGGGTTCGATGGCGTGATATGATCTCACCAAAATATATTGAAGCAAACAACAGTGCGATCGCAGAACTTAAAACCAAAGGTGTGTGTCAGCCTTTTGAGAACGAATACATCGGCAAAGATCAAACCTGTGTTCCCATCTTGTTAGGTTCTGCTTTGTTAGAAAATAATCCTAACGATATTATCTCTTTTGCACTTGATTTAAGCGATCGCAAACAGATAGAGCTTGCCTTATGCAAAAGCGAAGAACGCTACCGCGCTTTTTTAGAGCAGAGTTCAGAAGGTATTTGGTGCATCGAACTAGAAGTGCCAATTTCGCCAGACTGTCCAGAAGATGAACAAATTCAAAATTTTTACCAATATGTTTACTTAGCAGAATGCAACAATGTGATGGCGCAGATGTATGGCTGTTCTCGTGCCGAAGAAATTATCAACGCCAGATTAGGAGACTTTCTCGTTCCCTCCGATCCACATAATATTGAATACCTGCGTAATTTTATCCGTTCTAACTACCGACTAATTGATGCAGAGTCTCACGAAATAGATAAGCAAGGGAATTCTAAATATTTTTTGAATAATCTGGTGGGAATTCTCGAAAATGGGCTTTTAGTTAGAGCCTGGGGAACTCAACGCGACATCACAGAACGCAAACGAACCGAAGCAACACTACACGAACGAGAAGATGAACTGCGGCTAATTACAAATGCTGTACCTGTCCAGATTTCTTATGTTGATACCCAACAGCGTTATCGCTTTAATAACAAGGGATATGAAGATTGGTATGGGCTTCTCGCTTCTGAAATTTATGGTAAACACATCAGAGAAATTCTCGGAGAGTCAGTTTATCAATCAATTCTTCCTTATGTAGAAGCAGTACTTTCAGGAGAACAAGTAACTTACGAAACCCAATTACCCCATAAAGATGGTACACACCATTACATAAATGTAAATTACGTTCCCCAATTCAATCAGCAACGAAAAGTTGAAGGATTTGTTGCTCTAATCACAGATATTACACTTCATAAATTAGCAGAAGCAGCCCTCAAACAAAGCGAGAAACGGTTAAAAGCATTAACCGAAAAAGTCCGCATGATTCCTTGGGAGGTAAATGCCAATACCGGAAATTTCACTTATGTAGGGCCGCAAACCGTTGAGATTCTTGGCTATTCATTGTCAGACTGGTACATCGATAATTTCTGGGAACAACACATGTATCCAGAAGATCGGGAATGGGCTATTAAGTATTGTCAAGAATCTTCTTTAACACTGGATAATTATGAATTTGAATACAGAATGTTAGCTGCTGATGGCAGAATCGTCTGGCTATATGACATTGTTAATGTCGTGCGGGATGAGAATGGGCCGCAGCTACTACATGGATTTATGCTCGATATTACCGATCGCAAACAAGCAGAGCAAGAACGCGAACAACTGCTTGAGCGCGAACAAGCAGCACGTGCCGATGCAGAAGCTGCAAACCGGATGAAGGATGAATTTCTCGCTACACTCTCCCACGAACTCCGCACACCCTTAAACGCCATACTAGGTTGGACGCAGCTACTTAGAAATCGCAAGTTTGATGAAACTACTACTACACGGGCGTTAGAGACAATTGAGCGTAACACTAGATCCCTGGCGCAACTAATTGAAGATGTTCTAGATGTGTCACGGATTATTAAAGGCACACTTCATCTAGATATGCATCGGATAAAACTTGTACCACTTGTAGAGGCGGCAATCGATACTGTGCGCCCAGCAGCCGAGGCTAAAGAAATTAGCATCAACTGTAGATTTGATGGTGAAGTTGGGGTAATTGTGGGTGATGTCAACCGCTTGCAACAGGTTGTGTGGAATTTGCTCTCTAACGCTGTCAAGTTTACACCCAAGGGTGGAAGAGTTGATGTGCAATTGGAACGAATTGAATCTTCCGTGCAAATTCGAGTCAGCGATACAGGAATGGGAATTGCTGGGGAATTTCTCCCCCATGTATTTGAGCGCTTCCGTCAAGCTGATAGTTCAATTACGCGATCGCACGGCGGACTAGGATTAGGGTTAGCGATCGTCCGCCACTTGGTAGAATTACACGGTGGCACAGTCTCTGTAGAAAGTCCAGGAATCGGACAGGGAGCGACATTCATTGTCAATCTACCCATGAAGGCCGTTTATGTAGAAGCTAATACAGCAAAGCAGCTTTCATCTCTAACAGATATCCAAGAGGCTAACAATTACTTGCCCAGGCTAGATAACTTGCGAGTGCTGATCGTTGATGATGAGGCAGAGGCGCGTCATTTACTCACCACAATTCTGGAACAGTATGGGGCGCAAGTTATAGCAGTTTCATCTGCAAGCGATGCACTACTTGCTTTACAAAAAGTTTGTCCTCATATAATGGTGAGCGACATCGGTATGCCACAAGAAGATGGCTACGCACTAATTCGGCAAGTGAGGGCGCTACCAGCAGAACGAGGAGGGCGGGTTCCAGCAGTGGCGCTGACAGCTTATGCTAGAGCGGAAGATCGCACGCAAGCGTTGTTAGCAGGCTTTCAACTCCACGTTCCCAAGCCAGTGAATCCCGCCGAGTTAGCTGCTGTAGTTGCCAACCTGACTGGACGCACTTGAATAATTAAAAATTAACGCGATGTGCGACTTATTCTTAAAACCCCGCTTCCATTCCTCTCCCCGAAACGACTACGGTGTATACACAAGTTGACCAGTATAGGTTTCAATTATAGTAGTTTCGTAGGATGCGTTATGGAAACCCAAAAATAACAAATGAGTATGCCGAAATAACAAATCAGTACTCCGAAATAACAAATGAGTACTCCGAAATAACAAATGAGTACCCCTAAATAACAAATGAGTATGCCGAAATAACAAATGAGTACTCCGAAATAACAAATGAGTACCCCGAAATAACAAATGAGTACTCCGAAATAACAAATGAGTACCCCGAAATAACA
>NZ_JBALDK010000099.1:0-14490 GCF_036917455.1 Nostoc sp. | reverse complement strand
CATTTGAATAATAATAATGAATGATAGATTATACATTTGAAATAGTGAAAGCTACCTAACAAATAAAATTAAATTTTAATTTATAAAATTTAATTCTCAGCCTGCTTTGCTTGTGTTTCCTCTTCCTACTCTCTCAAGAATAGGTTTTTTGATGGGTAGAATGCAAATATTAGCTATATTTGAAGATTTTAATCAATCCAGTAATGTCTATGACGGGCGTAGCTGCGGCACCAAGTACAATAGAGATAGATTTTACTTTTTTGGTATGGTAATAATTATTACTTTTTAATGCTGAATTTCCTAAGCTTGCGCTTCTTTAAAATCTAAAATTTGCACCGTTTCTTTTGCTAATTCTTAATCCCTGTGGTGGCAATACCCTGAATAAATTGGCGCTGACCAATCAGAAATAATACCATCACTGGAACTGTCGCTATTGTCACCGCTGCCATCATCAAGGGCCAATTATTCGTAAACTGTTCTTGAAACTCAGCCAAAGCCAGTTGCACCGTTCTTAATTCGGGACGGGTTGTGAACACCAAAGGTTTAAACAAATCATTCCATTCACCGATGAAGGTGAACAAAAATAGTGTCACTAAGGCTGGACGGGCTAAAGGTAACATCACCCACCATAAAATTTGCAGTCTATTAGCCCCATCTATGGCTGCGGCTTCCTCTAACTCCACAGGAATTGTCTGGAAATATTGACGGAGCAAGAAAATTCCAAACCCATTGACAGCAGTAGGTAAAATAAGCGCCCAGTATGTATTTATCAGGTGTCCCCACTTCAAAACCAAAAAGATGGGAATCACCAATAACTGAAAGGGAATTACCAAAGTTGCTAAAACAACTAATAGTAGTGCTTGGCGACCTCGAAACTTCAACCGTGCTAAGGCGTAACCAGCTAAAGCAGAAGTGACAATTTGAAACGCCGTCACAGCGATCGCTACCAAGGTAGAATTAGCAAACGCCAGCAAAAATTTTCCCTGCTGCCATGCAATATGGTAATTAGCTAAAGACCAGTTATTTTGGGAAACATTTTCTGGGGTTGCTCCCGTCGGTGTAAAGGAGGTGAGAAAAACCACAAACAGAGGTAGTAAAACAATAAATGCCCCTACCAGTAAGACTACTAGGCTCAAAAAATCGCCAGATTTCAGATTCCACTTTGGTTCGGACATATATTTATCTGCAAAGTATTTGTTTTGCTAGTACTAGAGCATCGCCCCCAGCAAAAGTTAATCTATAAGCATAGTTACTTGTTAAGTTAAATTAAACCACGGAGATTGTTACCCTCAGTTCATAGGGGAAATTCAATCCTGGTGTCAAATAATTCAGATTTACAGGAGTAAACATACCATGCAGCAGCTTGCAGACCAATTTAAAGAATTAGATTTCGAGAGCGAAACATACAAAGATGCTTATAGCCGGATTAATGCGATCGTGATTGAAGGGGAACAAGAAGCCCATGAAAATTACATCACCTTAGCTGGACTGCTACCAGACTCTCATGATGAATTGATCCGCTTATCCAAGATGGAAAGTCGGCATAAGAAAGGATTCGAGGCTTGTGGACGGAATTTGCAAGTAACCCCAGATTTGCAATTTGCTAAGGAGTTTTTCTCCGGGCTACACCAAAATTTCCAAACAGCCGCCGCAGAAGGAAAGGTGGTTACATGTCTGTTGATTCAGTCTTTGATAATTGAATGCTTTGCGATCGCAGCATATAACATTTACATTCCCGTTGCCGACGATTTTGCCCGTAAAATCACTGAGGGCGTAGTCAAAGAAGAATATAGCCACCTCAACTTTGGAGAAGTTTGGTTGAAAGAACACTTTACAGAATCTAAAGCTGAACTTGAACTTGCAAATCGCCAGAACCTACCCATCGTCTGGAGAATGCTCAACCAAGTAGAAGGTGATGCCCACACAATGGCAATGGAAAAAGATGCTTTGGTAGAAGACTTTATGATTCAGTATGGTGAAGCACTGAGTAACATCGGTTTCACAACACGTGATATTATGCGCTTGTCAGCCTACGGACTCATCGCCGCTTAAAAAAGTTAGGAGTGAGAAATTATGAGCCGTACTCTAACTCCTAACTCCTAACTCCCAACTCTCCTAAATTCCCCGCCCTCAAGACAGCATAAGCCTAATAATCACTACATGTTTGGTCTAATTGGACATCTGACTAGTTTAGAACACGCTCAAGCGGTAGCTCAAGAATTGGGATACCCAGAATATGCCGATCAAGGGCTAGACTTTTGGTGCAGCGCCCCGCCGCAAATTGTCGATAGCATTATTGTCACCAGTATAACTGGGCAACAAATTGAAGGACGGTATGTAGAATCTTGCTTTTTGCCGGAAATGCTGGCTAGTCGCCGCATCAAAGCCGCAACGCGAAAAATTCTCAACGCCATGGCCCATGCACAGAAGCACGGCATTAACATCACAGCTTTAGGCGGATTTTCTTCGATTATTTTTGAAAACTTTAAGTTAGAGCAGTTTAGCCAAGTCCGCAATATCAAACTAGAGTTTGAACGCTTCACTACAGGAAACACGCATACTGCCTACATTATTTGTAAGCAGGTGGAAGAAGCGTCAAAACAACTGGGAATCGATCTATCAAGCGCGACTGTTGCTATCTGTGGAGCAACTGGGGATATTGGCAGTGCAGTTACGCGTTGGCTAGATGCGAGAACAGATGTCAAAGAACTTCTGCTAATCGCCCGCGATCAAGAACGTCTCAAAGAGTTGCAAGGCGAACTAGGGCGGGGGAAAATTATGGGTTTGACAGAAGCACTGCCATTAGCTGATGTTGTAGTTTGGGTTGCTAGTATGCCCAGAGGCGTGGAAATTGACCCCACCACTTTAAAACAACCCTGTTTGTTGATTGATGGTGGTTATCCTAAAAACTTAGCGACAAAAATTCGATATCCTGGTGTACACGTGTTAAATGGTGGGATTGTAGAGCATTCGCTGGATATTGACTGGAAAATTATGAAAATAGTCAATATGGACGTGCCAGCCCGCCAGTTGTTTGCTTGTTTTGCCGAATCAATGCTGTTGGAATTTGAGAAGTTATACACGAACTTTTCGTGGGGACGGAATCAGATTACCGTAGACAAAATGGAGCAGATTGGTCGAGTATCAGTAAAACATGGATTTAGACCACTGCTGGTTTAGTCACAGGTGACAGGGAATAGGTGACAGGTTACAGAGAAGGAGTTTTAACTTCATCCTCAATACATAATATTTCCTATCCCCTATTCCTTATTCCCTATCCCCTATTTCCTATTCCCTACCCCCTAACTATGGCAACTACCGAGCGTAAACCGCTACTGTTAGATTTTGAAAAGCCCCTAGCAGAACTTGCAACCCGAATCGATCAAATTCGGCAACTTGCAGAAGAAAATGGTGTCGATGTATCTGGTCAAATTCGTCAACTAGAAGCACGTGCCATGCAACTGCGTGAGGAAATTTTCACGAGTCTATCCCCGTCCCAGCGATTGCAAGTCGCTCGTCATCCGCGTCGCCCCAGTACTCTCGATTACATTCAGGCTATTAGTGATGAATGGATGGAATTACATGGCGATCGCTGTGGTGGTGACGATCCGGCTTTAGTTGGTGGTGTCGGCCGTCTAAGTGGGCAACCTGTGGTGATGTTAGGTCATCAAAAAGGTCGCGACACTAAAGATAATATTGCCCGTAACTTTGGAATGCCTTACCCTGGTGGCTATCGCAAAGCCATGCGGTTGATGGAACACGCTAACAAGTTTAGTATGCCAATACTAACTTTTATCGATACACCAGGAGCTTGGTCTGGGGTAGAAGCAGAACATCAAGGTCAAGGAGAAGCGATCGCTTACAACTTGCGAGAAATGTTTTGCTTAGATGTGCCAATTATTTGCACAGTCATCGGTGAAGGTGGCTCTGGTGGCGCACTCGGTATTGGTGTAGGCGATCGCCTACTCATGTTTGAACACTCCGTTTATACCGTCGCCACTCCCGAAGCCTGCGCCGCCATTTTGTGGAAAGATGCTGGTAAAGCTCCCCAAGCCGCCGTTGCTCTAAAAATTATTTCCCACGACCTGAAAAAGTTGGGAATTATCGACCAAATACTCCCTGAACCCACTGGTGGCGCTCATTCCGATCCTTTAAAAGCTGCTACCACTCTCAAGCAAGTGCTGTTAGAAAATTTAGACGAACTCAATCGTCTAACCGCTCCAGAACGCCGCCAAATGCGTTATGAAAAATTCCGCAAAATTGGTGTCTTTACAGAAGTTGCCCATTAAAGCAACTCCATAATGATAGATTAGCCAAGCAGCAATGCTATAATTGCCTATGTGCTTAAAGATTTTTAACAATCTAGCCATAGGCATTTGCATGTTTTGCAAATCTACTCAATTTGATTGAGTAGTTTTTGTATTATGAAGTAATCTAATTAGAGTCCGCGGCGTGGTTTTCCAGGCGGTGATTTTTTGTCTTCACTGGTAAAATCTACATGCCAATGTTTTACCCCATAATAGCATTTGCCTAATGGAAATCATCAGATTCTTAGATTCCTTTAATATATCCAAACCGAGAAGTGTAAATAATTGGATGGTAATAGGTTTTGGGAACTGCCAAAAAATTGGGAGACACCATGAGTGTTGAGCAAAAAAGACGCGCCCTGATTACTGGGGCTAGTAGCGGAATTGGAAAAGCAACGGCTTTAGCCTTTGCCAAAGCCGGAATAGATGTCGCCTTAGTCAGCCGTTCTTTAGATAAATTGGAGGCGGTAAGAGAAGCTGTACAGCATACTGGGGTAGAAGCAAGAGCTTACGCTGTAGATTTAGCGCGGATCTCTGAAGTCAAAGAAAAGATCCAAGCAATCGCCCTTGATTTTGGCGATATAGATATTCTGGTAAACAATGCGGGTCTTGCCTACACAGCCACCTTGAGCGAAACTCCCCTAGAAGACTGGCAGCAGGTAATTGACTTGAATCTCACCAGCGTGTTTCAGTGCATTGTGGGGATTTTACCTTCAATGCGCGATCGCGGCACAGGGACAATTATCAACGTTTCCTCAATAGCCGCCAAGCAACCGTTTCCCGGTTGGGGAGCATATAGCGTCAGCAAGGCTGGTTTGATAGCCCTCTCTCAAACCCTAGCACAAGAAGAACGCACCCACGGCATCCGTGTCACAGCTATCTCTCCCGGCGCAGTCAATACCGAACTTTGGGACACAGAGACAGTCCATGTCAACTTAGACCGTTCCAAAATGTTAACCCCAGAAATTGTTGCTCAGTCAATTCTTTACACAGTTCTGTTACCACAACAGGCAGTTATTGACGAATTGACCCTGATGCCCAGCGCTGGCGCACTCTAATTAGTCCTCGATCGTTTGTCTTTGTCTTTTGCAAATGACTAATGACCAATGACTAATGACCAATGACTAATGACAAAACCATAACCAAGACTGAATCATGACTATTGCTAGTTCTAACGGTTCCAATTGCTCTCAATCGCCTCTGATTCCCGATTTAGCAGAAGCCATAACTCCTAGACCCGATCGCAATACTCATAATGGGCGACCAGCAGATGTGTTCCCGCCAAGAGAGGAACAGATGGAGGAAATGAAGGACGCGGTGCGGGCAATAATATTGGGCGTTGGCGAAGATCCCGAACGCGAAGGACTTCTCAAAACACCAAAACGAGTGGCCGAGGCAATGCGGTTTCTTACCAGTGGCTACAACCAATCCCTTGAAGAACTCGTTAACGATGCCATCTTTGATGAAGGGCATAGCGAGATGGTATTAGTTAGAGATATTAATTTCTTTAGTCTGTGCGAACACCACATGCTGCCATTTATGGGTAGAGCGCACGTTGCTTACATCCCCAACCAAAAAGTTGTGGGACTGAGTAAACTGGCCCGCATTGTTGAAATGTATTCTCGTCGCTTGCAAGTCCAGGAGAGGTTAACCCGCCAAATTGCCGAAGCAATTCAAACCATTCTGGAGCCTCAAGGCGTAGCCGTTGTGATGGAAGCTAGCCACATGTGCATGGTAATGCGGGGCGTGCAGAAACCAGGTTCTTGGACTGTCACTAGCGCAATGATTGGTGTCTTCCAAGAAGACCATAAAACCCGCGAAGAATTTTTTAACTTGATTCGCCACCAAGCAGCATTCTTTTAGGGAATGGGGAAGGTGGGGCCCCTGAAGGGGATAAAGGGTAATGAGGCATTGAAATAATTAATATTTCTGGTTCCTTTGTTTGCTCATTTCCCTTGACTTCACATTCCCTACTCCCTACCCCCTAATTTTTTAAACAACTTAGTTACTTTATCTAAATCCTTATCTCCAGGTGCGCGTTCCACACCACTAGATAAATCAACGCCGCTAGGACTAATTTGACTTAAAGCTTCCAAAATATTATCTGCTGTTAATCCCCCAGCTAAAAACCAAGGGCAATTGGGGTTAAATTGCTCTAACATTTTCCAATCTAAGGTTTTACCTGTACCACCAAGTTGTTCGGGATGGTAGGCATCAAGTAATAAAGTATCTATGTATTTTGTGTAATTAGCCGCAGTGTCCAGATGCTCAAGACTACGGATCCTTAGCGCTCTAATAATTTCGATATTGGGTAACTCTTGACGTAATTGGTAGCAAAAATCTGGTGATTCATCTCCGTGTAACTGGACACCAGTCAACCCAGAATTAACAACTATCTGACTGATTTCAGGGATACTAGCATTGGCAAAAACCCCAATTGTGTCAATATTTGCTGGGAGTTCTGCCACTGCTACCCGAATTTGGGATGTAGTCACGTAGCGAGGTGAAGTTGGCACACAAATAAATCCTAGTGCTGTTGCCCCCAGAGAGGCGATCGCTATAGACTGCTGTGGTTGAGTGATACCGCAAATTTTAACGCGCATGGAAATATAACAAAAAATTTAGAATAATCATCTGAAAAGTCTAAACTATCTAAAAAACTTTTGGGCCTAGTAATTTTATAATCTTGAGGTCTGCGTTAACTTTTTCATTTAGGAGACAAAAGCTTGATTTCATCTACTTTACTAGCAACTGCTGCAAATGTTCCCGCAACACCTGCGTGGAATCCTACAGTAGGAATTATTATCAGCATCAGCAGCTTAGTAGTGCTTTTGCTAAGTACTAAGATTGAAAAACCCTTAGTTGGCCCCAAATTGCCTATCCTACCGGTCAGTGTTCCAACATTTGTTGCAGCAATGGCTTTTGGTCATATTATCGGTATTGGCATCGTTTTAGGACTGACTAACATCGGTCGTCTATAACTTTGCAATGACCGCGGCGTTACCTGTAACGCCGCGATTAAATACAAAACTAGTAAAACTATGGTTTTTTCCATTTCACACATTCAAAAAGGGGAGTAGAAGAGGAAATAAACAATTCCCAATTCCCAATTTCAGAGTTTTGCTCAGAGACATTAATTGTCTATTCTAGAAATAAGAGCATTTTGTAACTCGGCAGCACCGAATTGATGCTCACAAATACAGGTATAAGCATATACGAAAATATTACAGTATAGGAACTACTGGCAATATCTAGTTTTAGGACAATGTAATGCAAACAAATTGGAAAATTGGGTCTTTATTTGGCATTCCCCTATTTTTAGACCCCTTATGGTTTGTGATTTTAGGGTTGGCAACCCTCAACTTTGGGGTAGCTTACCAGGAATGGGGGACTGCTGTCGCTTGGAGTGCTGGAATAGTTATGGCACTGCTGCTATTTAGTTCGGTGTTGCTACATGAATTGGGTCACAGCTTGGTAGCCCGATCGCAAGGTATTAAAGTTAATTCAATTACTCTATTTCTGTTTGGCGGGATTGCTGCTATTGAAGAAGAATCTAAAACTCCTTTCAAAGCCTTTCAAGTAGCGATCGCAGGGCCATTGGTGAGTATCATACTATTTTTATTCCTCCGCTTAGGAGTTACCGTAATCCCCGATACTAGTCCCCTCAGTGTCATGGTCGGAGATTTGGCGAGAATTAACCTGGTGGTGGCGCTATTTAACTTGATTCCTGGCTTACCTCTAGATGGAGGGCAAGTGTTAAAAGCAGCACTATGGCAAATAACGGGTAATCGTTTTCAAGCCGTACATTGGGCTGCAAAGGCTGGGCAAATTTTGGGTTATGGTGCGATCGCTCTGGGATTTGTTGTAGATTTCTTGACAAGAGAGTTAGCACTTGGTTTGTGGATTGCGATGTTAGGTTGGTTTGCTGTCCGCAACGCCAGTACATACGACAACATGACTACGTTGCAGGAAAGCTTGCTTAAAGTGGTGGCGGGTGATGCGATGACTCGTGAGTTTCGGGTTATAGATGCTGACCAGACATTGCGTTCTTTTGCCGATTTATACTTGTTGGAAACCGCCCCTTCACAGGTTTATTTTGCTGCTTCTGATGGACGTTACCGGGGTCTAGTTTCCATTGACGATTTTCGTGTAACTCAAAGAAGTGAATGGGAAACCCAAACCTTACACAGCATTGTGCATCCTCTGACAGAAATACCCACTGTTACAGAAGCAACAACCATAGCTGAGGTAATTAACAAGCTGGAAAATGAGCAGTTACCTCGAATTACTGTCCTTTCTCCTGCTGGTGCTGTAGCTGGTGTAATCGATCGGGGAGATATTGTGCGATCGTTGGCACAAAAGTTAAATTTGCGGCTCACAGACGCTGAAATTAAGCGGATCAAAGAAGAAGGTAGCTATCCGCCTGGGTTGCAACTGGGAGTCATAGCGAAGTCAATTGGAAATTAAGTGTCATACCCTTGTCATAGTTTTGCAATAGATTCGTCAAAAGCTTGTGTGATATTGAATATGGTATTTGGTTACAAAATGCTTTTTTTGGGTAAAAGGTAGGATTTCCTACCTTTTTTATTTTTAGACCTAAGTTTGACTTAAGAAAATACCCAAAATATCACCAGACACAGTTTTATAATTACTATATCAATACGTAATTAGATTGTATTAAATTTATCTATCGCAACCGCCGAAAACGATCGTGTATTGAAAAGTGCGATCGCATGAAATTATCGTGTAACGAAGAGTGCGATCGCATGAAAATATAATGTTGGGTCTCGCTTTACTCATCCAACCTACAAATAACTTTAATTACCTGTCAGTCTACTAGTATTGCCACCACCGCCAAGATTTCGACCATCTGGACTCTCATACACCTGACCGCTTGTAAAAGCAGTGATAACACTATCTCTGTTAGTACAAGTCATCCTGTCTACCTCTCCAGTCCCTTTATACACCCTCTCAGTGTTGCCACCACCGCCAAGGTTTAGTCCATCTGGACTCCGGTAAATATATCCTCCCTTGAAGGCAGTGAAAAGTGCGTTCTGGCACACTAGCATTTTGTTTACTGTCGCTGAACCAGGGTATGGTTTTGTAGTTCTACCGCCGCCACCGAGGTGTTGCCCATCTGGACTTCGGTAAATAGATCCTCCCTGAAAGGCTGTGTAAATTTCACCATTGTAGTTAATAATATGCGTAGCTTTTCCTCTGCCGTTGTAGACCAGCAATGGATCGCCTCCGGTTACTGGATAAAACAATATCTGAGTTCCCTGAATTTCATACCGACCGGTAGGAACTTGTGCTTTGGCAATTGAAGGTATCAAAGCATTTAAAGAGCATATATTTATAACAGAGATAGCTCCAATAGAGAAAAGAGTTTTTAACAATTTCATACGCTTATTTTTCCGAAAATACTGTGAATTACCCAAGTTATTTAGAGAAAGCGATCGCTTTCTCTATATCTCCTCTAAGAAGTTGGGGATATAAATACTGGTTATCTAAATACTCTACTATTTGGTATAAAGTTTGACGGTCGGAAATGGTCTGAGAAAAGTCGGATCTTTATTAGTTGATTTACCTAAACTTTTTGTAAAAAATCAAGTTGATGATGGGAGTGTTGTAGTTAACCTATTATTGCTACGTAAATAAATCACGGCAGAAGAAGCGATCGCACTAGTCGAGCAATTATTGCCACAGGGACGCTTAACAAAAGTTCAATAAATTGTCTTTCGTCAATCTTGGGCAAGACACACTTACTTAGAGATGGCTGTAAAGTCTGATTACGATTTCAGTTACATCAAAGACGTTGGCTAAGCTGACGCGCATCTAAGTTTGATAATTTAGCGCCTGAACCCGTTTGCTGCCTTAGATTGCCCTGTAAAACTAGATGACGAACAGCTTACTAACTGTGGCGATCGCCTTTAGCCTTGATGGAAAAACTCTCTTCACCAGTGGCTATGAAAAGATAGTTAAATACTGGGATTTAGAAACAGGCAATTGTCTGCAAACTTTAAGACCAGCCCGCCCTGATGAAGGCATGATTATTACTGAAGCGATCGGGTTGGCTGAAGCAAAAGTAGCAACTTTAAAAGGTTTGGAGGCGTTAGAAGTAAATTGATGTAGGACTACAAAAAATGTCTTAACCTCCAAAATCAAAACGCATGATTTTTTGAGTATTCCTCTATTCAACTTGTTGCCGAAGCGATGGTGTTAGAATCATTAATCCTCTAACAATTTCTTCAGGAGTAGCCGTACCATTGATTACCTTTGGTACAATTGCCATAACTTCCAGAGCTAGGTTTGTTGGAATTCCCTTTGCTTCTAACCGCCTCAATTCCAAAATATCAATACCTTTTGCCAATCCATCCAAATACTCTTCTACACTCACTCCTAAATTTTCAATCTCCAACATAAGTATAATTTCCTGTTTTTTGTTCGATTCTTAGCTATCAAAACCTACCAAGTTGGAAAATTATTAAAACTTCCAGTTTAAAGTGAGTAAAATGTAGGGACGTGATATACTACACCTCTCACTTACCCTGGTTTTATGGCACTGCCAATTGTTGCAATTATCGGACGCCCAAATGTGGGCAAATCCACCCTGGTTAATCGACTCGCCGGGGAACAAACGGCGATTGTCCATGATGAACCGGGAGTGACACGCGATCGCACTTACATGCCAGCTTTCTGGAATGGTCGTGAATTTTTAGTCGTAGACACTGGTGGTTTAGTCTTTAATGATGATACCGAATTTTTACCACTGATTCGCCAACAGGCAATGACAGCCCTGGCAGAAGCTTGTGGCGCTATTTTTGTCGTCGATGGTCAAACAGGCCCCACATCGGCAGACCAAGAAATCGCCGAATGGATGCGCCAACAACGCGTACCTGTACTATTAGCTGTAAATAAATGTGAATCTCCAGACCAAGGCTTAATGCAAGCTGCCGAGTTTTGGGAATTGGGATTGGGCGAACCTTACCCCATCTCCGCAATTCATGGTAGTGGCACAGGAGAGTTACTCGACGAGTTAGTTAATCACATCCCTGCTGTTGAAGACATTCCCGAAACTAATGAAATCAAAGTAGCGATTGTGGGTCGTCCGAATGTGGGCAAATCGAGCTTACTCAACTCTTTTGTTGGCGAAGAGAGAGCAATTGTCAGCCCAATTTCCGGCACAACTCGCGATGCTATTGATACCGTCATTGAACGAGACGGGCAAACCTACCGCTTAATTGACACCGCCGGGATTCGCAAAAAGAAACATATAGAATACGGTACAGAATTCTTTAGTATTAACCGTGCTTTCAAAGCGATTCGTCGCGCCGACGTGGTTTTATTAGTAATAGATGCTGTAGATGGAGTCACTGAGCAAGACCAAAAATTAGCTGGGCGGATTATCGAAGAAGGTCGGGCTTGCATCATCGTCGTTAATAAATGGGATGCTGTCGAAAAAGACTCTTACACAATCTACGACTACGAAAAAACCCTGCAATCACGGTTACACTTTACCGAGTGGGCAGAAACAATTTTTGTGAGTGCCTTGTCAGGACAACGAGTAGAAAAGATTCTCGAATTGGTGAAAACGGCCGCTGAATCACACAAACGTCGTGTCAGCACATCAGTTATTAACGAAGTTTTAACAGACGCTGTTAGTTGGCATTCACCGCCAGCATCTCGTGGTGGCCGTCAGGGCAAAATTTATTATGGTACACAAGTAAGTAGCCAACCACCAACGATCGCACTATTTGTCAATGATTCCAAACGCTTCAACGACAACTACCGCCGCTACATTGAACGCCAATTCCGGCAACAGCTAGGATTTAAAGGCACGCCCATTATTCTACTCTGGCGCAGCAAAAAAGTCCGTGATGCCGAAATTGGTAACGTTAATAGAGCAACTCGCGTCAAAATAAGTTAGGAAGTCATTTAGGAGTTAGGAGTTAAAGCCAAAACTGCTAACTATAGAACCCTACAGACTTGAGTACTCGCGTCAAATTAAGTTAGGAGTTATGAATTAAGAGTTATGAGTTAAAGTCAAAATTGCTAACGATAGAACCCTATCGACCTGAGTTTGATCGCAGCACAAGGTGAAAGTTATGAGTTAAATTCCTAACTCCTAACTCCTAACTCCTAACCCCTCACTCCTAACTCTATCTGAAATGGATTTATTGCGATCGCTGCCACTTGGACTTTATTTAGAACAACCCCAAACTTGGCTGCATAAAATCGATCCGCGAGTCAAGTTCGCCTGGTTGATGAGCTTTTTAACAAGCTATGTTTTTGCTAACAATATTTGGCGGGTAATGCTGGTGGTAGTGTTGATTGCTGCCACTTTGATTGCTAGGATTCCCCGCCGAGTATGGCAGCAGCAAATGGGTTGGCTGTTAATGCTATCGTTTTTTATTTTAGCGATCGGAGCCATCAGTCCCGATGGAATGGGTGTAGATTATCAGCCACGCTTACCAGCTAATGAACAAATATTAACCCAGCAAGCAAACTCCAAAAATATTGTTCCAGAGCAGGTAAGCGATCGCAAAAAATATAGTTATGTGCTATTTCACAAAGGCCCAGTCAAAGTAACTCGTCGCTCCTTGGATTTGGCTGTACGCCTGAGTACACTTATATTTACCGTGATTTACAGCACCAACCTGTATCTGCTGACAACCGCACCAGAAGAAATCACCTCTGGCATAGAAAGTTTAATGCAACCTTTACGACGCTTTAAGTTGCCTGTCACAGAAATTGCTTTAACTTTAACCTTGTCCTTACGTTTTATTCCCCTAGTTTTAGAAGAAGTGCAAAACTTATTTCGCTCAGTTATGACAAGGGCAATTAATTGGAAAAAGCTGGGATTGAAAGGAGGATTCAAGGTTTGGATGACAGTAGCAGAGAGACTTTTGGAAAATCTCCTCTTACGAGCCGACCAAATGGCCAATGCAATGATGGTGCGGGGTTTTACCAGTCCCAACGAGCATCGAGTGCAGTGGCATGATTTACGATTCAAAGGGCGTGACTGGCTTGCTATTGCGACTTTAATTGTATTCTGGGGAATACGCATAGCTATCGGAACTCAGGTTTAATTTTGCACCGAGAAAATGGTATAGAGGTAATTGTCAGTAGTTGTAGCTATTTGTACTCACTGCTGAAAACTGTTAACTAACTATGAGCAACCCTTAGAAACAGTATGATCGAGGCTTGGTATTGGCGATCGCTACCTTCAGAAAAGCGCACAGGTTCAGAAGTTTTTGCTACTCTTTTTCGCCCCACCAATCCATCGGGAATTGCAACCCTACTGGAAAGTCCTTACCCAACGCCAATCGATCATCCCCAATTCAGCCGATATTCTATCTGTGCAGGCGCTCCTCGTCTAGTCGATGGCATCCCCCAAATGTGGACACCAGAAGTAGGAGAAGTTTTTCCCTTCCTAGAAAAGTTGTTACAGCAAGAAGTAGGAAGAGATGAGGAGGATGAGGGGGATAAAGTAGTATTTTCTTCCCCACCTCGCCATCTTCCCTTCACTGGCGGTTGGTTAGGTTGGCTAGGCTACGATGTGGCATGGTAAATTGAACAGCTACCCCATCAGAAAATTGATCCCCTATCATTTTCTATAGCTTTTTGGTATGAACCAGATTGTTTTGCCGTTTTAGATCACGCTCAACAAATTCTTTGGCTAGCCGCCAGTGATGCAAGTAGACTTGATGAGTTACAGGATAAATTAGCAAAGAAAGACGCGGCGAAAGAATTCTCCATTTCTCCTTGTCCTCATATCCCCGTGTCTTCTTCGCCTCCTCTGTTTTTGACATCGCAAGCAGATTATGAAACAGGCGTAAACCAGGCAAAAAAATATATTCAAGCTGGAGACATCTTTCAAGCAAATCTTTCATTGCGATTTCAAGCCTCTACAACAGCTTCTGGTTGGGAAATTTATCAGGCTTTGCAAAAAATTAATCCTTCTCCTTTTGCTAGCTATTGGCAAACGCCTTGGGGAGAAGTCATCAGCTGTTCGCCGGAACGGGTAGTCATGTTGCAAAATCAGCAAATTGGCGTGGCTATTTAGATTTAAATATCTTAATCCGCACCCTGCTAAGCTGTTACGCAGCTAGATTGGATAATAAGAGATTAAATAATTAATCCAGTATCAGCCACCTATGCCAGCCAAAAATCATCTTTCTGA
>NZ_JBALDK010000098.1:0-20186 GCF_036917455.1 Nostoc sp. | reverse complement strand
ACGACCTTTATAGCTATAAATACACTTGTTTCTTTCTCTTCCCCTGCCTCAAGAGCATCCCCTGCTCCCCCTGCTCACAAAATCGCATTGCTCCCAGCTGCCCTTTAGACTCCTTCAGCGACCAGAGGGAGCAAGGGTTGACCACCCACTGAAATCTTATTCAGTGGCTTCAAATCAGTATGGGATTCGACCCCTACTGATTCGCTCTTCCTGCCTCCTGCCTCCTTCAAGAATTACCTGAAACCGCGCAAAACTGACCCTAATGTAGCGATTCCCTCAACAATCTTCTGTGTTGGCTGAAAGCTAAAAGCTAACCTGATGGCATCATCTCCCTGTCCATTGGCATAGCAGCGAGTTCCTGGCAGAAAACTGATGCCGTGTTCACTGGCAGCCATGAGGAGTGCTTTGGCGCTGATATCTGGTGGCAATTTACACCAAACAAAAAAGCCGCCATCGGGACGCAAGGCAACTATATCACTGGGAAACTCTTGAGCGATCGCTTCTAACAACAAATTGCACTTATGTTTGTAGCAAGCAATTAACTCCTGAATATGATTCTCTAATTTCCCTGTGGCACAATAGCGGGCGACTACATGGCTGACAAATGGCCCTACAGTCCCCTCACTTTTGAACATCGCCAACCGCTCAATAATCGCTGGATCGCCACAGGCCCAGCCCAGGCGGATACCAGGCGCAATGATTTTCGAGAAGGTACTCACATATAATACCCATCCCTCTTGGTCTAGAGTTGCCAAGGAGGGCATCGTTTCTCCTTGGAAGCGCAAATCGCTATAAGCATCGTCTTCCACCACTAGAACGCCATACTCAGCCGCTAATGCTACCAGTTTTTGGCGGCGAAATAACGGCATAGTAGCGCCTGTGGGATTATGAAAGGTGGGAATAGTATAAATAAATCTGGGTCGGATGCCCTGTTTCTTCAAATCGTTCAATGTTACTTCTAGGGCATCTACATCCATCCCCAACTCATCCACAGGAATGGTAATTATGCGTGCGCCAGCGTGGACAAATCTGGCAACTACTCCCAAGAAGGTTGGCCCTTCCACAATTACCACATCACCAGGTTCTACAAATACATCTGGTAGCAAGCCAAGAATCTGACCAGAACCGTAGCCAATGATTAGGCGATCGCGATCGGCAGCGATTCCTTTAGCCTGCAAACGGAGGATAATTTGCTCGTATAGTTGAGCAGAAGGTGGGCCGTAATTGAGAGCGATCGGAGCCTCTTCTGCTAGCACAACGGCACTTGCAGCAGCTAAGTCAGCGTGAGGAAAGAGAATTGGGTCAGCTAGACCGTAGGCAAAGCTGACAGTGACGATTTTGCTTAACTCTGTACCGTAGGTTGGTGGTGCGAGGTTTTTTGCTCGTTCGGCGAACAAATCAGTAATTCGGTAAGCAGGGGTTGTAGAAACCATAAGTAGTTCAAGATTGGAAGTCAGAATACGGAACACACAAGAAGGCAATTGGCTAAATGTCTGATCGGAAGCTTCCTCCGATCTAAACTCTTCACGAGAGTGGGGGTCTTAAATTTTCGTTAGCCGCCCAGAATTTATGGTGGATTGTGGCTACTGACGGATGTATTCTTTCTTATAACATCATGACAAGGATCGTGAAGATTGACTGATAGAACGGAATTACTACAGTGAAATTAATTAACGTCAAGTGGCAGCAGCTAATTCTCAGCTTAGGCTGTCTGCTACTGATTATTGCCTGTAAAAATTTCTATCCCACCAAGAACCCAGATGCTATACCTCTTAGGGTGGCGACAGATCCAACCTTTGTCCCTTTTGAAATCGAAAAAGCTAGCGGTGACTTGGAAGGCTTTGATATTGATTTGATGAATGCAATTGGTAAAGTAGCAGGTTTTTCAGTCCAGTTTGAAAGTCTGCCCTTTGATGGCACGATTTCGACCTTGCAAGCTAAAAGAGTCGATGCAGCAATTAGCGGAATCACCATTACTCCCGAACGTCTAAAAACAATTGCTTTTTCACGACCTTATTTTAAAGCTGGACTAGCGATCGCTGTCCGCGAAGACAACCAAAATATTCAAGACTTCAATAGTCTCAAAGGTAAAAAAATCGCTGTTCAAATTGGTTCCACTGGGGCAGATTTTGCCAAAACCATCCCCAATGCCAAAATTAGCACTTTTAATTCTGGGCCAGAATTTTTCCAAGACTTGCCAAATCGCAATATCGCAATGTTGATGCTGTGGTTAGCGATGCTTTCGCAACTTTGTATGCCATTAAAAATGGCAAACTTAAAGGCATTAGAGTTGTTGCCGATCTACTTACTGAAGAATACTACGGCATTGCTACACCTAAAGACTCCCCCCATATGGATGCAATTAACAAAGGTATAGCGACTTTGTTATCCAATGGCGCTTACAAGCAAATTTATCAAAAATGGTTTAACGCCCAACCTCCCCAATTGCCAAACTCTTGAGCATTGGGTACTGGCTACTAAGGACTGGAGATTGGGGATTGAGGATTGATATTTGAAACTCTTCCCTAGTCCCTAGTCCCCAGTCCTTAGTAGCCAGTCCCCATGCCCCATTCTCCACAATATATTAAATATTTATCTAATATGCGTCACAATTAATACTGCCACCAACATTTATTGATAAACTACAATCTCTTGTAAGTCTACTTTAGTCAGGGACAGCCAATTGTGGCACCTTGGATCTTAGTGGCTAGAAGCACCTTGGAGCGGGAATAAAGGAACTTCCACTATGCTGATTTGCCCTCAGTGTAAATTTGAAAACCCCAATAGCAACAAATTCTGTCAAAGCTGTGGCACATCCCTGACCCACAAGATTTGTCCTGAATGCAGTACCGAAGATGTACCTGTGAATGCACTACGTTGTCATAACTGTGGCACGGAATGTGGAACAGTGTTTTGGGCAATTATTGCTAAAGAAACGACTGGGGAAGCTTTCGGAGTAGAGAAAGATGAGGGAAATGTGGTAGTAGAGGGAAATGAGGAAGCAATATCTTCCTCGTCTTCTCTATGCCCTACTTCTCAGATTGCATTAGGCTCCTATTTAGACTCTCAGAAACGCTATCAATTGTTAGATCCGCTACCTGCCCAAACGGAAACTGCTACCATTGATGTAGGTGTGAGAGTTTTAGACTGCCAACCGTATCAAATATCGCCAATTGAGGCAATGCTAGCAAGTCAGCAATCAGATTTGTTAACGTCTTCAGTGGAAGCAAGGGCAATTCCTCACATTGCGAAAGTTTATATTGCCTTACAATCCCAAGGCCAGCGCGAGATACCAGTAATTCACGATGCATGGCAGCAGGGGAATATACAGGTAGTGATAATTGAAGACCGCTCGCATTGGCAGCCTTTACTTGACCTGTGGCAAGAAGAAACGACGAATTCGTTAAAAATTTTACACTGGTGTTATCAAATGACCCAACTTTGGGCATTATTGGAACCAGTAAATTGTCGTCAAAGCCTTTTAGATTTGTCGAATTTGCGATTGGATGAAGATCAAACGCTGGCGCTACAAAGGTTGTATATAGAATCATCAAGTTCTCTGCCAGCTACCGAGTTACCACCAGAAGATGCCGAAGCCCAAACACCTGCTATTCCAGACGAGCCGTTAACCATTCAAGCTTTGGGGCGGGTTTGGCAAACGCTATTTAGGCAATCTCAACGCACTCAATTTGGCTCTGTAGTCAAGATGTTAGGAGATTTAGATGCAGGTAAGATTCACACGAGCGCACAATTGCGATCGCGTTTGGAAGAAATCTCTATTGAACTGGAAGCACTAGGAACCGCAACTCAGACCCCAATAAAGGAGAAAAATACTGCTGTGCCCACTATGCCGCAATCAGATGAGCCAGAAGATATCATTAGCAGAATTGATGATATGCCAACTGTTGTGCTGGCGATGCAGTTAAGTAGCTTGGAAGATGCAGGACGCACAGATGTGGGTCGTCAACGTCATCATAACGAAGACTACTTTGGCATTGAAACCAAAATTCATAAGTTGGAGTTGCCTAAAAGTCGAGTTCTGGAAGGGCATGGTTTATATATTCTCTGCGATGGTATGGGTGGACACGCTGGCGGCGAGATAGCCAGTGAGTTAGCAGTCAACACCCTACGGCAATACTTTCAAGAACACTGGATTGCCAACCAACTGCCAACAGAAGATAGTATTCGTGAGGCAGTGTATTTAGCTAATGAGGCAATTTACAAACTCAATCAACAAGATGCCCGTTCTGGAGTGGGGCGCATGGGTACAACCCTGGTAATGCTCTTAATTCAAGATACTCAAGCAGCAGTTGCCCATGTGGGAGATAGCCGTCTCTATCGCCTGACACGCAAGCGGGGACTAGAACAAGTCACAGTAGATCACGAAGTTGGGCAACGGGAAATTACGCGCGGAGTGGAAGCAAGTATAGCTTACGCCCGCCCTGATGCCTACCAACTCACCCAAGCTTTGGGGCCTCGTGATGAAAACTCGATTAATCCCGATGTCGGCTTTTTGGAGATTAATGAAGATACCCTTTTGCTGTTGGCATCAGACGGTCTCTCAGATAATGATTTACTAGAAACCCATTGGCACACTCATTTAGAACCCTTACTTAGTTCGGGCGCTAACTTAGAACAGGGTGTTACGAACTTAATTGAGTTGGGAAACCAATACAATGGTCATGACAACATTACTGGTATACTTATTCGAGCAAAAGTACGCCCAAATCTGGAAAGTTAAAAATAAATGGGCATTGGAAATAGGGAATTGGGAATGGGTAATAAAAACAATCACTAATTCCCAGTAGATATATCTTCAAATTAACCTTAAAACCTTATAAATCAAGGGTACTTTGTCCATCCGTTTAGAAGCGGTTAAACCTAATTGAGTGTATAGTTTAATGCCCAATTCCAAATTCCAAATTCCAAATTCCCCATTCCGTCATCCATTTACCTTGTAGGTTTGTATTGTGGTTAGTCTGATTCTGTTAGAACCGCAACAGAAAACGCCCCTTCAGCAGTGGTGCTTTGAGAACTCTTCCATAATTCGGATTGGTCGAGCGGCAGATAATCACGTTGTTTTAACTGATAGTTTAGTTTCGCGGCATCATCTAGAACTGAGACAAGTTGATTCTGCCGATAATGGCGGTGGTTGGCGGCTGATTAGTCAGGGTACAAATGGGACTTTCCTCAACGGTATCCTTGTGATTCAGAGTCCGTTACCAGATAATTCCCTTCTACAACTGGCACAGGGAGGCCCAATACTGCAATTCCAAATTCAGGAAATAACAGTACTGGAAACGGGTTTGCGATCGCCACAAATGCAAGGCGCAGAAGAAAACGCGGTTGCAACAGTCTACTCAGCCGAAGGTAAATACACTTGCACGCACGAAGGGAACTCCCCAAACAATCTGTTTTGCATCCACTGCGGGCAACCTCTCTCTGTACAACACAAAATTCGCCATTATCAGGTGTTGCGAACTCTCGGACAAGGAGGTATGGGTACTACTTATCTCGCTTGGGATGGAACTGGTCAGATTGGGAGTATCCCACGACTGCTGGTGTTAAAGCAAATGAATGCTGATATGGTAAAAATTGCCAAGGCTCAAGAATTATTTGAGCGGGAGGCGCATACTCTCAAATCCCTTAACCATCCGGGAATTCCCAAATATTACGACTTCTTTGTAGAAGGCGGAAAAAAATACTTGGCAATGGAACTAATCCAGGGACAAGATTTAGAGAAACGTGTCTATACCACTGGGCCAGTTACGCCAAGTCAAGCGATCGCTTGGATGATTCAAACCTGCGATATTTTAGAATATCTTCATAGCCAAGAGCCGCCACTGATTCACCGCGATATTAAACCCGCTAACCTGATGGTGCGAAGTTCACTAAATCGCATAGTGGTGCTAGATTTTGGCGCAGTTAAGGAAATTGGCACAGCGCCTGGTACTCGGATTGGTGCAGAAGGTTATTGCGCTCCTGAACAAGAACGAGGACAACCTTTGACTCAATCTGATTTGTATGCGATTGGACCAACACTGATTTTTCTGCTCACAGGCGAAAACCCTTTCAAGTATTACCGCCAACGGGGGCGAAACTTCAGGTTTGATGTGGCAAAAGTTCCCACCATCAGTTCTCAATTAAGAGATGTTATTGATCGCGTTACAGAACCATTGCCGCGCGATCGCTACCAAACTGCCAAAGAATTAGCTGCGGCGTTAGCTGCTTGTCAATAGGCGGACTAAAGATTGGGTATTGGCGACTGGGTATTACGAAATAGGCACTGAGGGTTAGCAGTTAAAAGAATTATTTCCTAGTCCCTAGTCCCCAGCCACCAGTCCCTAATCTCTATTCTTCATCCCAAGTTTCTACAGCTAGCAATTCACTAACTGGATCTTGCATACTAAAACCAAAGTCAAGCAGTTCCTGTTTCCAGTGTTGCCATTCATTACCATAGAGCAAGGCGATTTTCCAGATGCTATCGCTTGGCTTGATAATATTCGATTCTATGAGTGATTGCACGTTTCGCTGCAATTTCACCATTGGGTGAATCACTTGCTGAGTCATAACCTCGATTGAATTCAGATTTTGTTGGTAAATACTTAATTAAAACTGCTTCCCATTTTGCAATTGTTGCCGGGTCGTAGAGTGGTGTAATTTTGGTAAAGCTAGTCTTAACTTTTTAACTATACCATAACAAACTCTACTAAATTACTGGCAAATTCGGTTTTGTACGGTAATTACCACCACAAAACTCTAATTCCACCAAGCTGTCCTTAAACATTTTGCAAAAATTGGGTAAAGGTTCACAGGGAAGGGTTAAGAGATAAAGGATGCTTCTATTTACCCTTTAACTTTTCCCCGTCTTCTTTCTTTTAACCCATAACCACTAGAGTGCAACACTACCTTTTGTAAGATATCTATTGTGGACACCGAGCAAAATAATCAGCCATCAGGGAAGTTGCACTATGTAGTGTAACTGAGGATAACCGGGAAATATATTGTTTGGATCGTGAAAAATATATTTGCTTGTTGAAAAACCCAAATGACAGGGACTAGTTTGAAAGTTTTTGACTGACAGCGAAATTTGCAATTGAGTGGAAATTTCCACTATTTATGATCTTTTTAACGTTATTTATAGTACTGCAAGCATCTGGCATTAGGCAGAATAATCGCAAATCTTTATATAATTTTAATTTTATGCCCAGTGAATAAGGCTTCGAGGGTTTTGCTTTGAAGGATAGCAGCGATCGCCTGGCAAAATTGTCGGTGCAACCTTGCTTTACCATAAAGTTCCCTCTGATTCAGAGTCAGCATTTGAATTTTGTGTAAAAAATTTCTAGCGAGGATGTTAGTTTCTGTTGAGCAGATGGGTATCTTCATAACGGGAGGCTTGTTAATACCTAAGTATTTACCACAGCAAGTATGTGAGGCATGGCTAGTTCTGATGAAGAATACGTAATTATCCGTAAAAAGCAAATACGGCAGCGACAAAAAATTTTAACGATAGTGTCGATGTTCTCGTTTTTTGGTTCTACGTTATTTGCAATAATTCCGGCAATACAACAGGCTAGTCAACCTAAGCCAGCAACTGCGTCTGCTTCTCCTGAGTCAGTATTACAGGAACAGGCGCGGGGTTACGAGTTGGTTTTACAACGGGAACCAGAAAACCAACTTGCTTTAGAGAAACTATCTTTGGTGCGGTTGCAATTGAAGGATGCTAAAGGGGCGATAGAACTTTTGGAAAAGCTGGTGAAATTGCACCCCGAACGGCAAGATTACAAAGTTGTATTAGAGCAGATTAAGAAACAAGAGGGAAATAGCGATTAATAGAGTAAACAATCAAGTAATAAGAATAAGAATATGAATATGAATCACGAAATTGATGATTCTGAACTGAACCATTTGATTCCTCCGGAAATTAAAAACGATGAATTTTATGCAGCTATTCAAAGAATTGCTAAAGAAGAAGATATTAAAACAGTTCTAGAAATTGGTTCATCTTCAGGGCAAGGAAGTACCGAAGCATTTGTAACAGGGCTTCGGGAAAATCCTAACAAGCCGACATTGTTTTGTATGGAAATTTCAAGAGCTAGATTTACTCAATTAAAAAATAATTATAAAGGTGAAGATTTTGTAAAATGCTACAATATATCTTCTGTTTCTCTAGAAAGTTTTCCTGATGAAAAGGAAATTAGTGATTTTTATAATAGCCATGATACTAATCTAAATCTTTATCCTCTTGAGCGTGTACTTGGTTGGCTGCGACAAGATATTGAGTATCTAAATAATTCTGGAGTATCTGATAACGGAATTCAAGCCATTAAAAATGAAAACAATATTGATTCTTTTGATTTAGTTTTGATTGACGGTTCAGAATTTACTGGTCAAGCTGAATTAGATGAAGTATATGGAGCCACTTTTATTTGTCTAGACGATATCACAACATTTAAAAACTATAGAAATCATCAAAAGTTGCTTGCAGATCAAAACTATGTACTACTTGCTCAAAACGCTGATGTTCGTAATGGTTACTCTATATTTAAGAGAATTGAGCAAATCAATAATTATTTTTCTCCGTATGAAATATCTGAACAACTGCTAGTTAGCAAAATTGTGCATGCGGGAATGATGGTTTTTGATATTGGGGCAAATGTTGGTGACTATTCAATTTTGTTAAGCAAATTAGTAGGATCTCATGGCAAAGTTTATTCTTTTGAACCAACGTTGAGTACTTTTAATAAATTAAATGACCGATTAATTAACTCAAAATGTCATAATGTTGTTTCATTCCAAAAAGCAGTTTATTCTGATAATACCCAAATCGCATTTAACGAATTTTCGGAGGATTTTTCAGCATGGAATAGTATTGGCAGACCGCAAATGTTAGACCCCCAAGGCTCTGGTCAATATGTCCCTATTGTCAATACTGAAATTATCGAAACAATTACGCTCGATTCTTTTTGTAAAAACAACGGCATTAAAAAAATTGATTATTTAAAAATTGATGTTGAAGGAGCAGAAATTGATGTGCTACAAGGAGCAACTGAACTATTAACAAAAAAAGATATTTATTTTATACAGTTTGAGATATCGCAAAAAATGTTGGAGGGATTAAATCGCAATGCTCAATCTAGTTTTGATATTTTGATTAAACATGGTTATGAGTGCCATCGTATAAATAGAAATGGAGATATTGGAGAAAAAGTAACAAATTCTGATTCTTTTTATGAAAATTATATTGCTTTTCCGTCTTTACCAATTCACTTTTTTACCATAGTACTCAACGGTCAACCATTTATCCGTTATCACATTGAGATATTTAAACAACTTCCTTTTAAATGGCATTGGCACATTGTCGAAGGTGTTGCTGAATTAAAGCACGATACTGGATGGAGTCTGAAGCTAGGTGGATATATAAATGATGAAATCCATCATAATGGTCATAGCAATGACAGTACGACAGAATACTTGGATGAATTAACACAGCAATATCCCGATAATATTACAGTTTATCGTAAGCCCGATGGTGTGTTTTGGGATGGCAAACGGGAAATGGTTAATGAGCCATTGTTAAACATCAATGAAGAATGTTTACTATGGCAAATAGATGCAGATGAGTTATGGACAGTTGAGCATATTTATACTGCACGACAGATGTTTATTGATAATCCGGAGAAAACTGCTGCTTTCTATTGGTGCTGGTATTTTGTAGGAGAAAAAATAATTATCAGTAGTCGTAATTGTTACGCCCAAAATCCCAGACAAGAGTGGTTGCGAACTTGGAGATATAAACCAGGATTAATGTGGGTAGCACATGAACCACCAAGGCTAGAAGAACCTTTGCCAAATGGACAATGGCGGGATGTTGCAGCAGTAAATCCTTTTCTGCATCAAGATACTGAAAAGCGTGGTTTAGTTTTCCAACATTTTGCCTACGTAACACCAGAACAATTACGCTTTAAAGAGCAATACTACGGTTATAGCAATGCTGTTTCACAATGGAAAGCTTTGCAGGAAACAACTAAATTTCCAGTTCTGTTACGCGAATATTTTTCGTGGGTAAGAGATGAAACAATGGTTGATACCGTTGAATCATGCGGTATAGTACCAATTGCACAGAGAGAACTTAGCAACAATGGTTGGCGATTCTTGCAACCAGATGAAGTGGAGCAACAAGTTGTACAGATTAAGAAACCAACACCAATAATTCTGGTTGACGGTGTATTTTTCCAACTTTACCAAACTGGTATTGCGCGTGTCTGGAAATCTTTGTTAGAAGAATGGGTAAACAGTGGATTTGCTAGGCATATCGTTGTACTTGATCGAGCTGGAACTGCTCCCAAAATTCCTGGTATTAGATATCGCAGTATTCCACATTATGACTATAACAATACTAATGCTGACCGGGAAATGCTACAGCAAGTTTGCGATGAAGAAGGCACAGATTTATTTATCTCTTCTTACTATACAACGCCGACTACAACGCCTTCTGTGTTCATGGCATACGACATGATTCCAGAAGTTATGGGATGGGATATGGATAATCCCATGTGGCGAGAGAAGCATCAGGGTATTCAATATGCATCTGCTTATATAGCAATTTCAGAACATACAGCAAATGACTTGGCACGCTGTTTTACTGACATACCTATAGAGTCTATTACTGTAGCTCATTGCGGAGTTAGCAGTACTTTTTCACCAGGAAAATCTGAAGAGGTTAATGCTTTTAAATCAAAATACGGGATTACAAAGCCATACTTTATTTTAGTTGGTGGTGGAAGTGGTTATAAAAATAGCATTTTGTTCTTCCAAGGTTTTTCAAAACTTGTCAATAGTTATGGATTTGATATTATCTGTACAGGAAGCGGCGGTTTATTAGCACCGGAATTTAGAGCCAGCACATCAGGTAGCGTTGTTCATATGCTACAACTCAGCGATCAAGAGTTAGCAACAGCTTACTCTGGTGCTCTAGCACTAATTTATCCTTCTAAATATGAAGGTTTTGGAATGCCTGTGATTGAAGCAATGGCTTGTGGTTGTCCAGTTATCACCTGTCCTAATGCCTCCATTCCAGAAGTAGCAGGAGACGCAGCAATATATGTCAATGATGATGTTGATGAACTGGCAAATGCACTTTGTGAGGTGCAAAAGCCTAGTATTCGTTACTCTTTAATTACTGCGGGTTTAACACAGGCGAAAAATTTCTCTTGGTCAAACATGGCGCAAACTGTAAGTTCTGCCTTGATTGATGCTACTCTTCTGTCTTTCAATCTTAATGAGATTAATTTAATTATTTTCCCAGATTGGTCGCAACCAGAAGAGTTAATCGGTTTAGAATTGGAACAAGTGATGAAGGCGATTGCTACTCATCCTAATAATGAAATAACTACCCTACTTATCGATACTGGTAATATTGGTGGTGAAGATGCAGAACTCTTTTTATCTAGTGTGGTTATGAATCTTTTGGTACACCAAGATTTAGATGTTACCGAAAGATTAGAAATTTCTATAGTAGAAAAATTGGCTGATATTCAGTGGGAAGCTTTGCTACCTCGGATACATGCAAGAATTATTTTGGAATACGAAGATAAAAATGCACTGATTCGACAAAAAATAGAAACTATAACATCTTACCAAATAGAAGAATTTAGCCAAGCACAAACTAAACAGTTTTTTTTTGCTTGAGCAATAAATTTTTCAGTGAAGGGAGATGGCAAGAAGCGATCGCACAATATCAAAAACTCCTAGAAATCCAATCAGGTGATGTAGATATTTATTGGAACTTGAGCCATTGCTATAGACAGTTAAACCTCTTAAATGAATATTTTAATACTCTTCAACAAGGAATTAAACTTCACCCTAAAGATGAAAGACTACATTTTTCATTAATCATCGATTTGCGGCAGAATAGACGTATTCAAGAAGCAATTTTAAGTGCAGATAATGCTGCAAAATGCTTCCCTGATGATTATACTTTTCAACTCCTCAAATATTTAACAGTTCCATCAATATATGAGAATCAGGCGGAAATTAACTTTTTTCGCCAGCGCTACACCCAAGGGCTGCAAGATTTAATTCAGCAAACATCGCTTCAAACTACAGAAGAACAAAATAGTGCTTTGGCAGGTATAGGTCGCCTCACAAATTTTTACCTATCATTTCAAGCACAAAATGATATAGATTTGCAACGCCAATATGGAAAATTAGTGCATGAAGTTATGGGTGTTAACTATCCACAATGGGTCGTTACTTTATCTATGCCTAAACTTAAGCCTAATAACAAAATTCGTATTGGTTACGTTTCCCATTACCTGCATTCTTATAGTGGAACACTTTGGTTAACAGGTTGGTTGCGTTATAGCAATCATGAAAACTTTGAAATCTACTGTTATTACACAGGAAATGAACCAGATCCAATTACCCAACAATTTAAAGAATATAGTGATGTTTTTCACCATATTCCTCATAATTTATCAGCAGCCTGCGAACAGATAATTGCTGATAAGCTGCACATTTTAGTTTTTCCTGAAATTGGCATGAATCCGCAAACTATGCAAATGGCAGGTCTGCGGCTTGCGCCTGTACAATGTACAGCTTGGGGACATCCGGTAACAACTGGCTTACCCACAATTGATTACTTTTTGTCTAGTGAGTTAATGGAACCTGAAAATGCCCAAGAGCATTATTCGGAAAAATTAATTCG
Source organism: Nostoc sp. (assembly GCF_036917455.1). Classification (GTDB taxonomy): domain Bacteria; phylum Cyanobacteriota; class Cyanobacteriia; order Cyanobacteriales; family Nostocaceae; genus Nostoc. The sequence goes on along the minus strand of NZ_JBALDK010000098.1, from coordinate 7,477 downwards.
CTTGCCTAATATTGGGGTTTCTTATCCTAAACCGTATATTCCACCAGTTATCAAAACCCGCTCAGATTTTCAGCTACCAGATGATGCAGTCATCTATTTATGCTGCCAAGCTCCTTTCAAGTATCTACCGCAATATGATTTTATTTTTGCAGAAATTGCTCGTCGTATTCCGCAAGCTAAATTTGTGTTTTTGCGTGGTACTTTACTTCAGCCACGCCTGAAGCGTGCTTTTGCTGCTATCGGTTTGAACAGCGAGGATTATTGTTTATTTCTCAGTATTCCAGAGCGACTGGACTATCTAATGATTAACTTACTTTCAGACGTTTATCTAGATACATTCACGTGGTCTGGTGGTAATACTACCTTAGAAGCGATCGCTTGTAATCTCCCAATTGTTACCTGTCCTGGAGAATTTATGCGGGGTCGTCACTCTGACAGCTTCCTGAAAATGCTAGGAGTGACAGATACCATAGCTGAAAATGAAGCACAATACATCAAAATTGCTGTCAAATTAGGGCTAGACCCAGCTTGGCGAGGCACTATTTCGGAAAGAATAAGCCAAAATCACGATCGTCTCTTTGATGATAAAGCTTGTGTTGAAGGCTTAGAAGCCTTCTATAAACAAGTTTGTAGTAAGCACTTCAGTGCTTAAATTTGAATTATACAGGAGGAGGACTTTAGTCCTCACTACGAACTTTTGAATTGTTTGTAGTAGGAACTTTAGTGCTTAAAAATATATGTATGAATATCGGAAACTTACAACAGAACAAAAAGCTGAACTAGTAGAACATCGCTTAAGCCAGGGTTATCCACCACACTCACCAGCACATCAAATACGAGATAAACAATTTTACCTGCCAACGGTAGCTTGTTATGAACATAAGTGTCATATAAATACTGAATCTCGTCGTCAGCAACTGTTAGATTTGATTTTTGATAAGTTTGGTGGAAGTGGAAATGAAGAGAGGAGCGCTGAAGCGCCCACTACAAACTTAAGAATATGTGCTTGGGTTGTTTTACCTAATCACTATCATTTGCTAGTCCAGGTTGTAAATTTTGATGTATTGAGTGACTTTTTTCGGAGAATACATGCTTTGGTTTCTCGCCAGTGGAATATGGAAGACAATATTACTAAGAGAAAAATTTGGTATCGTTGGAGCGATCGCGCTATTCGCTCGGAAAGACATTATTATACAACTGTTAACTATATTCATTACAACCCAGTTAAACATGGTTTAGTGAAATCTCCTTACGACTGGGTTGAAAGTAGTGTTCACTGGTATTTACAAACTTTTGGACGGCAATGGCTGCGTGATTGTTGGACTCAATATCCAGTGCAAGATTATGGTAAAGATTGGGATAATTTTTAATGTTTGTAGTAAGGACTTTAGTCCTTATTTTCTAAGCACTGAAGTGCTTACTACAAACCCTCAAAACTAGCTTCACAAAGTACTAACCCAATATTTAGTTTGAGGGTTTAAACGTTGACTACGAGCTTATTTTTTCTCAATATACCTCTCCCACATTTGCTCGTAAGCCTTTTCCATGTCACGGGTAAATTGTTTGCCATTCCACAGGGGTGCTGTTTGCCGCGATGCTTTCAACTTCAAAGCAACTTGCTGGCGTAAAACTTCATCCTTCCCTAAGCGGACACCCCATTCTATATACTCTTCATCAGTCCAGGCAATGCCTTCTGTGATACCCGCATTCATCATCATCGTGTAGCTGTTACGCGCTGCAAACTGTTCACCGACTCGTGTCACCAAAGGGATACCCATCCACAATGTTTCTAGGGTTGTTGTCGCTCCGTTGTAGGGAAATGTATCTAATACAATATCAGCAACGCCTAAATTAGCACGATGAACTAACTCTGAATGAACCAGTGGTAAAAATCGTAACCGAGAATAATCTACGCCTTCTTCTTCGGCAATTTGGTAAAAGAAGCGTTTAATTGTTTCTTCCTCAGCAAATCCTTTAATCAAAAAGTAGCTGTTAGGTACTTGTTTGATAATTTGCATTTGCCACTTTGCCGTTTCTGGATGGCGTTTACATCCTCTTTGGGCGCTGAGATATACAACGGCATCCATAGGAATATCCAAGTCATCGCGGCGAAGAGTTGGTACACCAACTTCAAAACCATCTACTGCTATATAAGTTTGAGGTAACCGCCAGATTTTCTCTGTATAGTAATTTTGTGCATCATCTGGTAGTACATAAGGATCTGCGATAAAGTAATCAATTGCAGGTATACCTGATGCATCCCACCCCAGCCAAGTAACTTGAATCGGGGCTGGCTTTAGTGCCATCACTTCACAAGTAATATCTAGAGTGACGCTATCAAGGTCAACTAAAATATCAATTTCATCTTGATATATATTGTCAGCAATTTCTAGACCATTCATACCTAGTTTACGAACTTCTCCTCCCTGACTTAGATACCATTCTTGGAGATGGTCGTTTACTAGTTTGTAGTTAATAAAATAAGTATAAATATCAAATTTATCCCGATTATGATGTTGAAACAACCAGCGACATAGCCAACCAACAGAATGACTCCTAAAAGCGTAAGATACATAACCAATTTTTAGCTTCTTTGAATGGTGCATTAAAGATTGATTATTAATAATTTGACGAGCATAGTTTTTTCCTTCTGATTCAGCAATATTTTTAATATAAGTATTAAAAATCTCAGCTACCTGATTATGAATAGCTCGAAATTTAGCAGGAGCATCTTTAATATGAGGTATTGCAAAGGATGGCGAAAGCAACCGTAATATTCTTCCTTCTTCTAAAGCACTTGGTCGGGCTTTAATAAACTGTTGAAAAACGGTTTCCAATTCTTGATAAGTTATACATATCTCTTGCCAATATCCCCCTGCTGACATTAGACCCCTTAAAACTAAATGGAGTGCAAAAATTTTATCAGCCAAGCCTTCTGATAAGGAATAACACAACCTAGCTGTCTCTATGCCTTGAGAATAATTACGAGCATCTTGATAAAAAGTCGCTAAGTGTCGCAAAATTTCTACATTATCTGGCTCCAGCCGCAAATGCAATTCTAGAAGAGATGATGCTAGTACAGGCTTTAGTAAAGTATGACCAATTTCCAGAGCAGCAGGAAGTAGTATAGAAAAACATTGATGAGGGTCAGAGAAATAAGACAGGCTAGCTTCTATTAAATTCAGATTGACTGGATGTAAGGGTATAGTATTTAAAAACTCTTTTAAAACTTGGATTAATAATCCAAGATCAATTTCTATATTTTCTTTTTTGATTAAGGCTTCAATTAATCCCCACTCATTCAAATCATCAATTGCTTCAAATTTTTGTAATTTGATAGAAAGTATAAGAATTTGAAGCAAATTATTTATATAACTAGGATTAATTTCCCGCATATGCTGACGGATTAACCAAGCTAGAGAATATTCCGCCAGTGTTTCACGCCTTTCTGCTTCTATTTGCAAAAATTGAAATAGTTCATTTGCCCAAATTTGTAACTGCTCTTCATCTGCGTCTGTCATTGGCAGCATCCAAGTCATTTGAGCTTCTACTTCTTGCCCTTGTAATAGTAATATCAATCCTAAGTGCCAATAATATGAAATAGTCTTTGGTTCTATTACTATTGCTTGCTCGTATAATTTTGACGCTTGCAGATAGTTTTCTTGAAGGAAGTATTCTTCAGCCTGGTTTTGCCAATTATATGTATCAGTAATCATTGTAATTTTTGTGGGAAAGTGTATGGGCAATATATTGTGAATAACTCACATAATGGAAATAAAGTGGATAGAATAATCTACCCACTTTGAAAAATACCTAATTTACTTCAATACAAACTACATAAAGAATTGATTTTGGTATGCAGCGGCTTAGACAAACTATATTCTCACGCAGTAAGTCCCTTCTCTACTTATTTCAAAGCGCTGAAGTTCGCGGGACAACCAGTAGTAGTAGTAGCAGAAGCTACATCCGCACCACTGTTAACTCTTGGTTTGTCGGCTTCACACAAAATAGCTACAGTAGTAGCTTCACTGGTACCAGCTTGAACTACCACACCCACACCACCGACATAACTTTTGAGAGGCGCGGTATCAACTACTGTTTTTGCTTGGTTGGTTGCTATGGTACTACCAGCACCACCATCAGCAATTTTATATATGTAATTTGTGGTTTGTGTTGCAACACCAAGACCTAAGTTACCAAAATCAGCTTGAGATGCAAATGAGTTTTTTTCCAAGTAAAATGCTTGCTGCGCGCGGTTCATTGAACCTACATAAGTTTTAGCTTCTGACTGCTTGGCTTTGTTAGCTTGGTTCAAGAAAGAAGGTAGAGCGATCGCAGATAAAATACCGATGATAATAATAACAACCAACAATTCGATTAATGTGAAACCTTCTTCGTTTTTCTTTTTGTTGAGAATGTGTTGGAGAAATTTAGCTTTTAGTTCAGTTTTCATAAGTGTTTTCCCTGGGGTAGGAAGTGCTTGTGTGTTCTAGATATAACTTACCCAACTGCGATCGCTTTCCTATCACCTTGAGAAAAAAAGTTTGACAATATCTGGTTACACAATCCAAAATCTTTGCATCCCAATTGACACAGATATAACTAAGCCCCTGGTGTTTACCAAGGGCTAGATTCTTCATTTTTGAGAGTGCTTTATTCAAACTCAGGTGGCCACAGTTCTGATACCGCCAGTTCCCAACCAGGTAGCAACTCCGGTAATACAAGTGTGTCTCCATTCTGCAACACCATCTGCCATTCTGGATGCTTAGTTTGTAGTTGCTCTAAATCGGTGATGGTGAGGGACATAATACACCAAATAAGGCTTTGATATCTATCATACGTACCTTAACTTCCAAAAGTTACAATGTATTGTATTCAAATAAAAACGGTTGTATAGTTTGCCATAAATAGCTATCAGGAAATATTTGCAAGAGCAGTCTTAGCGCTTCAGAGGATGTTTGGCAAGTGTTGAGCATAAGTACCGTAAGCATTTGGCGATCGCTCACCATCTGGCATAGCCAATCACAATTTGTTATGCTATATTAAACGTAGTCGTTATGAGTTTACATAATTTTATGACTAACCCAACAGTAGAAAACTTGGTAATTATCGGTTCTGGCCCAGCAGGCTACACAGCCGCCATTTATGCTGGACGCGCTAACCTAAAACCTGTTGTATTTGAAGGTTTCCAAGCCGGGGGTTTACCTGGTGGACAACTAATGACAACAACGGAAGTTGAGAACTTTCCAGGGTTTCCCCAAGGGATTACTGGGCCGGAACTGATGGATCAGATGAAGGCTCAAGCGGAGCGCTGGGGAGCGGAACTATATACTGAAGATGTTATATCAGTTGACTTGAGTGAGCGCCCATTTACAGTGCGATCGCAAGAAAGGGAAATAAAAACCAACAGCATTGTCATTGCTACGGGTGCGACAGCAAAGCGTTTGGGTTTACCCAACGAACACGAATTTTGGAGTCGGGGTATCTCTGCTTGTGCAATTTGTGATGGTGCAACACCAATTTTTCACGGCGCAGAATTGGCTGTAATTGGTGCTGGCGACTCGGCGGCGGAAGAGTCTATTTACCTCACCAAATACGGTTCTAAGGTGAATATGTTGGTACGCACCGATAAAATGCGGGCTTCTAAAGCTATGCAAGACAGGGTTTTGAGCAACCCAAAAATCCAGGTGCATTGGAACACCGAAGCCGTGGATATCTACGGTAATGGTCACATGGAAGGGGTGAAAGTCCGCAATACCAAGACTGGTGAAGAAAGCAAACTACACGCTAAGGGTTTATTCTACGCCGTTGGTCACAGTCCCAACACCTCTTTATTCAAAGGGCAGCTAGAACTGGATGAAGTGGGTTACGTTGTCACCAAACACGGTACTGTAGAAACCAGTGTAGAAGGCGTTTTTGCAGCTGGCGACGTACAAGATCATAAATTTCGGCAAGCAATTACGGCTGCGGGTACTGGTTGTATGTCGGCGATGTTGGCAGAACGTTGGTTGTCATCTAGTGGTTTAATTCAAGAATTCCATCAACAACCAGAAATAGCAGACAATGAATTAGAACATCAGCTAGCCAAAAAGACTGAAGCCGAAGAAGAAGCTGGATTTAATTTAAATGAGACGCGCCATGCGGGAGGATATGCTTTACGGAAATTGTTCCATGAAAGCGATCGCTTAGTCTTGGTTAAATACGTCTCTCCTGGTTGTGGCCCTTGTCATACCCTGAAGCCAATTTTAAATAAAGTGGTGGATGAATTTGACAGCAAAATTCACTTTGTAGAAATTGACATCGATAAAGATCGAGATATTGCTGAAAATGCTGGTGTGACAGGAACGCCAACTGTTCAATTGTTCAAAGACAAGGAACTGGTGAAGGAAGTCAAAGGCGTGAAGCAAAAGAGCGAATACCGCCAGTTAATTGAGAGCAATATTTGAGATAGTAGGTATTGGCGACTGGGGAAGACTTTCGCCAATACCCAATACCCGCTACAGTTCGCTTAATTAGTAGCCTTAATAAGTGTTAGGCAATAGCATATCCTGTGTGTTGCCTAACATTTGGCGGGTGAAATCCCAAAACAATTTTCTCTTTAGGAATTCCTGCTGCTACTAACTCGTAGGTAACACCATCTTCTGTATCATCCCGTTGTACCCAAATTTTGTCATTAATAATGTCAATATGAACTAAGCAACCGTGAATTCGCTTAACACTATCCCAGCCTAAAGTTATCAGCAAATAACTGTCATTTTCGCTATCAAATACTGCTTGACATTCAATCGCTGCGTGCGAATAAGGAATCTGTGTATAGGGTACTAATACCTCTTTAACGATCTGGCGATAATTATCTAAGGTATCCATTGGATAATCCTCTCAGTTTCTGGATTAAAAACGAGTAACTTTAAATTTTCAGTCTCTATTAAAAGTGTACCAATTGGTTCCTCAAACAAAGCTGTAAATACGCTGTTACGCACTGCCAAATATAATGTTCTTTTTGGTTCCAGGCGATGGATAACAGCACGATACATAATAAATCCCCCAATGGCATCTTTGAGGTCTGCCATTTCTGAGGGACTGACAAAACTTTTAATTTCTACAGCTATTTTTTTACTTCCTTGTTCTGCGGCTAAAAGTTGTTTGGCTCCTAAATCTACATACATATCTTTTTGACCCCACTTTAAATGTAAGGGGTCATCTGTAATTATCCAGCTTTCTTTAATTAAGGCATTCTTAACAGCATCATGATAAATATCTCTTGCAGGCATATCAAAGTATATTAAAATCTTTCTTTACTTGGAATCATTTACCTTTGTGGGAACAGTTGGCTGGTAATTTACCTCCACAAAAAATAAAGCATAATCTCGCCTCTTTCTCAGTCTAGTACAGCACGGCGGAAATACACATACCATTTTTAAGCCTTGCAGTCCGCCGAATTTTTGTAGGTTTTAATGGTCTGCTTACTTCCGCCAAG
>NZ_JBALDK010000097.1:0-16337 GCF_036917455.1 Nostoc sp. | reverse complement strand
CATCAACCCGATTAAAGAAATTGCTGCATTTGTACACGATCGCAACGCGATGATTTGTGTAGATGGTGTAGCTTATGCACCACACAGATTAGTTGATGTCCAAGATTTGGGTGTTGATTTTTATACTTTGAGTTGTTACAAAGTTTACGGGCCACATCATGCCTTACTTTATGGCAAAGAAGAACATTTATTAAGATTACCTGGACTTAATCATTATTTTATTCAACAGACAGACATACCTTATAAATTTCAGTTAGGTAATGTTAATTTTGAGTTAAGTTATGGAATGTTAGGTTTATGTGATTATTTAAGTGAGTTAGCACAACTCCATTACGGCGATCAAACTGCACCTGATTTAAGAAATCAGATGGTACAGGCGTTTGATTTAATTAGCATACATGAAGAAAAAATTAGCGATCGCCTCCTAAATTACCTCAACAGCAAGCCTAATGTGCGAGTCATTGGTCAATCAAAAGCTGACCGTCAATGCCGTGTACCGACTATATCTTTTGTAGTAGATGGAATGAATAGCTCAACCATTCCGGCAAAAATTGACCAGCATCACATTGGGATTCGCTACGGAGACTTTTATGCTAAACGGCTCATTGAATATCTAGGGTTAGCGTCGCAAGATGGAATAGTCCGGGTGAGTATGGTGCATTACAACACCCTTGAAGAAGTTAATAACTTGATTGAGGCTTTTGAGCAGATATTTTAACTAATTCGTAATTCGTAATTCGTAATGGGCGGGGCGCAGCCCATTAGGAGTTATTTTGTTACCCGTTACTAAGCTGCAAAACTTGCACCTCTTCTTGTGGGTAAATTAATGTTTTACCCACCGGGAGAACAGCTAAGGCATCGGTTTGAGCTAAATTAATTAAATTGCCGGAACTATTACTACCACCAGCTTTGTGAAATTCGTAAACTCCATCAATTAAATGTAATTTACCCCAAAGGTAAGTTTCACGCTTGCCATCCGATCGCAATTCATCATGCGATCGCACTTTCAAAAACATTGGCTCCCAACCTTCAGTAATTCCCGAAATTTTCTTAATCGCTGGTAGCACAAACCGCCAAAATGTCACCAACACAGCCGCAGGGTTTCCTGGTAAACCAAAGTATAGCGGTGAGTGGGTAGAGATACGATTAGTCGCGTCTCTACTGGGGAAAGTGGCGACAGTGAGGGGTTTCCCTGGCCTCATTTCCACAGAGCGAATGTGGATTTTTGCGCTTAGGGACTGTAAAATTTTGTCAACATAGTCATAATCTCCTACTGAGACACCGCCAGAAGAGAGAACTATATCAGCGATCGCAACAGCCTGAGTAATAACTTTTTCCAGAGTAACTGGATCGTCTTTCACAATCCCTAACAGTAATGGTTCTGCCCCACTCTCCTTTACCAAAGCTGCCAGTGCATACTGATTAGAATCGACAATTTGCCCTGATTGCAACGGTCGATCGATTGGTACTAACTCATCACCAGTGGAAAAAATTGCCACCCGTGGATGTCGGTAAACACTTAATTGCGGACATTGTGCTGCCGCTAATACAGCAATTTCTGAGGCATTTAACTTAATTCCGGCTGGTAATAGTTGTGTTCCTGCTTGGTAAAAAGATGCTTTGTGTCTGACAAATTCTTGCGGTTTTGATGCAGCCAGGATATACACGTGGTTTTCATCCCGGCGTGTCTTCTCTTGCATGACTACAGTATCCGCACCTGCTGGAATCACCGCACCTGTGAAAATCCGCGCGGCTTCCCCTGGTTGAATCGTAGATTTGGGTTGATACCCAGCCGGAATATCTTCAACAATTTCTAAAACGGTAGGTTGTTCGGCGCTAGAGTGCTGCACATCTTCGTAGCGAACTGCGTAACCATCCATTGCCGAATTATCCCAATGGGGAAAATCCAACGGACTGGTGACAGGCACTGCTAAAATCCGGCTATCGGCTGTCAATAAATCTACGACTTCTATATCCCGTTGACGATCCAACGGTTGGACTAAATTTAAAATAATTGCTTGTGCATCGCTGACTGATACCATAGCGATCGCCTCCGACTTTTTCTTTTATCCCTGTAAAGTAACACTGAGTCTACTCTTGGGTAGCTTTGTCTAGATTTTTATAAGCGGTAAATCCCAAACTACACACTGCTAATAAACCGATAATTATGCTTCCTTCGGGGATTTTGGATACCTGAACGGAATTGTTGCTCAAATCTAGTATTTGCTTTGTCGCTGCTGCATCTCTATTGTTAAAACCAAATTCTTTAGCTAGAACCTCATCACTAAAACCTTCATCTATGAGTGCGAGATTATTATTCAGCCATGTGTCGCCAGGAAGTCCATCATCCTTGCCAATATCAAATGGGCCAAAGATTTGCTCTTTAGTGCTATCAAAGTTAAATCTCAAAAAGCCGTAGTTAGATACACCACTAAGTATTGGAGTGAAACTATTTATGAGAGTACTAAATGGATCAAAAAACGAAACTGAGAGAGACTGCAAGCTCTTAGTAGCTCCCAAACCTGCTTCCGAAATGACGCTGGGAGCGGTTGTTGTATCGTAGTTAAATGAACCTTTGGCTGAATAACCAGTGTCTCCCTTCCAGCTAAAGTTGAATTCAGCAGCATCAGCTAGGTTGTGAGTGCTGATAGCGATCGCTAACACTAAAGCAATAGTTGCCACCATCCTAATAGCTCTTTTAGTAAACAGATGTGTCATAGATACAACTTCCAAATAGTTTCTCCTACAATACAATACTTCTCAAAAACAGACTCTTCCCGGATTTCTCACCACATGTCGATTAAGCCTGCGCTTGAGCAGGGGAGCAGAGGAGCAGGGGAGCAGGGGAGGCTGGGGGAGCAGGGGGAGCAGGGGGAGCAGGGGAGCAGAGGAGCAGAGGAGCAGAGGAGAGTTCAAATACCAAGTTCTTTCCCCTCTGCCCCTCCTTCGCCTCAAGCTTGTGAGAAATGCGAGTATTAGTTTTTTCTTCCCTTGCTTCCCCTGCTTCCCCTGCCTCCCCTGCCTCCCCTGCCCCCCCTGCTTCCCCTGCTTCCCCTGCTTCCCCTGCCTCCCCTGCCTCCCCTGCCTCCCCTGCCCCTCTGCCCCTCCTTCCCCTCAAGCTTGTGAGAAATGCGGGTCTTGTGGGTTGGGCAACATCAGGGCGCTGATTATGGAACTTTTATGTGCAACAGAGTTTAAACGCCAAACCCAAGTCATCACCTTAATATAAAAAACAGGAGCGATCGTTATTCCCCAACCCCTAAATAAAAATACTTATTTTGTATGACTATCGAACGACTTCCCCAAAAACACTATCCCAAAGCTGAAATTGGGCGACGAGGTATGGCATTAGGACTTGATTTCCTTGGTGTCTGGTTAGTCAGTTCTCTACTAGGAGGGGGCGATATCGGGATTCAATTTCTGCAAATCCTAGTTTTTGTGATATTTTGGCTGGTTTTGCGAGTGCTAGTGCCATACAACAATCAAGGGCAAAGTTTAGGGCGTTGGGCATTCGATTTAAAGGTGTTGTCAGTCGAAGACGGGGAAGTAGTGGGTAGAATCCCAAATTTGCCTTCATTGGTGAAGCGAGAAGCGATCGTTGGCTTGGGTGCGCTTTTAGTGTCAATTACCTTAAGTAATATTGCAGCCAATCCCACTGCTATACTGCTAGTACTTCCCCTAGCAATTGATTGTGGGACTGCCCTCTCTGATACCCAGATGCGGCAGGCTTTACACGATCGCTATTGTAGAACCTTCATCGTTTCGTCGCGTCGTGGCTACTCGCTTGATATAAAAGTTAAAAGATTAGTTGAAAATATGCGGCGGAATGTGAGAAGATAATCATTTGTGTTAATTCTCTTCAGGCTTCACTGTTTGTAAGATTATGGCTAAGAGTAAAGGTGCCCGCATTATTGTGACACTAGAGTGTACCGAGTGTCGGACAAATTCAGATAAGCGTTCGGCTGGTGTTTCACGTTATACCAGCACCAAGAATCGCCGCAACACCACTAACCGGCTAGAACTGAAAAAGTTCTGCACCCACTGCAACAAACATACTGTTCACAAGGAAATTAAGTAGAGATGAGTTATTTCCGTCGTCGTCTTTCTCCCATCAAGCCAGGAGAGCCAATCGATTATAAAGATGTTGATTTATTACGTAAGTTTGTCACCGAGCGGGGTAAAATATTGCCACGTCGGATTACTGGACTAACGTCTCAGCAACAGCGAGAGTTGACATTAGCAATTAAACGTTCGCGGATTGTGGCTTTGTTGCCATTTATCAATGCGGAAGGCTAAAAAGAGTGATGAGTTATGAGTGATGAGTTAAGAATCAAAACTCCTAACCGGAGGCGGAGCGGCTCCGCTCCTAACTCCTAACTTGAAACTATTTAAACTGTTCACAAAAATTAGAGTGCGAGAGTTGTGGAGAAGGGGACGCTAGTTGAATTTAGGGTTCAAGGCGATCGCCGTCTGGGCATCGTAGAACGTCCAGACGGAAAAACCCGCTGGTTTGTGGTAGACGACCGTGGTCAATCCCACAGCCTCGCGCCTAGACAAATAACTTATACAGTTACCAAAGAGACCTACAAGCCCTCAGAGATTGCCAGCTTTTTAGAGCAAGTCAACCCTTATCTAGACCCATCTAGCTTAGAGATAGCTTGGGAATTACTGGTTGAAGATGGGGAAACAGTCACCCCAGAACTGATGGCGAATCTGCTGTTTTCGGAATCAGCCGCGCCTCATTGTTACGCCGCCCATTGCTTGTTATCAGACGATAAACTCTATTTCAAGCAAAAAGGAGACGCTTATGAGCCGCGAACTGCTGCTCAGGTGGCAGAACGCAAACACCAGATGGAAGTAGAGGCATTAAAAGCTAAAGGACAGCAGGAATTTTTAACTCGTGTAGAACAGGCACTCAAAGGTGAAGCAGTAGAGTGGCAGCGCCACGATCGCCAACGCCTAGAAGGACTAGAAAAATACGCAGCGTTACTTGCTGACACAGTGCGGACGGGAGTTAATTATGACTCCTTAGCTCGCGCTTATCCGCCCAGCGCTCCAGTATTAGAAACAATGACCATGCTGGGACGGCCCACAACGCCCCAAGGGGCCTTTCAACTATTAGTAGATTTGGGTTGCTGGAGTCCTTATGAAAACTTGTTCCTGCGTCGTTCTTCAATTCCGATTCAATTTCCTAATAAGGTATTAGAAGTGGCGCAACAGCGTTTGGATTTCCCGCCGATTGACTCAGATACAAACCGCCTCGATCTGACTCACCTAAAGGTCTACACCATTGATGATGAAACTACCACAGAGATCGACGATGGTCTAAGTTGGGAAGTCATGCCCGATGGACGGGAGCGCCTGTGGGTGCATATCGCCGATCCCACTAGATGGTTAGTGCCGGAAGGTGAATTAGATTTAGAAGCCAGAAAGCGGGGTAGTACAGTTTATTTACCTACGGGGATGATTCCCATGTTCCCAGAGGTATTGGCAACTGGGCCAATGAGTCTAATCCAGGGAAGGGTTTGTTGCGCCCTCAGTTTCGGAATTATTTTAGGCACAACTGGGGGAGTAGAAGATTATAGCATTCATACCAGTTCTATTAAGCCGACTTATCGCCTTACCTACGAAGATGTAGATGAAATGCTGCAATTACGGGTACAGGCAGAACCAGAAATTGCTGCGATCGCAAGTTGGGCACAGAAGCGCAAAGCTTGGCGTTACGCTCAAGGGGCAATTAGCATCACCATGCCCGAAGCAACGATCAAAGTCAAAGGTGACGAGATTAATATTGATATTTTGGACGATTCTCCATCACGGCAAGTAGTCGCAGAAATGATGATTGTTGCCGGTGAAGTTGCGGCTCGTTATGGTAAAGCTCATAACATACCTTTACCCTTTCGCGGTCAGCCCCAACCGGAATTACCCCCAGAAGAAGAATTACTGCTACTTCCAGCCGGATTCGTTCGCGCTTGCGCCATGCGTCGTTGTATGCCCAAGAGTGAAATGAGCATTACGCCTCTACGCCATGCTGGTTTGGGTTTGGATACCTACACTCAAGCAACCTCTCCCATCCGTCGTTACAGTGACTTGCTTACCCACTTCCAACTTAAAGCCCATTTGCGTGGTGAAATTCTGCCGTTTTCCGCAGATAAACTTAAAGAAGTGATGATGACTGTCAGCAGCATCACCCAAGAGGTGACGATGGTAGAACGGCAAACTAATAGATATTATGCTCTAGAGTATTTGCGCCGTCATCCAGAGGAAACTTGGGAGGTAACAGTGTTGATGTGGCTGCGGGAAGACAGCAATTTAGCCCTAATTTTGATCGAAGATTTGGGTTTGCAGTTACCGATGGTTTTCAAACGTTCTGTGAACTTGGGCGAACAGATAGTGGTGAAAGTTAACCACGCCGATCCGCAAAAAGATATGATCCAATTTCAAGAAATAGTTTATCAAGAAGCCCAAACAGCAGCAAATTAACTAATTTGTCATTTGTCATTTGTCATTTGTAATACTAGCCAAAGGCTAGTATTATTAATTACGAATATATTTTAATCTTGCTCTAATTAAAGCTAGCGTAGATGCTTGCAATGTCTACAAGCAGTGGACATAGTATCTACCAGAAAGGAAATTAACCGCTATATTATCTGCTTTAATCCTGGTGCGGCTCTAAGCCTTAATGAAAAAATTAAACAGCAGTGTAAACTTTTGGCTGATTTCCCTAACATGGGGCAAAGTTGCGATAATTTTGCAATCGGTTTGCGAAGTTTCCCCGTAGAAGATTACTTAATATTTTATCGCCCCATTGATGCTGATGTGGAAGTTGCACGTGTTGTTAGTGGGTATCGGGATTTAGAGACAGTTTTTTTAAGTGAGGATATCCCTTAAAATTGCATTTGATGTAAGCAATCGCTTTCTCTGACGAATATATCAAGAATTTATAACAAAGTAATTATTTTCGACTGAACTGTTTGCCAGAATTCTATCCGTAGTGATTAAACCCACTCACTCTTTTTTCTCAATCTCCTCACACCGTGCTTTTGCCATCACAGCTTGGATATAATCATTTTTACCATTGGTATAAGCCTCACGATCGCTCCGAAAAATTGCCGCCAAATTGCGTTTTAAAGCCTCATATCGTCTCGCCTCTTCAGGATGCCTTCTCAGATAGTCGCAAAATAGCTGGCGTTCCCAAAATTCGCTGTCAATCTCGACTATATGAACATGATGAGTCCGTTGCTTTCCGTATGGTGGCATTCCTTTCACAAAAAACATCCGTCCAGGACGCGGGTCTTCATACCAATAAACGTATCCCAAAGATTCTAATATCGGAACAGCAGATTTCGCATCTACTAAGGAATGTACTCCTAGCATGATGTCAATAATTGGTTTTGATGCCATTCCTGGTACTGCCGTACTACCAATATGTTCAATTTCCACAACTAAGTCATTGTCTAGTGCTTGCCAAATACGCTCGGCTTCTTGTGCAAACAAAGTCTGCCACCGGGGGTCATATTCAACTATATTTACTTCATCCATTTATGAAATTAATTTTGTCTAAGGCAGGCGTGGCTGGTTAAATCCTTTACTTAATTTCCATTCCAGCAATTTTATTAGTATAATAATGGATCGTGTCGAATTAAAGCTATACCATGCCTAAACTCAAGACTCGTAAAGCCGCAGCGAAGCGATTCCGTGCCACAGGCACCGGTAAAATCGTCCGTCGGAAAGCTGGCAAAAGCCACCTTTTAGAACACAAAACTTCCGACAAAAAGCGTAGCATGTCCAAAACCACCCTTGTACATGAACGCGATGAACTCAACGTGCGCTTAATGCTCCCATATTTGTAAGTCCTTCAGGAAATAAGTTATGACACGGGTAAAACGCGGTAATGTAGCTCGGAAGCGCCGCAGTAAAATTCTCAAACTAGCTAAAGGTTTTCGCGGTTCTCACTCAACTCTGTTTAGAACTGCCAACCAACAAGTAATGAAGGCGCTACGGAGTGCCTACCGCGATCGCAAAAAGAAAAAGCGCGATTTTCGTCGCCTCTGGATCACTCGCATCAATGCTGCTTCAAGACAACACGGCTTGAGCTACAGCCAGTTGATCGGTAACTTGAAAAAAGCTGACATCCAACTAAATCGCAAGATGTTGGCACAATTAGCAGTCCTCGATCCAGCTAGTTTTGGCAAAGTCGCTGAACTAGCAGTTCAAGCTAAAGGATAAAGGTGGCCACGGATGCATAACAGATGTAACAGATGGCAAGTAATTACTCGGTTACATCTGGTATTATCCGCCATTATTTTTTGGATATGTTGCTTTTCCATAGTGGGGACAGGATTCACTGCATCTGCCGCCGAAATGTCAGAAATTCAGCAACGCGGCTATCTCACTGTTGCTGTCAAAGATAACTTGCGTCCCTTAGGATTTAAAGATGCCAGTGGCAATTTGCAAGGCTTTGAAATTGACTTGGCACAGCGATTAGCACTTGACTTGGTTGGGAAAGCAGATGCTGTCAAATTGAAACCTGTAGCGAATCGCGATCGCCTGTCTGTAGTCTTAGACAAGAAAGTTGATTTTGCGATCGCTAGGGTGACAGCAACCGAGTCGCGCAGCCGGATAGTTAGTTTCAGTGTTCCCTACTATTTGGATGGCACTGTATTAGTTACAAAAGATGCCTCTGTGCAGCAGTTAAGTGATTTGACAAAACAAAAAATTGCCGTCCTCAACAACTCCAGCACTATTGCTAAAGTGCGGTTTTATCTGCCAAACGCCGAGTTGGTAGGAGTAAATTCTTATCACGAAGCGCGAGAGCAAATAGAAAGTAATGCCGCTATAGCCTTTGCCGCAGATGCTACCGTTCTAAGCGGTTGGGTGCAACAATATCCTCAATATCGGCTACTGCCAACTAAGCTCTCAACTGAACCCTTGTCTGTAGTTACGCCCAAAGGGTTGCAGTCCGATGAATTAAGACGCAATGTTAATCTAGCGATCGCTCGTTACTTAGAACAAGGTTGGCTCCAGCAACGCTCTCAATATTGGGGTTTACCGTAAATTGGTCATTGGTCATTGATGAATAACAAATGACAAATAACAAACTTTATAATATTTGTATTTGCAGCAATGGATAACAGTCTAGCCGTTGTTTATCTCTCAGTTTTGGTGGTTATACTCACAATTGCGGCCGTGGGTGTTCTTCGCCAGATTTTCAAAACTCGCAAAATTGAAGGCTCCTTTGCGAAATTGCGAAAGAAGTTAGAGAAAGAAAAGGGTACAACTCAAGAATATTATGAGTTAGCCAGTATTTATTCAGAAAAAAAATTGTATTCCCAAGCGATCGCGCTGTTTCAAAAAGCTCTGAAAGCTGCCGAAGAAGAGGAAGAAGAAAATATTGCCCCTATTTATAACGGTCTGGGTTATATTTATTTTACCCAAGAGCAATATGACCTCGCAATTCGTCAGTATAAAGAAGCCCTGAAATCTAAGCCAGACTACGTAACAGGGTTGAATAATATTGGACACGCTTATGAGAAGAAAAAATTAACTACTCAGGCGTTACAAAGCTACGAAGAAGCACTAAAGCTCGATCCAAATAACCCTATTGCGAAACGCCGTGCTGAATCTTTACGCCGTTTGGTTTCTGCGTAATTGCTAAGGTATCAAATAATTTTGGATTTTGGATTTTAGATTGAGCAACGCAAGATCAATGCGCTTGCTCTTTTTGATTTTAGATTGACGATAGCACAGCCTATTTATTTTCCGAATCTAAAGTAATCGACCCTAACTAAATCAGGTACAGAAATGATTTCCTGCCTACGCCCATCTGCGTCATAACCAAGAACTAAACCGAATCCTGGATTTTGAACTTGGTAGCGATCGCCACGCTTCAGAGAGTATTCTCCTAATAAATATCTAGAGTCAATGGCAGGATCAAACGCATCATAATCAAGCATAAGCTGACGTGCAAAATCCCAAATATTGCCAATCTCTTCGGCTGTTATTTGGCGACGACGTGACCAAAAGTATGCTGTTTGTTGGGCTTCGGAGTCCTCGTCTTCTTCGACATCATCATCTAGGTATGGTGACAATAAATATAGTTGGGACTGAATCCCATATTCATTAGAACGATCAGTTAACTCACCATCTGCCCCCCTGAAGTATTCAACTAATTCTCCACCCTCAAACAAGTCATAGCCGATTTCGGCTGCACTGTCGCTTACAAGCAGCGTGATAACTGCTTGTCCTAACTGTTTTGAAAGTTGAGCTAACTCGCTTGATTCCAAAATTGATGGATAAGACAGATCGCCAGACATCATAATTGACCAAGAGTGTTCAACTAGTTGACACGCGAACACAAAAGCGCCTGACACTTCGATTTCTGCTCCCATCACATTACGCTGGGATTCGAGCGCTTTTTCAGCAAGGGCATCAGATAGTTGATTTAATGGTACTTTCACAAGTACAACTTCAGCATTCCGATCAATCGACTCAATACCTCGCCTTTGTGACCAAGGGCGTGTAAAACGCTCTGCCACCTCACGCATGAATTGCTCGTCCATACTGCTGTCTTTCTGTGATGTTGCTCTAGTTAACCTCTTTTGATAAATTATGGGCTAGATCAACTGGATCGAGAAATATATTGGGTTTCGCAATTGGGGACACTATTGACAAATTAATTTAGCTTCTTAATTTATCGGGTTTCAAGCTTCGGTTGAGAAATAGATAATTATAAGTCTTTTGTAAAAATGTAAAAGATGATTAAGCGGCTAAAGCGTTTTTTGTGGCTAGCGATTCCCATCATTGTCATGATTTCTATCTTACTGGGACTAATGGAAATATTGACGGCTCAACAGCCTTCGATTTCCCATCCTCTCACTTCGCTAACAGAGGTAGAAATTAGCACAGCTGTTTCGACGATCAAAAGAGAAAAATCTTTGAGCGAAATGGCAGTTTTTCCACTTATTGCTTTACAAGAACCAGATAAAGAAGAAGTTCTGAAATTTAAACCTGGTAAAACTTTCGGACGAAAAGCTTTTTTGGTAATCTATGAGCGATCGCAAAACAAAACATACCAGGGAATTGTCGATCTCACAAGCAAAACCTTAAATTCCTGGAAAGAAATACCCTCTATTCAGCCTGCGATCGTCAATCCAGAATATGAACTGGCTACTCAGGTAGTTAAAGCCGATCCTCGATGGCAAAAAGCGATGCTAAGGCGGGGAATTACTGATTTCGATCGAGTCAAAATCAGTTCATGGGCCCCAGGAATCCTGAGTAAACAGGAAGAAACGGCAGGTAATCGTCTTGGCCGCAGCTTATCTTACTACCAGGGACAAAACTGGAACTATTACGGTAGTCCTATTGAAGGAGTGGTGGCAACTGTCAATTTGAATACAGGTAAAATTGTCAGTTTCATTGATAAGGGAAATGTACCTTTCTCTAAAGAAAACTGGAACTATGATGTAAAGTCTTTGGGCAAATTACTTTCAGCGCCTAAAGCCTTAAAGATTATCCAACCTAATGGTAAAAGTTTTCAAATCAAAGACAATCAAATTAGCTGGCAAGGTTGGAAGTTTCGGTATTTAATGCATCCCCGTAGTGGATTGGCATTGTACCAAGTGACATACGATGACGGGAAAAATGTCAGACCAGTTTTATACCGCGCTAGCCTATCAGAGATGGTAGTCCCTTACGGCGATCCAAATCCCACTTGGTCGTTTAGGAATGCATTTGATGTTGGGGAATATAATCTTGGTTTGCTAGCAAATACGATGGAGTTAGGTAAGGAAATTCCTGAAAACGGTTTGTTGCTGGATGCTGTATTTGCTAATGAGCAGGGAGAACCTTATAAGATACCAGGTGTTGTTGGTATTTATGAACGCGATCGCGGAATGCTATGGAAACACTACGATTACAATACTCAGCGGAATGATGTCCGTCGCAGTCGAGAATTAGTCATGTCGATGACTGCGGCCGTTGACAATTATGATTACAGCCTTAATTGGATTTTTCACCAGGATGGGACTTTGGAAGTCCAAAATGAACTAACAGGTATCGTACTAGCGCAAGGAACGGCTGCTCAAAAGCAATCTGAGGATAATTCTTATGGTCGGCTAATCGCTAAAAATATCTTTGGAGTAAATCACCAGCACTTTTTCAACTATCGCCTGGATTTTGATGTCGATGGTCAAGCTAACTCTGTGATGGAAATGAACGTCAAAGCTTTGCCGATGGATGAGAAAAATCCATTAGGAAATGCGATCGCAGTTGCAGAAACCCCACTCACAAAAGAAACGGCTGCTGTGCGCGATTTGGATCTGAAAAGCAGTCGGGAATGGATGATTGTGAGTGCAGATCAGAAAAATCCGCTAGGGGCTGCACCTGGATATATGCTGATGCCTGGTGGAAATTCTAGCTTTTTCCCAGTAGAAGGCTCGAAAATCCGTCAACGGGCAGAATTTGCGACTCATCACGTCTGGGTAACAAAATATAAACCTGCTGAACTCTATGCTGGGGGCGATTATCCAAACCAAACTCAACCAGGGCAAGGTTTACCAAAATATATTGCCGACGATGAATCCCTGATGGGTGAAGATATCGTGCTGTGGTACACAATGGGCGTAACTCATATTCCGCGATCGGAAGATTGGCCTGTGATGCCCGTTCACCGAGTTGGCTTTAAGCTAGTCCCTAGAGGATTCTTTAGCCGGAATCCAGCGATAAATTTACCTGAGTAAAATATTTGTTGGCACAAGTTTTCTTCCTTCAGATTTTTTGTCATGTCTAAAGGGAGCAACTTGAATGCTGATAAACTTATATAGGTCAAATACAGGCACTTGTTAAAATAGGATATCTAATGAACTTTCCAGAAATTAATATTCCCGGTAATGGCAAGCTGCACGCTCGTTTAATTACTTCCTTGGGTGAAATTGTAGTTCGTTTGGAAGAAGAACGAACTCCCAACACCGTCAAAAATTTTGTTGGTCTAGCAACCGGAACAATCGACTGGAAAGACCCGAAAACTGGTGAATCTGGCAAGGGAACTCCAGCTTACGATGGAGTTCGCTTTCACCGGGTCATTCCTGATTTTATGATTCAGTGTGGCGATCCCCTGAGTCGTTATCAGGATATGGGGAACCGCTGGGGTACTGGTGGCCCCGGATATCAATTTGAGGATGAGTTTCATCCTGAATTGAGACACACTGGCGCAGGTATCCTGTCGATGGCTAATGCTGGACGCGGTACAAATGGTTCGCAATGGTTCATTACAGAAGCACCAACACCTCACCTTGACAAGAAACACAGCGTTTTTGGTGAAGTTGTCGAAGGTCTAGATATAGTTAGCAAGATTGCTAACGTGCCTACGACTAGAGATCGTCCAAATCAAGAGGTCGTGTTACAAAAAGTAGAAATTTTTCGGCAGTAATTAAAGCCATTTCCCTAAAATTTATATGTCTGATGATTTTAGGGAAATGGTAGTTTTAAGATTTCAAAATGTAAAGGGAATCATCCGATCGCCATTCTGAATGAGCCAGAGTATAATACACTACATCTAAGTTATAAAACTGAGCATTTATTCTCGTATTTCATGCCGCATTTCTCCATCATCCGACGCAAAGCTGTATGTTTCGGTAGAGTGATAGCAACGATCCGATTTAGCTTGACTCCTTCAAACCCATACCTGAAAACACACCACCCCAAATTGAAAGCAAATTTGCCGAAAAATTAAGATTTATTTTAAAAAAGCAACAGTAATCTTGTTAAATTCAGAAGCTAGATTCTAATCAGGAACAAGGTTTGAGCGATGCCTACGTCTACATGCCGCAGTTAAAACCCTTACAACTCTTCACTTCATCAGGGATACAAGTTTTGAGACAATCAGAAACGATTTAATAATAATCAAGCACTTATAGTCCACTTTTATCGGACTCCGTGTTATTTCTGTTGAAAAGGGAGAACACAAACATGAAATTGGCTTACTGGATGTATGCAGGCCCAGCCCACATCGGCACTCTGCGAATCGCTAGTTCTTTTAAAAATGTCCATGCGATCATGCACGCCCCCATTGGCGATGACTACTTTAACGTCATGCGCTCCATGCTATCGCGGGAGAGGGATTTCACTCCAGTGACAACCAGTGTTGTTGACCGCAACGTTTTGGCGCGTGGTTCCCAAGAGAAGGTGGTTGATAACATCGTCCGCAAAGATGCTGAGGAACACCCCGATCTGATTGTGTTAACTCCCACTTGCACCTCCAGCATTTTGCAAGAAGACCTGCACAACTTTGTGGAACGGGCGCAACTGGAAGCCAAAGGAGACGTAATGCTGGCGGATGTGAACCACTACCGCTATAACGAACTCCAAGCCGCCGATCGCACTTTGGATCAAATTGTCCAATATTACATTGAAAAAGCGCGGAAGCGGGGCGAATTGGCAGAGGGCAAAACTGCAAAACCCTCGGTTAACATTATCGGTACTACCACCCTTGGTTTCCACAATAATCACGATTGCACCGAACTGAAACGGCTGATGGCTGACTTGGGAATTGAGGTAAATACCTTAATTCCTGAAGGTGCTTCGGTGAATGACTTGAAAAAGATGTCCAAAGCTTGGTTTAACCTCGTACCTTACCGGGAACTCGGTTTAACCACCGCTCGTTACCTAGAAGAACAATTTGGCACACCTTATATAGACATTACTCCGATGGGTGTAGTGGAAACTGCCCGTTGTATTCGCAAGATTCAACAGGTAATTAACGCTCAAGGTGCAGAAGTTGACTACGAAAACTTCATTAATGAGCAAACCTTGCATGTATCTCAGGCTGCTTGGTTTTCCCGTTCCATTGACTGTCAAAACTTGACTGGCAAAAAAGCCGTCGTATTCGGTGACAACACCCACGCCGCCGCCATTACCAAGATTTTGGCGCGAGAAATGGGGATTCATGTTGTTTGGGCTGGAACCTACTGCAAATATGATGCAGATTGGTTCCGCGAACAGGTTAGCGAGTATTGCGATGAAGTGCTAATTTCCGAAGATCATGGTGCAATTGGGGATGCGATCGCTCGTGTTGAACCCTCTGCCATTTTTGGAACCCAAATGGAACGCCACGTTGGTAAGCGTTTAGATATTCCTTGTGGCGTAATTGCTGCACCAATCCATGTCCAAAACTTCCCCATTGGTTACAAACCATTTATGGGTTACGAAGGCACAAATCAGATTACAGATTTGATCTACAATTCCTTCACTTTAGGAATGGAAGATCACCTGTTAGAAATCTTCGGTGGTCATGATACCAAAGAAGTTATTACTAGGGGAATTTCTGCTGATTCTGATTTGAATTGGACAAAAGATGGTCAAGCAGAACTGAATAAGATTCCGGGATTTGTGCGCGGTAAAGTGAAGCGTAATACCGAAAAATTTGCCCGCGATCGCGGTTTCAAAGAAATCAACGCTGAAGTATTGTACGCCGCGAAGGAAGCTGTTGGGGCTTAGTTTAGCAGGCTAGCGATTCTTAATAAGAAAGGGCATATCTTATAAATGCCTTTTCTTATTACTTATTCTGACTTCAGCAGACGAATAAAGCCAGCTTGTTCAAAGTGGCGATCTGTAGTTAATGCCTCTTGAATGCCAAGCTGTTGCATGACTATAAAAGAAGTGCTATTCACCAAAGACCAAGCTTTATCTTCTCTAGTTTTGAGTAGTTCCCAAGCAGCTGAATCTATTACTGGTTCAATATAAATCAAGTTGATATAGGGAGCAGTTCTGACAGCTTCTACGTATTTAAATAACTGCGGACGAGGTACGTGTAAAGTTTTCTCCTACATCAGAATTATCAAATTTTAATGTACCGAGTAAAGGTAAAATTGGATCGAAGTCAGAGATATTTTCCTGTTTAGCTGATTGAGATAACGATTGCAGAATTAAATCTTCTAAAGATAGATTCAGCTTTTGCGCCTGAGCAGTTAATTTACTTTCTAAGTCATCTGACAACTGTATTGTTAATGTTTTAGCCATTTGATTTACCAGTTATGGATGTTCAATAATCCCATTATATGCATGTATAGCAAGTAGAAGAAAGTCTTTGTCTAGCTTGGAAATAATCGCAACTATTTGTAAAATGTGAATTAGAAGGTTTGCAGCACCAAGAAATTTGCCTGCGATCGCGGTTTCAAAGAAATCAACGCTGAAGTATTGTACGCCGCAAAGGAAGCTGTCGGGGCTTAGTTTCGGAGGTTAGTTAATAAAAATGAGTAGTGAGGGATAATGTTGACTCTTTACTACTCATTTTTATTGTTAGTAACTTTTAATTAGATAATTTATCAAATAAGTTATAT
>NZ_JBALDK010000096.1:0-28131 GCF_036917455.1 Nostoc sp. | reverse complement strand
GGGAGGCAGGGGAAGCAAGGGAAGAAAAAACTAATACTCGCATTTCTCACAAGCTTGAGGCGAAGGATGGGCAGAGGGGAAAGAACTTGGTATTTAAACTCTCCTCTGCTCCCCCTGCTCCCCCTGCCTCCCCTGCCTCCCCTGCCTCCCCTGCTCCCCTGCTCAAGCGCAGGCTTAATCGACATGTGGTGAGAAATCCGGGTTAAAGTGTATTGCACCTAGATGAGCGATCGCTATATTTATCTGCACCTATACAACAGCCCTAAATTATCCTTGAAAACTAAAGATCCCCGACTTATAAAATAAATCGGGGATCTTTGATGTAGAGAAGTTCCAAGTAGGCATATTAGCGTCAGGATTGATGCTGAGAGTGATAGGAGATAAACTAGCACCCATTACACCTAAACTGATTGAACTTGCCATTTAATTTGTGTTACTGGAGGGTTTAGCCTGATTTCGCATGGTTTCCAGGCTGAAAGCAGCCGCGCCAAAAGTTACTAACAACACTCCCAGAATTTGCACAATATCTAAATTTTCTTGAATGATTAACCCAGCGAAAATTACGGTTAAAACTGGGATGCTACCACCGATAATTGCCGATCGCGAAGCACCTAGTTTACTAATACCAACATTGTTTAGCAAATAGCCCGCAAGAGTCAGCACACCCAAGATAAATGCGCTTAAAACCAGTTCTAGCATCTTAGAGGAGTCAAAAACTATCAAGTTCCAATTGCTTGGTAAAGGTAGCATTAAGCAAATAAAGCTCAACACCAACATGGTAGCGAAGTTAATTAAGGTAAAAGTCACAGGATGCAGTTTGCTAGCACATACCCGTGTCAGAATTATGTAGGCAGCAAAAGCTACGCCCGAAAGAATGGCGGTGCTGCTTCCCATTGAACTATTACCTATACTGCTGCTGGGAGAACCTCCTAAAACCAACAATTCGCCACAGCAAATGGCGGCGATCGCAGCGAAGCGGAATGTGGTGGGGCGATCGCGGAACAGAAACCACGACAATAAACCACTAACCATTGGATAGATAAAGAACAGTGCGATCGCCATTCCAGTTGTAACTTGAGCGATCGCAATGTAGATTAGTACCTGAGACAAAAACAAAAAGCACCCACTCACAACTGACAACAGCAAAATCCGCTTGGTAGCTGTATTAGCAGCTGTGGGATTTCCTCGCACTGAAGCACCCAAGTTTTCTAAGTCTTGCCATAGTGTTGGATGCAATATGGGAGACAGCAGTACCATCAGTGGTACTACTACCATAAACCGTAGCGTTAAAATTAACAGAGTATTGCCTAAAGTCGGCGGTAGCAAGCGTTCTACATCTAATACTCCAAAAATCTGGGAACCTTCATGGAAAATTACCTTGATGGCTATGTTGTAAAGCGACGATACCACTGCCGATAAGACAATCAACAAGAAACCGATTTGCAACTGCGAAAAGCCAGAGGAATTAGGCGATCGCGATTCTGGGGTTACTTCTGGCTGCGGCTCTAGCGCAGTAGAAGGTGGTGATTTTGGTTTGTTCTGCGAAACCCTGCGGATAACAGAAGTTGGTTCAGCAGCATTTCTCCGTCGTAAAGGTTGAGGTTGTATTACTTCCGGCTGTGGCACAGATACAATAGGAGGCTCTGATGTAGTTTCGCTTTCTGACAAATCCTTATTGAGGACAGAAATGGGTTCAGCAGCGTTTTCCTTTGGTGGAGGAACAACAGCCGCCTCTGATGTTGTTTCTCTTTCTGACAAGTCTTTACTAGGGACAGAAACCGGGTTCGCGGTGTTTTCTTTAACAATGGGAGGCTCTGATGTTATTTCTCTTTCCAACAAGTCTTTGATAGAGACAGAAATCGGGTTCGCGGCATTTTCTCTAACAACGGGAGGTTCTAATGTTGTTTCCCTTTCCGACAAGTCTTTGATGGGAACAGAAATTGGGTTAGTGGCGTTTTCTCTAACAACGGGAGGCTCTGATGTTGTTTCTCTTTCTAAAAATTGATTAGGGATTGGGGAAATTGGCTCAGAGGAATTTCTTACCACTTCGCCAAAGGGGTGCGGGGATGTCTCAAAAGAACTGTTTTTTTCTGGCTGAGTAAACTGTAAAACAGTAGGTGTACCTGCTGCTGGTTTGCGTGAAGTTTCTTCTATAGTTTTTTCTAGTTCTCCATGCAGGCGGTTAACAAACTCCGCCAAAATCGTTTCCCCTTGCTGCTGCTGGCTATACATCCGTGACAACTGTTGGGAAAGATTACTTTGATAGTTTTTTAGCTCCTGTTGTAGCGAGTTAAAAGTAACAGTAACGGTGTCATCCAGGCTGTCAAACATGTGTTCGACTTTTTCATTTATTTCACCTACTACATTTACTACGTTGCTGTTCACTTCAGCGGACTTTAGCGCAGCTTGTTCGTAAGACTTTCCCTCTATGCTTTGGTTAGCTAAAGTTGCCAGAGAGGATTGCAGTTGTGAAGATATATGCTTTGCCAGAACTTCTGCCAGTTGACGAATTAAGACTTGTTGCTCAGTGATTTGGCGCACTTGTTGTAAATGCTCTTTTTCTTCTACCAAGCTTTGAATCTCATCAGATAACCGATTTTTTTCTGACTGAAGCCGCTTTACGTCTTCCTGCAATGCTCTGAGGACATTCTGCTGAAGATTTTCTAAGTCTTCAACTACAGCCCAAAGAGCATTTTCTGCTGCTCTAGATAGCTCGCCTCTGACTCTTGGGTTTTCTGGTTGCTTCTCGAATCGCCCCATTAGCTTCTAACCTCTAACACCTTGACGATAAAGCTGCTTCCGGTACGCTTTATTGGCGCTCATCCTAATTTCCTGTATTTTGTCAGATAAATTAAAAATTTTAACAGCACTTGGGCATTTCAACGTAATTCTGTCATACTGAACACAACTTGGCAAAGCATCAAATTGCCCTACTGCTTAATACACTGTGTTTTTTTCAGCATTGAGTAAGTATTTAGCCATTCGATTTTCGATTTTCCTGCGGAACGCTACGCAAACAACTTCCCTCAGTCGAACGATTTTGGATTGTCGGTATGGCTGTAAGTAGCTTGAAATGACACCTTTTTTGCTTTTGCTCGGTTTAATTTACATTAACTATTTGCCAATGAGATTTTTACTTTATAAATCTCACTCCAAATAAATATTTATTGTTTTGTAACCATGCAGATGCGTGGCTTAGGCGGAAAGTTGTAAATTTCTGTGGAATGTAACTTGTGTGACAGTTTATATCTCTAAATGGAGATTAAAGTATCTTTCTGTGGAAATTCAAAGTTACGCCATCCCCTGCACAACATTCTAATAGAATGAGCAGCAGTTCTGCAAAAACACGCTTTTTTGGTGTTGTTGCAGTCTAGGTTGTACTTTGAGTAGATTTAGCAGACAAAAAACTTAGAAAAATATTAATAATTCTTAGCGGAATAAAATTTGGGCGATGCTAAAAATGGCAGCGCTAAGTAAAGCACTCACAGGGATTGTAATTAGCCATGCGGCGGCAATGCCTTTTAGTGTTTGAAACTTTATCGACTTGATATTTTGCACTAGTCCAATACCAACTACACTGCCGACGAGAGCATGGGAAGTGGAGACTGGTAAACCTAGCCGGGAGGCGATGAGGATGGTGGTAGCAGTAGCAAGTTCTGCACAAAATCCACTACTAGGTTCCAAGGCAATAATGTTTTCGCCAATAGTGGCGATGACTTTTTTACCCCAGACAGCTAAACCACCAACAATACCAGCACCACCAAGGATTAAAATCCAAAGGGGGATCGTTATACCATCTATAGGTACGCTACCAGTGCGATTGATGTAGACGATCGCAGCTAAAGGAGCGATCGCATTTCCCACATCATTAGAACCATGAGCAAAGGCTACAAAGCAAGCACTCAGTAGTTGAAATCGGGCAAATAATTTTTCTACGGGATTGGGGAAGGTGGGGCCCCCTTTGGGGATAAGGGGTAATGGGGATTGGGAAGTGGGAAACACTTCTTCAGTTTCTTGTAACTGTCGCCAACTAATGATTGTGAGTCCAACTGCTGCTACTGCACCGATTAATAGGGGGATGTCATGAGAAGGGATTGTAAAACCAACTTGCTCAATTACAAAATTGGTTAGCGGTTCAGTTAGCGATGGTAATACAATCACGCCGAAGACACCCAGTAGGAGAGTACTCAACCAGGGAATCCATTCTTGTAACTGCACTACTTGATTGGGTTGATCTAAAATCCAGTGCTTGATTTGACTATAAAATAAAGCAGCGATCGCACCACTAATTAACGGCGTTAAAACCCAGCCAATGCTAATTAAGCCAATTGATGCCCAATCAATTGCCCCTACTCCCAAAGCTACCCAACTAAATCCAGCGATCGCACCAACAACGGCATGGGAAGATGAGACTGGTAAACCTCGTGATGTGGCAATTTGCAACCACACACCACAAGAAATTAGTACCGTTACCATCCCAATAACGAATATTTGGGGTGTAGCTGAGAATAAAGCGGGATTGGCAATTTTCGTTGCGAGAGTTTCCGTTACCTCATGCCCAAACAATACAGCACCCGTAAACTCTAATATCCCAGCAATTATTAATGCCTGTTTTAAGGTTACAGCTTTGGAACCGACGGAGGTTCCCATCGCGTTAGCAACATCGTTTGCTCCGAGATTCCAAGCGACGTAGAAAGCTAGTAGAGCCACCAAAAGTAGTGTGATAAGCATTTTGTTTGGGCTAATGGGCAGATGAGGGAGTAGGGGGAGATGAGGGAGAACACGAGAAGAAGTAAATTTTTAGCATTACTTCCTCATCCCCATCATCTTCCTTTTACGGATAAATTAGGATTTTGTAAGTATCCGGTGTGGGTGCGATCGCTTGCTCGACAGCTGTTGATAAATCTTTTAATGGATAGCGATCGCTAATCAACGCTTGCACGTCAATTTGCTGATTAAATACAATATCAGCTGATAGACTTTGAAGCCGATAAGATGAGCTATAACTACCGATCAAGTCAATTTCTCGACGGTAGAGAAGATTGGGATTGATGGGAATTTCCACCTCATCAGGGAATTCGGCGAAAAACAAGATTTTGCCACCTTTGCGGGTACAATCGAGTGCTTGAAAGAAGGCTTTCTCGCTAGGAACAGCTAGTAGGGTGACATCAACACCAAGTCCGCCAGTTAGGGCATGGATTTTTGCTGGTAAATCCGCATCACGGGCATCAAAAGCCGCTTCTGCACCGACACTCAAAGCTTTTTCAATTCTAGAGGGTAGCAAATCGGTAGCGATCGCTTTTGCTCCAAAATACTTTACCAACATGATAAACATTAACCCAATCGGCCCAGCACCAGTAACTAATACAGTTTGTCCTGGGGCAATTTGAGCTTTTTTCACAGCTTTCAAGCAGCAGTTAGTTGGTTCTACAAAACTCGCTTCTTCAAAACTGATGCGATCGGGTATCGGAATTAACCCGCCGTTTTGGACAATATGTCCAGGAACTTTGACATAATCAGCAAAACCACCGCCACTGGCGTTAAAGCCTGCGGTTGTGGAGATATTTTTGTAGACATCGCACATGGAAAAATTATCATTTAGACAGTAGGCACAACGCATACAGGGGATGTGGTGCATCACCGCTACCCGTTGTCCAACTTGCCAACCTTTGACATCATTGCCTAACGCTGCGATCGTGCCGGCAGTTTCATGTCCAAAAATGCGTGGCGGTTCATACAGTGGATAACGAATTTTCTTAATATCTGACTGACACAACCCCACAACCCGCACCTGTACCAGCACTTCATCTGGTTCTAGGCTTGGAACTGGGATATCTTCGTAAGACAGTTGATTAACGCCTCTAAATACCTGTGCTTTCACGTTGGTTTTTCCCCGCTCAACGATACTAGATGTAACATTAGTGGTCAACGTTAAGCTATCAGATTTGTGATTTATGTGTCTTAGCTTGTTGTCGTTCTGTTTCTAAACTTTGTTCAAATTATTTGGAATGCTTTGATATCTACTGATGAGAGGCTGGAAAAACCGGAGAAACTATGGTTGCTATCCAATCGGTGCGACACATACCACTTCTTCTCAGATACAAGAGTGTATTGCGGCTTCCGTAACGCTGTATTATTTTTGAATATTTTCTCAAGATTTTCTCCGAGACGCTAGCAATGACCATTCGCCATGCGACTGAAACTGACTTGCCTGCAATTGTGGCAATTTATAATGCTGCAATTCCTAGCCGCATAGCAACTGCTGATTTAGAGCCAATATCTGTGGAAAGTCGCCTTCTTTGGTTTAAGGCGCGATCGCCTTTACAACGCCCACTTTGGGTTATCGAAGTAGAGGGAGTAATTGCTGGATGGCTTAGTTTTCAATCCTTTTATGGGCGGCCCGCCTATAATACGACTGCCGAAATTAGTATTTATATAGCCCCTCACTTTCATCGGTGTGGTTTGGGACGACAACTATTAGCACAAGCAATTAGCGAAAGCCCTAGTTTGGGTTTAAATACCCTACTATGCTTTATTTTTGCCCACAATCGGCCCAGCTTAAAACTTTTTGAAACATTTGGTTTTCAACATTGGGGACATTTACCTAAAGTTGCCGAGATTGACAGCGTTGAATGCGATTTAGTCATCATGGGACTCCGAATTATTGACATTTCCACAGATTAAAGCCGTGGGAATGCAAGGTTTCAGTGAAGGGCAAAACTCGCAGTCGAATTTGATGGGCGATCGACATCTTGGTTTAATTCAATTCCCATTTTAGATGCATCCTATAGATTAAAAATATGTGATTTATTTTGCGCAAAAAAGGGAGTAACAGTAATGAGTACTCCCTTCTTATTAAATCTCTAAACACTTCTTAACAACGCCGTAATTGCGTTAATAACACAACAATCTCATCAATAGCTTGGCGCACAACAGTTGCAGGCTGCTCTGATTGATTCACAAGAATACTAAAAACTAACGGCTCATATTTAGGCGCATTCATATATCCAGATAGAGAAACAACACCCGTTAATGTACCCGTTTTTGCTTGCACAATTCCCTCAGCAGATGTGTTTTCAAAACGGTTTTTCAATGTTCCACTTTTACCCGCCATTGGTAAAGATGCTCGATACACATATCCTGCTGGTGTTCTTGCCATTCCTCGCAAAGTTTGTACAAAAGCTTCTGGTGTCACTAAGTCCCGACGTGATAAACCCGAACCATCTACTAAAATATAATTTGTTGGATCAACTCCCAATCGAGTTAAATTTGCTTTGACAACTTCTAAACCGACATCAGCGCTAGTCTTAGTTTTCACTCTGGGTTTTTCCCCAGCTAATGCTCTCAGTAGTGCCTCAGCATAAAGATTATTACTATTCTGAAGAGTTTCCATTAATAATTCAGATAAAGGTGGCGAGTCTACAAATGCTATTTCCTCTTGATGAAAACCACCAGTTACGACTAATGTTTGCCCCAAAGCAATTTTTTCTGTTGCCAAAGCAGCACGGAAGCGCCGTAAGAAGTAATAATTAGGGTCAACTACAGGCAAATCTATTAAAGACGGTTCAGAATTTGTTGTTAGTTGTCCTTGAATTCGTAATGCTGTTCCTGATAATTCACGGGTAACGTTGACGTAGGTTGATTGATTTTGTGCAACTGTTACTGACTGATTAATTGTCCGCCACTGTTTTGCCTCACCAGGATCGATCCACACTACTTGTAAAGATTTACCTACAGCCTGCGGTACAAGTTTTAAACTAAAAATATTTTGATTTAGAATAAAGCTACTGACTGGTGCGCCATAGTCTGACTGCACATCTTCCCATTGCCAGGTGGGGTTAACAATATCACCTTGAATATAACTATCATCAGCTATCAATCGCTGAATTTGAGTAATACCTTTCTGTTTTAGCTGCTGTGCTAATGTTTGCAGTTGAGTATCACTTAAACTGGGATCTCCCCTACCAACAACACGTAAAACACCATTGCCATTTTGATAAATAGAGGTGCGAATCCGAAAATTAGCACCTAATTGTTGCAATGCAGCTGCTGTTGTCAGCAACTTGAGGTTAGATGCGGGAATAAAATATTTCTGAGCATCGCGACTATAAAGAGTTGACCCCGTTGACAGAGGTTGTACCAATATTCCCCAGCGCACCCGACTAAATAAAGGACGATTGATTACAGCATCTATAGCTGTTCCCAATTGGGTAGAGCAAATTGATTTTGTGGTAGTTGTTGGTGCAACTGGGGTTTGTGCTTTAGCTGCTGGCTGGGTAACACCAATTTGAGTACCCAGAAACAGCAGCATCAAGCCAAGAGAAATTTTTCTAGTCATCACATAGTTAGTAAAACTACTTGATGATAATACCTTTGTGTGGCATCTTTTTAACGTCAGTTCAACCAGAGGAAATCTTATTCCTCTTCGTCTTCCTCTTCGTCTTCTTCTTCTCCGAACACTCCGTCTATAAGTTCTTGTGCCCGCTCGTCTGAAATCTTTAAGGCTTCCTGAAGCTCAGAGATATAATCTTGCTCGCTTTCAGGTACTTCTTCGTCAATCCCCACCACTAAGATAGCTGCGATGTATGCAGTTTCCCGATAATCTTTATTGGGCAAGGATTCGATGGACTGGGCGATTAAATCTTCTGGTTCTTCTTCTTCAATCAAGTTGACGACTTTTTCGGTCAATTCTTCAAAATCTTCGTCAGAGTAATCTTCAAATAGGTCAACCCGACTGAGAAATTCACTCAAAGCATATTCTTCTGTTGAAGAAATGCCTTCACCGTCAGCAGCGGCGGAAAACAGTCCAATAATTGCGATCGCAACTTCTGGTTCCAGAGCAACTGAACTAACACTACGTCCTTTGGGCAATTTGCGTTGAGACATAATTATCCTGTAAAAGTTACGTGATATTTCAGGAAGTCATACCTTGTGATTTTTGATGCTTCCTAAAATTTAGGATTCCCAAAAAAATGCAGAAAAATACATTGATATGAATATTTTTTCATGAAAAATACGTAGAGAGATATCCCTCTACGTATAAAAACAGTTTAATTCTCAAAAAGTGTTACAGCTTTGTCCCACACTCAGCACAGAAGTTGTGGGTAGGAGCATTTTTGGCGTTGCAGTTGCTACAATACGCTGGTTCTGCTGCTGCTTTCGGCACTTGCTTTTGTAAGCCAACCATTTGAGCGTTGCTCTTGCCAGGGACTACCATTGGATAGCAGTTTTCGTCTCTGGTGACGTGGATATTTAAGATAACTGGTCCTTTGTGTGCCAGCATTTCGGCGATCGCATTTTTTAATTGACTGCGATCGCTTATTACCATACCCTTAATGCCATAAGCTTTTGCTAATAACTCTACGTCTGGCATCCCTACTTCCATGTTTGAGCATGAGTAACGCTCACCATAGAAGGCTTGCTGCCACTGGCGCACCATTCCTTGCCAGCCGTTATTGATAATTATTGTCTTGACATTTATTCCATACTGTGCAAGCGTTCCCAATTCCTGCAAGCACATTTGGAAACTAGCATCACCGCTAATACAAATGACTTCTTCATCAGGAAAGGCCACTTTCGCGCCCATTGCCGCAGGTAAACCAAAACCCATCGTTCCTAAACCAGCGCTAGAAATCCAGCGCCTTGGCCCATTCTTGAGGAATTGTGCAGCCCACATTTGATGTTGTCCCACATCTGTGGTGTAGAAAGCCTGGGGTGCTTGGCTATTGACTTCTACAATTACTTCTTGGGGTGAAATGGTGTCGGGATGGTGCGGCACTATTAAAGGATATTCATCGCGCCAACGGTTAACTAAATTTAACCATTCTTGGTTTTGATTCGGTGTAGCATTAACGCCTGTTTCTTTGCAGCGACGCAACAAGTCTACTAACACGTGCCGCACATCGCCGACGATAGGCACTTCGGGTATGCGGTTTTTGCCGACTTCTGCCGGATCGATGTCGATGTGAATTACTTTGGCGCGGGAGGCGAATTCGTCTAATTTGCCTGTAACGCGATCGTCAAATCTAGCGCCAACGCAAATCAGCAAGTCACAATCACTAACAGCGAAGTTAGCGTAAGCTGTGCCGTGCATCCCCAACATTCCTAAAGCTAAGGGATGATGTTCGTCAAATGCACCAATCCCCATTAAGGTTGTGGTGACGGGGATGTTGAATAATTCAGCTAGTTCTTTGATTTCTTCATGGGCACCAGCTGCGATTGTGCCACCACCGACATACAATAGCGGACGGCGACTTTCAGTAATTAAC
The DNA here is from genome assembly GCF_036917455.1 of Nostoc sp. Taxonomy (GTDB): domain Bacteria; phylum Cyanobacteriota; class Cyanobacteriia; order Cyanobacteriales; family Nostocaceae; genus Nostoc. The sequence goes on along the minus strand of NZ_JBALDK010000096.1, from coordinate 17,863 downwards.
TGAATGGCGGCGTTAATTTGTCGGGGATTTCCCTTAACGGTGGGACGATAACCGCGTAATTTTGCTGAACCTGGTTTTACAGGTACATAGTCAAATTCTTCTAAAGCGACATCTTTGGGAACATCTATCAGAACTGGCCCAGGCCGCCCAGTGCTAGCGATGTGGAAGGCTTCAGCGACAATTCGCGCCATATCTTTGGGGTCACGCACTACATAAGAGTGCTTGACAATGGGTAACGTAATTCCGTAAATATCGGTTTCCTGAAACGCATCTGTACCAATGGACGGTCGTGCTACTTGCCCCGTAACCACAATCATCGGGATTGAATCCATGTAGGCGGTGGCGATTCCTGTCACCAAGTTAGTTGCTCCTGGGCCAGAAGTACCAAAGCATACTCCTACCTTTCCAGTAGCACGGGCGTAGCCGTCTGCGGCGTGGGCTGCGCCTTGTTCGTGTCTCACGAGAATGTGCTTCATAGCACCAGTTGCTTCCACCTTATACAGGTCGTCGTAAATTGGGAGAATTGCTCCACCAGGATAACCAAAAATATAATCAACGCCGTGGCGATGAAGGCTGTCAAGCAGAGCAAAACCACCAGATGCACGTTTGGGCAGAACTGGCAAACTAGAAGCACCAGACTGTTTGTGATTCTCAGTTTGTGGGAAACTAATTTGGGAAAGCGATTCTCTTGCGGAGACACTTTGTGAACGCACGGTCAAACCTCAGACTATAGCTAAACTTAATGCTGAATTTCTGTAGTTAAGACTTCATTTTAATTGAAAACTTCAATCAAAATCTGATAAATTTTTATATTGAATATAAATCTAGATTATTAGCCTACATTAATTAAAGTACGTCTTGCAAGACATTGCGGGTATTTCTCCAAGTCCAAACACCGACAACTGCAACCACAAGACTCATTGCGATTAGGACAATTCGCAAGCCAAACTCTTGATTTAACCAGCCTGTAATCGCCAGTGGTGCAGAAAGGGCGATGTTAACGGCATGATTTTGAAAGCCAAAGACCTTACCATGCATAATTGGTGGAGTCTGCTGTTGAATTAGAGTTTGCATTGGTACACCAATTAGGGAACCACTCACACCCAATAAAATACATAATCCGATTGCTAGTACTTGACTATTGGTAAAGGGAACCAAAGCCAAAATCACCGCCATACCCAAAAAGCCCATCAAAGGTAAAGGTTTGTGATGTGTTTTATTGCCCAAATTACCCAAAATGCCCGCACCGATTACTATACCGATTCCGACTGCGGCAATAAAGCGTCCTGATTGTTTGCCTTGTAAACCAAACTTTTCTGCTAAGGGAAGTGCAAGTACCATCAAAGCTGCAAAGACGCAGTATAAAACTGTAGTTTGCAACATGGCATTTAACACCAAACGGTTTTTCTTCAGGTAGCGTAAGCCTTCTTTAAAGTCAGCCCAAAGATCGATGCGATCGCCCAAAGCTTCGCCTGGCGATTTTTTCTCGCGAAAGTGAATCGGTAACATAACTACAGCCGATAACAGGTATAGTAATGCCACTACTAACTCTGGGCCATACTCTTTAGCGATACTAGTTTCAGCCAAACTCAGCAGAGGATCTCCTAACAAAAAACCGACTATTAAAGCACCCATCATTGTGCTAGTAAACAGCGCATTGGCTGCGATTAAACCCTCTCGCCGCACTAGTAAAGGAATTGCAGCTTGTTCGGCTGGGGCAAAAAATTGGGTAATGGTGGAAACCCCAAAGGTAATGAGAAAAAGTATATGGAAATTCCTGGGTAAAAAGGCAAGTCCGATAACTAATAACCCGCGTAAAATATCAGAGCCTACCATAATTAGTTTTTTTGGTAAGCGATCGACAAATACACCTCCGGCTGAACCAAATAAAACGGCTGGTATAGTAAACGCCACCATCAAAATTGGGTACATCGATTCTTTTCCTACTCCCAAAGGAGGAAGGTAGATACTGTTTTTGTCTACTACCAGATCGACCAACATTAAAAAGAAGACTTTATCTGCTAACTGGGACACTAGTTGCCCAATCCACAGAAGCATAAAACTACGGTTTTTTAGCAGTGCGCCAAACCCATGATTAACAGCAGCCGGTTCAGTTGGAAACATTAGATACTTTCTTTGGGTAGATGGGGCATGGGGTATGGGGCATTGGGCTTGGGCATTAGGTATGGGATATTGGGCATAGTTTTTCTTGACTGTCCCCTGTACCCTATTAGCTGTAACCTTTTCCCTTCCCCACTCATAACTCCTAACTCATAATTCTATTGTCCGGACTAATTTGCTTCATAGCGCTTTAACAGCATAAGCAAAAACTCAGCAGCTGTCAGATAACCTTTGGGTGGATAAATTTCAATTAATGAATCTACCCACCAGCCTTCTACAGTTTGGGAAGTAGACGCAGAGAGGCTTTTTGTCAGACATTGCCACATAAACAAATGATCGACTGCTGGTTGAGCATAAAAGTTATTCTGCCCACTACCCAGCAAACTAGAACTCCAATGAGTAAAATAATCATGACTCATGCGATGAATCGGGAAATTACCCTGTACTGGTACTCCCCATCCATCTATAGCAATAAATGCTTTGACAGAACCACCCAAGAGTTGCCACAAATGTGCTGCCCCGATCGCTCCAACTACGCCAGCACTAAAGCTAATAAATATAATTGGTGATTTTAAAGAGTCAGTCAAGCAATCGCGCAAGAACTGCAAAATGTGGAAAGCTGATAAAACCAAAACACCTTTACCCGGATAAACCAGTATATTTGCGGTGTTGTAGGCGATCGCGCCATCAGCAATCATATCTAATAATCCGACTTTAAAACTTTCAGTTAAGTCTGACTCATGAATCCCAGGGCAAATAATTATACTCATTTATTTATATGTGCTAGCAGCTTTCAGAATTATTCATAACTTAAACCTACTGCAACGGTCTATTAACTGTTCATCCCTGTATGCAGTTATACGCACACTGTGTATGTCTTTTGATGTATTATTTTGATTTTCTGACCTATCCTATCCCCCTGGATGGGATAATAAGTTATAGGTAGGGAAAATGTGCAAACTATTCCCTAACTTTATATTTCTCTGCACTCTGGTTATATTGAGGAATTAATTGTGGTTGCCACGCCGGAAAAAGTACAACACACCCACGAGCATCTATCAGGTAAAGACCGTGTAGCCGTACTGCTTATGGGCTACGGCGAAGTCGAAAGCTACGAAGATTTCGCCAACTATAACGAACAGGCTTTAAATCTACTGACAGCAAAATTCGCACCAGTCCCAACCTGGATTTATCCGCCTCTGGCAAAGCTTTTGGCCCTATTTGACCGCCATGAGTGGGGACACACACACCACGATTTTATCTCCCCACACAATGCCATCTTTGAACAGCAGCGGGCTGGGATTGAGAAGAATTTACAAGAAAAATGGGGTGATAAGGTTCAAGTTTTCAAGGCTTTTAACTTTTGTGCCCCTTTCCTACCCAATCAAGTCTTGGCAGAAATAAAAAACCAAGGTTTTGAGAAACTGCTAATCTACCCGTTGCTGGTTGTTGATTCTATTTTTACCAGTGGGATTGCGATCGAGCAAGTTAACAATGCTCTCGTTGAATTGACTGATGGTGAGGAACACTGGGTTAAAGCCCAGCGCTACATTCCTTCTTTCTTCAACGAACCAGCTTACATCGATTTAATGGCTCATTTGGTTGAGGAAAAAATTGCTGAGTTAGCAGGCGCTTATCTACCTTCTCAAATCGGTATTGTCTTAATGAATCACGGCTGTCCCCATAAAGCTAAGGGCTTTACTTCTGGGATTGCCGAAAGTGAAGCAATGTACGATTTAGTTCGGGATAAGTTAATTAACCGCTATCCGTTAATCTCAGTGGGTTGGCTCAATCATGACACCCCCTTAATTGATTGGACACAGCCAAATGCCGAGCAAGCGGCAAATAACCTGATTCAATTGGGTGCAAAAGTGGTAATTTTTATGCCAATTGGCTTTGCCACAGAAAACCACGAAACTCTCTTGGATGTACACCATATTATCCATGCTTTAGAGAAACAGCATCCTGGTACGAACTACGTGCAAATGGCTTGTGTTAATGATCGCCCAGAATTTTTGTCAATGGTGGCCCAATGGGCTGATGCTCATATTGCAGAGTTGTTGTCAGAGGAGACTTTGGCGGTTAATCCCCAACTCGCTGGCGATCGCCATCATCATCACCATCATCATTAAGTTTTGAGTTAATTGTAGGGTAGGACTAGCCCCTCCCACCCTACAATTAACTAATTCACGCCTCGCAGCTTGCGAGTATTATCAACTAAACTCTGAGCAAATTGATCAAATCTTTGACAAAGCTTTTCATCCACTAGCTTGCCTTCAGGACTGAATGCACCCCAAGCCTGCCCGATCGCAATCTGTTCAGGGATAGACCAACAATGCACCCATCTGGTAATTAACCGTAGTTCGTTTAGAGCGTTGCTATTAGACTGACCGCCCAAAACACTAATAAATCCTGCTACTTTATCAGATAGTTGATCGAAGCTCATCAAATCTAGAGCATTTTTCAGGACACCACTAACCCCACCATGATACTCAGGTGTGGCTAAAATTAATCCATCTGACTGGCTGACAGTATCCTGTAACCGTTTAACATCTGGGTACTCTAGATACTCTTTTGCGCCAGTGCAAAACGGTAACTGCAACTGTCTTAAATCAAGAATTTCTACCTCTGCACCAAGGGCTTCTACCCTTTGCACTGCTACTTCTAAAGCAAGCTGCGTATAAGAGTTTGGTCTTAAACTACCACCAATACCAACAATTCTCACCATAATTAACCTATAACCTATTAACTAGCTACTATCACCAGATTTCTTAAAAAGCGGAATCGTTATGACTATGCTGATCTTAACGATTTGTGTCGGAATGTGTCAAATTGATATCAAGGTGACTGGGGACTGGGTACTGGGTAATGAGCAAAGGAAAGAACTATCCATTTATCCTCTAACCTTTTCCGTCTAGTTTCCAAATCCCCAATCCCCAGCCACCAGTCCCCAGTCCCTTATCTGGAAGTTAGACTAGATAAGAGTGTAATTTCCAGTTATTACAATTTTTGGTAGAAGAATAGGCATAAAACCATAGCTCAACTTGTGCCAGCAGACAAAGGGTAATTATTATGACAAATTTGGGAAAAAAAGCATTGGTAAAAAGACAGTCATCAAAGCGCGTTGCTTGGGTTGGTGCGATTGCGGCTAGCTTGATTATGTTACCAGGAATTTTCGGGAGTACCCCCGTCTTGGCACAAAAACCAGAGAGTACCTCTTCTAGTACCTCTCTAAACTATGGTGATTTGATCAAGAAAGTGAAGGCGGGAGAAGTCCAAAAAGTAGAGCTTGACGAAACTGAACAGCTAGCAAGGGTTTATCTTAAAGGGCAAAAGGAGAATACGCCACCACAACAGGTCAGACTTTTAGCGCAAAACACAGAGTTAATTAACATACTCAAAGATAAGAATGTTGATTTTGGCGAGGTTTCCTCTGCTAACAGTCGGGCTGCTGTTGGACTGTTGATTAATCTTATGTGGATTTTGCCACTAGTGGCTTTAATGCTATTATTCCTCCGGCGCTCTACGAATGCTTCTAGCCAAGCGATGAATTTCGGCAAATCCAAAGCTCGTTTCCAAATGGAGGCCAAAACTGGAGTGAAATTTGAAGATGTCGCCGGGGTTGAAGAAGCTAAAGAAGACTTGGAAGAAGTTGTTACTTTCTTGAAACAGCCAGAAAGATTTACGGCTGTAGGCGCACGCATTCCCAAAGGCGTGCTGTTAATTGGCCCCCCTGGTACTGGTAAAACTTTACTAGCAAAAGCGATCGCAGGTGAAGCAGGTGTCCCATTCTTCAGTATTTCCGGTTCGGAATTTGTGGAAATGTTCGTTGGTGTGGGTGCATCTCGCGTCCGTGACCTCTTCAAGAAAGCTAAAGAGAATGCTCCATGTCTAATATTTATCGATGAAATTGACGCAGTAGGTAGACAACGGGGCACTGGTATTGGTGGCGGTAACGACGAGCGCGAACAGACCCTCAACCAACTGCTCACCGAAATGGATGGTTTTGAAGGTAACACAGGCATCATTATTATTGCCGCTACTAACCGCCCAGATGTACTAGATGCAGCGTTGCTCAGACCAGGACGCTTTGACAGACAAGTGATGGTAGATGCGCCGGATCTCAAAGGGCGACTGGAAATTTTGAAAGTCCATGCGCGGAATAAGAAAATTGACCCTAGCGTATCATTAGAAGCGATCGCTCGTCGCACTCCTGGTTTTACCGGCGCAGACTTAGCCAACTTACTCAACGAAGCTGCCATTCTGACTGCTAGGAGACGCAAAGAAGCTGTCACCATTTTAGAAATTGATGCTGCTGTGGATAGAGTCGTTGCAGGTATGGAAGGTACTGCATTGGTAGACAGCAAGAGCAAACGCTTGATTGCTTATCATGAAGTTGGACATGCTTTAGTGGGCACATTGCTCAAAGAACATGACCCTGTGCAAAAAGTTACACTCATTCCACGGGGACAAGCACTAGGATTAACTTGGTTTACTCCTAACGAAGAACAGGGGTTAATTTCCCGCTCCCAACTTAAAGCCAGAATTACTGCTACTCTCGGTGGTCGCGCCGCCGAGGAAATCGTTTTTGGTAAGCCAGAAGTAACCACAGGTGCAAGTAATGACTTGCAACAGGTGACAGGGATGGCACGGCAGATGGTGACACGCTTCGGGATGTCAGAATTAGGCCCATTGTCCCTAGAAAATCAGAGTGGAGAGGTATTTTTAGGACGCGACTGGATGAATAAATCAGACTATTCTGAAGAAATTGCCGCCAAAATTGATTCACAGGTGCGCGAAATTGTCAACAGTTCTTACATCAGGTCAAAAGAACTGTTGGAAGAAAACCGCATAGTTTTGGAGCGTTTAGTAGATTTGTTAATAGAAGAGGAAACAATTGAAGGCGATTCATTCCGCCAAATTGTTGCTGATAATGCCCAAGTAGCGGATACAAAATTAGCTGTACCTCATTAGACATTTGATGAAAAATAATGTAGAGACGTAGCAATGCTGCATCTCTACAAGGGCTAATAATTCCTCTTTAACCCGCATTTCTCACAAGCTTCAGGGGGCGGAGGGGCAGAGGGGCAGAGGGGCGGAGGGGCAGAGGGGAAAGAACTTGGTGTTTGAACTCTCCTCTGCTCCCCTGCTCCCCTGCTCCCCTACTCCCCTACTCCCCTACTCTCCTACTCCCCTGCACAAGGTTTTGAGAAATGTGGTGAGAAATTCGGGTTTAAACCCCAGAGGCACAGAGGAAAGCAAAGATTTTAGAAATTATCGTGTAAAAAGTCAGAGGCTACCTCAGCATTTCTACAAACTGGTACATAAAGTCTTGCCACTGTCAAGCTTAGGGTATTGTATTATATATACCCAAGCAATGTACTACAAGTGGAAATGGACATCATGAAACATAGATTTTGGGCAAGCTATCTGCTTGCGGCTTTAGCATTTCTCCCCTTTGAGCCTGTGATTACTAATCAGGTTTTGGCAACAGAGTCGGTTTATGAACTCGCACAAGCCAAATCTGCTTATACCCAATATATGCAACTTGGTTATAACGAAACTAGACGGAGAAACTATCGAAAAGCTTTATTGAATTTTCAGCAAGCAGAGCGGCTACGTCCTGGAGATAGGTATGCTACTGCTGCAATTAGAAATGTTACAAGTTACATTCAACGTGGTAAAAATCGTATTGCCTTTGTTCCAGGTAGACCTGGTAGGGTAAGGTCAGCAGGAACACGAGGAAGTTGCTTTCAAACTGGACAAAATATCATTCCCCTGACACCAACAGATAAGGAAGCTCAACGAACCACAGCAGAGCGTCCCACATTATTTTTCTATATTCCTCAAACTTCTACAACAGTGCAAGCATTAGAATTTGTTGTGCGGGATGATGATAGCTCCGACCCATTGTATAAGGGAACTTTCAAACCTGTTGGGCAGAATGGTATTGTTAGTGTAAATATACCTGCGAATCAGCCATCTTTACAAATCGGTAAAGAGTATAGTTGGACTTTTTCAATGATTTGTGATATTGGCAACCGCGATAAAGACTCTTATGTAGAAGGTACAATAGTGCGATCGCAAGATGAAAACCTATCTGTTGAGTTAAACCAACCAAATACAGACTTGGATCGTGCAGTTCTATTTGCAACAGCTGGATTTTGGGAAGATGCTTTAAGAACTTTAGCTAATTTACGCCGCCAACGTCCTAACGATCCCGAAGTTCAGAAATATTGGGAAGATTTGTTGAATTCAGTAGAAATTAAAGAAGTTGTAAACAAGCCTTTATTGCCCTGTTGTACTATTCAGAAATAAATTAAAAATTACTTAATAACCAGGTTTTGATAGAGAAGGCAGGGTTTTTTAAGCTTCATAGGATTTACGTAAAATTCCATGCACTCAGGGGCAATTTATAAATTGCCTCTACTCGATCGACTTGTTATACTGCTGATAATATTGTGCCGCTTGCGATATATTAAACTGTAGTAGCTTTTCCTCTCCCAACTTGTATCGCAAACTCGGCTTAAAAGGCGAAACATTCAAACTGCGAATAATTTCTGTCGCCACAGCCTTTGCTAGTAGCGGTGGTACAGAGTTACCAACTTGACGAAATCCGTGCCATTTGGTTACATGAAATCGAAACCAATCGGGGTAAGAATGTAATCTCGCCGCTTCTCTAACTGTGATACAACGAGGCGTAGATGGATGAATTGGTCTAGGAGATGTGAAAGAACCTCTATACTTATCTGTCCCGGCTCTTAAAGTATTGCAGACACCAGCAGGATGCAGCTTATAAAAACGACTAATTTTTTCTCTCTCACCTTGTTGAGTCTCCTGAAAACGTTTAATAGTTTCCACAGAATGTTTTGTTCTTAAACTGGAAGAAAGTATTCGCAGATCGGATTCACGTTTATAAGAATAATCATCGTTTAAGCATTTAAGACCACGAAGTACACGAGCATAGTTACTAGGCTTTTCGTATTCTCCTATAACCCAGTCTCTTGTTTTTAATTCAGGATAATTTTCTATTTCAGGTAAATCTTTAATTGCATCCCATACTGTAGGACTAAATGGGATAGTAAATATTTTTTTAGAATTTAAATTATTGGGTAATGCTTGTTTAGTAATCGGTTGAGGATATTTCGGTAACTCTACATCTTCTCTTGCACCTATGAGGAATAATCTCTCACGTGACTGTGGTACTCCATAATTTGCAGCGTTGAGAATTTGGTAGTTTTGTTGTACTTTATATCCGTAAATTTCAAACTCATTAATTAAAGATTGGAGGATTTGTTTATGTTCGCCAACTGTGATTCCCCGGACATTTTCCATCACAAAAAATTTTGGTTTTAGCTCCAAAACTAGCCGATGAAAGTGAAAGACCAAAGAGTTTCGTGGATCGTCAATAACCCGTTTACCAATTAGAGAAAATCCTTGACATGGTGAGCCACAAATGACCACATCAATTTCACGATCGCCAATTTTAGACAGACTCCTAATTTCTTCTCCGGTTGTATCCACAACGCTTTTACATAATACTGAGCAATATGGGAAGTTAAATTCATGAGTTGCACAGTGGATGGGGTCAATTTCCACAGACGCTAACACGTCAAAACCAGCTTGTTCAAAGCCAAGAGTCATACCGCCTGCGCCAGCGAACAAATCAACTGCGATCGCTCTTTGTTTTCTCATCTCATAAGCCATGACACCTCTAAGGGGATTGGGGATTGGGGATCGAGGATTGGGAATTAAGTATTGGGTATCGCGTATTAAATATACAAAATTTTCCCAGTCCCTAGTCCCTAGTCCCCAGTCCCCAGCCCCCAGCCCCCAGCCCCGGTAGCATTTGCAAAATTTCTTGAGCAGCGCGATCGCACACGCCAACTTCTCCCAAACTTCGCCGCATTTCTTCATAATCAGCTAAAGTTTGCTGTCTGCGACTGGGATTGAGTAGCAGTTCCATTGCGGCTTGGATAATATTCTCTGCTGTAGCTTGTTCTTGTAAAAATTCTGGCACAATTGGCTTCATCACTACTAAATTAGGTGGCGATGCAAAGGCTATAGAACCTTTGAGTATTTTACGAGCTATCCAAGCAGTCAGAGGACTTAGGCGATAAACTACAACTTGCGGCACATTTAACAGGGCTAGTTCTAGGTTGACGGTACCAGATTTACTAATGGCTAAATCAGCCGCAGCAAAAACTTCCTTTTGTTGACCTAATACAACTGTCGCCCGCAAACCGTAACGCTCAATAGCCTCTTCAATTGGCTGTCTATAGACTTCCAAAGATAAGGGAATCCAGAAATGAACTTCCGGTAATTTAGCTTGAAGAGTTTGGGCAGCTTCAAAAATAATTGGTAAAAGATATTTTAGTTCTTGGTGGCGAGAAGCGGGGAGAAGTGCGATCGCAATTTCTTCTGGCGCAATCCCTAGTGTTGCACGCGCTGCTTGGCGACTGGGAGCGTCTTGCATTCTGTCAATCAAAGGATGCCCTACCCAAGTAACTTTTGCCCCTTTCTCATGAAAGTAACGGGCTTCTTGTGGGAAAATTGCCAACAGCTTATCTGTAAAGCCAACAATTCGGTTAGTTCTACGCAAACTTAATGACCAAGCCCACTCTTGAGGAGCAATGTAATACACCACAGGCACATCTGGCAGATGCCGTTTCATATAAGTCCCAATTTCCAGATTGGGAGTCATATAATCGATCAACACCACCAAGTCAGGTGGATTTTGCTTTAGGGAAGCGATCGCCCGTCGTTGCACCTGGAGAGTAGGTAAAATATAAGGCAGCCCTTCTTGAATACCCACTGAGCCAATACTACTGGTATTGCCCAGCAGAATTGCCCCAGCCTCCACCATTTTTTCTCCACCCAGCGCCACAATCTCTAATTCCAACCCAATCGCCACAGCTTGACGCTTCAGCGCTGTAATTAGCAGCGACCCTTGTAAATCGCCAGATACTTCCCCAGTGCTGATAAAAATCCGCATTTGATAATTGGTAATTAGTAAAAACTTAGAAATGAGGAGTAAGGAATGAATAGTTAGGAGTGAGGAGTTAAAAATTTAATTCATAACTCCTAACTCATAATTCATAATTCATAACTCCTAACTCCTTAATTCACGATTCATCACTCACGCCTTTTTTCCCCTTACCAGGAATCAAGCCACGCCTCCCTGGCATCTGAGAAAGTAGCAAGAAACGGCGCAGATGCTGCAATTGTTCGCTATCCCCTAACAGTTCCAGTTGTTCCAAGGCATCCTTAAAGGACAAATCAGAACGGTAGAGAATGCGGAAGGCTTTTTTCAGCACAAGCAAATCTGCTGAATCCATACCAGACCGTTTAAGTCCAACAAGGTTGAGGGTTCGCACTCGCGCCGGATTTCCCTCCACTAGCATATATGGGGCCACATCCCGGTCAATACGTGCCATACCTCCCACCATTGCCTGTCTACCAATATGCACAAATTGGTGAACACCTAAAACCCCACTTAGCCTAGCGCGTGACTCTATATGGACATGACCTGCCAATGCTACAGAATTAGCAATCACTACCTGGTCTTCAATTACGCAATTATGAGCTACATGGACATAAGCCATCAGCAAGTTGCCATCGCCAATTACCGTTGCTTCACCAGCACCGGTAGCGCGGTTAATGGTAACGTACTCACGAATTAAGTTGTTATCACCAATTTTGACCCAAGTTGGTTCTCCCACAAACTTGAGATCCTGGGGTTCCATACCGATGGCTGCACCTGTAAAAATCTGATTTTGCGCCCCAATTTCACAAGGACCCTCTAACACAGCATGAGCGCCGATTATTGTTTCAGGGCCCACTTTTACATGCGCTCCAATCACAGCATAGGCACCGACTTGCACTGTATGGTGGAGTTCCGATTTCGGATGAATTACAGCAGTTGGATGAATTAGCGTTTTCAAGGGTGAATCTCCAGAACTGTCTTAATAAGTCAGCGCCAGGTAAGGGTTCTGAGGCAGCATATTACTCTAGTTGAGAGAGTTACACTGCCTTCCCATCAAGGCGACTGGTAGAGCGTGAAGTATTTCAGTGAACGAAAGTGTCGGACAAAGCAAGTTAAGTGTGTTCGAGTAGCATCTCGTAGAGAGGGTGTAGAAAATCAAGAAATTAATCAGATGCTGTTGTGGATTTTTTTTAACTGTTATCCCTTTTTAGGATTCAGTAAGAGCATTTCACGGCTATGCCCACACCACGAAAGCAAACTTTTAGCTGACTAAAGAAAACATTAATTCCCCTTCACAAGCAAGTTGACCGTCAACTTCAGCACGACCTTGCATCTTACCGAAACGACGTTGTTTTACCCATAACAGTTCCACCGTCATTACTAGTTGATCCCCCGGTACAACTTGGCGGCGAAAGCGAACTTTATCGATACCAGCAAAGACAAATAGCCCGCCTTCTACCGAAGACATTTGAGTGAGAACAATGCCTCCAACTTGTGCCATTGCTTCGACAATTAGTACCCCTGGCATCAGTGGACGACCGGGGAAATGTCCTTGAAACTGGGGTTCATTAATAGTGACATTTTTAACGCCAACTGCTTTTTTACCTGGAACGTAGTCAATTATTTTGTCTACAAGTAAAAATGGGTAGCGGTGGGGTAGCAATTTCTGAATTTCTTCAGAGGTGAAAGTTGTTTTAATGTCAGAAACTATCTTAGTCTCATTTATAGTTTGTAGTTCAGTAGATGTAGTCGGATCGATTGTATTCACTTCAGTCAGTATTGACATTGGCCCTGTGGTTAATTTTTCCTCTGAAAGTTGAGCAGGTAGGCGTATATCGAAAGCCCTAATAATCCTAGATTTTAAGCTTTAGAGTAAATCCAAAATCTAAAATCCAAAATCTAAAATTTTCTGAGCCAGTTGAAGGTGTAAATTGTGACTGGCTTTATACGCTAAGAAATGAGCAATAGGAAAAGTTCCTAGTAAGCTTAAATCCCCTACTAAATCCAAGATTTTATGACGGACTGGCTCATTTGCAAATCTCAGTGGTGGATTTAGCCAGCCATCTGGCCCGCAAACGAGTGCATTATCCAAACTACCACCTTTAATTAACCCTGTTTTTTGTAAGTGTTCAATTTGATGCAGTAACCCAAAAGTACGGGCAGGAGCAATTTCCGCAGCAAAGCTAGCAGAAGCTTTTTCTGGTTCACTGGTTAGTGACCAACTATACCATTGATTACCAATGGCAGGTAGGTCAAAATCAATACCGTAACTAAAGCGAGTTTCTGGTGCTGGGAGGGCACATACAAAGGCATCTCCTTGATAGACCCATAAGGGTTCTGTAATAGCCTTGGGAACTTGGTTTTTACCAGGTTGTGATACTAAGCCTACTTGGGCAATATTGGCTGTCCACACACTTGCTGAACCATCTAGAAGCGGGATTTCTGACCCGTCAATTTCAATTCGGGCGTTATCCACACCCATACCCGAAAGGGCTGCCAACAAATGTTCTACCGTGCGAACATATATTTCACCCTTGCCTAACTGAGTTGAAAGAACAGTGGGATTAACTGCCGCAACTTGGGCTGGAATAATCGGCAAATCCGGTAAATCCACCCGCACAAAGTAGCGTCCACTTCCTGCCTCAGCTGGTAGTATCCGCACCTGGGTCTTCATACCGCTATGCAATCCCACCCCTATTTTGGTGATTTCACCTGCTAGAGTGTGCTGTTGCATAGCCGAAAAGTCGATATCAATATATTTCGTTTAGTATTGTTCATCGTCTGTTTTGGTAAAATCCCTGATATTCCCCGAAAAATGTCATTAATGCCTTTATCGGAACAGTATTGAGGTAAATGTAAAAATTAGCAAGCTAATCCAAAAAAGATAATTGTCATTTGTCCTTTGTGATTCACGAATGACCAACAATGACAAGTTAAAACCTTTCCCCAATACCGAAATTAATCCGACTATCCCCATCATCGTTGATACCGTAGTCAATACGAATTGGCCCTAGTGGAGACTGAACGCGAACGCCAAGACCATAGCCGAAGCCACTACCATTTTTGTTTAACACCTCAGCCGCCCTAGTACTAGTTCCCAGGTCACTGCCAAGATCAAAAAATAGTGCGCCACTGACTACTGAAAAAACTGGAAACCTGTACTCAACTGATGCTTGCACGTAAGAGCGTCCACTACCCAATGCTCCTTCTTCATAACCCCGGACGGAATTGCTACCCCCAAGAGTAAAAGCTTCGTAGGGAGGCAAGTCGCCAAGGATGGTTCCTGCTTGCAGGTTAAAGGCTAAGGTTTGCGCTCCTTTGCTGAGGCTAATCAGCTTGATGGGTAAATATTGGCTGTAGCTACCCCGGAATCTGGTGAGGAAAATGTTGCCTAGTCCTATGGGAACCGACTGGTCAACCCCAAAGCGGAGATAAGAACCACTAGTGGGTTGCAGGGGGTTATTACGGAGATCGCGCTGTGCCCCTATTTGCAGCAGTAGTAAATCGTCTTGACCTCCGGGAGACAAGGTAAGTGGAACTTCGAGTGGTTGACCATTGGGAGTGGGATTTCCATTCTGGTCAAGAGGAACTCCATCATTATTGAATACTGCTCCTGTTGTTTTGAGATTGCCGTCAGCATCACGGGCAGAAACTCTTTGATACTGTAAACCCGCTGAGGCAGTCCAGACGGAAGTTTTGTAAGGATTGCTAGATAGGGGACGGGTAAAGGTAACACCACCACCTACACGGAGAATGCGGGGACGATCCTGAGAATTCGTATTAGTAGGATTATTTGGGTCAAATGTTCTAATATCTTCATCTTTACCATCAAAAATCAACGAAATGGAACTGCGGCGAAAAATATTGGTTGTGTAGGAAGTCCGGTAAGGATCTCCTGCAATCCAGGGGTCTGTAAACCGCAGATCAAACAGCAGTTCCCGTTCTCCCACTTGTACTTCTGCCCCCAGTTTTTGGTTTCTGCCGTTTAGGTTTTGCTGTTGATAGCTAACTGTTCCAAAAAGTCCGCTAGCAGAACTAATCCCTGCTCCAGCCGCAATAGAACCGCTACTACGTTCAGCTACATTCACTACTACATCGACCTTGCTGGGGTCACTACCAGGGTCGAGGGAGACATTCACATCTTCAAACAGTCCTAGTCCATACACGCGCTGTAAGTCTTTTTGCACCGTGTTGCGGTTGAATATTTGTCCTGGCTTCAACTCCAGTTCTCGCGTAATGATGTAATCTTGTGTCCGTCCCCGAATTGGCTGTCCCTTCTCGTCTGTCTCCTGACCATCTTTATTGCGGAACCGGACTCTAATGTTTTCTACTACACCTTCTGCTACTTGCAAGGTAACAACTCCGTTTTCAGAGACTTGTGGCGCTCCAATCACGTTGGCTAGCACGTAGCCTTGGTCTTGATATCGCTTGTTTAGCTGCTTAATGCCTTCTTGTAGGTCACGCAAGTTAAGGATTTTGCCATATTGCTCTCGAAATACTTCATCGACAGTATTAGCTGGTAATACGGAGGCAACACCAGTGCCAGGATTAGCTTGCACTTCTACCTTGCTCAGGATGGGGTTAGGCTGGACAACAAAGCTCACTCGCACTCCCAAGGGGGTATCTTCTGGGGATGCTTGGACGTTGGAGAAGAAGCCAGTTCCAAAAATAGCATTAATATCTTCTTGCAGTTGGCTGCGAGTTGTCGTTCGTCCTGCTTGGGTACGAATTACTCTGTAAACTTGTTCTTCCAGTTCTGGTGATAGTTGCCCAGCCTGCGATTTAATTACTACTTCTGACACCAGTACGCGGGGGTCATTGGCTTCCGGGGCTGTGTTGGGTTGAGTATTTCCCGGAGTTGTCTGTGGATTAACATTCTGCGGACTGGGAGTTGTCTGTGGATTAACATTCTGCGGACTGGGAGTTGTCTGTGGATTAACATTCTGCGGAATGGTAGTCCCGCCTGGACGTGTGGTAGGTGTTCTTTGTTGGCTATCTGAAGGTGAAATGTTTGGGGCGGCAGATGGTTCTGGAGTTGTGGGTAATAAAGGCTCCGTTGTCGGTGGGTTAACATTCTCCGGGAATGGAGTGGTTTCAGGAGTTTGGGAAGGCGTTGGTTGTTGAATTTCTGGCGGTGGGATATCTGGGGCGGGAGAGGGCTGTTGAGTAGGGCTGGGATTGATTTGAGGGGTTTGTTGTGCAGTTTTTGGCGTTGTGGAGGTTGGCACTATTACCCCTGGTTTCGCGTAGGCGTAGCCCGCCGCAGGCATCGCTGCTGGATTAGCAGGGTAAACTGCGACAATGCGGGATTTTTGTTGTTCTATAACTACTTTGGGATTAGTTAGAGGCTCAAGACTCTTACTAGAGTATTGTTGACTAGTGTTTTTTTCTGGCTGCTGATTTGTTCCTAGTGTCAAAACTTCTGTTGTCTGTTTTGAACTGTTGGCGGTTTCTGCTTTTGCACTCAATGAGCCGCCCAAAGGCACTGTAATTGCTACTGCTGCCAGCAATACGGGAGATAAACGCATTTTACTTATGATTCCTCTTCACGACCACACACCATCACAAGGCAATAATGCCCTTATGCCAAAGGTAAAATTAAAAATATAATTTTTTTCTTTTGCTTTTTTACTTTACAAGGCAAAAGGCAAAAGGCAAAAGTAAAATATAATTCCTTCTGATCTTTTGGCTTTTACCTGTTTAAGTTGTAGCTTCTACTGCTTTTAGCACTCTTTGTAAAACCTCCTGGTAGGCATCTTCTACATTTCCTAAGTCTCGGCGAAAACGGTCTTTGTCCATTACCCGGCGGTTTGAGTCCTCTTCTGCGGTATCCCACAAACGGCAGGTGTCGGGGCTAATTTCGTCTGCCAAGAGCAACTGCTGTTGTGAGTCCAAACCAAACTCTAGTTTGAAGTCTACTAGGGTAATACCGCATCGTTGCCAAAATTTATTGAGAAATTCATTGATTTCCAATGCTAGATGTGTAATTGCGTCTACTTGTTCCGCAGTAGCTAGTTTTAGAAGGTGAAGGCGATCGCTTGTCAACAAAGGATCTCCTAACTGATCGTTTTTGTAATAGAATTCAACCAAAGGCTGTTTCAGAATTGTACCCACTGGCAAACCTGTTTGTTGAGACAAACTGCCAGCTGCAATATTTCTGATAACTACCTCTAAGGGTAAAATCTTTACCGCCCTCACCCGCATCTGATTCGGGCTAGGGCTGTCGATAAAGTGAGTCTTTATACCATAAGCTTCTAACTGTTTAAAAAGCTGGCTAGAAATGCTACAGTTAATCTCACCTTTTCCTTGGATACTGCCACGTTTTTGGGCGTTAAACGCTGTGGCATCGTCCTTAAAATCAGCCAACAAGACTTCAGGATCGTCGGTTGTATAGAGAATTTTTGCTTTGCCTTCGTATAACTTGGAATTAACAGACATGGTGACAGGTAAAGTTCTAGGCGATGGACGATTTTTGTCGTTTCGGGCTTCACCATTTTATCTTTAGTTAGTGAACTATTAGCTATTGGTGATTTTTTGAGAGGATACAAGGACGATAGAAAAGTCGGCATAGAGCGAGAACAGGGGGGAAAGAGGTAATTGAAATTCTCCTTTCTGTGCCCTGCCCATTCGCCTCTTGTGCCCAATACCCAGTTTCCTAATTAGTTAATTGCTAAATATTCACAACTAAATATCTAACTTTTAACAGAGGACAATTAACTTTGCTATCCAGTATGTTTATTTAAGTAGTTTAAAATT
>NZ_JBALDK010000095.1:0-141989 GCF_036917455.1 Nostoc sp. | reverse complement strand
AAATTATATTCTTACGTAAATTTTTTACTCAACAAATTTGTATAAATTATTGGTAGAATCTTAAATTAAAACAATTACGATTCTTTTAAAAATTTTATCCACAAAAAACGAAACCCACCAAACGCACGAATACCTAGATAAATCATAAATAAACTATATACACCAGTTGCTACAAGTAAAGTGAATAGAAAATTTAAGCTAAATTTTTGCAATAAGATAAATATAGGTACCATTAAAAGGCTTATGAGTAAGGGTCGACATATAATTCGCCATAAATTTAATGAGAATAAGCGAGTATAAGTGAAGTAAATATACTGGATAAAACCACTAATAGTCATTAATAATGCCATGAAAGCTGCACCTAGTAACTGATATTGTGAAACTAATGCCACACCAATTAAACTTCCTATTGTAGTGGTAATAACTACTTCACGCAGGTTCACTATCTCGAAACCATTAGCCACAAGTAGATAGGATAATGAGCGTATAAAGGGCAATAGAATCAATGATACAGCACTTAAGCTAAGAGCTAAATTTGCCTGAGCAAAGCTAGGATCATAAACAAAAATTAGTAAATCTTTGCCGAAAAATAACAGTCCCAGAAATAATGGTAATGCCATCATTAATAGGATTTCAATCATGTTCTCAGTGATCCGCCTCTGTTGCTCGCGTCCTTGAGCTACGGCTTTTGAAAGTCTAGGGAACATTGCTAAAGTTATACTATTAGCAATAATTAAAAATGGTTGTAGTAATTGTGCTATCCCACCAAATAGCCCTACTAAAAACTCATTTCCTAATAAGGAAAGAATCAAAATTTGAATTCTACCACTAACTACAGCTATTGCTTCAATAGCAAAAAATGTCCGGGCAATTTTAATTGTATTAAATATAAAATTACCATCAACCTGCCATTGTATTTTGACGAAACGGGTGATAAAAATCCATTCAATGACCAAAATTAGTGTTTCTGAAAAACATAAAATCCATCCTAAATATTCAATTCCGTATTTTAGTCGCATCGCCCAGATCATTATTATGATGCGTAGGATATACACTGGGACTGTAGCGATGGCAATCAAATGCATCTTTTCTTGGGCTTGAAAAACCGCCTCCGTGATGTTAGAAAGTGCAAAAGGAATTATCGTCAAGCCCATGATGTAGCAAATAGTCGATGTTTTGGAACTATAGGGAAGTAAAAAAACTACAATCACCAACGCCCCATAACTAAAGAAACTAAATATTAATTGCAGCCAGGTACCACTCATTAAATAAACTGGTGTTCTTTCTGGCTCACGGGCTAGTTCTCTAGTAAACAATGTCTTTAGACCTTGTGAAGCAATGCCCACAAATATGAAGTAGTAACTATACGCTAGTAGATACTGTCCTAAGGCTTCAGCTCCCAGAGTACGAGCAATGGCAGA
Source organism: Nostoc sp. (assembly GCF_036917455.1). Classification (GTDB taxonomy): domain Bacteria; phylum Cyanobacteriota; class Cyanobacteriia; order Cyanobacteriales; family Nostocaceae; genus Nostoc. Next base: position 140,568 of record NZ_JBALDK010000095.1, on the reverse strand, counting down.
GGTTAATACGAAAGCTGTAATGCTTTGTACTAATCGATTAACTATCATTGAAATAGAATTACTTATGAATTTATACTTTTCTACCATTCTAAAATTTTTAATTAAGCTTAATCAGTTCATTTTGAATCACCAAAACGAAATTCTGTCATTGCCATTTAACTAATCACTACAGTAAAGTAGAAAAATCTAAATTTAACTAGATAAAAATTATAGTGTGAATTGTAATATTTGCATCTATACATAAACGACTATAATTATCTAGTTTCCACTATTATTTTGTTTTTCTGACCTTAGTAAGCACCTTCTTTTTTCAAAACCACCATAACTGTTTTGAGTAGAATTTCAAAGTCTAAACCAAGCGACCAATTTTCAATGTAGTTCAGATCAAGATTTATAACTTGTTCAAAATCTACAATATCTGAGCGACCTGAGACTTGCCAAAGACCTGTAATGCCAGGTAAAACTTCATGCCGAATAAAATGATGTTCAGAAAACTTATCTACGTCTCTAGTAGGTAAAGGGCGAGGGCCGACTATGCTCATTTCTCCAAGGATAACGTTAAAAAGTTGGGGTAATTCGTCTAAGCTGTAACGACGGAGAAATTTTCCAACACGGGTAATCCGAGGGTCGTCTTTAATTTTAAAGATAATTCCATCTTTAGTTTCATTTAAAGCTTCTAGTTCTTTCTGCAATTTTTCTGCATCAGACCTCATAGTTCGAAATTTCCATACTTTAAACTGTTGCCCATGTAAGCCTATACGAGTTTGCCTATAAAATACTGTGCCAGGAGAGTCCAGTTTGATAGCTATAGCTATAGCTACATAAATAGGGAATAAAAACATTACGAACAAAGTTGAAAAACAGAAATCACAACTACGTTTTATCCAAAAATCTTTACCTGTAATTATCGGGCAATCTAAATTTAGACAAGGCATTCCTCCTATTTTGCTAAATTCTACATTTCTATAAATTGGTTTTAATTCCATCGGTAAAATATGTACTTGGATGCCAGAGGCTTGAAATAACCAGCATAAAAACATTCTATTTTTTAGAGCATCCCAAGAGATAAAAACTTCTGTTACACCCAACTCATTAAGTTGACTCAATGTTTTTTGACGTTGATATCTGTCTAATGAGCTAGCATTAGCTGTTCCAGATACAATGTAATGCTTCTCTTTTTTTATAAAGCTAGCAATTTGCTCATGCTCTTGAGAATCACAAATAATGAAAACAGAAGAACGAACTATTTTTTTCTGCTTCCGCAGATATTCAAGAGTAAGGTTAACAGCATATCTACCGCTACAAATAAAAAATATGCTTAGTAACCAAGAGAATAATATTAATTTTGGACGTGTAATATCAATTACTGGTTTGTACAAAAAAGAAACTAGGAGTATTAATCCATGAGCAAAAGTTAGGGATTTTATAATATTGAAATAGTCATAGCGTTTTTGACCTTCTCGATAAATACCTTCGAGAGCTAACGATCCTATTTGAATGCCAATAGTTATAAAAATAGGTAAATAATTGCTTGGTATATACCAATTAAAACTATCATAAGAAGACTGATATCCGGCTAAAATCCATGCTAAGGATAAAAGAGTATAGTCTACTAAAAACAATGTTGTTAATCTCAACCACCAGGAACCCTTACGGACTCTGACAAATGAAGATGCGCGTAAATCCAAAGGTACTTCACTGAATTTATTTGTTGTAATGCTTTGATTACTCATAGTTAGCAACACTTGGTGTAGTTAAAGATTGATTGAATTTTATATAAAAAAAGTTGGGTATCTCACATTTTTGCTATGCAAGGATTTTGTCCTTAGGAGTAACTTAGGAGTAACTTTACAGTTCTTTATCAAAAACATTTTCTCAGAGTTGGCTTGAGTGCGTTTACTACCCAGGTACTTAGTTTTTATTAGAGGATATAATTCGGTTTAGTCTAGAAATTTTGAGCTTTAGGTGCTAAAGAAGGATTTGTTGGTGAGTTCACTTATGGTTGAATAGATTCCTGATGTTAATAAGCAAGTAGCTCAGGTAAAAATATTGAGATTTTTAAGTTACGTACGTAATAATTAAACCGAACTACCACACTTCTGTCGCAGAGTTATACTTTATTATTCGCTAGGATAGCACTTTTTCTGAACTTACTGTAGCACGTTTAGCTATACTAACTCAGTTGTGCTTAGAAGTTATCTGTTTGTTTACGCATAATTACTGATTAGCAAAACTTACATACATAACTTATAACAAAAAGCATCAAAAATTTGTCTATTGTTACAAAACTTTACATAAGTTGATGTCATTGATATCATAGTTAAACTTTGTTCGTTTTATGAGTATTTGTTACAGATTAATGAGAAATAAATTTTAAGGTATCAAAGGTAATATCAATAATGTTTGATATCTGGAGATTTATGTTATGTCTGCATTATAGACATTTTTACCATCCCAGAAAGTCAATTTTTTCGATAAAATTTTCTGTGTCTAAATCACTCACATTTTAGGCAACTTTAATATTGTCTCTCAAAAGCTGAAGACTTTGAGCTTGTTTAAATGTCTAATTTCATACCAAATCCGATAATTAAAAGCCAAGGCTTTTAGAACAAAACCTCCTATATGGGCTTTTAATCCTTGATTATTCTGCTTTTTGTGTAAGTAGGCTTCCCTTATATAGTAGCAAGTGTTTTTGCAAGCTACTCAATTACCTAAGCAAATAATAATTATGGCTTTACACGATTTTTATATATAAACAAACACCATGAAGATTCGGTAATAATTATTTTTTCCTCAAGTAAATTTTAAGAAAAAAGGATAAATTCTTGTCAGCACTATGTTTAAGCTAACCAACATATTATGTATATAAAACACAAAAAATTGTCAACTAAAGTCAAGCTGTAAATACAAATGTTTCTCTATGGGCGTAATTCAGCAATGCAGTAATGTATTTTTGGATTTGAAAGTCTTATTGGAAAAATAAGATATTGCGTAAACATATTGTATTTATTTATATTAAGTATAAAACGATCTAATAGATTAGTGACAACTCTATAAATACTAAATATTTTTGAAAATGTATGTATTATCCTGGGTACTGCAAAACAGAAACCGTTCGCTTACCATCACGCTCTTAAGACCAGCGAGGTCTTTGTTTATGTAGCCTCAAGCTTCTATACTGAGAAAGTTAATGTCCAGTTTCTACGATAGTAAATAAATTAATAAAATCCTATTTCCTGATGGAGCTGATAGATAAAAAATGCAGATAGATAGCGAGACTTCAGAGTATAAGCAAAATACTCAGTTAAATAGCTTCACTCACATTATCGGCACTCAAGTTCTACAGGAATGGAAGAACACCCAAGCAGCCGATCGTCAAGATATGTGCATCCATCAGATATTTGAGATGCAAGTTGAGCGATCGCCTGAATCTATTGCAGTAGTATTTGAAGATACACAACTTACCTATCAACAGTTAAACAAACGCGCGAATCAACTAGCTCACCATCTACGTGCTTTAGGCGTTGGGCCTGAAGTACTTGTGGGGATTTGCCTGGAACGCTCCTTGGAGATGATCGTAGGAATACTGGGTATTCTCAAAGCTGGGGGCGCTTATGTGCCTTTAGATCCCGCGTATCCCCCAGAGCGTTTAACCTTCATCTTAGAAGATACACAGACACCAGTATTATTAACCCAAGAAAAATTGGTCAAGAACCTACCACCGCATCAAGCACAAGTGGTTTGTCTAGACTCAGACTGGCAAGGGAATATCCAAAACAGTCTAGAAAATCTTGTAAATGAAACGACGGCTGATAATCTCATATATGTAATCTACACATCAGGTTCTACAGGACAGCCCAAAGGTGTAATGATCCCTCACCGTGGGATCTGCAATCAACTTTACTGGAAGCAAACAACCTTTGGATTAACTCAGGCAGACAAAGTTTTACTGACCATTTCTTTTAGCTTCGACCCTTCAGTATGGCAGATATTCTGGCCATTGTGTTTTGGGGGACAATTGATCGTAGCTCGCCCTGGTGGACATCAAGACACTGCCTACCTTGTGAAGGTGATTACCGAGCAGCAAATCACTGTTCTGGCCTTAGTGCCTTCCATACTACGTGTCTTACTGGAAGAGAAAGGTATTGAGAATTGCCGATTCATTAGGCATATTACCTGCGGTGGTGAGGCTTTACCTACCGAACTTATAGAACGCTTTTTTGCTCAACTGAATTTGGACAATGTTCTCCATAATTGCTATGGCCCGACAGAAGCTTCTATTGATACCACTTTCTGGACTTGTCAACGCGGCACTAATTATACTATTGCTCCCATTGGTCGCCCCATCACCAATGCAGAGATTCACATCCTTGATGAAAATTTGCAGCCTGTACCTGTTGGTGAATCAGGTGAACTGCACATTGGCGGTATTGGTCTAGCGCGAGGCTATCTTAACCGTCCTGAATTGACCGCAGAGAAGTTCATTTTCCACCCTTTTAGCTCTGAAGTTGGGGCACATCTTTACAAAACTGGGGATTTAGCCCGTTTCCTACCAGACGGTAATATCGAGTTTCTCGGTCGTATTGACTACCAGGTGAAGATTCGTGGCTTCCGAATTGAATTAGGAGAAATTGAAGCGATATTAAGCCAACATCCATCACTGACAAGGACTCTAGTTATAGCCAGAGAGGATGTTCCTGGTGACAAGCAACTTGTAGCATATATTGTTGCCAAGCCAGAGCAAATTCCTAGCCAGGTTGAATTGCGTCGCTTTTTACAAGGTCGGTTGCCTGAATATATGGTGCCTGCCTCTTTTGTCTTTTTGGACACCTTGCCATTAAACCCTAACGGCAAAATAGACCGTAGCGCTTTACCTGCACCGCATACATCTGATTTGGTGTCAACTAATTTTGTTCCACCCCAGAATGCTAGAGAAGAGGTGTTAGCTAGCATCTGGGCGAAAGTTTTGCGTCTGGAACAAGTAGGTATTCACGATAATTTTTTTGAATTGGGAGGTCATTCATTACTGGCAACTCAAGTGATGTCTCGGGTTCGCCAAGCTTTTCAAAGAGAAATACCCTTACAACTCTTATTTGAGAATCCAACGATCGCTACTTTAGCTCAAGCGTTTACCCAAAACGAGAGTCAAGAAAACGATCCCCAAAATCAAACTATTCCCCAAATAACCAACCGAGAATCACTCCCTTTATCCTTTGCCCAGCAGCGAGTGTGGTTTTTGCAGCAGTTGCAACCCGACAGTCGAGCATATATCCTCTCGAATGCACAGCGCTTAAGGGGTAAGTTAAACATTGGTGTATTACAACAGTCACTAGATGCGATCGTTGTCCATCACGAAGCACTGAGAACAAACTTTATTACATCACTTGATGGTAGCCCCATACAAGTAATTGGCACGCCTCGACCAGTGGAACTCAAAATAATTGAGGTGAAAGAGGAGCAAGTGGAATGTCTCCTAAGTGAAGAGGCCCAACACCCCTTTAACTTAGAATCTGACTTGATGCTGCGAGCTACCTTGCTCCAAATAGACCAACAAGAGCATATACTCTTGTTGGTCATGCACCATATCGCCTCAGATGGCTGGTCAATAAACATTTTTTGGCAGCAATTAGCAGCCGTTTATGAAGCTTTTTTGAGTGGAAAGTCTTCTCCATTGTCAAAATTGCCCATTCAGTATAGCGATTTTGCTGTCTGGCTACACCAATGGCTATCAGGTGAAAAACTCTCCAGCCAAATCAACTATTGGAAAACCCAGTTAGCAGGTGCTAATACTGTATTAGAATTACCAACAGACCGACCACGGCCACCAGTCCAAACTTACCAGGGAGCGGTGCAATCCCTGATCTTACCCCAGTATCTGAGTGCATCGCTCAAGGAATTCTCCCATCAGCAAGGTGTCACCCTTTTCATGACATTGCTGGCGGCTTTTGGGACAGTCCTACACCGCTATACTGGGCAAGAAGACATTCTCATTGGTTCTCCCATTGCTGGCCGCAACCAAGTTGAAACCGAAGGGTTGATTGGTTTCTTTGTCAATACCCTCGCCATCCGAACTAACCTGGCAGACAACCCAAGTTTCCGACAGTTACTTAGTCAAGTTCGAGAAGTAACATTAGGAGCTTATGCCCACCAAGACCTACCCTTCGAGAAGCTAGTAGAAGAACTACAGCCAGAGCGAGACATGAGCCACTCGCCACTGTTTCAGGTAATGTTTGCCTTTCACAATACCCCAAAGGAACTCTGGGAACTTCCAAAATTGACCATTACCCCTCTAGAAGTTCATAACGGCGCTGCCAAGTTTGAGCTTACCCTCGATTTGACAGAAACTTCACAGGGGATCAAAGGTGGAATTGAATACAACACAGATTTATTCGATGCAACAACGATCGCTCGAATGCTAGGGCATTTCCAAACCTTACTTGAGGGGATCGTCGCTAACCCAGAACAGCATATTTGCGATTTACCTCTGTTAACAGCGCCTGAACAGCATCAGCTACTAGTCGGGTGGAATAATACTCAAATTGACTATGATTTATCTCAATGTCTACATCAGTTATTTGAAGCGCAGGTAGAGAAAACACCAGATGCGATCGCTGTAAAATTTGCAGACAAGCACTTTACCTATCGCGAGCTGAATAATCGCGCCAATCAACTAGCACACTACTTGCAAACTTGTGGAGTCCAGCCAAATGTACTCGTAGCCATTTGTATTGAGCGTTCCTTAGAAATGGTAGTCGGACTGTTAGGGATTCTCAAAGCTGGTGGTGCTTATGTACCTATCGATCCCGAATATCCTCAAGAGCGTATAACATATATGCTAGGCGATTGTCAAGCCGCAGTACTATTAAGCCAAAGGGATTTAGTCGATCGCCTCCCTACAAGTAGCCAAAAAGTTTGTCTGGATACTGACTGGGAAATCATTTCTCAACAAAGCAGTCACAATCCCAATTCAAGGGTCAAGCCTCTGGATTTAGCTTATGTAATTTACACCTCTGGTTCCACCGGTAAACCAAAGGGCGCGATGAATAGCCATCAGGGAATTTGTAATCGCTTACTGTGGATGCAAGATGCTTATAAGTTAACTGGAATCGATCGGGTTCTTCAGAAAACGCCTTTTAGTTTCGACGTTTCCGTTTGGGAGTTTTTCTGGCCACTATTGACAGGGGCGCGTTTAGTGATGGCTCAACCAGGGGGACAGCGAGATGCGACTTACCTAGTTAACACCATCATCCAAGAGGAAATTACAACACTGCACTTTGTCCCCTCGATGTTGCAGATATTTCTAGAAACCAAAGGTCTAGAACGTTGTCAGCCTTTAAAACGGGTATTTTGTAGTGGAGAAGCCTTGCCTGTTGAACTCCAAGAGCGGTTTTTTGACCGGATGGAATGCGAACTACACAACCTCTATGGCCCTACCGAAGCGGCAATTGATGTCACATTTTGGCAGTGTCAAAGCGAGAGCAACTTAAAAAGTGTACCAATTGGTAGAGCGATCGCTAACACTCAACTATATATTCTTGACTCTCATCTGCAAGCAGTTCCGTTGGGTGCAAACGGCGAACTTTATATTGGTGGTATTGGAGTTGCTAAAGGCTATCTCAACCGTCCCGACTTAACAGCCGAGCGATTTATTTCCCATCCTTTTAAAGAAGGCGAAAAACTTTATAAAACTGGAGATTTAGTTCGCTATCTTCCCGATGGAAATATTGAATACATCGGTAGAATCGATCATCAGGTAAAAATTCGTGGTTTCCGCATTGAACTTGGAGAAATTGAAGCTTTAATAGCGCAACATCCCAGCATACAGCAAACTGTCGTTACAGCTAAAGTTGATAATCCAGAAAACCAGCGACTAGTTGCCTACATTGTTCCTCACCCAGAACAGACATTAAACACAGACGAACTGCGTCACTTCCTCAAACAGCAACTGCCAGAATATATGGTGCCTAGTGCTTTCGTTTTACTAGACACCCTACCCCTAACCCCCAACGGCAAAATCGACCGCCGCGCTTTACCAGCACCAGACTCAACAAGGCTTGATTTAGAAAAAACATATCTTGCTCCCCGCGATCGATTAGAATTGCAACTAACCAAAATTTGGGAACAAATTTTAGGTGTCCAGCCCATCGGTGTCAGAGATAACTTCTTTGAGTTAGGAGGACACTCGATATTAGCAGTAAAACTGTTTTGGCAAATTGAGAAGACATTTAATAAAAATCTGCCTCTTGCCATTCTGTTTCAGTCAGGGACTATAGAGGCTCTAGCCAAAATAATCTCTGAAGAAGGTGTGGTAAAAAACAAGGCTTTAGTAAATACCTTAGACGAATCAAAATCTAGCTGGTCATCCCTGGTAGAAATTCAAGCCAACGGTTCCAAGCCTCCTTTTTTCTGCATTCACGGACTGGGTGGAGAAGTGTTGTGTTTCCGTGAATTAGCACTGCATCTAGGTTCAGATCAACCATTCTACGGACTACAGCCACAAGGACTAGATGAAAAACACCCCTTCCATAGGCGGGTTGAAGATATGGCAGCCCATTATATTCAAGAAATTCAGATCCTTCAGCCTAATGGGCCTTATTTTCTGGGAGGTTATTCTTTTGGAGGGGTAGTTGCTTTTGAGATGGCTCGGCAACTGCAAAAGCAAGGCAAACAAGTTGGTATTCTAGTTATGCTTGATACCTGTCTTCCAGGTTATAGTTGGCGAGCGCCATTTACCAAGCGACTTTTTTTGCATTTAAATAACATAGTTCAACAAGGGCCAATTTACCTTTTGCAACAGGTTATGAAATGGAGCTATTGGCGCAAGCAGCATCTCCAAAATAGATATAAGCGTTACTTAGAAAACGCACTTTATTTACCTCAAACTGACAAGCACTTAAAGATTATAGATACTAACATTCAAGCCATGAGTGAATATATCCTTTTACCTTACCTGGGTCGGGCTATTCTCTTGCGGACAGAAGATAAAAATCGGGACGAAGCTGTAGGCACACAATACGATCCTCAATTCGGCTGGAACAACTTAGTGCTTGGGGGATTAGATGTCGATTACATTCCCGGATCTCATCTTGAGATACTTAAAGAACCCCATGTACAAGTGTTAGCCGAAACATTGAGAAATTGCTTAACTCAGGCACAGTCTCCAGAAAATTAATTTCAATTCCCTTCCCTCAGTTTACCTTCACACAACTCAGCATTGCTGGGTCGTTTTGTTGTTTCTTAGTCTAAAAATCAATTGGGAGAATAATCGAAAAACCCTTGCTAGTGGCAACTAGGATAAGATAATTATGATGTGGAACTGGAATCCTGGTCGTAGTCCAATAACCAAAAGACCTGACCGATTTAATATGCGATGAATCTTGCAGATGTTACAAATTGAACAGAGGTAGTTATTGTGGCACTGTAGGCTTGAATGACCGTCATTTTAAGATTTTAAGTTAGTAAGCAATCCACAATCTACTGATGCTATATAGACGATTTGGACGCACAGAATTACAAATGCCAGTGTTTTCCTGCGGTGGCATGAGATATCAGTTCAAATGGGACGATGTTCCCAATAATGAAATTCCTGCTGATAGTCAGGCGAATCTAGAAGCGACGATTAGAAGGGCAGTCGAGGTTGGAATTAATCACATTGAAACTGCTCGTGGTTATGGAACTTCTGAAATGCAATTGGGAAGAATTTTACCCCAGCTTCCCCGTGAAAAGTTGATTGTTCAGACCAAAATAAACCCAAAGGAAGATGCGAAAGAATTCCGCGAAACATTTGAAAAATCATTACAAAATCTCCAGCTAGATTATGTTGATCTTTTAGGGTTACACGGGATCAACCATACTGAGTCATTAGACTATAGCATTCGTCCCGGTGGCTGTTTGGAAGTAGCCCAGCAATTGCAAGCAGAGGGAAAAGTTAGATTTATTGGCTTTTCTACCCACGGATCAACAGATATAATTGTGCAAACAATTAATACCAATCTATTTGATTATGTGAACCTGCATTGGTACTACATTAATCAATGGAATTGGGCAGCAATTGAAGCAGCTAAACGCCACGATATGGGGGTGTTTATTATTAGTCCATCTAATAAAGGAGGTTTGTTATATGAACCTCCAGAAAAATTAGTGAATCTTTGCGCCCCCTTGAGTCCAATGGTGTTTAATGATTTGTTTTGTTTGAGTCATCAAGAGGTACATACTCTGAGTGTAGGAGCAGCAAAACCAGAAGATTTTGATGAACACCTAAAGACTTTAGAGTTAGTAGATCGGGCATCAGAAATTTTGCCAGCAATTTTAGCAAGGTTGGAGTCAGAAGCGATCGCTACTTTGGGAGAAAATTGGGTAAAATCCTGGGAAACAAATTTACCGACTTTTGACGAAACCCCCGGCGAGGTAAATATTCGGGTGATTTTGTGGCTGCGAAATTTAGCGATCGCTTACGATCTAGTAGATTATGCAAAAATGCGCTACAACTTACTTGGTAATGGCGGTCATTGGTTTCCTGGTAATAAAGCCGATCGGCTAGACGAATTAAACTTGCGGCCATGTCTCGCCCACAATCCCCACGCGGATAAAATCCCACAATTTCTGGAGCAAGCGCATCAGATGTTGGCAGGTGAGGAGGTCAAACGTCTATCTAAGACTTGATGAATTGGGGATTGGGATTATTGGGCAATAAATAACTCCAAACTCCTGTACAGACGCGATTAATCGCGTCTCTCCCAACTTCTCAACGATCCCTAGTCAGATTTTTTCGGATCTGCTAATTTAGCTACCTTCGGTACGACTAGCACCTTATCAACGCGGTTCCCATCCATATCCATCACTTCAATTCGCATACTTTGCCATTCAAAATGATCTGCTGCGGCAGGAATACGCCCTAAATGGGTGATGACAAAACCGCCCAAGGTTTGATAACTGCCGCGTTCCTCGGATTCCCACTGTTCCATACCAAAAAGTTCTAAAAACTCCTCTACAGGCAACATCCCATCTAAAAGCCAGGAACCATCTTCGCGTTGCACAGCTTGGGGTTGATCCTGTCCATCTGTTGAAGGAACATCACCCACGATTTCACTCATAATGTCGTTGAGAGTGACTAATCCTTGAATCACGCCGTATTCGTCTACGACTAGCGCCATGTGAGTGATGGTTTGCTTGAACAATTCTAAAACTTTCAAACCACGCGTGCTTTCTGGCACGAATACGGGCTGTCGCAATCCCACTGTCAAGTCTAGCGGTTCTCCTCGGAAACTCCTGGCTAATAAATCGGTGACGGGGATCACACCCAACACATTGTCAAGTCCCGCCTGACAAACTGGATATCGAGAATAGGCGCTATCAACCATTTTTTGGCGATTTTCTTCGGCAGAGTCGTCTAAGTCTAACCAGACGATATCGGGACGAGGTGTCATTAAGTAGCTGACGGGGCGATCGCCTAAACGAAAAACTCGCTCTACCATATCCTGTTCGGCTTCCTCAAAGGTTCCCGCCTCCGTCCCTTGCTCAATTAAGATTTTAATCTCTTCTTCGGTGACTTGCGGCTCGGTAGAAGCTGTAATTCCCAGCACTCGCAAGATCAAATCTGTCGAAGCGCTTAATAAAAAGACTACTGGAGAAGCGATCGCAGCCAAGGCTTGCATGGGAATCGCTACAATCGAAGCAATCCTTTCTGGATTATTTAATGCCAGACGCTTTGGTACTAATTCGCCAACAATGAGTGAGAAATAGGTAATCAGTAAAACCACTATTCCGAAGGAGAGCGGTTCACTATAAGGTGCTAACAAAGGGACAAGTTTTACATAAACTGCCAAGCGACTGGCAATTGTTGCTCCTCCAAAAGCACCAGTCAGGATACCGATTAGGGAAATACCTACTTGAACGGTTGACAGGAAATGATTTGGAGACTCAGCGAGTTTCAATGCTACTCTTGCCTTGGCATCTCCTTGATTAGCAAGCTGTTGTAGCCTGACTTTCCGGGCTGAGACAATTGCCATCTCAGACATAGAAAACACGCCATTGGCAATAATTAGCACCAAAATGATTAAAATTTCAAAAGTGATGGGGGACATGTTTAAAATTGCCGCTTCTCAGAGCGAATGTAGCTCAATACCTAGTATCCAGTATTAAAGGTGCTTCTAGAAATGCTTTGACTGTACACAAAGTAGTAGTTATAGTTCTTAAGTCTATTAGTTGCTGTGAATTATGCTTCCACCGAAATAAGAAGAAGGCTGTCAACACTTTTAAAATAGTTGACATAAACTGCCTCAAGATTTTCTGGCTCACAAGACTCCCACCGCTAGTAGTACTTATGTCATTTTCTTCTATTGTGCGTGCCTTAGCGCGATCGCCGCTCACCACTGAATTTATTTCTAAGCTAAACCGACAACAAGAATTGCGGTTAAATGGCATTTCTCGATTGCCGAAGGGTTTGGTAGCTTCAGCATTGGCGCAAGCTCAGGGTAAGGATTTATTTGTGGTTTGCGCCACCCTGGAAGAAGCTGGACGCGTTTATGCACAATTAGAGGCGATGGGATGGCAAACCGTACATTTTTACCCCACCTCCGAGGCTTCTCCCTACGAACCTTTTGACCCAGAAACTGAGATGAGTTGGGGACAAATGCAGGTACTAGCAGATTTGCGTAAAAATCAAGAGTCATTGGTCATTAGTCAGTTGTCATTAGAAACAAACCAAGGACAAAGGACAAATGACAAAGCACAAATGACAAATTTAGCGATCGTGGCTACTCAAGGGGCGCTGCAACCACATTTACCACCACCAGAGGCTTTTGGGCAATTCTGTCTTACCCTGAAACGAGGGATGGAATTAGATTTGAATGTCTTCAGTGAGAAAATAACGATTCTGGGGTACGACCGAGTACCTCTAGTGGAAATGGAAGGGCAATGGAGCCGGCGGGGTGATATTGTTGATGTGTTCCCAGTTTCATCTGAGTTTCCAGTCCGGCTAGAATGGTTTGGCGATGAAATCGAGCAAATACGTGAATTTGACCCTGCAACACAACGTTCCGCTCTTGATAAAGTTGAGCAGTTAATTCTTACCCCCACTAGCTTTGCTCCTATCGTGATGGCAGCACTTAAGAATAATTCTGAGTTAGCAGTTAAGAGTTATGAGTTAAATTCTGACTCAGAACTTAGGACTGAGAACTCATCACTATTGGAAGGTAGTCGTCGCTTTTTGGGGTTGGCTTTCGAGCAGCCAGCGTCTTTGCTAAATTATTTATCAGAAAATACCTTGATTGCTATTGATGAGCCAGAACAGTGCCATGCTCATAGCGATCGCTGGGTAGAAAATGCCCAGGAACAATGGAGACTGGGGACTGGGGAAGAATTTAACCAAGTACCGAAAATTCATCGGTCTTTTGATGAGTGTTTGGCTGATATCACCAAATTTAAAACACTATATTTATCGGAACTGTCAGAGGAAAATAGCGGGATCAACCTTTCTAGCCGATCGCTTCCAGTTACGCCGCACCAGTTTGCGAAACTAGCTGAAACCATCCGCCAAGAACGCGATCGCAATTTCTCGATCTGGCTGCTTTCTGCTCAACCTTCGCGTTCCGTCTCGCTGTTGCAAGAACATGATTGTCCGGCTCAGTTTATCCCCAATCCCCGCGACTACCAAGCGATCGATAAGCTGCAAATTAACCATACTCCCATAGCGCTGAAATATTCTGGTCTTGCGGAACTCGAAGGTTTTATTCTCCCGACATACCGAATAGTAATCGTCACAGATCGGGAATTTTTTGGACAGCATTCCTTGGCGACTCCCGGCTATATCCGTAAGCGCCACAAAGCTACTTCTAAGCAAGTCGATCCCAATAAACTGCGTCCAGGCGATTATGTAGTTCACAGAAATCATGGTGTTGGCAAATTTGTCAAGCTGGAAAGTTTGACGATTAATAACGAAACCCGTGATTATTTGGCGGTGCAGTATGCTGATGGGTTACTCAGAGTCGCAGCCGATCAAGTGGGCGCTTTATCTCGGTTCCGCGCCGGAGGTGATAAAGCACCGGAACTCAATCGGATGACTGGTAAAGCTTGGGAAAATACCAAGAATAAAGTCCGCAAAGCCATCAGAAAATTGGCGGTGGACTTGTTGAAATTGTATGCAGCGCGATCGCAACAACAAGGTTTTAGCTTTCCAGGTGATATGCCTTGGCAGGAAGAATTGGAAGATTCTTTCCCCTACCAACCCACGACGGATCAACTCAAAGCTGTCCAAGATGTCAAACGCGACATGGAAAGCGATCGCCCAATGGATCGCTTAGTTTGTGGCGATGTCGGTTTCGGAAAGACGGAAGTGGCGATTCGTGCTATTTTCAAAGCAGTCACCGCCGGGAAACAAGTGGCACTCCTTGCGCCAACAACGATTTTAACACAGCAGCATTACCATACACTTAAAGAACGTTTTGCACCCTACCCCGTAAATGTCGGTTTGCTCAACCGTTTTCGTTCGGCTGAAGAACGCCGCGATATTCAAAAGCGATTGGCAACGGGTGAACTAGATGTAGTTGTTGGTACACAGCAACTTTTGGGTAAAGGTGTGATGTTCCGGGATTTAGGACTGTTGGTGGTGGATGAAGAACAACGGTTTGGGGTAAACCAGAAAGAGAAAATTAAAAGCTTGAAAACTCAAGTGGATGTGCTTACCCTCTCCGCGACTCCCATTCCCCGGACTTTGTATATGTCTTTGTCGGGAATTCGGGAAATGAGTTTGATTACCACACCACCTCCAACTAGACGAGCAATTAAAACCCATCTTTCACCGATAAATTCCGAAAGCATCCGCAGTGCAATTCGTCAAGAATTAGACAGAGGTGGACAGGTTTTTTATGTAGTTCCACGAGTAGATGGCATTGAGGAGACAACAGCCAATTTACGAGAAGTGATACCGGGAGCTAGGTTTGCGATCGCTCACGGTCAAATGGATGAAAGCGAGTTAGAATCAACCATGCTCACCTTCAGCAATGGTGACGCAGATATCCTCGTTTGTACGACAATTATTGAATCTGGCTTAGATATTCCGCGAGTCAACACGATTTTGATTGAAGATGCTCACCGCTTTGGATTAGCACAGTTGTATCAATTACGCGGTCGTGTGGGACGCGCAGGTATCCAAGCTCATGCTTGGTTATTTTATCCGAAGCAACGGACGTTATCTGATGCAGCCAGGCAACGTTTAAGAGCAATTCAAGAATTTACTCAGTTAGGTTCTGGATATCAGCTAGCGATGCGCGACATGGAAATCAGAGGCGTGGGTAACTTGCTAGGTGCAGAACAATCCGGTCAAATGGATGCCATCGGCTTCGATTTATACATGGAAATGCTGGAAGAAGCAATTCGGGAAATCCGAGGTCAAGAAATTCCGAAAGTGGAGGATACGCAGATCGATCTCAATTTGACGGCATTTATCCCAGCAGATTACATTACCGATTTGGATCAAAAGATGAGTGCTTATCGGGCAGTGGCCACAGCTAAATCTAAATCAGAATTAAAGCAGATTGCCGCCGAGTGGAGCGATCGCTATGGTACTTTACCAGTGTCGGCAAATCAACTTTTGCGAGTCATGGAACTCAAACAGCTAGCGAAAAAACTCGGATTTAGCCGGATTAAACCAGAAAACAAGCAGCACGTTGTTTTAGAAACGCCAATGGAGGAACCAGCTTGGAATTTGTTGGCAGGGAATTTACCAGACAATCTCAAGACGCGGTTTGTGTATTCTCCTGGTAAAGTGACGGTGCGCGGGTTAGGAGTATTTAAAGCAGATCAACAATTGCAGAATTTGATTGATGCTTTCGGGAGAATGCAGGGTGCGATTCCAGAGGCGGTTGGTGTTTGATCCATTTTGCTCAAGTTTCTCGGCTAGACCTGACTTTTTCTGAATACAAAAACAACACTGAGGCAATAAACAAAGCAAGCACCATACAGCTATTAAGTATAAAAATGTTAAGAGTTATCATTATGCTTGCCAAAGCGACTTTAAATAATTGACAGCCCAGCAGTAAAAACATGTTATGACCATAGACAACTTCATCCTTCGCCCAATGAACAGGTCGGAAGTGGACTTGGCGATTAGTTGGGCAGCAGCCGAAGGCTGGAATCCAGGCAGGTATGATGCTGAATCTTTTTATCAAACTGACGAGCGCGGTTTTTTCTTGGGTGAGTTGAACGGTGAGCCTGTGGGATGTATTTCTGCTGTAGCTTACGACCGCTATTTCGGCTTTCTTGGTTTTTACATTGTGAAGCCGCAGTTTCGTGGGCTTGGATTGGGGATGAAAATTTGGAATCAGGCAATGGCTTATCTGTCTGCTGACCGTGACATCAATATGAGTAAATTCACCTCACCCAGTTACGGCAAGATGTTAGCGATCGCTCTGATTTAACCAGGCGTTAGTCTCAATCAGTATATTGTGTCTTTGTTGAGTGCGATTTCCAGATAATTTATAAATATTCAAAAAATACTTCAGGTACTAATTTTAATTCTCCTGATTTCAAGCGAGATATATCTATCCATAACGCTTTATGTTTATGATGTTGTGATTCGGAAAAAACTAAACTTTCCAGTTGATAAAATTTTGAATCAACAAAGTCACATTGATAAAGCTGAATAATTTCATGACCTTGCCTACCATTAAATGTAAACAGGTTTTCTATACAACCGAGATATTTAATATTCGTTAAGTCTGCCTGAATTTCCTCTTGAAATTCCCGTTCTAAGGCGGCGTGGCTGGTTTCGCCAAAATCAACCCCACCGCCCAAAGCCCGATAAAATGTTTCTTGCTTTACGGGATCGTAGCCTTCAGAAAGAAATATGCGTTCGCCATCCCGAATTAGCCCCAAGGCTATTACCCGAATTTCGCCTGCTTTATTCATTTTGGTAACTAATTATCATAAATAGATTGAGGACGACTTTCACTATCCTCAATAGGCCAATCTGGATTCTCGCCGCCGATGTACAATTCTTCAATGGTCACATATTCCTGACTTAGCTGGGTGAGAGCGTTGAGTAAAATATCCAATGCGATCGCATCACTGGTTCCTAAGTCAAACCAACAACGCCCCCACTGTCCCTCATATTCAAACTCACCGATATTGTGCATCAGTGCTAACAAGCTTTTGTCATACCCTTGTTCATCATAATTCATGTAGCTGATATCGAGTCCAGTGTCCTGCACCTGGAGGTTCTCTGCATTAAATGCACCTAATTTACCCAGATAAAACCAGGAATTGAAAACTTCTTCTACATACTGCTTTTCACGCGCAGAAGGATTTGTGCTGAATTTCAGCCAAATCCACATATCAAAAGGATTAATTTCGCGGAACTGAATCTCCATTTTGGTCTAATATCTCTAGTACTCTTCTGGAAATAAGCATATTAAAGCAGAAAATAGGAGAAAAAATTCTTCTCGTCTTACCCTAATGCTCAATTACCCAGCATTACTTAGGCTAACAGCATTTTTGCGTTCACTCTGAATTTGTTTGACTAAATCGCCTGGGAGTTGAGATTTTTTAGTCAACGCTTTGTCAAAATTAGCGATCGCTTCCCGGATCATCTGCTGGCTTTTTTCTCTTTGCCCCAGGTTTTTCAGGATTTGGGCTTTGAGATAATAAATTTCTGGATTATCAGATGTGGTTTTGAGCGCCCGATTCACATATTCTAGTGCCTGTGGATATCGTTTTAAATCCCGGTAAGCAAGAGCGATACCCCGATCCACAAGATACCCAGGAGCAGCATTCTTTTCTAAACGTTCAATTGCCCGATCGGGACTAGCAAAAGGCAAATTAACCGCCAAAAGTAAATCCATATAACCCTTAATTAAATTCAGTTCTGGATCGTTGGCAGAAATTGCTTCGGCTTTGTCTAAATATTCATAAACTTGCCGCAGCCGACTAAAAGCTTGGGGCACACCGTTGACAGTGCCCTGGCGGGTGAGAATTAATGCTCCCTCTAAAAAATGACCAACAGCAGTGTATAAATTACCACGCAATGGATTGTTGGGAATCAGTTTTTGCCCGCTTTCTAGAGTTTTCTGACTGTAGATATCTAGTTTAGCCCAATCTTTATTTCCGTATGCCAAAGATGCTTTCATCGCGTAAGCTAGAGGTTCATTTGGCTCTTTAGATATTGCCTGTTGTAGATAACGCTCTGCTGCTGGATAGTTGCCCTGTTGGAAAATTGCCTTAAAACCTGCTTCTGTTTGGTCGCCAATTTGATGAGGTTCGCTATTGCGAAAGGGATCGCCAGCTAGTGAAGGGTTTATCCACAGATTAAGTGCGATTACCCAAGGGGCAACGCCAAAGGCGAACGCAGCACCAAAAGCAGTCTGAGCAAGGGTAGTGAGTCTCGTAGGCACTACTAATTGAGACGGATAGAACCTTTTAGTCATTTTAACCCTCAGAATAATTGCGGTTGAAATAGTTGTATGTGTTACTTAGAATGCAAAAAATGATTAATTCTAATTTGCCTCTGCCTCAACCCAAATTTTCTTATATAAAGGTTAACTTTGGTAATTTTTCCATGTTTCCAGGCTCGTCATAGCCAAAGTTTTTACCCGCATTTCTCACAAGCTTGAGAGGGGCAGAGGGGAAAGAACTTGGTATTTGAACTCTCCCCTGCTCCCCTGCTCCCCTGCTCCCCTGCTCCCCTGCTCCCCTGCTCCTCTGCTCAAGCACAGGCTTAATCGAAATGTGGTGAGAAATCCGGATTTAGGGTGAGTCTGCCACAATGGAGGAAAATTGGATGATTCTTGCTGCTAGATTAAGGTGTTGATTCAGGTAATACGCTATAAATTTTTCTAGAATTTTCCAGGTACTCTCAGTGTAGTTAATTAGTAATTTGCTGACTTTTTGGTAATCTTAACAAATGCTCTATCTCCGAAATGTAAATTATCACCCCACAGCGTGTCCAACAGCGATTCTTAAATCGATAAACTTGGAATTAGCACCCCAGCAGCTAGGTCTGATTATTGGCCCCAGTGGTTCGGGAAAAAGTACCTTACTAGAAATTTTGTCGGGACTAGCCGAACCCACTACTGGCGCACTCTTCTGGCGGGAACAAGAACTTATAGCCGAACAACTACAACAATTAGCTGGGTTGGTATTTCAGTTTCCAGAACGGCACTTTTGTGGTGGTTCAATTTTAGAAGAATTGCGTTTAGGACATCCTGAGTTAGGGTCAGAACGAGTTAGACAAGCCTTAACTGAGGTGGGATTAGAGCATTTATCGCTTTCTGCTGCTCCCCATGCTTTGAGTGGTGGTCAACAGAGGCGTTTAGCTTTAGCAGTGCAACTGATTCGCCAGCCAAATTTACTGTTATTGGATGAACCGACCGCTGGGTTAGATTGGTCAATGCGTCGGCAACTGGTAAATTTATTAGCGAAACTCAAACAAGATTGGACACTGTTGATAGTGACACACGATGCTGGGGATCTGTTAGCGATCGCAGATCGTTGCTGGACACTCAACCACGGCGAACTACAATCAGTAGACCCAAAGACACTGGAACCCAAAGTTAAAGAACCTCTGCCATCGGCATAAAAGGCAATTGGGGACTGGGGACTGGGGAAAAAATAATACCCAATACCCGATCCCAAATGACAAATGACAAATGACAAATGACCAATGACAAACTTATTGCCTGAGATGGCAGAAATCTGGCAGCAAACTCTGAATTGGCAACCAACTGTCCAACAGCAAGCTCAATTCCAAAGGCTTTATGAGTTAATCCTAGAAGGTAATCGTCAACTAAATTTAACTCGCATTACTGACCCCCAAGAGTTTTGGGAAAAACATCTTTGGGATTCTCTACGAGGAATTGTACCCCTGTTATCAGGAAACTTATTCCCAGCTTCCCCTACTATTATCGATATTGGTACAGGTGCAGGTTTTCCTGGTGTTCCAGTGGCAATTACAGTACCTAATTGCACAATTACTCTTCTCGATTCAACTCGTAAAAAAATTACTTTTATCGACAATATATTAACTGAACTTGCCCTTATTAATGCCAAAACTTTTGTTGGTAGGGCTGAAGAAATCGGTCAGCATACTCAGTATCGACTAGCTTATGATATTGCATTGATCCGTGCTGTAGGGGCAACTTCTGTCTGTGCAGAATATACCCTACCACTGCTCAAACAGGGAGGTTTAGCTATAATTTATCGCGGTAATTGGGCAAAGGATGAAACCACAGTTTTGCAGAATGCTGTGAAACTGTTGGGTGGCGTTATTGAATCAATCGAACAATTTACAACACCCTTGAGTCACAGCATCCGGCACTGTGTGTATTTGCGTAAGGTAGCCACCACACCAATTGAGTTTCCCCGTGCTATTGGTGTACCTACTCAAAAGCCCCTTTGAATAATTCGTAATTCGTAATTCGTAATTAGAAAGAGTACAAGCTTCTACTGGTTGTAATTACGAATTATTTTGATAGGGACGGAAGATGGAGTTTTTATTTTTTATATCTCTTCCTTTGTTCCAATGTCTAAGCTAATTTACTTGCAGCTGCAAACCTCTTGTTAATCTCATCCCAATTAATTACGTTCCACCAAGCATCTAAATAATCTGCGCGGCGATTTTGGTAATTTAGATAATATGCATGTTCCCATACGTCATTACCTAGAATGGGATATTTACCTGCACTTAAAGGACTATCTTGGTTAGCTGTAGTCGTCACTTCTAACTTGCCACCTTTGTTACGTACTAGCCAAACCCAACCACTACCAAAACGACCAGCACCAGCTTCATTAAACTGTTTTTTGAAAGCGGCAAAACTACCAAAACTTTGATTAATCGCGGAGGCTATATTTCCTGTTGGTTCTCCCCCACCTTTTGGCTTCATAATTTCCCAGAACATTGAGTGATTTACATGACCACCGCCATTATTGCGTACTATTTTGCGAATATCTTCTGGTACACTGTCAAGTTTCTGCAACAGTTCTTCAATAGTTTTGCCTTTCAGTTCTGGGTGTTTATCTAACGCTGCATTCAAGTTTTTTACATAAGTTGCATGGTGTTTATCGTGGTGAAACTGCATCGTTTTAGCATCGATGTGTGGTTCCAGTGCTTCGTATGCGTAGGCTAAAGGCGGTAGTTGGATAGCACCTGTTTTTTCTGATGTTTTATTTGGTGTTGTTTCAGGTGTTGTTTCAGGAATTGCAGTGTTTCCTTTAGGAGATTTTTCTGCCCATGCACAAGCATCGAATACAAAAGCACCCGCACCTGCTGTGAGTAAAAACAAGAAATTGCGTCGATTAATAGTCATATAAGTTTTTGCAGCTAATCCATTAAGTCTCTATTGCCGTTTTTATTTTCTTAGATTTTGGCTACAAAAAATTGGAAGTTTGCGATTATTTCTGGCAGTTTAATAAACTATTTACAAAATTTGTAATATTAATTACTAATATTCAAAAAGTTATGTATTTTTACTTAAACTATCTTTTTACAACTAATCATAGGTTCGCACCCAACCACCAAAAAACAAACCCTATCGTCACAAGAGGCGCTACGCGGTGTTAAGGGAATTGTGGGGTATTGGGTAGTTAATCGAGGTCGTCAGGCATTTCACCCACATTATACTTTCTTCTTATTTTTTCCTCACTTAAAATCAAATATAGGCTGATCAAGTCCTGGGGGTAAGTGTAAATGAAACACATACTTATCTATGTTAGTAGGATCAGACGGGTCAACAGTACGCTTAGTCCCGTATCCCCATACACGTTTTATGTATTTACCGAAGAATGCTCGCGATCCTTCCCGTCCGGTTCCGATATTCCTTTTCTCATTATCAAATTCATCGAGCGTTGCTCCTTTCGTGAGTAGGGTGACAATTATATGTATTTGACTATTTTCTTTAGTAATAGGTTTAAGTTCCTCCTTATATTTAGGAGTAACATCGGCATATTTATCAACATTATTAGTTGTTTAGTGTTTTGTATTTTTGGTGAAATGTCGGGAAATGCCTGTTTATCAATAACGTACTGAAAAAATTTGTTCAACGGTTAGATTGAAATCTGGAAATGTTGGCGACTCTATACGGTCGTCTCCTCTAAATTTTTTCCCACGATATTCACCCTCATCACTTAAAGAGTAAACTGTGACTGTTGGCTGTTTGGGGTCGCCGATCAATTCTTTGCTACCCAAAGCAGCATAGTCCACAATCCAATATTCTTGAATACCCATTTCTTCATAGTCAGCAAACTTTTTATGATAATCATCTCTCCAGTTAGTACTGACAACTTCAATTACTAATGGAATTGAAGCTGGTTTACTAAGGATAGATTGTTTCTCCCATAATGGTTCATTACCCAAGTTAGAAAAATTCATTAATAATACATCAGGATAGTACCCTGACATTTTATTTTCTGGCTTCACTGTGGCTGTTTTAGGTATACCGTAATAAAGTTTAAGACGAAGACACTCATACCCTAATATCATTGTCAAAAATGCTACTATTTGCTCGTGTTTTCCTGATGGTGGCGGCATTTGAATAATATCTCCATCGTGTAATTCATAACGAATGTTTTCCGGTTGTGTTTCTAAAAACTCTAAATATTCATCAAATGTAAATAGTTTTTGTAGTGATTGAATCATTATTTCATCCTGATTATGGATATAAACACTTCACACTGCTGTAACCTGAAAATTAAGAGTTAACGGGGTGTAGCGGCCAAAGGTGAAAGTAAATTGGCATGGACGCGCCAAGATTGTTACTCAGCAAGAGATACAGCAAATTTTCGCTATTGGGTTAACAAATGACCGCGATCGCACGACGCAAGGGCAAGGTCAGAGTTACGCGCTTATAACATTCTGTCCCCAGTTTTGGGATCAAATACAAACAAGTGATTTAAATCAAGTTGTAGAGAAAGGCGATCGCCTAGACGCAGACGCACATCCCCGCCTACCTGAATATTCAACACCACCGTCGAACCAGGTAAGCCAGCACGAATCAAAGTTTCCCTTCCCAAAGGTTCTACCACCTTAACTTCCACAATTAGATGACTATCATTTCTTTCTTGGCGACTTGGTGAATCAGCGCTGTAGGCGGGTTTTCCGCCGTAGGCGACTGTGAACCCAGAGGGCGATTCGTTAATAAAAATATGCTCTGGACGAATCCCCAGATCGTAACTGTGTCCCTGACGCAAATGTAATTTTTCTTTCACATCTGCTGGAATCGTTAATAATTGCCTACTCACATCAAAACCGTCATTTTGATAAATCGCAGACAAAATATTCATTGGTGGACTACCTAAAAAACTTGCCACCATCTGATTAGCAGGACTTGCATAAATAGTTTGGGGATCGCCAATTTGTTGAATTCGCCCGCGATTTAGCACGACTATTTTATCAGCCAAAGTCATTGCTTCAACTTGATCGTGGGTGACGTAAATAGTTGTAATCCCTAATTCTTGATGTAACTGTTTTAATTCTGCCCTTGTATCGTCGCGTAATTGGGCATCTAAATTAGATAAAGGTTCATCAAGTAAAAACACTTGGGGTTCACGAGCGATCGCTCTTCCTAATGCTACCCGTTGTTGCTGTCCTCCAGAAAGTTGTTTGGGTTTACGATCTAGCAGGTGATCCAGAGAAAGCGATCGCGCTACATTCATCACCCGTTCTTGAATGATTTTTCGGTCAACCTTCCGCATTTGCAAGCCAAAGCCGATGTTTTCTGCCACGCTCATGTGAGGATAGAGGGCGTAGTTCTGGAACACCATCGCCACATCTCGCTGTCTGGCTGGAATATTATTCACCAAGCGATCGCCAATGAACAGTTTACCTGATGTGGCGGTTTCTAAACCTGCGATCGTTCGCAAAATTGTAGATTTACCACAACCCGATGGCCCGACTAAAACCCAAAACTCGCCATCGGGAATTTCAAAGGTAATATCCTCGATCGCGGTGACGTTATTGAATCTACGCTTAATATCTTCTAGACGAACGTTTGCCATTATCCATTTTGATATTTACAGTTTGGGATCTGCGTTTTAACTCAGTACTAGGGGCTTTAATCCGTCCCATCTGAGGAACTGTGAGGCTGTTTTGCAAGTGCAGAAAGTAACCATCTTCATCCCGTTCAATGATGACGTAGAATTCTCGCTTGGTGGGATTGATCATAATCTATTTGTCCGTAAGCTCAAAATCATTATTTTTCTGAGTTCTTTGTCCAAGCAGGGTGAGATAGTAAAGAAGCAAAGACTCGTACCCCCCGTAGTTGATTAGAGAGGGGTAAATGACCTCTCGGCGCACTCAAATCCCAGGTAAAGCTGTTAGGGTATCGCGTCCAGTTATTACCTTCTTTCCAGCCAATTTTTGGCCAGAAGTTTTCCCAATTTTTACCCAAACTTAACCAGATTTCTCGCTGCACTGAAAAGCCAAATTTACCTTCGGAGTGGACTAACCAGAGGTTATTAATGGTTTGCAAGTCAACAGCCGGGGTATTTTCTACCTCAGTAAAGTACAACCATTTGCGTTGTACAGCCGTTGGCCCTGATAGTTCACACATTTTTTCGATGGTGACGCGATCGGCTGCTTGGAAGTCTTGAGTAACAAGCAGCTGTTGCAAAGAATTGTAGTTTATCCCGCACTCTGATTTTAGAGGTACAATTCCTTCAGGAAAACAGGAGCGCAAAAATTCTTTGGCTTGAGGTGCATCGGAGTTATAGAGGACTTGATAAGCTTTGCCATCAATCCAAGTCGCTGGCTTCTCACGTCGTTTGAGTAAAAATTCCATCAACACGTCTAATCCCTCATTACCCAACTCAGCTAACTGTGGGATTATCTGCTGTTGGACTTTTTCAGACCCAGCGATTAACGGTCGTCGGAGGGAGTCGATGTCATTAGCAGGGCCTGATAAAATCATTGGGTCTGTCATGCCATTCTCGTTTTAGCGGTCATTGAAAGAGTGGTAAGCTATCTGGCATTCTCCAAAGTGAAGCATTGATAGCGAAAAGTAGTTTACTATTTTTGATCGTACAAAATTGCGATCGCTTCACTGAATCCCACACTTAATCTCCAAATAATGTACAAGGAGAATAGGGGGAAAATCTTTGCCTTATGGCTTGGTGAACAAAAGATATAGCAAAATATACAAGCCTGCCACATAAGGATTTTTTGACTAGCAGCGTATCGATTAGGAGTGTGTGAACGATGTACGACAAGATTACCCCCCCCGCAGCCGGAGCAAAGATCGCCTTCACAAATGGTGAACCAATCGTACCGGACAATCCAATTATCCCCTTTATTCGTGGCGATGGAACAGGTATCGACATCTGGCCTGCTACCCAAAAAGTTCTCGATGCTGCGGTAGCCAAAGCATACAAAGGTCAACGTCAAATTAGTTGGTTCAAGGTTTATGCTGGTGACGAAGCTTGCGATTTATACGGTACTTACCAGTATTTACCACAAGATACTCTCACGGCAATTGAAGAGTATGGTATAGCTATTAAAGGGCCTTTGACTACTCCCGTTGGGGGAGGAATTCGTTCTTTAAATGTGGCACTAAGGCAAATTTTTGACTTATATGCCTGCGTGCGTCCCTGTCGTTACTATGCAGGTACGCCCTCTCCCCACAAAAATCCCGAAAAGCTGGATGTAATTGTTTATCGAGAAAATACGGAAGATATTTATTTAGGCATTGAGTGGCGACAAGGTAGCGAAATTGGCGATCGCTTAATTAAAATTCTCAATGAAGAACTAATCCCCGCCACCCCAGAACATGGGAAAAAACGCATTCCTCTTGATTCTGGTATTGGCATCAAACCCATCAGCAAAACTGGTTCTCAGCGCCTAGTTAGACGTGCCATCAAACACGCCTTGCTTTTGCCCAAAGATAAGCAACAAGTGACTTTGGTGCATAAAGGTAACATCATGAAGTACACCGAAGGCGCTTTCCGTGATTGGGGTTATGAACTAGCAACTAGTGAATTTCGCCAAGAAACTGTCACTGAACGGGAATCTTGGATTTTGAGTAACAAGGAAAAAAATCCGAATATTTCTTTGGAAGAAAACGCTCGACAAATCGATCCTGGGTTTGATAGTCTCACCGATGAGAAGAAAGCGCAAATTGTCAAGGAAGTCGAAACTGTTCTTAACACAATTTGGACAACCCACGGCGATGCCAAATGGAAAGAGAAAGTTTTGGTGAATGACCGGATTGCTGACAGTATTTTTCAACAAATTCAAACTAGACCGGATGAATATTCGATTTTGGCGACGATGAACTTAAACGGCGATTACTTGTCTGATGCTGCTGCTGCCATTGTTGGTGGATTAGGAATGGGGCCAGGGGCAAATATTGGTGATTCTAGTGCCATATTTGAAGCTACCCACGGTACTGCACCCAAACACGCCGGCTTAGATCGGATTAATCCTGGTTCAGTGATTTTGTCTGGTGTGATGATGCTGGAATTTATGGGTTGGCAGGAAGCCGCAGACCTAGTTAAGAAAGGTTTAAGCGATGCGATCGCAAATAGTCAAGTCACCTACGATTTAGCCCGGTTGCTAGAACCGCCAGTTGAACCTTTAAAATGTTCTGAATTTGCCGACGCAATTATTCAGCATTTTGGTTAAGTTCATTAGGGCTAAGTCGAATTACCCCACCCTAACCCTCCCCTTATAAAGGGGAGGGAACTAGATTTCTTGTTTCCCCCCAATGCATCGGGGGGATTAAGGGGGGTAATTTGACTTGTGTATACACGGTTTTTTAAGGGAGGTTAAGGGGAATCAACAAATATTTAATACTTCTCAGACATCCTCTGATAAATTAACTATTTTAAAAAAGCGAAATGGCATTTGATTTGCAAAAAATACCAAAATCAGAAAGCAAACTGGGGTTTGAGTAAGTCAAATGGCATTTTGAGAAAGCAAAAGCTTCTTTTACTTGCGGAAAACACCAAAATGAGAAAGCAAAAGCTTCTTTTGAGTAAGTCAAAGCTTCTTTTACTTGCGGAAAACACCAAAATGAGAAAGCAAAAGCTTCTTTTGATTAAGTCAAAGCTTCTTTTACTTGCGGAAAACACCAAAATCAAAAAGCAAACTGGGGTTTGAGTAAGTCAAAGCTTATTTTGAGTAACTATTTGCGGATTTTGCTTATTCAATTTAGTTAAAATATGAAGTTTAGATAAATTTTTTGAAAAAATTACTGATAAATAATGTGTATTTTGAACAGTCAGATTTTAAGGTAGTAAGTAGTTAAAAAAACAAAGTCTCCGGCTTTTCTAAAAAGCTGGGGATTTTTTTGGGGCAATCCCCTATAAAGTTTCCGTTATTCGGATGTAGAGCGATCGCTAGAGTTATCGATAACTCGGTGCAAGTTATCCATTAATTCCGATTTAACCCAATCGGGAGGGATGCCTTTTAGCTTTGGCATCGAGTGGAAATACTTCGGTTTCCTCGTTACCCAGTAAGCAATCGACACCACTCAACAAAAAATATAGAGTTTCGGCGATTTGGCGAGTGGTGTCGATGAACATTTAAAACTTTTATCCTCTTTGTACTCAATTACACTAATTGCTTTACCTGTGATTTCGCTAATTTATCAGGCGCGATCGCTCCATTCTCTGTAATGATGGCTGTAATTAATTCAGCCGGAGTCACATCAAAAGCTGGATTGTAAAAATCTACACCTTCAGGCGTGAGAATAGTATTCCCCACTTGATATATTTCTGTTGGATCGCGTTCCTCAATGGGAATTTTGCTGCCATCAGCTAATTCAAAATCAACGGTGGAAAGGGGCGCAGCCACAAAGAAAGGGATATTATGGGCTTTAGCTGCGATCGCAACACTATATGTACCAATTTTATTAGCAGTGTCACCATTAGCAGCAATGCGGTCGGCACCCACAACCACAGCATGAATCAAACCCTGTTTCATGCAATGGGCTGCCATATTATCAGTAATTAATGTCACCGGAATACCTTCTTGCACACATTCCCAAGCAGTGAGTTTTGCGCCTTGCAAACGGGGGCGGGTTTCATCAGCAAATAAACGTTCTAAACGTCCTTCTCTCCAAGCAGAACGCACAACACCCAATGCAGTGCCATAACCAGCCGTAGCTAATGCCCCAGCATTACAGTGAGTAAGTAGCGTCAGCCTTTCGGGAGTAGCGGGTAAAACTGCCAAACCATTGTCACCGATCGCTTGACAGGTTTGCAAATCTTCAACATTGATTGCTTGGGCTGTTTGGAAAAGGTTTTGCTTAATGTCTTCTACAGTTCCCAGCGTTTCTTTAGCAACTTTCATCATTCGACTAATTGCCCAAAATAAATTTACCGCCGTCGGCCGAGTAGAACGTAACAACTGGGCAACTTTATCTAAGTTTTGCAAAAATTCGGTGCGATCGCTTGTCTCAATTTCTCTTGCACCAAGATACATTCCATAAGCCGCAGCTACACCAATTGCCGGCGCACCCCGCACAATCATCGTTTTAATCGCCCGCGCCATATCTTCACTGCGGTGGATTTCTACAAATGTATATTCGTTGGGTAAGCGTGTTTGGTCAATTAGTGACACCGAATCGTTGTGCCAAATAACGGGATAAACATGGTTTGTGGAAAGTGTCATAAAAAAAGTATGATTTTTATCGCTAATCATCTTGACAAATCCTGTTTGAGAGGGAAGCAAACAGCCCTGCCCTTATAAAGGAGGGAAACCAGAAAATCTAGTTTCCTCCCCAATGCATCGGGAGGGTGCGGTAAAACCCTGATTTATCAACTATTTCCGACTTTTGTGTACTGTACACCGTAGCTTTTATAAGGAGAGGGCTGAATTGGTGTTCTAGGCAATGAGACTAAAATCGCTGGTACTCAGAGTAATACCAAGATTTCCTAAACGGGCAAACTCAAATACTGTTCCTGTACCCAGGAGATTGCCATCTTGGTTATAAAATAGGCTGCCAGTGCTTTGACTAAACACAATACGTGCATTACTAGCATTCACAGATTGATTATTAGTGACAACTGCAAAGTCAGTTAAAGCTTGACCCACACTATTAGTAACAGCATTAAAAGTGGTTTTACTCAGCACAATCTGATCTTGTCCCTTTTCAAACTGAGTGATGTTATCAACACCTAAGCTTGTGTCAAAAACACCGTTACTTTGGAACATATATTTATCCTTCCCAGTTCCACCAATGAGAATATCATTGCCTAGTCCTCCTAAAAGTTGGTCATCACCATCACCTCCCTGAAGAGTATCATTTCCGTCACCACCAATCAGGGCATTATTCAGTGTATTACCAGTGATACTGTCATTACCTATGCCACCCGTTGCATTTTCGATAACGTTGTTGGCAGAGAGAATCAGTTTGAGATTACTATTAACAGTTTGCGAGGTGGTTAAACCTAGATTGACATTGACGGCAACTGTAGTATCACTAAAGTTAATAGTATCAGTACCACCTGTTGTGGTTTCTATAATTGTGTCGGTTCCTAAAGCAGTATTAGCGACAAAAGAATAGGTATCATTTCCTGTTAACCCTTGGAGTTGATCGTTTCCGCCACCACCAATTAGGGTGTTATTCAGCGTATTACCAGTGAGACTGTCATTACCTGTGCCACCTGTTGCATTTTCGATAACGTTGTTGGTAGAGAGAATGAGTTGGAGATTGCTATTAACCGTTTGCAAGGTAGTCAGACCTAGATTTAGATTGACGGCAACTGTAGTACCGCTAAAGTTAATAGTGTCAGTACCACCTGTTGTGGTTTCTGTAATTGTGTCGGTTCCCAAAGCACTATTAGCGAAGAAAGAATAAGTATCATTTCCTACTAACCCTTGGAGTTGGTCATTTCCGCCACCACCAACAAGATTGTTATTGAGTGTATTACCAATGAGGGTGTCATTTCCTGTGCCGCCTGTTGCATTTTCAATAACGTTGTTGGCAGAGAGAATGAGTTTGAGGTTGCTATTAATCGTTTGGGAAGTGGTTAGACCTAAATTTACATTTACGGCAGTTGTAGTACCGTTAAAATCAATAGTATCAGTACCATCTGTTGTTGTTTCTATAATGGTGTCGGTTCCCAAGGCACTATTAGCTAGGAAATAATAGGTATCATTTCCAGCACCACCATACAAAGTATCATCACCCGCACCACCTTCTAAACGGTCATTTCCTTGTTCGCCAAACAGGACATCATCACCTCTCAATCCTCTGAGGGTATCATTATTTAAACCACCGAACAACTGATCTGCGTAATAGTCATTACCATCAATAGTCTGAGCAAAGTTATCAGTATTCAAAAGGAAATCACTGGCTTGCAGTAGGCTAGGATTGATGCCATTGAGTTTCAGTTGGGCAGGATAACCACCAGAGAAAGTTGTAATTAAAGCATTATTTTGACCGTCATTAGTAATCAGCTTTTGCAGGGTAGTCCAATCACTAATGTTTAGGCTTCTGACATCAATTTTATCCTGTCCTTGGATAAAATCCATGACGACATCGTTTTCTTGATAGTATGCCAAGTCAAATACATCATTTCCTGTCCCACCATACAAGGTATCATCGCCTCTACCACCTTCTAAACGGTCATTTCCACCTAGCCCAGAAAGGCTATCATTACCGTTTAAGCCTTGAATAGTATCATTGCCAGAAGTGCCAACTAAAGTATCGTTATTATTTGTTCCTTGAATAGCCATAGTTTTACCGTCTTTTTTTGGGTTTAAAATGGTGGAAATGTAAATTGACACACGATGTAATAGATATTACATTATTTGTATTAGCTTAATATTAAATATTAATTAAGAAGCCTATTTAATATCAGAATCAAGTTTGATTTTTAAAAAATGAATTGACAAAATGTTAGGTTAAACTTCAGTTGTTGAACCCATGAAAATTATGAAGTGATCGCGTGTTAATGCACTGATACTGCTACTAAATTAGTAATATAGAAATCCTGACCATAAACTAGATTAAGTATAGAGATAATCGTTACGTAGGCGATCGCTAAATTTTTAATCTACTAATATTAGTTTTGCTGTTTTTATACGCGATCGCCCACACCTGAGTCACAAGTATGGGCGATTCATTCTACAAAGAATTAACTAAACAACAGCAGATACTTGCTGCTTAAAGAAAGCTTGCAACACTCTCTCTGCTATTTGATGACTAGTTAAACCTAGTTCTGTTTTAGATTCATCAGGTTCAGCATGATCTACTAACACATCTGGGACACCAAATCGCTTGACAGGAACGAGAAGATCTGCATCCATTAAGGCTTCAGCGATCGCACTACCAAAGCCACCCATGATACAACCTTCTTCTAAGGTGATAACACGGCCGATTTTCTTAGCTAAAGGTAAAATCAACTCGGTATCCAAAGGCTTAACAAAACGGGCATTAATTACAGTTGCTTCAACGCCGTGTTCGCTGAGAATTTCGGCAGCTTGCATTCCTGGATAGACCATTGTGCCATAAGCGACGATTAACACGTCATCGCCGGTGCGGAGAATTTCGCTTTTACCAATTTCCAAAGGTTCCCAACCTTCCTCCATTAAGGGAACGCCGTAGCCATTGCCACGAGGGTAACGCATAGCGATCGGGCCACTGGTATGGTTAACACCAGTTACTACCATGCGTTGCAGTTCTGCTTCGTCTTTCGGTGCCATTATTACAATGTTGGGAATGCAACGCAGATAAGCGATGTCATACATACCCTGGTGAGTGGGGCCATCAGATCCAACAATTCCTGCCCGATCTAAGCAGAAAAATACTGGCAGATTTTGGATGCAGACATCGTGAATTATTTGGTCGTAAGCGCGTTGCAGGAAGGTAGAATAAATGGCGGCTACGGGGCGCATCCCTTGAGTTGCAAGTCCTGCTGCTAGGGTAATTGCATGTTGTTCAGCAATACCGACATCAACATATTGATTGGGTAGTTTGGCTTGAAGTTTATCTAAACCTGTTCCCGTTGCCATAGCCGCAGTAATCCCAACGATTTTGGGGTTTTGTTCGGCAAGTTTCACAAGAGTGTGAGAAAAGACTTTGGCATAAGCCGGAGGTTTTGGTTTGTTGGAAGGAATGGCTTTGCCGGTTGCAACGTTGAAGGGGCTTTGGGCGTGGTAGCCAACTTGATCTAGTTCAGCAATTTCATAGCCTTTGCCCTTAATGGTGGCTACGTGTACCAAAACTGGGCCTTGGATTTGATGTGCTTGTTGGAAGGTGGCAATCAATTCTTCGAGATTATGCCCATCTACTGGGCCAATGTAGGTAAAACCGAGTTCTTCAAAAACTGCCCCTACCTTGGGAACAGCCAAACGTTTCATACCTTCTTTGATGCGTCCGAGTTCGGGAGACAAAGATTCACCCACGAAGGGAATTTGCTTGAGTTGTTCCTCAAGATTATCTTTGATAAATTGCACTGGCT
Organism: Nostoc sp.; assembly: GCF_036917455.1. Taxonomy (GTDB): domain Bacteria; phylum Cyanobacteriota; class Cyanobacteriia; order Cyanobacteriales; family Nostocaceae; genus Nostoc. The sequence goes on along the minus strand of NZ_JBALDK010000095.1, from coordinate 108,177 downwards.
GGCTGAGGCGCATTTTATTCAGATAGCGGGGAATCGCGCCGACGTTGCGAGATATGGACATGTCGTTGTCGTTCAGAACAACCAACAGGTTAGTTTTCGGCATGTGTCCCGCGTGGTTGATGGCTTCTAAAGCCATACCGCCAGTCAGCGCCCCATCCCCAATCACAGCAACGGCTTTAAATTTTTCGCCTTTCAAGTCTCGCGCTAAAGCCATGCCCAATGCTGCGGAAATACTTGTAGAAGCATGTCCCGCACCAAAATGGTCAAACTTGTTTTCACAGAGTTTGAGATAACCTGCAACTCCGTCCTTTTGTCTGAGGGTGTGGAAGCGATCGTAGCGTCCTGTAAGGAGTTTGTGCGGATAAGCTTGGTGTCCGACATCCCAGATCACTTTATCCCGATCTAAGTCCAGTGTCTGGTAAAGTCCTAGTGTTAATTCTACAACACCCAACCCTGGCCCCAAGTGTCCACCATTAACTGCTACGGTTTGGAGATGCTTATCTCGAATCTGACGGGCAATCTGTTGTAGTTGGCGAACAGATAAACCGTGCAACTGATTAGGATGGGTGATTTCGCTCAGATGCATATTATAGTGTTTTCCTCTTTAACTTCCAGTTTCGGTATTTTGATTTTCCCACGGTCGGGTTGTCCACATAATCACACTCTTACATTGTTACTAAGTTGTAGTGGAAAGTATAACTTCGTAATTAATAATGGTGAAAAATCTCTAAATCATTAACAATTCGTCAAAATAAGGTTGCGATCGCATAAACTCGCAGCACATTTGTCAATAAGTAATGCCACTTAAATGCACTCCACAATTTGTATAGAAAATCAAGCTTTCAGAAAAATTCTGCGGAAATTATTTAACTCGGTCAATCAGTTTTGCTTTTTGAAGCGATCGCAAAAGACAGTTAAATATCTTAATTTCTAGCTATATGTTCAGCAGAATTGCTGGCAAGTATTTAATAATTATTTTATTATTCTGTCTAACTTTATCAAACAGAATTCAGGAGTCAGAATTCAGTTGGGTATTCTGACTGAAAAAGCGGATAGCGGAGCGTAAAGTCTACGGCATAGCTTCCCTTAGAGCGAGTCTGCGTAACCCCTGCTCTTAGAGGTTGAATGAACAAGTATTTCGCTGTGACTTTAGGCACTTTTAGATCCCCCTTAAATCCCCCGATCAATTGGGGGGAAGAATCAAAGTCCCCCAATTTATCGGGGAGCCACTGCGGTCTTGGGGTCTCCCCAAGTGAAGCAAGTGGCGTGGATTTAGGGGGATCTAAAATTTTTGATACCCACAAGAGGACTTTTCAAACATCCTCTTAAGCAAGCTACGCGCCGCGTCTCGTAGAGAGTGTATTGATTCTGATAGGAGTTGACAGGAAACGTCTCCGGCTCCGCTCCTGTTAGCGGATAGCTAAGGTTTAGCCATTCTGACTTCTGAATTCTTCTTCAATAGCGATCGCTAGTTTATCTAGGCGCAACAAATATGTCTTAGCTAAATTCAGTATTTAATTAAATATCCCCGACTTCTCAAAGAAATCGGGGATCTAAGCCTTTAGATTTTCACAAATCAAATAGGATTACTACTTACCAAAAGCATCCTTGATGCTATCAACGGTGCGTTCAACAACATTCTTTGTGTTGTCTACTGCTTCTTTAGTCCGAGCGGCATCTTCATTTGCTCTTTTTTGAATTGTAGCCGCATCTTTCTTTGCTTTGCGCTCAATAAAACTACCATTGTCTGTTGCTTGGTCAACTTTACTGGCATTACTCTTGGCAGCATCCTTCACTTTATCTGCCGCATCATCAATAAAATTTTTGGTTCGTCCAGCATCTCTACTGGCTTTTTCTTGAGCGCGATCGCCTGAGTCTGAGGATGCGATCAAGGTTGCAGCAGGATCGGCCATTGCTGAGGTGTTCGAGAAAAATGCACCTTGCCAAACAAAAGCGATCGCTAACATACAAAACAGCGTCGTAGCCATCCAGCGTTTTACCGTGGAAAGCTGTTTTGTAAAAGAATTTGATTTCATAGAATGCAATCTCATGTGATTTAGTATACTATTTTTACTTCATTTAGCTGATTTGCCATATCAATCCTTAGATAGAAGTTCTTGCATCATTAGTTATGAAACAAGTTCACTATTTTGATAGATTGAATTTTGAGTCAAGATTTTTTGCTGGTAATTAAACAGGTTACGGGATTTTAGACACGGGCGATACCTACGGTGAGCTACGCTAACGCGCTTGGGGAAAAGTCAGCGATCGCTTTTGAGTTAATTAATTTGCAATCTCAACTGACTTTTTCCGGTTGGGACGCTTGCGTTCTGATTTTTTCTTCAGTCCAACTGCTTGAGCTTGATCGCTATCCGATCCATATTGTCCGCGCACAACTTCTTTCATGGCTAACACAGCATTATGAAATTCCCATTCTGCTAATCGCGCAGCATCAGCAGCAGCACGGTATAAAGTTAGTTTCTCGGTTTCGGTTTGTTGCTGCACCAACATAGCCTGATAAGCTTGTTGTAAATTTGCTAAAGACGCATCAGCACGGGTTGTATTGTATGTATTGATGGTTTGTAAACCGTGCAATGAAGTTATATCTTGACTAATTGATTGAGAGGGTAAACGGCGTGTTTTATCCTGAACAGGCATATATACTGCTATAAGGGACATTATTATTGTGCCCATTGAAACAATATAACTAACAGTTGCACAGATGTACGCCGTGAAGATGGACAGATTTTAGGTAGAACAAAGTTAAAAAAAGCGTGAGTTTATTTTTGCGGGTTTACGCAATCGCATTGTCAGTCGAAACAATCTCATTGTTAGTCGAAACAATCCCTTTGTCAGTCGAAACAATCCCTTTGTCAGCCGAAACAATCGCATTGTCAGTCGAAACATTCGCATTGTCAGTTAAAACAATCCTATTGTCAGAGGTTGCATTAAATAGCGTGACAATGCAATTACTAAACGGCAAGATGCTTTAGTGTTGTATAATTTTGTGAACTTCTTTAGAGACAACACTAAGAAAGCATTACGCTGACATCAATTGTTGGATGCGCTCTGGTTCCTCTCCTAGCCAATCTGGATTTTGGGCAGTGCTATCAAAGATTGATGAGGTTTTGAAAGGCTCAAACTCGCCGCGTGATGCCGCTTCTGCCGTTTTTGCTAAGAGCGATCGCACTTGCTCGTCATTCATTGGCTGAAATGTTCGCACAGCTTCAAAAGCTTGCTCTAAAATCTCCATACTGTCAATTCCGGTAATCACAACCGATGTAGGTAGATTCAAAGCATAGTGTAGACACTCAATCGGCGTTACAGTATTGGATTTTAAAAGAATACCATTTGCCATACTTTTCATTCCTAGCACGCCGATATTTTGTTGTACCAATTCTGGTACAACCAGCTTTGCAAAACTTCGGTAGTGAGCATCCATGACATTGAGAGGCATCTGAGCCGTATCAAATTTAAAGCCGTGAGCATCTGCAACTTCCAGCATGTGCAGATGAACATGGGGGTCTTTGTGTCCAGTAAAGCCGATGTATCGGAGTTTGCCAGCCTTCCGTGCCTCAATTAAGGCAGCATTCGCTCCTTCTTCATCAAAAACTCGATGCGGGTCTTCGTACCGAATAATTTCGTGGTGCTGAACGAGATCGATGCAATCCACTTGCAGGCGTTGAAGTGATTCGTCTAGCTGTTTTGCTGCTTCTTTTTTAGAGCGACCATCGATTTTCGTCATCAGGAAAACTTTATCGCGGTAGCGATCGCGCAGAGCTTTTCCCATGCGAATCTCGCTGACTCCATCGTTGTAATCCCAACTGTTATCCATAAAATTGATGCCGCGATCGATCGCTGTTCTAACAATTCGGATACCCAGTTGCTCGTCAACGTGTTTTAAGGCAATGTGCCAACCACCCAATCCAATCGCAGAAACTTTTTCTCCGGTATTGCCGAGAACTCGATATAGCATTTCTGAATTTGGCGTAGTTCCTGACATCTGTTCTCCAAGTCTTTCAGCTATTACTTAAGTACATATAGCTGTGTGCCAATTCAAAATGCAAGGCAAACTTGACAATATCTTGCTGAAGATACAGTTTTTGAAGCGATTGGGAAAATACTAAAGAAGCCAAAATACCGATGGCAATTTTGGGTGTGTGAGGTAGAGAGTTAATTTGACGTTAAAGCGGCGGTTATAATCCGTGTCTACACGAGACTTTAACCCGGATTTCTCACCACATATCGATTAAGCCTGCGCTTGAGCAGGGGAGCAGAGGGGCAGGGGAGCAGGGGAGCAGGGGAGAGTTCAAATACCAAGTTCTTTCCCCTCTGCCCCTCTGCCCATCTTTCCCCTCAAGCTTGTGAGAAATGCGGGTTTAACCATCGGTGTGGGTTAAAACCTTAATTTTCTCTTAGTCAGCGGAGGCGGACGAGAGTTTGTGTAGACGCGAATTTATTTGCTCCAGCTATATTTATTTGCCGCTATAAAAAAAGGCAATTTCTTTTTCTTTTAGGGGTGCGAAATCAGCATCTACAAGTAATTGGTCGAGTTCTGTTTGGGGAATATGTTTTGCACCAATTCGCACAATGCGCGATCGCATGGTATTAGATACGCCACTGCGTTGTCTATTACCCTCTAGCGCCATGACTTTACCATAAAGTTCTAATTTGGCAGGCGGAATCGGAGAACCATCAAAATCAATTCCCTGTGCGATCGCTTCATCAATAGCATCAGCACCTGTGGTAGTTTGATTCCCTGGGTTAGTATCAGTAGGCATAGTGATTTGCTCTTAAGGCTATGGGTAGATTTTACCAGCCTTGCTGACACCTTTTTCCCACTGAGATTAATCACGAACTTGTCGCGTTACCAAACCCCCAACAAACGCTCCTAAAATAGTGCCTGTCCATAGTCCTGTTGTGCTACCTTGCCATATTGCTCCTGGTGTCATCCAAGCGTTGCACATTTCTTTTAAACCCCAAGGTTGATTTTGACACTTTTGGCTATGCAGCATTATGGTGATTTGCCCACTGATGTAAGCACCAAAGAAACCGGATGACAGCGCCAAAAAAGTGCAAACTAAAACTCTGTTTTTAATCATTTGTCATTTGTGATTTGTCATTTGAAGATTACCAAGGACTAAGGACAAATGACAAATGACTCCACACAGTGGTTCAACCTGTATTTCTCATCCCAGCTGCAATTCCATTAATAGTTAACAATGCTCCTCGCAGTAACTCGCCTTTGCTGTAACGAGAATGGATGACTCCAGAAGTAGCATTGGTATTCATAGACTGGCGTAGACGCTTCAGCAAGGAAACTTGGATAAATCCCAAGGGAACAATTGTGCCATTGCGTAACTGTACAGATCGTTGCAAGACAGGATCGCCATCTAACAGTCGATTGTGATCGGTGATTTTTAAGACCAAATCTCTTGTGAGATAGAACTCGCTGGCAATTTGGTCAAAAACCTTTGCAAAACGAAGTCTATCTTCTGGTTTTGACAATTCCTGAACGTAGTGATGTGCCATTTGCATATCTACTTTTGCCAAAGTCATCTCGGCTTTAGAAATCACCATTTTAAAAAAGGGCCACTTAACGTAAAAGTAGCGCAGCAATTTCAAGTGTTCTTCTGGTTCTGTGTTCAAGAATTCTTGTACAGCTGTGCCAACGCCGTACCACGAAGGAAGCAAAAAGCGGGTTTGTGTCCAGCTAAATACCCAAGGAATAGCTCGCAGACTGCTTAAATCTTTCTTACCAGATGGACGGCGGGCTGGACGGGAACTAATTTGTAGCTGGCTAATTTCTTCAATTGGGGTTACTTGGTGGAAGAAGTCAACGAAATCAGGCTGTTCGTAGATTAAAGCCCGATAATGTTGACGCGATCGGGCTGCTAACTCTTCCATAATCTCATTCCAAGGTTCAATATCATCAAACCCTGTCCGCAGCAGGCTAGCTTGAATCACAGCAGTGGTGATGGTTTCCATGTGATACAAAGCCAAGTCCAGCAAGGAATATTTAGAAGCTAAAACTTCTCCTTGTTCGGTAATCTTGATTCGCCCATTGATACTATGACCTGGTTGAGCCAAAATCGCCTCATAAGCAGGGCCGCCACCCCGCCCCACAGAACCGCCGCGTCCGTGAAAAATCCGTAAATTGAGATTGTAGTTTTCTGCTATTTGTTGCAGTGATTTTTGGGCTTTATGAATTTCCCAGTTGCTGCTTAAAAAACCAGAATCTTTGTTGCTGTCAGAATATCCCAGCATTACTTCTTGTAAGTTCACGGGGAGAGGGGAAGAGGGGGCGGGGGGAGCAGGGGAGGCAGGGGAGGCAGGGGGGGATGAATTTTCATCCACAACAGTCTCTGTTTTTGTCTGTTCGTAGCCGCCGGCTAACAAGGCACGATATAAGGGGAGTTCAAACAGGTTCCGCATGACGCTTCTGGAGCGTTGTAAGTCTTCTACTGTCTCAAATAGGGGGACAACTTGAATGGTTCCCACAGCTATGGCGGGGTCAAAAAGTCTGGCTTCTTTGGCTAACAGTAGTACTTCTAGCACGTCGCTTACGTCGCGGCACATGCTGATAATGTAAGTTTGGCAGATGTTAAGACCAAATTCTTGTTGGAGCGATCGCACGATGCGAAAGGTTTCAATTACATCGTTGGTTTTTTCGGAAAATGGCAATTCTGCCGGAATTAATGGCCGACGGGTTTGCAGTTCTCCTGTGAGCCAAGCGACTCTTTGCTCCTCAGATAGTTCGTTGTAAGGTTGAGGTAATATTTGCAGGTATTCTAGGATCTCATTCAGCGCATCGGCGTGGCGGGATGATTCTTGACGAATATCTAACTGTGTCAAGTTAAAACCGAAAATTTCTACCTGACAGATGAGATTTTCTAATTCCCGACAGCTTAAACCTGTTTCTGTCAAGTTGCGCTGAATCATCCGCAGTTCTGCTAAAAAATCGTCTCCCGAACGATATAGGGGACTATCTTGATTTTTTGGCGTTTCTCGATTGTACAAAGCGAGATTGCGATCGCGGGTATTTTCTAGCCGTTTCAGCACATAAGCTAGTTTCAGCCGATAAGGTTCTTGTCGATAACGCAGCGCCAGTGCATCGTACACTTCACTCAACTGGGACTGATCTAACTCTAGAGATTCCAGCAAATCTGGTAAGACATCACTCCAGTGCATCGACACACTCAACAATTCAATCAGATTTTTCACTGACTGAATATATCTCCCCAGCACCATTTTGCGCTGATAGCAAGCTGTTTGCCAGGTAATTTCTGGTGTTACTGATGGGTTCCCATCTCTGTCTGAGCCTACCCAGGAGCCGAAAGAGCAAAAGTTTTTACTCGGTGGTTCTAGCCAAGGAAAGGTACTAGATAGGGTGTGTTTGAAACGTTTATAAAGTTGGGGAATGCCATCAAATAAAACTTCTTGGAAGTAGTGCAAGGCATAATCTACTTCATCTAACACCGTGGGTTTAAACTGATGAAGTTCGTCAGTGCGCCACCACAAGCGAATTTCTTCGAGTAATTGTTCGCGAACATCTGCTGCTTCCCAAGCATATCCGCCAGATGCAGCCCCAGAACGGTTTTCCAAAGCATCCAGTTTTTGCAAGAGTTGCACCACCTGTCGCTGTTTATCACGGATAGTATGACGAACAATTTCCGTCGGGTGCGCTGTGAAAACTAAGCGGACATCTAGATGAGCAATTAGACGTTGAATTTGCTGGGGTGGTACATTCAATTTAAATAAATAGGGAAACAAAGCAGCGAAAGTCCCTTTTGGCTTGACTGGTGCTTTTTCTAGATAATTCTTAGTCAGGAATTCTGCTGCTAGTCCCTTGCTAACAGGCGCGTCATTTTCTCTTTGATTGGACGAATAGTTGACATTAGATGCTCTTTCTGCCTCTGTCGCTTCTGTTTCTGCCTCATAGCGACTCAATTGCTGCCGTTGCTCGTATTCCTGCTCAATGATGTTAATCAACTGAAAATAGAGAGCGAAAGCACGAGCCGCACGGATTGCTTCGTTGATATTTAGTTGTTCAATTAATTTGACGGCTGAGGATGCTTGGTCATTTGTTGCCTGTCCTTCTGGCGAACACAAATCGCGCAACTGCCGCAACAAATCTACCATATTTTGTCCGCATTCTTGCCGGAGAACTGACTCCCACAATTCTTCCACTACCTGGAGACGATGACGCAAAAATAATTCCGACACCGGGTATATATCCGCAGTTTGAGACGAAGAGTATAAAAGGGAACCCATATTCTCTATCTTGTAAAGCTAATTACTGTTTACGCTTCTAGGTTTTCTACTGAATGCTCATCGGGTTATTCCTGAGCAAATAATTATTTGGTGTATATTTTCTAAGTTTGATTAGTTTCGCGCTCCTCTGGGAAGTCGAGAATGGGTAGGCGATCGCCTCGAAACAATTCTTCACTGGCTTCCCCGATGGTTTCTAGTGCCCTTACGGTGGTTTTTCCGGTAATTAGCAGCAGTAATATAGACGCTGTACCTACTTGTAAAAGGAACGATTTGGGAATGGTAAATAAATCGAGATTGGATGGCGGGTTGGTTGAGGGTTCTTGGTTGACAGGAGGCATTGCTAATTTTTGGTTATGGGATATGAGTAGAGACGCAATTAATCGCGTCTGTACAGTAGTCAGAAATTAGGAGTTAAGATGACTCCAACGATCGAGGGATGGACTTTAAATGAGATAAACTTGTTGTCTGTTTCGTCCATCAGGTACAGTAGACGCGAATCCGGTATTAAAGGACAAGTCATCAGTTAGTCATATAGAATTATTCTGACTTCTGACTTCTGAATTGTGACTCCCTATTAGTAAAATAAACGCAAAACTCAATATTAGTCAGACTTGCAACCCGTACAAGACTATCTTGGCCGATTTTGTGAGCTCCGAAGGTAACAAAATTGTTAAAAAAAAACGTCAGAGTGTGATAGACCTATGGTTCTAGTTTACAAGTGCAGGCACTATCCCCCAACAATCGCTGACTGTAAAGTTAACTTCCCATGAAAACAGTATTACCAGATCGCCAGCAATCCTTAGTGCAATGGGTAAGCCAAGCCACAGGGATCAACACTTTCGGGGTGAAAGTTCGGTTACGGGGAAATGATCTTCATATTCTTTGTGAAGGTACAGAATGTCCACAGCGTTGGCGTACTTTGTCTGATTTGCTGCAAGCACTACAGCAAACAAACTTAGATATCCTCACAAACAGCGAACAAACCTCAATATATCAAGTATTTGTCTATGGCCGAAGAAAAGGGGAACAGCGCCCCAAATGGTGCCATCGGGTTTACTTGAATCAAATAGATAAGCATCTGGAGCAGGTGGAACAAGCCTTGCTAGCAGATTCAGAAAAATCAAAACAATCGGGTGGGGCGCTAATTGTCTCTAACGAAAGTTTGGCACGTCAAGGGAACCCAGAGGCGATCGCTCGATATCTCAGCGAAACTCTAAGTACGTTAGGGGTGTCAGTACAGGCAAAGATTAAGCCATATAAATCATCAAAGAACTCTCAACCAGAAGAAAATCGCCTGTGGATATTTTGCCAGTCGAGCTATAGCCCCGATGCATCGTTGCTTGCTGAACCAATAGCACAGAAGTTGCGTTATCTCAAGCTTTCCGGCTACCAAGATGCCGTAATTGTTTCCCAGGTAAAGGGCGAAACTGCCCCTGATTGGCTGCTGCGTGTGGATTTAACGCCGCCAGAGGTAATGCTGAAAGAATGGGCGCGTTGGGGTGATATCCAAGCGATCGCCCGATTATTAACTGAGGTATTATCAGGATTAAAAGTTGCTGTCCAAGCTTCTCTGAAAGAATCAACACTACATATCTTTTGTACGCCAGCTTTTGACCCTTTAGGAACTGCGCCAATTCCCGAAAAAGCAGTGTGCTTAAAGGCGATTGTACCGCAGCTAGAAGCGATCGCCCCTCAAGGCATTCTTGCCGCCACCGTATACGGACAAAAAGCAGGCGACAAGCAACCCACTTGGATTGATTGGCTAGCTTTACCCGCCACAAACCATCCCGCCTTTGCCACATCTCCGCTAGATTTGGCAAATACTGGCGATGAACCAGCCATCATATTTTTACTGGAGCGTTTACTCAATCCTGACCTGGATTGGCGTTTATTGACAGGTGGAATTCGCGTCCTCCTGTTGAAAAAAAATGATTTACTGCATATTTTATGTGATGCGCCTGTTTGTCCAGGTCGTCAACAAGTAGCAAGTAAAATTACGCAGTTTATTCGCCATTTGAAAATTCCCGGTATTATGGGAGTACGTATCTACGGTCGCCGGGCTGGGAATAAAGAACCTTTTTGGCACTATGGCGTTGATCTCGAACATCGCCAACGTTTAGTACCAGAAGCAACCCCAGAATTCGCTGCTACTTCTAAATACGTTAATGATTTAGTACCCTCTGAGACTAGTGAGCCAATTTTGCGCCCCGACTTAACGACAGAAGAAGTTCAAAGTTTTGTGACAGAAGTAGCGCGAGATTGGATAGCAACGGCAAGTGCAACCGCGAAAAAATTCCTGTTAAAAAGCCAGCTATTTACTGAAAGCGACCAGCCAGTAGAACAAAACCCTGACGATCAAGGACTTAAAATTGCTCTAGTTTGGGGAACACTGGGATTATTACTCACCCTGCAAACTGATTGGGTGTTGGGTCGAATTATTGCACAAACTACGCCGCAGCCAAAAGTAGCCAGTGTTGTGGCTTCATCATCTTCTGGGCAAAAGACATCTTTGACATCTGGGAAAACTCAGAGTGAGAAAACGACATTTTTTAGCCACACTTCTAAAATAAAATCTCCGCCAAATCAAAGTTCTGTATTTAATGCTTCGGAATTTACGCAAAGTGATGATACCCCGACAAAGAATTTGGCAGCCGCACCACTGAAAGAAAAAGCAACCGCAACAGCTATTCTTTTAGCAGCGCGATCGCAGCTGCCAAGCTTCAATGTTAGACAGTTAGACGAGCAGCTAGCACTGTACAAACAACGTTTGGCTAGAACCGGTACTCCGCCAGATGTATTAATTATCGGCTCCTCCCGCGCCCTTAGAGGAGTAGATCCGGCAGCACTTTCTAAAGCTTTAGCAACTCAGGGCTATCCAAATCTTGACGTGTTTAACTTTGGGATCAACGGTGCTACCGCACAAGTTGTAGACTTTGTAATTCGTCACGTGCTGGAACCATCAGAACTACCCAAAATAATTATTTGGGCAGATGGTGCGCGTGCTTTCAACGGTGGACGCGAGGATATTACCTTTAAATCCCTTGCTGCATCAGCCGGTTATAAACAAGCATTCCAAAAAACACCAACAACTGGAAGTACCAATGATTTGCCAGAAAAAGAGAATACAGTAAATTTGGCAGAACAAAAAACCAACGAAGAAAAACAAGAGGTCAGTACATATCAAGCTGTCAATCAGTCGTTAAATCAAGCTCTAGCATCTGTTTCTGCTAGCTATCAAAACCGCGACCAAATAAAGAGTTTACTGCAAAAACAATTGCTTGTACTTGGTCGAAGTCAGACAGTTGCATCAGAAAAACAGCTAACAGATGGGACTTCAGATGAGAGTATTTCTCAGCAAGCAGTTGACTTTGATGGCTTTCTACCTTTGTCTATTCGCTTCAATCCTGCTAGGTACTATCAAAAACATTCTAGAGTTCCCGGAAATTACGACAACGACTATAAATCTTTCCAAGTAGAAGGACAGCAAGATACTGCTTTCCAAGAAGTGCTTCAGTTTACCCAATCTCAGAAAATTTCCTTAGTCTTTGTTAACATGCCTCTCACGGCAGATTATTTAGATCCAGTGCGGAAGCAATATGAGCAACAATTTCAGCAATATATGTTGCGTCTAGCCACTAATCCCAACTTTATTTATCGAGATTTAAGCCAAAAGTGGCCAAAAGCAAATGACTACTTTTCCGATCCCAGCCATCTCAACCGTTTTGGCGCATACGAAGTCTCTAAAAAGTTGGCTAATGACCCGATGATTCCTTGGCCAGTGAAGTAGGCAGTAGGGGATCGAAGATTGGGGACGAAGGAGAATAATCTACATGCCGAATGACAAATGACAAATGACAAATGACTAAAAAATGAACTTTATATCAATTTTCTATGGGCTGTTCTTGTTGAGTGTTTTAGGAATTTACTGGTCTTTAGCACAACAGAAATTGCGATTGTGGACATTGTTAATTGCTAGTTTGGTTTTTTATGCATCTTTGCACATCCAATACATACCATTACTATTAGCATTGACGTTTATTAATTTCCGTGTGGGACTGGAGATTGGAAAAAATACATCACCAGGAAAACATTCTCTTGACTGGCAAATTTCTAATGAAGAGTGGCAATTTGCTCAAGGTGACTGGAATCGTCGTCGTCTAAAACTTTTGTGGTTGGGTATAACTCTAAATGTTTTACTATTATTAACTTTTAAGTATCTAACCCCTTTATTCAAGTTTGTTTTCAATATCCAAACCAACTCACCAGATAATTCCTTTAAATTGATTGCACCTTTGGGAATTTCATTTTTCACCTTTGAATGTATTGCCTATTTAATCGATGTTTATCGCGGTGCCCCTGCTACTGAGCAGTTTCTCAAATTTGCCACCTACAAATTATTCTTCGCTAAACTGATTTCTGGCCCGATTACGCGCTATCACAACTTAGCAAATCAATTCAATACGCTAGATTTTCCCAGTGCCGATAGAGTAGCAGAAGCGCTATGGTTAATTGCCAGAGGGGCAGTCAAAAAAGGTATTTTTGCAGACCACCTGGGAATTTTTGTCGATTTATGTTTTGGTAACTTACAACGGGCCGGTAGTACCGATCTCTGGTTAGCTATATTCGCCTACGGCTTGCAGTTATATCTAGATTTCAATGGTTACGTAGATATTGCCCGTGGGAGTGCCTTGCTTTTTGGCTTGGTTCTACCTGAGAATTTTGACTTTCCCTACTTCAGCACCAGTATTGGAGAATTTTGGCGGCGCTGGCACATGACTCTAGGAGATTGGCTACGTAACTATGTCTACTTTCCTTTGGGTGGTTCCCGTCGGGGTTTAATCCGTACCTGCTGGAATTTATTTATTGTGATGCTAATCGCTGGTATCTGGCACGGGGCTTCTTTGGGTTATGTCATTTGGGGCATATTCCACGGGTTAGCTTTGGTGGTTCATCGACTTACAGATGCGATGAGCGATCGCTTTGAAAATCTAGAACATTTCTGGCAAAATCCTCTAGGTATCTTTGTCGCTTGGTTATTGACTCAACTGATGGTTTTTACCTCTTGGATTTGGTTCCGTCTACCTAATCTCCAAGACTCTTCTTTAGTAATTCGACACCTTTTGGGTTATCCTGCTGACGCTCAGTTTGCTGAAAAAGTCTATGTAGAAGCCTTAAACATCAGTCAATACCAACTTACTTGGGTACTTGTAGCATTAGCGGCCATGATGGCTATAGTCTATACCTTCAACAGAATGCTGAAGTTAGAGTTTAACTGGCCTATTAAGCTTGTCTTTGTCCCTCTATGTTTCTACGCTGTTTGGTTATTAGCTCCTGAAGGTAGTTTGCCCTATATATACTTTGATTTTTAAGTTTCTAGCAACAATCGACAGCAACATAAGGCAATTTCCAACTTATTATTTTTTCACGAATCAACAAAAATTAAAATTTTTTAACCAGGCGATTTGTAAACGAATGTAAAGAGAATTAAATAGGCGATCGCATCATTGAAAGTTATAGCTAGTCTGGTGTTGAAATGCCTTACAGAGAGTTAATCTATCACTCTTATCAGTCTTGTTTAAGTAGTAAAACTTTACAGTTTGATGAGCTTTTTAAGGAATTTAATTACAGAATATTAAGCCACAGTATGCATCCAAGTAAATTCATGTAGACTGTAATCTAACAGGCGAAAATAATATCCGCTTGTTCCATTTTTAACAAAAAACAGCACTTATAAAACCATGACCACAACCTTACAACGGCGCTCTGGCGCTAACGTATGGGATCGCTTTTGCGAGTGGATCACCAGCACCGACAACCGTATATATGTTGGTTGGTTCGGTGTTCTAATGATCCCAACCCTACTAGCTGCTACTGTCTGCTTCGTAATTGCCTTCATCGCAGCACCTCCAGTAGACATTGATGGTATCCGCGAACCAGTCGCAGGTTCATTGATCTACGGGAACAATATCATCTCTGGTGCAGTAGTACCTTCCTCCAACGCTATCGGTTTGCACTTCTACCCAATTTGGGAAGCTGCTTCCTTAGATGAGTGGTTGTACAACGGTGGACCTTACCAGTTGGTAGTTTTTCACTTCTTGATCGGTTGCGCTTGCTACCTCGGTCGTCAGTGGGAACTTTCTTACCGCTTGGGTATGCGTCCTTGGATCTGCGTAGCTTACAGCGCACCTTTGGCTTCCGCTACCGCAGTATTCTTGATCTACCCTATCGGTCAAGGTTCTTTCTCTGATGGTATGCCTTTGGGTATCTCTGGAACCTTCAACTTCATGATTGTGTTCCAAGCAGAACATAACATCCTGATGCACCCCTTCCACATGTTAGGTGTGGCTGGTGTATTCGGCGGTTCCTTGTTCTCTGCAATGCACGGTTCTCTAGTAACTTCTTCATTAGTGCGTGAAACCACCGAAACCGAATCTCTTAACTACGGTTACAAGTTCGGTCAAGAAGAAGAAACCTACAACATCGTTGCAGCCCACGGCTACTTCGGTCGTTTGATCTTCCAATACGCATCATTCCAAAACAGCCGTCAATTGCACTTCTTGCTAGCAGCTTGGCCTGTTGTCGGTATCTGGTTCACCGCTTTGGGTATCAGCACGATGGCGTTCAACCTGAACGGATTCAACTTCAACCAATCAATCATTGACTCCCAAGGTCGCGTTATCAGCACTTGGGCAGACGTAATCAACCGCGCTAATTTGGGTATGGAAGTAATGCACGAGCGTAACGCTCACAACTTCCCCCTAGACTTAGCTGCTGGTGAAATCACTCCTGTAGCAATGACTGCTCCTGCTATCAACGGTTAATTCTGAAGATTAGCTAAATAAAAAGCGCCCTCCAGAAATGGGGGGCGCTTTTTATTTGTACCTATTTAAAAAAAACGGGCCGTTTAATATAATCCTGTAGTAGATTTTGTTCGATAGCGATGCTTCCACATCACAAAGCCAGTCATAAATAGAATTAACGGAGCCTAGTATATGGGATTCAAGTGGTAATTTTCTCTTCAAGCCGGACGAATTTGTTGAACATTTAGCTAGGCAAGGTTGCTGAGTAATAAAATTTTAAAAAAATATCTGCTGTCTTTGGGTACAATTACTAAATTGTGACTCATTTATATTAGTAAATACACTGATATAAATAAAAATAATTATCAAAACTGCCAGCAGTGAGTAAACTAACTACTGACGACATTAATTGTGTTTCTACTGACTACAAGTCTGAAATTTTAGTTTTCGTCTCAATTCAATATAAAATCTAAAACTTAAAATCCAAAATCAACATGGCAGACCTAACTCCTAATTCTAGTTTTAGTTTGACGCTGCGCTTGCAGATTCCCAATCGGATAGGGATGTTGGCATCGATAACACAGGCGATCGCAACTACTGGCGGTAATCTTGGTCAAATTGATTTAATCGAGCAAACCCGCAAAGAGTCCATCCGCGATCTGACTGTAGATGCTGCTAGTACTGAACATGCTGAAACCATTGTGCAAGCAGTCAAAGCCTTGCCAGACATCAAGCTACTCAGTGTTTACGATCGCACGTTTAATTTGCATCGCGGTGGCAAAATCAGCATTACTAGCAGAATTCCTCTGAAGAGTGTATCCGATCTAGCAATGGCTTACACACCTGGAGTTGGTCGAATTTGTACGGCGATCGCTCAAGATCCAGAGGAAGTTTACAAGTTAACCATCAAACAAAACACTGTTGCCATTGTTACCGATGGTAGTGCCGTTTTGGGATTGGGAAATCTGGGGCCAGCAGCATCTCTCCCAGTCATGGAAGGTAAAGCAATGCTATTCAAGGAATTTGCTGGACTAGATGCTTTTCCCATCTGTCTCGCCACCCAAGATACAGAAGAGATTATCCAGACAGTTAAGAATATCGCGCCAGTTTTTGGAGGTGTGAATTTAGAGGATATCGCTGCACCTCGCTGCTTTGAAATTGAAAAGAGATTGCGCGAAGAGTTAGATATCCCCGTTTTTCATGACGATCAGCACGGTACAGCCATTGTCACCTTGGCAGCGTTATTTAATTCTCTAAAACTGGTAAATAAGACAATGGCAGAAATCCGCATCGTGATTAACGGTGCTGGGGCGGCAGGAGTAGCGATCGCTCGCTTACTCCGTAAAGCTGGGGTAGAAAAAATCTGGATGTGCGACTCTAAAGGGATTATCTCTACCAGTCGCACCGATTTGACAGAAGAAAAACTCGAATTTGCCGTGAAAGCTCAGGGTACATTAGCGGGTGCAATGCAAGGGGCAGATGTGTTTATTGGTGTCAGCGCCCCAGGAGTTTTGACACCAGAAATGGTGAATTCAATGGCGAAAGACCCAATTGTGTTTGCAATGGCAAATCCCATTCCAGAAATTCAGCCAGAATTAATCAGCAAAGATGTTGCTGTTATCGCTACCGGTCGCAGTGATTACCCCAATCAAATCAATAACGTCCTAGCTTTTCCTGGGGTATTCCGTGGGGCTTTAGATTGTCGGGCAAAGACAATTACCACCACGATGTATTTAGAAGCCGCAAATGCGATCGCTTCTTTAGTCAAACCTTCAGATTTGGATCGGGAACATATTATTCCTTCAGTCTTTGATGAGCGAGTCGTCAACGCTGTTGCTGCTGCTGTACAACAAGCAGCCCGTCAAGAAGGTATCGCTCGGAATTAAGTGAAGGAGGCAGGGGACTTCCAAATAAAAAAATATCCCAAATTTTCTTGTGGGATGGGCATCTTGCCATAGGTGTCAAGTTAAGAAAAATAGAAACTTGTCAAGTAGGTCAAACTCAGTGGTTAAACTCAACACAAGGGTGTTAATTCATAGCCATGAGTAAGCCACGCAAAAAACAAGGAAATCCAGACTTTCGACATCGGGTAACTTGCCCAGCCCCAACAAATCAGGAGATAGAATCACGGTTGATTGAACTGGTAAGTCCGGAGACATTTGCCAATCTCAAAGATGTAAAAGACAAACAGAGAAATTTGCGTAGGCGCAGCCCGCCGTAGGCATCGCGGATACTAACCCTACCCGTGATGGCAGCAATAATGTTGAGTTTGGTATATCGACAAATAAATTATTTAACAGATGTGCTTCGCTGCCTGGAAGTTGAAGGATTGTTGTGGGTAGAGGCAATGTCTGTAAGTCGGCAAGCATTATCTCAACGGCTTGAGAGCTTGCCAGCACAGTTGTTTAGTAAGCTGTTTGAGCAAGTAGTAGAGCGCCTAGCAGCCAAAAAAAATCCAATTGGAATTGCACTCCCTTGGGCATCAGTAGGAGAGAAGTTTAGTGCAGTATGGATTGCGGATGCATCGACTTTGGAAGCAGTCAAAAAACACTTGGGGCAACTTCAAGAAAAAACAGGTGCAGTTTTAGGGGGAAAGATGCTGATGCTAGTAGAAGCATTTAGCCATCGCCCAGTTGCTGCGTTTTTTGACGCTGATGCCAAACGCAACGAAACCAAATGGTGGAGTGAAATAACACAACGCCTGCCAGTGGGTGGTTTACTGATTACAGATATGGGTTTTTATGGGTTTGAGTGGTTTGATAGTCTAACACAGCAAGGAAAATATGTTTTAACTAGACAAAAAGCCAAGGTGCGCTATCAAGTAGTACGCTGCCTTTCGAGTAGTTCTCATTACAAAGATGAAATTATTCAAATGGGACTCAACCATACTGATCCTTGTGGTTATCCGATGCGCCAAGTGTCAGTACTCTGGGGTAAAACTTGGTATCATTATTTGACTAATGTCCTTGACCCGCAACAGCTTTCACCACAGCAAGTCTGTGATTTGTATCGCCGACGTTGGAAAATTGAGGATGCATTTTTACTCACAAAAAGATTGTTGGGTTTATCTTATTTATGGGTTGGCGGCACTAATGGTGTGCAAATGCAAATCTATGCTACCTGGATTTTTTATGCAGTACTCAATGATTTGTCTGCCGACGTAGCTGTGGCTTTGCAACAGCCTATTGAACGTATTTCTGTCGAAATGGTTTTTCGCAGTTTGTATTTTTTTTACCGCGCACTTTTACAAAACCCACAACTACAACTTATTCCTTGGGTGGTTGAGCATCAACGCTCTATGGGACTAGTTAAGGCAGTGCGTCAGCGACACCGACGCAACGCCGCAACCTCACTTGACATTTGGGCATCTGCCTTAACTTGACACCTATGGCAAGATGCCCATCCCACAAAATGGATAATTTATTTCTTGGAAAGCCCCAGGAAGCAGAGGACAGAAGCCAGGAGGAAGATTGCCTGACGCTCGCGGACTCGCTTTCTCGTGTTGCTATCTGCAAAGATCCTGCGACCAGAGGAAGCAATGGTTTAACCCGCATTTCTCACAAGCTTGAGGGGAAGGATGGGCAGAGGGGAAAGAACTTGGTATTTGAACTCTCCCCTGCTCCCCTGCTCCCTTGCTCCCCTGCTCCCCTGCTCCCCTGCTCCCCTGCTCCCCTGCTCAAGCGCAGGCTTAATCGAGATGTGGTGAGAAATCCGGGTTTAAGTCCCCACCAAAATCTCCAAAATGGAAGCTTTGTATTAGATGGGGTTAAATCCTGTTCTAAATTCCTACATCCTGCCTTTGTTGATGAGCATATTCTTACAGTTTAGTGTAGGCATAGCCCGCCGCACCCCTACGGGGAAGCAAGCTACGCCTCGCGTCTCGCTTTCTAGTGAGATTAAGGAATGGCGAAATACTCGTCCCCATTTGGTGATTGGATTATATAAATAAAGCAATATCATCTAAAACCCACCATTTTGTCAACTGTTTGCAATGAATCCCCAGAGAGTTTTTTCGCTGCTTGCCAAGCCTCAAGACAATTCCAAGCTTCATCGTAAGAATTGTGTAGATGGTTGCATAATCCTTGAGGTTTGCTGTTTTCATCAACTCTAGTAGTTAATTGCCATTTGCCAATTCCCCTACCTTGTGAATTCACAATTTGCAAAACTTCAGTGATTCGCGGCATATCTATTACTTTTGAGGTTGAGGTTGTTCACCAGAGGCAGGCTGCTGGACTAGATAGCCAAGAATAGCCGTAGCAATGCCTCCAATAGTTCCGGCAATAGAGTGATTGATTAGCCCAGTGCTGCCGAGTAGAGATGAACCGCCGGCAATCAACCCAACGATTGTAGAAAGCGTGTTGAGTGTTGATTTAGACATTTTATTCTTCCTCTGTATTTTCTTCGTATTCTCGAATTGTGAAATTTCCGCCTTTCTGTAGAAAGCGTTGAATATCCCTTGTATAAAAGAGCAGCCTTTTGAACTTATGATTAATCTTTTGATCAAGCTGTCCCATCAACATTTGAACTACATCTTTTCGGTTGACATATTCCTGAATATGTAAATCCAAAGTCCGGTCAAGTCGAGCAATCTTTTCAGTATTACTCGCCTGCTCTTTAAGCGCTTTCTCAATTTGGGTAATTGAAGATGAGATGGTATTCATCTTACTGATAACTCGAATAGCCACCCCAGATAAGATAGATACACTAACAAGGGTTGCTAAGAATATCTCTGTAGTTTCTAGGGTTATAACTATCCCTTGCTGTGGATTAGTGGTAACTGCAATAGTGCCTTTTGGAGTGTTCATCATTGTATCCAGACCCCAACAGATACAGTTTTAAAGTAAGTCGGAAAACTAATATCTACTAAATAGTTAGAAATGACTTGAGGGAAAAAGATAATATTCCCTCCAAGCCCAATTTTTTTAGAGAAAGTAATCCACGGAGTTGAGCCATCTAGCCCGGTCAAGACTTTCTGATCTACCCATGCCCCGGTGTACCAAGTAGGTTTAGCGTTATCTGTCGAAATCTTAATTGCAACGACTTGGGCATTGAGAAGACTTGGTACAGTGAATGTGGGAATGTAGCCATTAGAAGAGGTAAAACTGCCATTTCCAACAGAAGTCCAACCACTAGACAAATCCATACTTACTAGAAGATTTTATTTAATGAATTTAATCAACAATCATCTTCCTAGTTTCAATTACTGCTGTCACTGGTTTTCCAAGGAACTTACCAGCTCCTTTCCAAGTTAATCCTACAATTCCACCGTCAGCTTTTTTCTCTTCAACTGTTGAAGACTTAGATCCGGCATAGCGTACTCTTTTTATCGCAACAACTTTACCCGAATCAGAATCTTTAATTTCAACTTCAGCAGTCCGAACAATGCCATGTAAAAGTAAATCGCCTATATCTGTAAGAACAACTTGACCTGCGTGAGTTTCAGTAACATCTTTAATTCCCGTAGCTGTTGACCACTCATTGTCTTTGTAAAGTTCTTTTGCTCCTCGAAAATAAAATGTAAACGGTTTTTCAGTTGCATCAAGTGCAAGCTGAGTACCAGTAACCGCTAGAGTTGAATAAAGTCCAGCCATGCTTCTCCTATTATTTAGTTATTGTTATTACTTAGATAAAATTACGATGGGTTTTGACGCTGGCAGATTTCACAAAAAGGCTCTTAATCTGTTTGCCGATCATGTTTTTGAATGGCTTTGTAGAAGGACAAAAAACTATTTTGCGTTTTGTGATCTTGCCATTTACTGTCCCCGCAAGACCTACGCTAATTTTATGAGCTAATCCATTCTTCTCTAATTCAGCTATAGAAGTCTGCCTAAGAGATGCGGGAGGACTGGCAGGCATATCAGTTAAACCAACCATTTCTTTAATACCGTCGTAAATATCACTGTCAAGGTGCAGAGCGTAATTGATACTGTCAATTACTAATAGATAAGATTTTAGATTTGCCATACTTAGCAACTGTGTTGTTATTTGTACACAGTATAGCTTCGACAACGACAGCTCAACGAGCGGAGGTGTTAAGGCTCCGTAGCAACGTATGTACAAAGAGAGTTATTAGCCAAGCTTTTTAGACCCGTTAGACAAACTTTTTAGACCATTGCGGCTTGGAATTAATAGAACCTTGTGGATAATAATCTGCTCGTACCATTTTTACTGTTATTTCTTTTAAGGCTTGTCCTTTTCTCTGCCCTATCTTTGTAAAAGAATTTTCTAAATACACAGCGTCAATCTGAGTCTTAATAATTGTCAAGAATTGTTCTGCATCTTGTTGAGAGAAAGCATTTACAAACACTTTGCTATTGTCTTTTAAAGTCAAGATTAATTCCCATGAACCTTTCTTGTAATTTGGCAGAGAAGTCTGTTCAGTTTCAATTGAGTTTTTTGGATGTGGGATTGTTATTGGATACCAATCACTTCCTAGCGAATTATCACTTTTCAACTCACGGAATAAACAAACTAATTGCGGAATATGTCCATCGGGAGAAAGTTGATAGCGTTCAGGCAATGATGCTATTGCAATAACATTTGACGAGCCAGAATTTTCAACTTTGCATTGCTCGCCTGCAATTTCTGCCATCTGTTGGAATTTCAATAGTTCTTGAACTTCAGTGCCTTGAATAACAGTTATTGTTCGGGTTCCATAATTGGGCTGGTGAGTATCGCTACATCCTTCAAAAAATGGAACGGTAATTGTTGTTAAATTCACTTCTGCGTCCTTTCCGTTTTCGCCCTTTGTCCCTGGTTCGCCTTGTGGCCCTGGCTGTCCTGTAGCGCCGGGTTCACCTGGAAGACCTTGCAATGGGGGTAAGGGTATTCCTGGCTCGCCCTTTGGCCCTGGTTCGCCTTGTGGCCCTGGTTGTCCTGGAGCGCCTGGTTCACCTGGAGGGCCTTGCAATGGGGGTAAGGGTATTCCTGGCTCGCCCTTTGGCCCTGGTTGTCCTGGAGCGCCTGGTTCGCCTTGTGGCCCTGGTTGTCCTGGAGTGCCTGGTTCACCTTGTGGCCCTGGTTGTCCTGGAGCGCCTGGTTCACCTTGTGGCCCTGGCTGTCCTGGAGCGCCTGGTTCACCTGGAAGACCTTGCAATGGGGGTAAGGGTATTCCTGGTTCACCTTGTGGCCCTGGCTGTCCTGGAGCGCCTGGTTCACCTGGAGGGCCTTGCAATGGGGGTAAGGGTATTCCTGGATCGCCCTTTGGTCCTGGTTCACCTTGTGGCCCTGGGGGCCCTGGAATAATTGGTTTAGCTAGTGATGCTTCTGCTGTAGCTAGTGCAAGTTCAGCAGTAGCAAGAGCGGCGGCGGCTTCTCCTTCTGCTACAGTGCCAAGTTGGAGCGCTGAAGCTGCTGTACCTTCTGCTAGTTCAGCAGCAGCGAGGGCGGCGGCAGCTTCTCCTTCTGCTACAGTCCCCAAGCTGATAGCTACTTTTACTTGTGGTTCGAGGAACGCAAGCTCTGCTTGTTGAAATTGAACTTGCGCCGCAATTGGTTGCAATTCTGCAATCGCAGTTTCTGCTGTAGTTAAAGCAATGCCAGCCGTTGAACCTGCTGCAATAGCTGTTTCTTCAGCAGTTCCAGCTAAAACTTCCGCAATCTGAGCAATTGACAATGCTGAATCGGCTGTTCCTTCAGCCGTAACAGCTAATCCTAATGCTGAATCTGCTGTCAAGTCTGCTTTCTGAGCTAGGGTTAATGCTGGTAATGCTGTTCCTAATGCAGAGTTAGCTGTAGCTTCAGCAGTTCCGGCAAGAGCTAGAGCGGAACCAGCAGTTCCTTCAGCAGTTCCAGCAAGAGCTAAAGCAGAGCTAGCAGTTGCACCCACTCCCACTATTTCGACCTCTAAAGTAATAATTTCAGCTTGAGCCGATGTGGCTAATGCCAAAGCAGAGCCAGCAGTTGCACCTACTCCCACTATTTCGGCTTCCATCACAACAATTTCGGCTTGAAGTCCGGCAGCAGCAGCAACAGCAGCCGCTACTTCTGCTCCTAATGCCGCGATCGCAGCAAACACACCTTCAAGTGCAGCAGCAATCAAAGGAGCGGCTACTACTGCTACTACTGCGGCAATTCCAGCACCAATTGCGATTAGTTTTGCTTCTAGATCGTGAAGTTCAGTTTCTAGGTTCCCAATTTGGATTTCGTCTTGTGCTAATTGGCGGTAAACATCAGCTAACTGATGTTTAAGTGCATCAATCTCGCCCTGAAGATTCGCATTATTTGAACTATTAATTAAATTCCTTAATTCATTAATTTGACTCTGTAATTGCTGACAGCAATCACATTGATGTCCAGCGCAATTGCTGATATTTGAAAGTGAGGTAATTAAGGATTGACCAGCACTAGACATCTAACAAACCTCACTCCCAATTTTAGAAATCAACGCTTCAGCTGAATCAAATTCGCCCTGGTCGATGCAAACTTTACCATCTGGACAGAATGTCGTCGGGTCAACGCATTTTTTGCCCGCCGCACAAGCACCGCCGTTAGCGCAGACGGCTTGACAATCAGTTAAGTTAGCGTAAAGTCCAGGAGTATTGTATTGGGTTGAAACAGTACATTTCCCATTGATGCAATCATATAAAGCTATAACTGGCTTGCAAGCTGTACAATTTCCAAACGTCTGATAGCCACTGGTAGGTGTGTCGTTTGTGGAACTAGAGACGGCTTGAGTTCCTGTACGAAAAACAAATCCACCTCCCCCTAGTCGGCTGCCATCTAAAAATAAAGCTTGTCCCCCTTCCATTGCTTGAAAAGAAGGGGAATCCCCACAGGCAAAATATTCATAGAAGGCATCATTATTTACCCCTTGTCCAGAAAATCTATAGCAATTACTCATTTATCTAAACTGCATTAGGATCAAAAGTTGGAGCAGTGTAAGTGCCATAAAATCGTTCAGCATACTGAAATTGAGTTCTCGCAATACCGTTTTTTGTGATGGGCGATGAAATAGTTAAAGTGCTATCAACCAATACAGATTGGTCGGTGTTTGCAGAAATCCAATTGTGAGCAAAGCTGACGAGCGCTGCATACAGTTCCAAAGCGGTTGGATTTGCGCCTGTAAGAGCAGGCAGGGAAGTCAGAGGAATTTCTAATACTTTTGGTGAACCGGAAAATGTTGAGTTTGCACCAAACAAGTCAGTGATTCCAGGTTGCATAACGAATTTTCTCTTGAAGTGAATAAATCCGTTGTATTCGCTTTAGAAATTCATGTAAATGTTCCACTTTTATGTAGAAGTGGAATATTCACTGATGCGGTGTATCCATTGCTGCGAATAGGATTGAGCGAATATTTGCTAATAGTAAATATTTAGATAATTCCGCTTTCACCTCTGACTCAGGTAAAAGCGGAATATATAAAATTAATTCTGAACCTATGCCAAAGAATAACAGAAAGGGGAAAGCCGCCGTCTTGACAGATGGTGAATATTCAAAAATTAGACGGCAGATCCGAACTGAGAAGTACAGATTGCTTTTAGACTTAGCGTGGTTTACGGGTGAAAGGTGGGGCGCTTTGGTACAACTGAAGGTGAGCGATGTTTACGATCGCAAAGGCCAGCCCAAGTCAGACATCATTTTCCCCGCCATCATCAGAAAACACAGGCCAGACGGGACAGCTGAAACAACGGAAATCCCAGTGCATCAAATTTTGAAGGAGTCCCTGGAGCGATACCAACCCCAAACGGATAGTGAGTGGCTATTTCCCTCAAGATGTGGAACTAAGCCAATCTGTTGGAAAAATGCCTATAACATTTTCATGCGGGCATCGGACGGGGCAGGATTTGAGGCTAAAGGAATTTCTACTCATAGCACCCGCCGGAGTATGGTCAACAAATTGCGGCGAGCGGGAGTTGCTAAAGAAATTATCCGCACTTTCACTGGACACCGCGACAACAAGGGACTTGACCCTTATTTTGAAATTGAAATGGACGAACGCCGCGGCGCTATAGCAACTCTATGAATGCCAAACTCCTATTCCTCCAAATCGAAATCTTCTTTGAGCGCTTGCAGCAAGGGGAATATGACCATCCCCTGTACTTGGCGATGGCACTCGAAAATTTAGCGAGTCAGGCATGGGATGAGGTAGACCAGGTTTACCCATATTTGTGAAAACACAGCTTCAGAGGATACTCTAATGTCAGTTGATAACACCTAACCTCATAGTTCTTGCGATCGCCAACGGAAAGGGTGGGTACACCATCGCACGCAAGTGGCGATCGCTTTTCATTAGTCATTAGTCATTGGGGAATAGGGAATGGGGAATGGCGAATGGCGATCGCAAAACAAATTCGTAACTCGTAATTGCATTTTCTTGTCAATCGCTGTATCCTGCCTTGACACAGGCATTTAAAGAAACAGCTAATGCTCAGACCAGGAAAAAACAGCACCAGCTTCGGGCCAACCTGGAACCACGGGAAAACGAAAACTATCCGCGTGCCCATTGTCTTAGAAAATCAGATTTTGGATTACGCTAGAGCGGTAGATTCCAAGCTGATATTTGATGAATCTCGAAATATCCCCGAACTCACAGGGGATTTTTTACAATTTATTGACCGCTACATTGCTTGGAGAACTCAAAATTATCGGTCTACCCAGAAATTTACAAAACCGGATATTACCGCTCGCACCTAGGATGAACTACGGAAGTTTCAGAAGTTGCTGAGGGAATCTCCTGAGTTGTTGAAGGAATAAAGCCTTGGCGACAAGCTTGACAAAACCAACGCTGTTTTAGAAGGCCGTTAGACAGCTTGTAGCTGCCGTTTTTAAAAACGCGCATTCCGTGGCATTTCGGGCATGGTGGACGGCTCATGTTTCCAGCCTTTGATTAATTTCTCAATCTCAATTGGTAATTTACCATCTGCGATCGCAGTTTCTACCAACTCCCTTCTCCCCTTTGCGGTAATACTGTCCACACTGCCGATATAGCGGCGGTTTTTCTTCCTGCCCGTCATCCAACAATACCGAAAATACCAATATTTATTACCAGACCTTTCCACCCAGTAGCGCTCTACCCAGTGGGTATCGTGTTGGGGCGCAACTTTTTGGGTAATGTGTGATACCTGCGCCCCAACACGAGATTCTACTGTGGTCGCAACGGTGCTTGTGGTAACTTGCGCCCCAACACGTGTTCGCCACTCTGCCCAGGCTTGATGATAATCATCCAAGTTTTTAAAATCGTCTGGGTCTGGTGGCTCGTCGCTATCGTCGTAGAAAATTGTCAGTTGACCGTCCGAGTCTAATTTGTGGGGTACTTCTCCAAAGTCAGCAGGATTCCACCTCTGTTCTGGTTCCTCGTGTTGGGGCGCAAGTATTTCATCCCAGTAAGGATCGTGAATGGTAGTGCTTTTTTCAAAAGTTGGTGCAATAGCAAATAATGCTAATTGCCCAGGCACATCAGAATTATGTTTCATAATGTTTTTGAAGTAAGAATTCATGGCCGTGACAGCGGCCTTTTTTTATCAATCAACTTGTGGATTGATAATTGAAAGCTTCTAGCTGTAATTTCACTGCTTCATTGATAGTTGAGGCATTTTTTATTACAAGGCTTATGGCTTTATCAAATGTTCTAGGGGCGCTCATACCGTCATTTTGGTATAAGTATTTGAATTTCTGAAAGAATGAAAGGGTACATTCTTTAGTGAGTTGAAGAAGTTGTTTAAATCTGTCCTCATCAATTTGCCATTTGTACCTGCTAACAAATAATTCCCTAAAAGACTGTTCGGGTTCTTCTCCTCTGGACAATTTCATACAGCGCTCCATAGCATCTGCCAATTTATCCGCGATTTTTGTCCCACGAGAACGAACTCTCTCAAAGAGTTCGTTCATAGTGGGTTCTTCATGAACTTCTTCTTTGAGAAGTTCATGAGAAGATAATGAAGAGTTACTGAGAGGTTCTGGAACCCCAGTCTTTGCAATGCTTTCACTCTTGATATCCGCCACGGCTGCGGCGGATATCGTTGAATCTGTGGCGGATATCGTTGAATCTATGGCGGATATCGCTGAATCTATGGCGGATATCTCTGAATCTGTGGCGGCTATTTCAGAGTTCCAAAAGTCTTTTATACGTCTAGCACCGTGTAAATTGATGACTGACCATGACTCTGTTTTGCGTGAATCATCTGTGGAAGTCTCACGCTTGAATTGAAACAGACCTTTCTTTGATAAAGCAAGTCTTGCTAATCTAAATGCTGATGATTTTAATGTGGTTGTTAGCTTGACCCATCGACTACCAAAGGGGTCTGCTTGCCAAGATTCATTCCACAATGATTGGATGCTTTTAGCTTGATTTAACACCCATGTCATATCCGCTACTGGGATTATGCAATGGGGTTTATTGTATTTAATTGGTTCTCTCTTCTCTGTGTTTTTAGAGATAGAGACAACTTTGGGTTGTGGATAAAAAGCTTGATTTTGTATGCTATTTTCTGGCATAATATTGTTAGTTTGATTTCAATCAGAAAGCCACCACCGACTAGATATCTGGGTGGCTTTTTGCTTTTTTTAGATTTTCGTAACTTTGTTACTTGGACTGGGGCCCAAAATGTTCGGGTAACTCGTTAACTCGCTCAATCTTTAGTTCATGGCATAACTTTTTAAATTGAGATACGGTGAGCCGGGCTTCGGTCTTTCCTGAGATCCATCTTTGGTAGGTGGCTCTAGGAATACCGCAACGCATAGCGAGTTCATCTTGGTTTAAATCGGTTCGTTCTATCCTTAGAGCGTCCAATGGTGAATCACTCTCCTGTTTCTGTCGTTTGCTTTTTGCGTTCATCTTACCCGTTCGTATCTCATTATGAAGCCTCTTGTTGACATAAGCAACAATGAAGCCTCATAATGAGACTTGTATAGACAACAAAAGACCAGCCAAGCTAACTGGCTTCGGAAAAGTGCGTTATTTGATTGGTCTTTTTTCAGTCTCTCACTCAGAAGTAAAGCTTCTGTGATCTCGCTCCCCCACGCCTAGACCTTGCGTGGTCAAACCGGAGAAAGCACCCGCACCATTGCCCGGAGCGGAAACACCCTTTACATGAAACAAACTTACCCATGAACCAACATGCCAACCACAATCCGAGAACTGATCGAAAACCTGAAGCATTATCCTCTTGAGACGGTAGTAGTCATAAGAGATGTTGACGATACTGAATTTGCGATCGTTGATTACCAATCTGTGATTAACACCGTAGAAATAGTGATCGGTGAAACCGAAGACGGGGAGGAGGGAAACTAAAAAGTGCTAAAACTCAGTGATAACAAGCTTTTGACCAAAATGACCTGACTGCTAAAGCAGTAGTTAAACACCTCTAACACCGATTTAACCGTCACTTAAGACCTATTTAAGTGCTGCTTGAGCATGATTAAAACTCACCATAACCCTAATATGCAATCACTATGGAAATACTAGAAGCCATTAGCAATGGCACTAAAACACCACTAAGCGCCGAAGAAAAGCCAAAGAAAGACAAGCGCAAACGCAACTTGCCAATTTTACAAGCTGCCGCCGCGATTGCAGATATGAATTCAGTCGATTATTCAGGTTTGGCTGACAGGACAGGGGTTCAATGGGACTCCCTGAAGAATTATGAAATGTTTAGTCTTTCAGCAGATGGTTCATTTCCCCTAATGAAAGTCAGCCGTAGCAAAGCTGTTCGCCTTGCAGATCGTGAGGTGATCATGGTTGGCGGCGGTGTCTGTTTTCGAGTCTCCTTGTCAAATCATCCAAATCAAAACAAGCCCCAGTCTTGACCTGGAGCTTGTTAAAAGACGATTGAATCGTCTACTAGCTAATCAAAACTTACCATGAAACCACTAAAACCCAAAGAACAGAAAGTAGTTGACGAATTTGAATCGGCCCGTCCTGGGCTGGGTGCGATCGCAGAAAATAACATCCGCAACAACGATAAAACAGGCTGGGCTGACATCATAGCCGATACCCCAGACGATGAACTGGTAGCCGGTGAAGGTTCTGCTAGCAATTCCTTCATGTATAAGAGGATCGGCTGATGACACCACTGATCAAACTAATTAATCAAGCCACACAGCTAATGGATGAAATAGCTATTCATCCAGACTACAAACTACTTGTAGCCAAAGGATATTACCCAGACCTGACTCTAGGTGATGCTCAAACAGCGCTTGATTACCTAAGTTGTGAAGTTGATCCACCAACACTTACGGTTCCTGAAATCCCTGAAATTGAGGTGAAAGGATGAATCAAATTTTCATTCTGATTCTCATTGCTTCAGCGCTAATCATCGGCATCATTGCACTTTGTAAACAGCAAACTCAGCATCCTTTTTACTTAAAAATTGAGGTGCAATATGGCAAATGATCTAATAGATATCAAAGTTGCAGCGCCCCCAAGATCCACCACAGCCCACACCTGGGTAGAGATGCATTTACCCAATGCCAAAACCCTTGGACGTTATTGTGCATGGGGAATAGGGCGTGTAGCCTTTTCCCTTGGGCTGTTTAGTCTTTATGGTGTCACTGCTGCCCTGAAATTGGGTATTACCATCACCCAAGCTACCGAGAACGCCATCAAAAAACTCCTGAAGGTTTACGATGCCTTGCCTTATGCTGGTGTTCCCATGTCTCAAGTCATTGAAGCCAGCGCTGCGGTAATTGAGGAACCACTGGAAATCATCACCGATATCATCGCCGCCATTGAGGGTAAACAGGTAATGATCATCGGCGAGATGGGTACTGGCAAATCAACCCTAGCCCAATACCTAGCCTACACAGTGGGCGGACGGGTTCGCGTCTACGAGTGTGAAGGTACACCGACCGACTGGCAAGGGCTTGAGGTAATTGGTAAAGGCGAAAATTGGGCCGCAATTGAGCGCGGTATGGCTGAGGATCTAGACGATTTAAGCAACCAGCTAAAGCTACGGAACGAACGCGGTGATGGTGCTTTGGCTGGAACTGAACGAGTCATGATCGCGGAAGAGTACCCCGAACTGGTATCAAAAGTGTCAAGTTCCGGCGAATGGCTAGAACGTCACGCCAGGAGGGGACGTAAAGCCCGACGTTTTGCTGTTCTTCTCAGCCAATATGACCGAGTAGCCGCCTGGGGACTAGACGGTAAGAGCGATTTAGCTGATGCTTTCTACCGTATTCGCCTCGGTAAAAAGGCGATAGCCCACGCCAAATCATTGAAAAATGAGCAGCTTATTAACTGGTTAAAAACTGACCAGTCACACTGTTTACTTGACGATCAGCCCTTGAAACTCCCTCCATACAGGGAGATGAAAGCCGCAACAGTTCGCGGTGGTTCGACCATAGTACAACCTTACGTTGACTTCGCGATCAACCCCGAAAAACAGGCTAAAAATGACCTTAAACCCGCTTCGAGAGCGGATTTGGAGGAAAATTGTTCCGAGAATGACCGGGTACTTTGGCGGCTAATTCAACGCCTGGGAGGTGGAAAAAGTGATAGTGCGATCGTGACGGAAGTCCTTGGCTTCACTGGCAAGCGCTATGGGGAGGGGGCAGCGCTGCTGGAGCGACTTAGAAAACAGTTCGGGGGGTAATTGAATTGCGATCGCGCTTTGGGAGAAGTGCGATCGCTTTTTCCCAACACTTCAAACTTGTACAAGTAAAAAATATCACATTTTTGCTATGACTAAACATGATACTTGGGTGAAACTCAAACCCGGCAATCCTTACGAGTCAATCTTAAAACTCTTTACAGGGGGACGCATACCCGTGCGTGACCCTTTCCCAATGGAGCGAGTCAAAACAACTGACGGGGAACAACTAGCTCTGTGGATTATTGATTTGGAACGCCTCAGTAGCATTCAATCTATCGCCATAGCTCAACTTATTGCTGACAGTTCTGGTGCTGATCCAACTGAAGTTGCATCTGGGGCAGTCGGCGTTGGTGGCTTTGCTATGAAGCATCAGTGGGTTGACTCTATGGAATGCGGCGACGAAGGTATCCAAAGGCAAAAGGAACTGGCGGATTTTTTTGAAACTGCACCACAGCCACCGAGTACTCGTGCATACACAGAATTTTATAACAGCCAGCGCGATCGCTGGATTGAAGGGGATGAAGTGCCGCCGCCGATTAACTCTATTGAGGATGTTGACCCACGCTTGAGAACTCCAGAACTGGAGCAAGCTCTAAAGATGAGGAAGATTGAATTTGCGATCGCTAGTCGTAGCTACTCAGTGTTTGAAGTTTTGAGTGGTCGAGCAATGACTGATGTTCTCAATCAAGTTGACCCCGAAAACTCATATTCATTAGTTGGTTACGACGAATTTGATGAGGACGAAATTTATGAATAATTTGAATATTTCCCAACCAGATCCAGATTGGGACTATTACGAAGTCTGGCAATTATTAGAGGCTATCAAAAATAAAATTAACGCTGGAGTGAAGTTTATCTCTGGTGAAGAACTGGCAGACAACACAACGGATGAAAAGCTTAAGCAAATACTTGAGCCAGCCTTAGAACAACTAGAAGAACTTATCGAAAACCATTTAACAGATTATTCCGATGACCATGACTAAGGAATCACTTGATAAATTTGTTCTTGTACCCAAGGATGTATTTGTACTAAACACTTTAGCTATGGGAGTAGCTATACAATTTCTTGCCAAACTAACAGGGGAAGAAATAAAAGCATGGAAAGAATATGTAAGTGGAATAGCTAGTAAGCAATACAGAGAATTATCTAGTCGAGAAATCCAGGAAATAGTTGATTCTATTAAAGATTTAAAACCGCCTGATGAATCGTAATTGCGATCGCGCTAACAGCGTGGGCTACCTGACACAGTAGCCGAAACGGTGGAAACGATGCCACCGTTGCGGGTTGTGTCCAAAGCACCCGTCCCACTGTTTCTAGAGAATGGGGCGTTAGCAATGAATCGCACACCCAAAAGTGGGGTGTTGGATACTTCAAGCGCACCTTCTCTAGAACTACCGGGTTAAACCCAGCGTTAAGAGTGAATCGCGCCCCTCTTTTGGTGGGGTGTTAGGGGATTCAAGCGTACAAACTGGGCTTTTAAATAATTCGTGGTAGCAACACGAATGTCAAAAAACCCCGATTAATCAGCCGAACCATGACAATTAAATCTATTATATCCTTGGGAGTTGATGTTAGTAAGTCAAGCGTAACTTGCCATATTTTAACACAATATCCTATAGGTGGATTGAAGACCTACTGGCAAAAAAGCAGAACTAAAGCTAACACTTTATTCCCAACTTTTTACTCTAGTCCCAAGCGCAAAAGCAAGCAGAAATCAGCTTTTGATTTTGCTGATTATGTAACCCAGAATAAACCTGATGTGGCAATCCTTGAACCGACAGGAAATCATTATTCTAGGTTATGGGCGAGAATTCTGGAAAGCTTAGGAATAAATATACTCTGGGTTGGTCACATTGAGTTACGCCGCTATCGCGGTGGAAAGAATCTACCTAATAAATCTGATGAGGCCGATGCTTTAGCTATGGCTGCCTACGCTGTAGATCAGGAAAACTATTTAGAGTCTGGTGAACTTAACCCACGTCAATTTCTAATGCACCGTCCAGAGCTAATTGACCAAGTGCGAGAACTGGTTCAGCAACTTGAACACCTAAACCGTGTTCAATCACCGATTATTAACTACACTCGCCAGATCCTAGCGTGGCAATTCCCAGAAAAAGCACACAGTAAAACTGAAAGTACTAAATTGGGTAACGTTCCGCCGCTTTGGGGCTGGTTGGCCGAAAGGGAATTAGAGGTACACCCACAAAGTTACAAATCCATATCCAAGAAGTACCAGCAATCGGCGGCGGTGCAATTTGGGTTAGCCATAGATCCGACTGTTCGCCTTCATGCCGATTGGTTGTGTGACATCGACATCGAGGAGCAGCGACTAGAAACAAATCTCAAGTCGCTGGTCAATGATGAGCTTTTCTTAATTTACAACTTGATTTTTGACCAATTTGCTTTTGGTCTTAGGATTCGCGCTCGCTTACTCAGCCGAATTTACCCCTTTGAAGCTTTTCTGAGTAATGGTAAACAACTGATTGAACGAGAAATCCGGGAGGTAAAGAAAAAACAAGTTAGCCGCGAGAATGGTAAATCTGTGGTGAAATTTCTCCCTGGTGATGTCAAGCGAGTCAAGCGCAACCGTTCAAGAGACGCTTTCAAGCTCAGGCTAGGCATGGGAACTGTCTTAGAGCAGTCTGGGGACAAATTAGTTGAAAAAGGAGCCGGCAGCGCTCTATGTCGAATGAACTTCTGGCAGCACGTGATCACTAAGATCGAAGTCGATGGACGGTTGCCTGATAATCTTATAGGGAGGGAAATTGCTGATTACAAAGAAACGCTCAAAAAAAATGTTGATGGTTCTGGTAAACAGCTACTCAACGGCAAGCACTTACAAAATAAGCTGATGTCTAAGGTAGCGAATCTATTATTTAGAGAGTTATCTAGAGCGATAGCTGCGCCAACGCCAAGGGCGAACGCAAACCAGCAAAATTAATTAACTGTCCAGTGAGCAGTATAGATAGTTCACTGGACAGTTAAAATGTCGCAAAAAGGGAATGACTCTTGCTTAATGAATTTTAGTTTGAGTGGACAAAGGATAATTACTAGAGTGAAGTATCAAGCTGGGGACGAGTTTTTACAACAACTGCCGCTAATTTTGGCGGGGCCAATTCTAAAACATACTGAACCAGAGTCAGTGACAGTATGGGTGGCTCTAAAACAGTCTTGTCAAGTAGAACTCAAGGTTTATGAAACAACAAATGATGGTGAAGCGCTAGGAAATTGCTTGTTGGAGGCAGAACGATCGAGCTTTGCTCTAGGTAAAAATCTTCATGTAGTTGCTATAACGGCTCGATCTCCAATTGGGTATCGCCTAACAGGAGGTTACATCTATGCATACGACCTCCAGTTTACGCTTGCTGACCAAACCCGGCAAATGCAACAAGCATTATGCTCAAATTCTTCTCCTACAGTCAGCATCAGCTACTTTGAGCATCAGAAACCAACCTTTGTTCTGCCGCCAAACCGTCTTCAAGATTTGCAAATTGTCCATGCTTCCTGCCGTAAACCTCATGGTCATGGGTTTGATGCACTGCCGATTCTTGACAGTTTGATTGAGGCTTCAGCTAATCAACCCCAACATCGCCCTCATCAGCTGTTCCTCACTGGAGATCAAATTTACGGTGATGATGTAGCAGATCCATCGCTGTGGGTTGCCACTAGTCTGGGTGATGCCCTGTTGGGTTGGGAAGAACAACTGCCAGTAAATGGAGTTTACTGCACCCCCCAGCAGCTACCCCCTGGAGAGCGGACTGATGTTGCCACAAATCAAGCTGGTTTGACCGCAGGATTACATAATAAATCGGAAAAAGTTAACAGTCATCTGTTCAGCCTGGGTGAATATTACGCTACTTATTTACTAGCTTGGTCGCCAGTGTGCTGGCCGACTACATTTCCCCAAGGACATCAAGTAACGCGCGATCGCCATGCTATCAAAGACTGGAACCAAGCGGTCTGGCATTTACGGCAATTCATCTATACGCTTTGGAAAGTGCGTCGCGCCCTTGCTAATATTCCCACGTACACTATCTTTGATGACCATGATGTTAGTGATGACTGGAACTTAAACCAAGCTTGGTGTTTGCGAGTGCTGGGTCGTCCCTTGGGGCGAAGAATAGTCCAAAATGCCTTGTTAGCTTACACGGTATTTCAAGGGTGGGGCAATACACCAGAGCAATTTGCAAAGGGTAAAGCCGGTGAAAAGCTGTTGACGGCTGCACAAGCTTGGTCAGCTTCCCTTGGGATGGATGCAAAGGCTGATGAAGCGATCGCTCGTTATGTCGGGATGCCAGCCAACGATCCCGCTACAGGCTTACCTATTTTAGTCCGAGACGGTGCGGTATTTATTCTGGATCGAGATCCGGAAGCACTCACTTGGCACTATATAGTCAGGAGCGATTGCCATGAAGTAATTGTGCTAGATACACGCACTTGGCGCGGTTATCCAGCCGATCAAAAACCAATCGCGCCGCCGATGCTGTTGTCTCCGCAAGCCTTTGAGCAACAACTAGTTTTACCTTTACAACAAGTAGTTGAAGAAACTCAGATTCAAAATACATTTGTGATTGCACCCACGAATGTATTTGGAATGCAAGTCGTTGATTGGATTCACCATTGGAACTTAAAACAAGAGAAAGTTTTTTCAACTGATGTCGGAGATGCTTGGAACATTAATATGAGGGCACTGGCGAAATTTCTAATCACCTTGTTTGAAGAACGTCAACAAATAGTTATTCTCTCTGGAGATATCCATTACAGTTCTGTTGCTCACTTGTCTTATACACGCACCCATTCCAAATTGCAGTCTGTCTTAGTGCAGTTAACCGCTAGTGCATTGAAGAATGAAGAAACTTTGACGCGGCTAATTCATACACGATTGAAAGATTGGCTGCTACCAGAAAAGGTGCGACATTGGATCGGGTGGATTCATCCACCCAATATGGTAGAAGTTTCTGCAAAACAATTACACCATAATCGCCAGATGCTGACTAACTCTGACTGGCATTGTGTGCTGGAGTGGATACCTCGAAACAGCGTTCAGACTTCTCGCTTTGGAGCAGATATATCACCATTGGTAGCTCCCTGGAAACGAGCCGAGAATGCTAAATGGAAATGGTTACAATCCCTGATGTTTTGGAAATTTCGTTGGTTTCAAGACGGGCGAGAAGTAGTTGGATTGAATAATTTAGCTCTGGTTCATTTTGAGTTTGCAGATGCGAGTAATTCTGACAAAGTTATTCAAGATTTGTACTGGTTTTCTTCTTGGTATCCAACCCAAGTCGTTTATAGCCGTTTTGAGAGCGAGTTAACACCTAATCAGTCTTTATTAGAATAACCAGCTTTATTTTATGAATGAAAATTTATGTTGTATATCTGGGCACTCTAGATTTGAGAAACTTACTGGAGAGTGATTTCTATGTCTACGACCCCAATTAGTGCAACATTAGCACAAACACACAGAGATGCGGTCTTCCAAGGGATGAACATTTGACTTTGGAGGTTAAAATCTGAGTTACAAGAAATATAAATTACCCGCATTAGCACAACTAAGCAATCTCGAAACAATTCGCAAGCAACATCTACAAAAAGTTGTCAGTAGCAGATAAACGCAAATGCAACTAGCTCCCTTGTTCCCAATTGTCTATCGTATTCTCCAACCGAGTTTTCCCAATTGCCTTTGGCGTGGAAATCCTCATACTAAAGCGATCGCACTAACCTTTGATGATGGGCCACATCCTCAATACACACCCCAAGTTTTGGCAGTGTTAGACCGCTACCAGATTACAGCTAGTTTTTTTTGGTTGGGTGTTTGCGTCAACCGTTCACCAGCGATCGCTAAAGCCGTTAGCGGTAGCGGCCACTGGATCGGATTGCATGGCTACGATCATCGCTCTTTTCCCCTACTTTCCCCAAATGACTTGAAGGACAGTTTAGAAAAAACCCAAGCTGCTATCTACAATGCTTGCAATCTACAACCCGAACAAGTGCGAGATGTCCGCCCCCCAAATGGTTTTTTTACACCTGCTAGTTTAAAATTATTTTTTCAGTGGAATTATCGCCCA
This sequence comes from Nostoc sp., assembly GCF_036917455.1. GTDB lineage: Bacteria > Cyanobacteriota > Cyanobacteriia > Cyanobacteriales > Nostocaceae > Nostoc. Next base: position 71,501 of record NZ_JBALDK010000095.1, on the reverse strand, counting down.
GTCATGTGGAGCGTTGTCCCAGAAGACTGGGTGCGGCCAGGTGTCAACACTGTGGTAGAGCGAGTTATGCAGCAGGTAAAAAATGGTTCGCTGATTGTCTTGCATGATGGTGTTTGCGGTGGAGAAGATGTTGCTGCCATAATTCACATTCTCATTCCGCGACTGCTACAACAAGGCTATGAGTTTGTGACTGTTGATACTCTTTGGCATCAAGCTAAGACTAACTAAAGTGTTGATATTTGTAGGCTTTTAGTGTTAGCCAGCAGTTTCAATCCCATCGGCATCCAACGAGATTGTTACATTGTTGTATTAGGTTTCACTGCATTTGTCCAATACTGAAATGTTTCACCTCCAATGCGATCGCTATCTTCACGGTAGATTTGCCGCAAACATTCATAAAATGCTTCGGCTTCATTCTCCAACCCGAATGTGATTAAGCACTTTAATATCCAGGTGATGCGAAGATAATTGTGGTTAAATATACAGACCCATTCGCGTTTGCGATTTTGATAGTCTTCTGATTGGCTGACAACTATTTTTCCGTCATTACTTTCGTGGCGTTGCAACCCATAAAACTGAAGCATAACTGTCAAGGAGTGCAGCAAATTTTGACGGAGGTGGGGGTTATTTTGAAATACTTGAATTACTTCCTCATCAACGATGGGTGCATCAGGATTGAATGCACTTCGCTCAAGCAAAGGAAACAACCACTGAATGTAATCGTGGGCACACTCTAATTCTTCAAAATCCCAAGCCCACATCTCTTGAATCGTGCGACCTTGTGAATCTTTTTGTTCTCCTAAATAGAATGGAACAAGTATTGCAGTGAGATGTTTTTCATGATTCATTGCAAACCACCTTCACAAATCAACATCAGCAGATAATTTTGTAGTTTTTTACATGAATTTTCTGAAATAATTTACACTTTTGACTTAACTGCTGGGTGTGATGCTTGTAAAGGCTGAGGCAAATTCCAGTCGGGACGCAAGCTAGCGGCATTGCGTAAATAGATATGATGAATTGAGGCGGAGGCTGGCAGATAAGCGTGAATTAAGAACCGAATACAGCGCTGTAAGCTACCTTCAACGTGCATTTGTTGCACATCCAACATAGCCACATTATCCCAACCTGGTCGCGCTCTGGCGATCGCAGCTGGAAAAATCGCATCCAAATCACGTGTCACAGAGAAAGTCACACTAATCATATCCGTCGGCTGGAATTGATTCCGGTTTTCCAATTCATCTAGTAGTTCTGTCACCACCTCTCGAATTGCCTCAACAGTATTTTCTGAAGCAGTTGTTGCTCCACGAATAGCCCGCATTTGCCACTCCACGCCAAAATCCTCCTTAATTAGTCATTGGTCATTGGTCTATTGGTCATTGGTTATTTGACTCTGAACAAAGGACAAAGGACAAATGACCAATGACAAATAACCATTTATGGCCGATATAACCACAACGGTAAACCACTAGTAGACATTTCAAATTCAAGCCAATCAATACCAGCTCGAATTCCTGATGAAACCTGACGACTCCCTGGTAGAAGACGACTCAATAAGGGTTTACGTTCTTCTAGGGTATAGCAGAGAGTTTTTTCTGGATCGAGTCCGACTAATTCTGCTGTCCAGCGACGGGCATCTTCTTCTGTGCCCAGGCGGTCTACAACACCCAATTCTAGGGCTTGCTGTCCAGTAAAAATCCGACCATCAGCGAAACTTTTCACAGCTTCTACTGTTAAAGAACGGCCATCAGCTACCGTTTGGACAAACTGTTGATAACTTGTGTCAATCAACTCTTGCAGGATGTTTTCTTCTGGTTGAGTCAGCTGCCGGTCAAAAGCCAAAATGTCTTTATAAGGCCCAGACTTAATTACCTGGAAGGAAACACCAATTTTTTCTAGCAAGCGTTCCAAATTATTTCCGCGCAAAATCACACCAATACTACCCGTAATTGTCCCTGGGTTAGCGACGATGTGTTCCGCTCCCATACCGATGTAGACACCTCCAGAAGCCGAAATATTGCCAAAGCTTGCGACGATTTTAATTTTTTCGCGCAGACGCTTCAGGGCACTGTAGATTTCTTGAGAATCTCCGACTGTACCGCCAGGGCTGTCAATACGTAGCAATAATGCCGGAAACTTCTTTTCTTCTACAGTTTTCAGTGCTTCTAGGACGCGTTTGCGAGTAGCACCGGCGATCGCACCAGTAATTTCAATCCGCGCAATTTGTTTTCTAAACTTGGGCTTAAACGGCCAAACCATGAGCTGTAAACATACCTCGTAATAAACTTAATATAAGATCCCCAAAGGTCAGACGACCTCCTTTGCTCTGTTAAGAAACATGAGCAGGCATTTTGCTCATCAGGATTTTAAGGAAGTTTTTATCTTTTGCAGTGAGTTTTATTTGATATTCTCGATGAATATTAATAAATTCCTGAAAAATTGCAGTCAATACAAAATGCCAAACTCTAGTTTAGCGTCCAACATGGTGGTTTAGCACAGACTATTTTAGCTGTTTTGCATAATTCAAAGTTTCAAAGCCCTTACTATACTAGCTTTTTGACTGTTTTAGGATTGTTTTACTGCGATCGCGCCCATGCAAAAATCCTCAGTAATTAATAACTAATAACTAATTAACAATAAGTATTTAATTTAATAATTTCGGTATTCAATTTAATTAATAAAAATTCATTCAGCAACACTAATCCCTATTTAGGTTAAGACCAGTAGTACTTTCACTTTGGAAAATATCAATTTTTCCTCTGTTGTACAGGCCATGAATACCTGACGAAGCTATTTACACTCTTCAGGAATCTATCCGTAAAATTTGATACCGATAGCAAACATACGTATCAAACAGCGCCCCAACGAAACTACAGGTCAAGCTAATCACAAATAATCCCCGGAGGGGAGTTCCACTGCCAAAGGTGGCAAGAAAGTGCATAATCTGAGTAGCGATCGCCTCTGTTAAGTCTTGTAAACCTGGAAAGGAACCAATGAGGGATAGAAACAGCAGTCCGCCGCCAACGAGGAAGATGGGAGCGACAAAACTAAAAATGATTGTGAGTAGTAAAGAGCGGAGAAAGTTAATGAAAATAGTCATTTACGACAAACTCCGTGAGTAGAGATGACAATAGCTAGATAGCGGTTTGTCATTTTCTACAATACGTGCGATCGCTCCTAAGCAGACAATCTGTCAAGAATCTTAAGTTTTAATTAAAATAAACGGCTATTAGTTACAGCACGTGCTGGGGATATAATAAAATGAATTAAATCTCCAAAAGCCTTGCAAAATCAAGGTTAAAACTAAGTTAACACCTATATTATTGGCTTGCGGTACCTTTAGTAACAGCTTCATTTTCTGAGAGCATCTTTAATCTAAGTTAATAATCACCCCCATTGTGAGTAAGAGGCAGGAAGGAGAAATAATCAATCCCCAATCCCCAATCCCCCATTCCCTATCCCAATGACTTCCGCTATTCTTAAGGCAGTTACCGAGTTAGCTACAGAACATTGAACCAGACTACATCCAAATCCAGTTTAGGAGAATGGAGTCAGCGATTGCTGGCGGCGATTTTTCTGGGTGGGCAAGTCCTAGTTCACCTATTGAGAGGCAAAATCCATCGGCGCAACACCTTGGAACAAATGGCAGCAGTTGGGCCCGATTCCCTATTTATTGCCCTATTGACGGCTATTTTCGTCGGCGCGGTGTTTACCATTCAGGTGGCGCGGGAATTTATCAACTTTGGCGCAGGAAACATTATCGGCGGAGTGCTTTCTGTAGCGTTGACACGAGAACTCTCTCCTGTGTTGACAGCAGTGGTTTTGGCGGGACGAGTCGGTTCTGCCTTTGCAGCCGAAATCGGTACCATGCGAGTCACAGAACAAATCGATGCCATGTTGATGTTAAAAACAGATCCAATCGATTACCTGGTTATTCCCCGCGTTCTTGCTTGCTGTTTGATGCTACCAATTTTAACCCTCTTATCTTTGGTAACAGGGATGTTCGGAGGATTTCTAATTGCTACAAATGTCTACAACCTATCTGATACGGTATTTATAGACTCAGCCCGTAACTTTCTTGGCATCTGGGATATTTTGAGTGCGATGATTAAGGCGTGTTGCTTTGGAATTTTAATCGCCGTAATTGGTTGCAGTTGGGGGTTGACGACAACAGGAGGAGCCAAAGGTGTAGGACAGTCAACCACAACTGCTGTTGTGACTGCCTTACTGATTATATTTGTTAGCAACTTCTTTCTTTCTTGGTTAATGTTTCAAGGGCTTGGCAGTGCATTCTTGAAAGGCTTATAAGAGAGACGCGATTAATCGCGTCTGTGCAGGAGTTAAGAGTTATGAGTTAAAACTCCGAATTCCTCACTCTTAGTTCCTGACTCCTAAAATAGGAGATATGCCTACTAAATAAAGCAGGATTTAAGACTGTGACCAGTTCATTTGCTCCTAACTCCACATCAACTGTGGAACTAAAGCCTAGTTACAACATACCTATAGTGTTGGTAATTACTGCTATTCCCCTACTGTTGGTACAACCGTGGGTAGGCTCCATTTTCACACTATTTGGTTTGTTTCTCATGTTTCAGGCGTTAACGCTGCGTTTGCAATTTACCGTCACCGACTTAGATATTTACAGAGGCGAAAAATTAATTCGGCGCTTTCCTTACCAGGAATGGCAAAACTGGCGGATTTTCTGGAATGGAGTCCCTATCCTGTTTTACTTTAAAGAAATTAAAAGTATTCACTTTTTGCCGATTTTGTTTGACCCTAACACCTTGAAAACTTGCTTAGAACAACGTTGCCCGCGTATTTAGTCGTATTTAGTGCTGATACTGATTAAATCTGAGGTTTATCCCGAAATTGGGGCAAAATCCCCAAATATTACTAAAGTTGATTTTATGCAGCTTTATAAAGAACTGGTATGAGTCTCATCTGTGCTGAGTCGTTTCGATCTAAACTCATAACTCAGCACTCATTACTCACGACTTTTATAGCCGGTCAATTGTAATATTTCTGAAAGCTATTTATTCGCGTCATAGGAATTACACTATTGTTTATGAACCCAGAGGCATCTCAAACCCCAGAACCAATTGATGAGCGGTTGGCAGAAATACAAGAACAGAACAATGCAGTTGAACATCCAGTCAATCCATCTGTTGAGTCAGTGGGAGAAACAGGAGGCGTTAGCTCATCAGAAGACTACGCAACTTTTGAGCCACTCATCTCCAATGCAGAAGTGGTAGATACTACAGTAGAGCTAACAGAAAATTCAAATGGCGAGTTTGTGGCGCAGTCGGAACCAGAAAATACCGCACTGGGGTCAGAAATAGGATCTTTATTATATGCAGAAGCAGAGCAGCGAGTGGCAGAGTTGCAGAGCGCTGAAGTAGCCCTAAAAGAAGAAATAGCCAAGCTGCAAGCTTTTTACAAAAACCTTCAGGTACAAGTGAGTGAAACTCAAACTTCACTGGGACGACTCGTGCAAGAGTCGCTGGTGCAGTTAGAACAACGCAAACAAACCCTACAAATTTCTGTAGAACAACTAGAACGTCGTCAAGAACGTATCCGCAACGAGATGCGAACCACTTTTGCTGGTACATCCCAAGACTTAGCAATTCGGGTACAGGGTTTTAAAGACTATCTCACGGGTAGCTTACAGGATTTGGCTGTTGCAGCTGAACAGTTGCAATTAACACCAACTGTGGTGGAACGAGAAAAACCATCTGTAAAAGAGGCTAAACCAGTTGAACCCCAACCTGGAATACCGCAATTTGCCCAACAGCAGTTTCAAGATACTACAAAGCAAATTCGCCGCCTAATTGACCAATACCGCAATAAACCTGATTACTACGGCCCAGCATGGCAACTACGCCGTACCTTTGAACCAATCCACGCAGAACGAGTTTCTAACTGGTTTTTTACCCAAGGGGGACGGGGTGGTTTGCGGACAATGGGCAGCCGCTTACAAAATATTCTGATTGCCTCATCTGCAATTTCGATATTACACAAGCTGTATGGCGATCGCATTCGTACTTTAGTCTTAGCTAATACACCAGAGCGATTAGGTGAATGGCGGCGCGGCTTGCAAGACTGTCTGGGAATCGGTCGCCCAGATTTCGGCCCAGACCGAGGCGTGGTATTATTTGAGGCATCTGATGCTCTGGCTCAGAAAGCAGACCGATTGACGAAAGCCAATCAATTGCCTTTAATTATCATTGACGACTCTGAGGAGCAAATCAGTTTGTCCCTACTGCAATTTCCTTTGTGGTTAGCTTTTGCTCCCGATCCCAAAACCGTGAGAAACTATGATGATGATTTTTAATTAGTCATTGGTCATACCAATTCTATGCTTGACTGTATTTACATAGGGGCAATTCAGGAATTGCCTCTCTAGTATGTAGTTTTGTTTAATTGCTATAGGCGCATTTTCAAAAAGAAAGGGTATTAAGAGGTATTTCTCTAGATTTTTAAATTTTATTATGGCTATCTGGTTAACTCTGTGCGGCGTAATTGTACTTATAGCTTACCTTTTGGGTTCTTTTCCCACTGGATACATTGCTGTGAAGCAGTTAAAGGGTATTGATATTCGGCAAATTGGTTCGGGTTCCACTGGCGCAACTAATGTGCTAAGAACCTTGGGGAAAGGGCCAGGAGCATTCGTTTTAGTACTTGATTCCTTAAAGGGAGTATTAGCGATCGCTCTAGTTTACTGGTTATTCAATTTTGCCTCAAGTCAAAATTTTATCCCCCCAAGGGTAGATGTACAACTGTGGCAACCGTGGATCGTAACTTTAGCTGGGTTAGCTGCCATCTTGGGACATAGTAAATCGATTTTTTTGGGCTTTACGGGTGGTAAATCTGTTGCTATCAGCTTGGGGATTTTGTTGGCTATGAGTTGGCAGGTAGGTTTAGCAACAGCCGGTGTGTTTGCCGTTGTTGTGGCGATATCGCGGATTGTCTCTTTGAGTTCAATTGCAGGTGCGATCGCAGTTTCCATTTTCATGGTATTTTTGCATCAGCCGTTACCCTATATTCTGTTTGGGATTGCCGGCGGATTGTATGTGATTTTGCGCCATCGCACTAATATTGAACGACTGTTTGCTGGTACTGAGCCAAAAATTGGGCAAAATGTAGCGACGGAACCAGAACAAATAGCTTAATTTACCACCTGTAAATATATTTTTTGTTCAGCCAGGTTTAAGCTTAGGAATGAACGTTCCCTTTAATTAAACGGTGGATAAGGCGGCAAGGCCAGAAAAAAGCTCCACAAATACTTACTGAGGCGACGGCAGCCAAAACTCGCCAACTTGAACTAGGGTCAGTGGGAGATTCTGAAGGGCGATCTTGTGTACTTTTAGCTAGTTCTGGTACTGAACGAGATAGCTGACTGGCTGTAGTTACCCCTTCAATTGCTGCTCCAATGAGATAAGCTACTAGGGCAATTACTAGCCAGTGATTCATAATATTCAACTGTTTGAACTCTGAGCGTATGCTTGGCAGTGAGCAATCGATTTCTCGTGCTAATGATTGCCGCCTTGCCCGAAGGATAACCGACCTTCAGCCGTATCACGAATAAGAGGCAGTTTAGATTTTATATAAGTATTGAGGCTGCTATCTGCCTGGGCATCAATTACCTGCTTTGCTTTTAACTGCTGGAGGAGCAATTGTACTAAAGCTGCATCGTCAAAATGGAGCAGGGTGTTGACCTGGGTAGACTCGATTACAGTCCAAAGCTGTTGCATCATTTTAGCAGTCACCATGAGTCTGTAACCTCTTAAGCTTTTCTTTATATTTACACAGATTTAGAATTTGTGGTTATCTTTTATCTGAAGATTTATAAAGATGGCGGCTGGGAACGGCTGATTAAGCCAATACATTTAAATTCTAGCGTTTATCAAGCGCTTGTTATGGAGTGATTTCCGTCGCCCTGTAGGGTAATTTTACTAAAAGTTTATTGTGAAACTCTGACACAAGAGGCTTCTTTACCAGAAGGATCGGGAAAAACAGCTAAAGTGTGATATTCAGGGTTATCTGTTCCATACATCACTCGAAAAGTATACAACTTATTTTTCCCTTGCGCTTCAGTAACAACTGTTAAAAGTGTATTGCTAGTGGTTGGAAGCCCAGGAATATCCAGTTTTTTAATTCGTCTGAGTTGAATGACATTCGCTGCTGAGTTTTTACAATCTCCTGCACTATTATCAGGTTTGGAACCAAACTGCATACACACTGGCCCATCAAAATCCATAGTTACCTGTGATGGATCGTTTAACCAAACTTTTTTAATTACTTCTCCAGCCGGAATAAAGCTTAAGTTTGTTCCTTGTTGATACGAAACATCAATTGTAGGTATTAGTCCGCCTAAGCCTTGCGCTTGGCAGGAAAAGATGGAACGCAGAACGGCGTTATTAGCTACAGCCCGACCTGCCAATAACAATATAGCAACCGAGAAAATTAAGGAAGCTATTGGTAGGAAATAAGAATTATTTAGCGTATTTCCTGACAAGTTAGTATTCTTTTTCATCGTTGCAAATGGAGGACATTGGTAGATAAAACAAGTGGAGACAATGCAGATAGAAAGAAAACTATTACCAATTACCATTACCCAATCAACAATCTAAAATTGGTATAAATTCTAGCTCCTAAAATTGGGTTACTTGGTTAACGTATATTTCAATATTTGTACCGGCTGGCAAAAACCAAACATTTGTTTGTTGTGACATTTGGGCGATCGCCTGTTGATTGCGTTGGGCAATTTGGGGTACTACAGAGTTCAAACCACCTTCTACAACACCAGCTGCAAGGTTGCGTCTGTTGGTAGTCACAGTTGTAAGTTGGCTGCTGCTGCTGGTAGTGCCATCGGCGTTGGTAACTGTTGAAATAAGTGGTTGGAGTTCGGTGTCACTGCGATTTATTAACTCTGCGGCTTTGCTAATACCTCCCAAAACGAATAGTCCTGCATCCATTGATGCTATGGACGAACTTTGACTGGGAAATTTATTTGCGATTAAAGGTTTACCTTGGGTACCGCGAATAATAATTGCATTGGTGGGTAAGCTTCTTTCTGTAAGGTTGCCATTATTTTGCGAGACAACTTTTACTACATTCATCTGTAAAAAACCTTGTTCGGAAAGGGAACGAACTTCAGTTAAGAATTCGGTGTTTGCAGGTAGAGCGATCGCACCATCGGTAGATTTTAGCGGTTCTTTCAATCGGATCACAAAGACATTTTTCCCTTCACCTGCGTCATTCCCATTACTTGACTTAGTAGTTTCTCCAAATATTGCGGTTGCCAAAACAGCCTTGGCGCTGGTTCCTACTGCTACAGATTTCTGTCCCTGCTGTTGCGCTTGACTAACCACAGGAGCAGGAGTTTCTGGTTGTGGAGTTTGTTCGGGATTGGGGTTTGGCGGCTGTCGTTGCACCTGGCTATCATTTGGAGGTGCATAAGTAGCTGCAACATTACTAGGTTGATCGGTGACATTTACTTGACCGTAGCTACCTAATTTTGCTAACTTTGCCCATTCTTCAAGTGGGCTTGGTGGCGGTGGTGAAGTTGTAATGACTACGGGTTGAGTCTCTGGCTTCACAACTGGTAGCTGGGCTATTGGCAAAGGTTGAGAAACAGGCACTTTAACGATGCGCTCGACTGTGACTGTCCGAGGCACGTAAGCTATTGGTGGGGATGTTGGTATCACTCTCTGTCTACCTCTGGAAGAAACTAACGGTTCTGGTTGTACGGCTACTGTAGGCGTTGGTTTTGCCATTCTGAGATTTTGTTGGGCGGCTTTCACTAACTCTGCTTGTTCAGTTAGAGCCAATTTCGTTTTAAGAGTATCTACTTCGCTTGCTAGCTGTTGAGAGCTAGATTCATTAATTGGCTGCGATCGCGCTTGGGGAGAAACAATATTTTTTGGTTTTTGACTGCTAGTGTTCATCAACTGAGACAAAAACAAACCAGCCACCAAAACTACAGCTAAGGTACCAGCCCCCACTAAACCTAATTTTGCAAAAGGGTTAGATGAAAGAGGTTCCTTCGTTTGAACTTCTTGTGGTTGAGAAAGCGCTTCTTGCGGCGTTGCAGAGTCTTCTGAAACTTCGGTATAGCCAGAAGAAGATTCTTCTTCAAAGCCCACCAACCTTGCCATCCGCGATTCCCAATCAAAAGATTCGACAGATTCTATTTGGCGATCGTCGGTAGTTAGAGTAAATAGATTTTGTGGAGGAGTTTCTGCGGGAATTGAATATCTAGTCATGGTAGAACTTGGTTGGGATTCCCAGAACAATTTTTATCTTGAATTTCACAGACATTATAAATTTCTAACCTAGCTTCACCGAGGCGGTAAGCTGCGAAGTGCAATGGTAGTGCTGCATTTGGTAGTGAAGTTGCTGGTTCATCTATAGCTTTAACTAGAATTTGTTTATTAAAGGAAACTGATTTTCCCAACTTATCATAACCGTTAAAGATTAATTGATTGGCGAGGATCTCCACTTTCCACTTTCCATCGCCTATTTTGGTAGGTTGTGAAACTTTTTGTATTACTAATACATTCTCGTTTCCTCTAGTAACGGTTTCAAATTGGCTATCTGGATTTAAATTAGTAATTTCTGACTTAAGCTTTTGTTTAAAATCATCAGCTACCAGTTGGGAACTAACTTCCCAGACCTCTGGTGGCGGCTGCTGCTGCGACCAAGTAAGCATTAAGCTCATAGTTTCACCCACAAAGCGCCGAATCGTCTCTGGTTGTCGCTCTAAATTTTGTTGTGGGTCTACTGTTATAACGCGACCATCAACAAGTTGTACTAAACTTTGAGGTGTAAGTTGCCGACTTAACTGTTGTAACATAGACCCGTTAAATATTAGTAATAGCAAGGTAAACAGATGCAAACCAAATGTTCCTACTGCTAAGACTGGTAAAGGGTTATTTTTTTTATTTTCTGGTTTAAGTAGCTGCATTAGGAATTTATTTTTTATATTAAAATTTAACTATTATCAATGAAATTAGAAATTGATTATCTTATGAAGCTACCACTTCTACTTCTGCATTCTTTTAAACTCTCTTCATTCAAATTATTGTAGTCATCTAGCAAGCATAAATTACGAATCTCATAAATTTCTAATTTATCAGATCGGGTACTATAAATAGCTTTTTGCAAAATAGTACTATTGCCGACTTGTGGGTTAGCGAAATAATCTGTTGCCCGGACAAGCAAATCTTTATTAAAAGGAGTTATTAGTTTTGCATCACCAATTCGTTTTTTTTGAATTAAGTCAGCTACCATACCTACTCGCCACTTACCTGGGGCAATTTGTTTTGGTGGATAAACCCGCTTAATAACTAATTGTGATGTCATAACCAGGCTGGGGTTTTCAGAGAAAACTTCTGGCGGTGTCATTTCTGCAACTGTGCTTAAGAAACCTTTGCGAAAGTCTTCTGATAAGGCAAAACTAGCTATCCAACTGCTAGTACTAATTTTTTGGCTACTGCCTTGGGGTGTTCTAATCGGAATTCCTAAATCTGCTTTTGGGTTGGCAAATTCTTCGATAGTTTGTGCTGGTAAAATTCCAGACCAGCTAAACATTGATATCATCGTTTTGCTGATGAATCGGCGAATTACTTCTGGTTCTCTTTCTAAATCATCAATATTAGCTACTGGTTTCCCATCTATTAATTGCACAAAGTTGGGAGGTTTTCTCAGACTGAGTTGACGAATATTTATGCCTTGAAATATGAAGAAAAGTAAAACTAATATATGTAAACTGAAGGTAGCGATCGCAAAAACTGTCAAAACACTTCCTATTCTTTGCTTTTTTTCTAGTAAACGCACCATTTACTCATCTCCTCCTCCAAAAAAACTTCAGCTATTATATATAATAATTTGCATATATTCAGCAGCTAGGAGACTAGCCAAGACTAGATTATTCTTTTGGGATTTTCCATTCCTTATATCCTTTCCTTGACTATAGAAGCCGTATTATTAATAGCACTGAAGACTGCGAAACCGCCAGCAGCAGCCACAAGTAACGATAAAATTGGTGCTAAAATTCCCAGAAAAATTATAAACCACATTAAGTCTGGATCAACATTAGCATCTTGTCCTGGCCCATTGACAATAACTGCGGCAGTTAGCACAGCAATAATATTGAATGAAATCTTGGCGATTCCAATAGATAAAAATCCGGTTAGCCATGCAAAGATTGGTTTCCCAGCTACAGGTAGTAAAGATCCACCTACAGCTATTGGCCCTAAAGCTGCTATTAGCAACATAGTAGCTTCTATCAAATTTTGAAACGCATATTGTAAGGAAACTAAAAAGTTTTTGATGCTTGTTTGGACTGTAGAACCTAACAAGGAATTAAAAGACGCTTCTGATACAAAGCCAGTGCCATATCTAATATTATCTACCTTATTTTGCAGTCTAATTATCCAGCTTTTATTTCCATAATTATCTCTATATTTCTGCCATAGAACATTTACTTTTTCAGCAGCTTTGACAAAGCATTGACTTTGTTGTTCGCCAGTCAGTGATTCACAAGGACGCAGCAAAGAACCGGCTATGTCTTCAGCAATACTCATATTCAGTGCTTGCTGATACATTTTGTCTGCATCTGCGGATGCCACAACTTGCTGATTCACAGTATTTAAAAAATTCCGTACTCCCAGCGTCAAATTAGAAAGTATACTTCCAGTACCTGAATTACTTAATAGGATTACCACTAGAAAAGGCCAAATCAAAGCTGATATTGGACGGCTATATTCGTAGGATATTAAATCTTTCAGGAATTGTAGCATAAAAAATAACAACGTTCCGACTGCAAAAAAAATACCCAGGTTTGTTATAGCTCCATACAAGTTATTAGTGGTATTATTTTGTAATAAATCTAGCCATTGTTTATCCCAACCTTGAGCAATGCTTTGGGAAGTTGCGACACCATTATCAAGAACATCATCAATGCCTACTTGGGCAAAAATTAGTTGAATAGCAAGTTTCATTTTGATTTATTTTATATTTTTTGTATTCGCAGAGTAACAATATTATTGATAGGAGGTGTTTGTTAAGCGAATTAGATTCGCTCGTTTTATAACTGCTGATTTAAATGTATGTTACATCCTAACGAAATCATAATTTTTTGAATCATAAAATTTTACTTATTAACTTCTCTTCCAAACAAATCTATTTGAGAAGTAGCTCGTAAAAGTCGTGCCGCTTCTGTAGATGTTTCTACTCTCCGAGCGCGATTGGCTTCTTCTGTTTGTTGTGAAATAGTGGCCAAATTTAAGTTAGAATATTGCAAAGCCTGTTCTAATTGCGTAGATTTTGCGTATGATTCGCCAACAATTTTTATCTGCTCTTTTTGGATTTTAAGTGTTTCTTGATTAGCAGCTAGTAATGTACCTAAACCCTCAGCAATTGCTGTTTGTGTAGGATCAATTATTCCTTGGATATTCTTAAGACCTGCTAGAACTTTTTGCTTAAATTTATCAATTTCGCTATCTAAATCATTATCATTGTTGACATCTGTAACCCGCTCAATAGCTTGTTGAATATTTTCTAACTTTGCTTTTGACCGAATCTGTCCATTATTACCAAGAAGGCTTTCTGCTGCTCCACGGGTAACTACACGATTCAATTCATTACCAACTAAATTTCCACGCACGGCGGCATTATTTTCAAACTTATCCGATCTGGAGTAGAGAGTAGAATCATCACGAACTTGTTTTCCCGCAGCGACAGGGTTAGGTATATTCAATTCTCCCCTGGTATTATTCAGAGAATTTTGACTTTGTGTTTCTACAGTGTCGCTCAGATTATATTGAAGATAGTTTTGCAAATCTGTGGAATATGATTGAAAATCAGTCCAAACCTGTCCTAATCCACCTGTCTGAACTTGTGCCATTGCTGGTATAATTGCCAGGGATAGCAATGTAAGAGTAAAAATGGTAGTTTTTCGCATATAATCTATGCCTAAAAATGTAGATGAGATTAAGTAGTAAATCAGAAATTTGGTTTGAAATATTACTTGTAAGTTTTTAGATTAACTACTACGTAAGTTAGCCACTAACTGACGTGCAAATGCAGAAATAGCTTCATATTTATCTGTGTGAACTTGCATCATTTTGCTCCGCGCAGTTTGTTCAGATGGGTTATTCGCAACTGCTGCCAATTGTTCGTAACCTGGATAATAACGGCAGAATGTATAAATACCGTTATCATCTAACAGCCATTGGCTATAAACACTTTCTTTGCGTGGGAAAAAGCTTTCTGAGGCATTACGAGAAATAATATTACGGGGATATTTTAAGATGTCTGCAAAACTATCCACTGCAACTGGCTGGATGCGTCCAATCAATCGTGTTGTCAAGTTTTGCAAAATTTTAGATGCAGCTTTAGATTTGGCAATGGTGTCAGGATCTTGTCCTGATAAGATAACTCTGATGCCGGCTTTGGCGCCGTTAGCACAAATTCTACCAACTAAGTCGGAAATTTGCTCAAATTCAAATAAAATTGGTGCTTCGTCAATGAAGAATATAGAAGCTGGACTACTTAATGCGCGTCGTAATGCTGCTGAATAGGCACTCAGAGATAGTACGGCTGCATCTTCACTATCTGATAAGTTCCTGAGAGCAAAAACTAAAAGTTGTGCATCGGTAGGAAAGCTAGATGGTGCAGAAATAGCTTGTCCCACACGGCTAGAAAGCCAAAACCGTAAGCGGAGTTGAATTTGACTGAGAGCGTCTTCTACTCTGCCACTTAAAGACTCTAGCTGCAAGTGTTCTGGCGAACAGAAATAGAGAAAATCTTTTAAGGTAGGGGTTTTTTGCCAAGCAAGAGTGCCAAATCCTCCCGCCATCGCTTGCCGATATCGCTCTTTGATGCCTTCATCTGTAAAGAAGGCTTCTAGGGCCAAGTTGAGCAGCGATCGCACGGTTTGCGATAAAATTTGACTTTCAGTGGACGATCCTAAAACCATTGTCATTAACGCTGATTCTAGAAAGGCGGTATAATCGTTAAAGCGATCGCGTTGTTGTTCTGGATCTAGCGATCGTAAATCTGGCTGTTCAAATAAGTTATTCGACTGTTTGGAGATATCAAAATAGGCTCCATTCCCCTCCATGAACTCTGTATAGTCTGTGAAAGTTGATGTCCCATCAGGTTTAGGGAAATCTAACGCCACTACAGGAATGCCATGCGCCAAAGCCTGAGTTAAAATCCCTGATACCAACACCGACTTACCAGCACGAGTTGTAGCAAATAAAGCTAAATTTTTGTGTTGATTAAACAAATCTAAATGTACGGGTGTTCCACCTTCTTCTGCAATCAATTCAAAACCTTGTTTATCACCCCGTTTAGTTAAAACTAAAGGCATTAATCCGGGAACTTCACTTGTTAAATATAGCTGGCGACGGTTAAAGGGTGTAGCTAACAAACCTTCCCAAACTATTGGTAGAGTTTGGAGCCAAATTTTCCAAGCATACTCAGTTTCTCTAATTATCCTTGCTGGACGTTGAAAACAGTTTTCAATATACCTTGTTGCCTCATCTAATTTTTCGACAGTGGGACGATGTACCAAAATAGCAATACTCGTATAAATCGGAACTGCACCTTCAAATAATTGTTCTTGTGCCGCCACCGATTTTTTCAACTTCAATTGAGCGTTGACATCAATAGTTTTACTTTTTTCTTGAGCCATGATTGTCGTCATGTTTGACTGCTTCAGCACTCGTTGCAGAGTCGTTTTCACCATTGCTGGATTTGCGGCAGTCAACTCACAAAAAATTTCTGTATCTACTACTCTTTCTCTGGCCAACAGTTCCCATAAATAACGCAGTTGGGAAGATTTATTTGGCCAACCTCCCGGTTTTTCGAGAAATGATAGTGCGCCTATATAACGATTGTTAACATTAACCCAGCGACGGTCGGCACAAGGTACGCTAGACTCCATCAGCAGAGTTGTGCCGTGGATATTGTCTATCAGCAATTTAGTACTAGCTAAATCTGAATTAACTTGCTCGTGCAGTCCTTGTTCATCTAAAGTCATCAACTGGGGAATATCTATTGGCTCTGTATCATTAAACCTTCTCCACACCTCTTTCCAGAGTTCATTAGCTGTCAAAGGTTTGACATCCAACCCCATTTGGTTAGATAAAATTTGTTCCCAGCGCAGAAAACCCTGCTTGTAAGCATTTGTGATTAGAGTTTCGATCCGCTGGTTTTCTACTTCTGATAGTTCACCTTTGAATTTCAACCACCATGATTCAGCTTTGACTAAGAGCTTCTCTATCCAATCATCCGCATGTTGCGAGTTAGATTCAATGGTGTAAGTAACATAAATTCGCAAAAATTTAGGCTTCCGAACACCAGAAATAGTTAGTTCTTTGACTCTGGCTCTTTCAGCCATCAACAAATATTTAATATCTCGTGATGCCGCATTTCTGATTAGCAATGCTAATTCTTTTTGGCGCTCTTTGTCGGAACTAAAAGATCCCAAATGCAGCGTCATTCTTTCACCGCTAGGGATATCTTTTAATCCAGCTTCAATGTTATTAAAAAGTGTATCGATTTGTTCGGGTCTTAAGGTGGTGTGAATTCCCCTACAGTCAAAACCAAAAACAAAGCAAAATCGGTCTTTTTGAGTACCTTTTGTCAATAAATACGCGCCAATATCGCGTCCATTCATGGCGACACGTAGCATTGTTGCCAGGTGTAAGGCATCTTCAAATGGTGTTAATCTACTTTCACTTCCGGCGATGCCGACGCTTTGTTTTCCGATTTTTTGCTTCATGGTTAACTTCCAGTAAGCTTTGATAACGAGCAAAGCCTCTTGTCCAAGCGGGAACGCCAATAAATTTACTTAAAAAACTCCAACTCCTACCACCAGTTAAAATCCACCAAGTTCCTATTCCCCAACCAGTAATTAGTACTGTCCACAACCATTTTTGAAATTCTTCTTGGAAAAGACCTCCAAAAATTCCATTAATAATAAAATAGGAGGCTAGGGCAATTACCGTCCAAGGAAGAATTTGGTCGGCAGGAATTGGCCCTAACGAAGGTTGGCTTCCCAGAACCTGATTAACTGGACGAAATTCTTGTTCCCGCTCTTGAGACATTTGAAATATCTGAATTATTTACTGCTATCGCCAATTACAAAGCGTGTGAGTACATCAGCAATAGTAACAGCAACAACCACTAATAGGGGAGTCCTGGCGATGCTTTGCCAATCTTCATCTTTCCGCACTGCATTAATCACGCCAACCAGGGAGATTGCAATATAGAGTAAGTAAATTGCCCGCAACACATTAAATATCAAACTTACAGCTGTGTTGCTACCACCACTATTTGTTGTAGAACCATCACTTAAGGTTTTTTTGAAAAACTTTTCAGCTTCTCCAAAAAACTGTGCTTGTGCAGGGGCTGCAAAACAGTCTAACCAATATAAACTCAGAACGATCGCTGCTGCTAAAATTTGTAATAATATTAGCGATCGCTTGGGTAAATTCAACTGCTGCCCAACTTGCTGGGTGATGACTGCAATTAAACTACCAACGAGTAAACAAAAAAGTAGGATAGGACTTTTTAGGCTGATAACGCTAACGAATACGGCACAAGCAATCAAAAAAGGTACAGATTCAACCAGAATAGTCAGACAGTATTTAAATACCAGTCTTAACTTGTGAGATTCTTTCGCCGCACTACCAGTTAAAGCTTTGAAAAAGTTTCTCTCGTGAGAACTTTGTCTAAACATTTGCTAATTTTCCTATGGTGTACTATAATTAACCTTTTCTATATCAAATTTTAAAGCTACTACAATTTAACATGCTTTAACATTCATTCATTAATCAAATTATGAACTTGTAGTAAAGTTCTACATTCTACATTAGTATTATGAAGTTAAGTTAACATAATATTAAGGTTTATATAAAACTAAATATATCTGATTTGAAAAGCTAGATTGCAAACCTCAAGCTTGAACTGCTAGAGTCTTTATCGATCTTGAGAATCTTCTCATACAAATAGTCTCGTCTCGATCAACTAGCTTCAAAGCCTTGACTTACCTTACGGATATCTAAGCAAAGTGCTATAAATATACTGTAATTTTGCGTAGACGCACAGAAATTAGCTAGCGCAGTCTTAAAGTTTTCCTTGATGAGCGACGGGAGCAATGCGATTTTGTGAGGTGGGTAAGCAAGGGAGGCAGGGGGGGAATCAAGAAATTAAGTGTATTTTGGACTATCTTGGCAGCAAAAATTACTAAATATTTCTCTTTACTCCCCCTGCCTCCCCTACTCCCCCTTCCCCAAGTGCTCATTGGACGATGATCTCACTTTTTCGCGTTGCTCCCTGAGCGACTGGCATTAGCGTTCGCGCCGCGTCTCGTAGAGAGGAACCAACGTCGTAACGAGTGCCGAATAAAAAGTAAAATTAGACCGACTCTCCTTCGGGAACGCTGCGCGCGCGAACAGGCATGGAAAAATGAATGCATATTTTCGAGCCTCAAGTGCCACAAGAAATAATGCATCCTTACTTCAATACCCTAAATTTATCTATGGAGTAGCTCAACACTCTAGAACAGGAGGACTTGTCAAGAGACATGGTTCTTTGAGTGGCTCTCTATAGAGTGGATATTTGTGAATATGCTCAAGGAGATTTTCATTATTGTAGAAAAATGGTAAATTTTAATATTTACGTTCTACCATTTTTCTACACGCAGATTTGATTTGGAACTAGATTACAAACTTAAACACAGTTCCTTTATCAGAAGTACCGCCAAAAGAGGCGGTACCGTAAAAGGCACCATTCGAGAGCTGAATTAGCGTAGACTCTGGCGTTGCCCCATTATTAGTGCCACTAAAACTAATTAAGCCAGTGATGGTTGCCCCAGTCAGCTGATAAATAGCTCCTTTGTTATTTGCCCCACCAGCAGAAGCTGTGCCATAGAAGTTACCATTGCTTGCCTTTATAAGTGCAGCTGTTGGGTTAGCCCCATTAGTGCCATTAAAACTGGCAACTAAAACGGGTGTACCACCACCGAGCGGAACCTTGAATATGGCTCCCTTGTTGTTGGCTCCACCCAGTTTAGCAGTGCCGTAGAGAAATCCGCTAGATTCAATTAATCCCGACTGCGGATTTGCTCCATTAGCGCCACTAAAGCTATATGAAGTTAGTGTTCCTGTGGGAGTTAACTTAAACACAACTCCTTTAGCACTTGTTCCACCGACAGAGGTAGTGCCGTAGTAGTTTTTATCGGTAGCCAGTTGCAATCTTGCTAATGGGGTTGCTCCATTAGTACCGTTGAAGTTTACGACAGTGGTGAGTGGACCGCCACTGGTTGGAACCTTAAATACAGTTCCTTTATTATTGACCCCACCTGTAGAGCTTGTCCCCCACAGATTACCATCGCTGCCCGTAATCAGTCGGCCTGCTGGGTTAGCCCCTGGATTTATCCCACCAGTGCCTGTGAAATTCACAAGAGTTGTCAGGGTTGAATTTACCAACTTAAACACGGTGCCGAAGTTACTTGTACCACCTGTAAAGGTTGCCCCATAAAAATTGCCATCGGCTGCTTGGAATAATCTAGCGACTGGATTAGTTCCTTTGTTGATTCCAGATGTTCCGGTGAAGTTTATCAGAGTGGTCAGAGAAGTGTAAGCAGTAGGAGCCAACTTGAATGCAGTTCCATTACCAGAAGTACCGCCAGCCGAAGTAGTTCCATAAAGATTGTCATCAGTACCGTTACCCTTAAGTACACCAGCTCTTGGTGTAGCTCCGTTGGTGCCGTTGAAATTTACAACAGTGGTCAATGTTACAGCAAACGCTTGTTGCAAGGGTAGTACTAATGAAGAAGCCAAAATAGTCAGGGAAGTTAAAATCAATACCCTATTTTTGCTTTGGTGTGGTTTGTACAGATTAATCTTGTTCATTGAATACCTCAAAAAAGTTTAGTGGAGACGGAATCGTAGCTAGTTCTAACGGATTTTGTGATGGCTGCTACTCATAACTAATACCAATTTGAAAACTTATCGCGACACATAGAAGCTACGGCGCAGCGTCCCCAAGAGAGATGCTGACACCAACAAAGAAGCAAGTGGCGTGCGAGTGGCCAAACCCAACACTTCAATATCTTGTATGCATTGGGTTTAACTCCATAGCCTACAAAATATCGCTACAACTCAATCTAAGTATTGAGCGACTTATTATCTAAAAACTGGTATAATTTTTCGACTCATACACTAAAAATTAGTGCAGTAAGTTAGGCATTAGTGAAAAAATGCCTTAGATGTTGGTATAGCAACTATTTCAAAAAGACTGAGAAAGCCTCTTTGTACCTACATCACGAAATCCGTACTAGCACTGAGTCAATAACCTGAATTGCACGATTAATGATTTCGTTAAGTAGCATAAACAACTATTTATTTTTTGGATGTCGTGAAAAACACAAAAAACAGTCAAAAATCCACAATTTTGGCATAAATAGCTGTGAAATTAAATTTAATTCAGTTTACATATTGTGCTTTTTGTCAAGTAAATTGATGAACCTCATTAATTTTATTAAATACTTGTTAAAGCCTCTCAAAAAATATTAGCAAACAAAAATTAATATAATATCATATAAGCAAAATTTTTGTATTTTCTCTGAGCAGAGTAATAAAATAGCTACAAAAACCACTTTTAAAATATTTCTAAATTCCAGAAATATATTTATTTTTTTTAATCATTTCATAACGTCATCATGACTTGAGCTTTACCTTAACATTCTACTGTTTATTTCGTTGGCAAAATTTAATAGCTATTAGCTATAGCAGCATTACAAATATTTGTGAAATACTGACTTTCTTTACTTCGCACCTTAGCGGTAGTTTGTAGCAAACTGCTGCATATCTAGATTAAAGGAAGTAAGTTTCATAATTCAGATGAGACTGCCATGCCGAATAAGTAAGTGGGTAAAATTAAACATGGCTTTCTGGGAATAAAAGACTGAGAATGCTCATTTGGGTATGATTTATACTACCTAATAGCTGCTCCCTTATCCTAAAGCTACTGAATGTTTATTTATACAAACTTACATTAAAATGTAGAGCTTTTAACTAGCAAAAATCATTTTATATGGTGCTTAACTCCCTAGCAATATATAAAAATTTGCTTTCTATCTGCTCTACTTTATTCAGATGTTTATGCAAACTTTGGATTTATTAATAACCTTTTTGTGCAAGTTTGTTTTGTTTAAAAAAGGTTGTTTTTAATTGTCAGTTTGACACTTGAGTTTTCTTTGATAGGGTGTTTAACCAGAAATTAATTTGAAGGAGTTTGATATGGTTTTCTATCGCGATCGTCAATTGACCTCTTTGGCAAGTTCAATTTCTGTACTTGCTATAACAATTGGTTTAGTAGCAGGTCAATCTGTTAGTGAGAAATCTCTAGCTCAGACCTCCACTACTCCTCCTCCAACTGGAGTAACCTCCATAAATGGTGCAGGTGCAAGCAGTGTAAATACTTTGTTTGTTGGTACAGGAACTACCTATCCTCTTGCCCCAAAAGGCTCATGGTTTAACGCTTACGGCGTTGGAAATCCTCCAACCCTAAACAATAATGTACCCCCAGCCATAGCCGGATTTCCTAACGGAACCTATGGCCCAGTCAATACGAGCGTCACATTTAGATATGCTTCGGTTGGTAGTGGTACAGGAGTAACATCTTTTTTGACTCAAACCCCACCACCTGCTACTGGTGCTACAATCAACGCCCCAGTTTCTTTTGCAGCTACTGACGCTCCCCTAACAGGCGCAGAAAGAGTTACTGGCAGTCCTAACGATGTTCCCACCCCCGCAGGTACGCCCCAAAACCCAGTTCCATACATTCAAATACCTGTAATAAGTGTCGGAATCGCGTTATCTTACAACCCCACTGGTTTAAATGTACCAGCAGCTGGAATTAAGCTTTCACGAGCTACTTATCTTGGTATTCTTAACGGCACAATCACAAATTGGAACGATCCCAAAATTAAGGCGGATAACGGTGGCGCAATCATTTCAGTAAATAAGCCCATCGTTGTAATCTATCGTAGTGATAGTAGTGGTACAACTTTTGCTTTAAGCAGTCATCTGAAGGCAGCATTTGGTGCTGCATGGAACAGAGGGATTGGTGAAAAAAGTATTAGTTCCGCCACCATACCCAATCCACTACCAGCTAATACAGTTGTTTGGCCAGCTACTTTCCAATCTGCTTCAGGTGGTGGAGGTGTAGCTACCAAGATTAAAGCTACTGCTGGTGCAATTGGTTATGTGGATAGTGCTACGCGGTTAGCTAATAGTCTGCAAGCTGCTGTCTTACAGAACAAGTCACTTGCTTACACTGCCATCTCAACAACTACAATTTCCAATGCTTTTGTAGGTGCGACTGACCAAGATACAAATGCTCGGCGGATTAAACTCGTAGTCACCGATCCAACCAGTGCAACTGCTTATCCGATTGTTACCGCAAGCTACTTGCTATTTTATGATAAATACGCAAATGCTAGTATAGCAACTGGTATTAAAGGATTTATCAACTGGGCTTTAGGAGTACCACCTGTTCCAGCACCAGCAGATGTGACAACCAACCCAAACTCTATAGCTATAGCTCGTGGATATGCGCCTCTGCCTGATACTATTAAAAATCAGGCTCGAACCCTTGTAAACACTTACGTAGATACTACTTTTAACCCAGCTCCATAATTGCGTGAATACTGTTTTTGGGATTCATCTTCCTTGTCTCTCTAAAATGTTGACAAGGGCATGAAAGTTATGCCCCGAGATTATATTTAAGATCTTGGGGTTTTATTTAGGCAATTTATATCAATAGCTTGTAATAACACCCTAATTTTTTTTTAAAATTACTGAGAAAATATGCGAATACAGGTGATATTTAAAAGCTCCCAGTTAAGTATCATATCAACTTTTATAATTTAAATACAGATAGTCTGTTGAATATTTTTAACCACCAAAAAAGGTGAACAAAGGAGTATTGGGATCGCCAATGGATGAATCTCACAACTACCATCAGCTTGTTCGTCTTTAACATTTTTGTGTGGTAGCATCTTAGGCTGGGTACTGACTACAAGCTAAAATCAAGATTTGAGCGAACCAAAAGCAGTGCCTATCTTACTTTATGAGATGCTGCGATCGCACTAACTATTCATCCTCTGTATCTTTAATTATCTAAAAGTCAGAATGGAATACAACCTTACTGCTGTGGTAGCCTAACATCCATAGATAGGGTCATACATAGTTAAAAAACTTCAATCGTCAACTATGTTATAATGAAATAGTTGAGAAATATTTTCGGTCATGTAACTGACTATCTAGAGGCTTCTCCGAATCTAAATCTCTACAAACTTGGGTTCTGGAGGTGTTTTGTGTCAGTTTATATTGCAAATTTATCTTTTAAAGATGAGAGTCTTTAAATATTGTAAAAATTTAAATTTTTAGCGAACAGAAGTGTATTGTAATACGTTGCGTGAAACTAATACCTCTCACTTTAAAAAAATGTGCTAAAAAGAACAGACAAGTTTAGTGTGTCACAAATCCAGACAACATACAGATAGTACTTTAACTTATGCCAACGGATATAATTACCCGTCCTGAGTCACTCACAGAAGATTGTTTCTTTACTTATGCCCTTGGGACTGATTTGCACGATACTCAATCGACAGCCCAATATTTACGCAGAATCAGAAAAGAAGATAAACCCTATATCGACATAGCTGTTTCTCCCAGACCGGGTTATCGGTTTGAGGTTTGCCTTATTCCTGTTGAAGGGTTCGCAAAGGAAACAATATTGACAAAAGACGGATTCGCTAAAGCTTTAGCGATTATTTGTGCTGTATCTAATAAAGCTAGGAAACGATTCCCTTCAGGAAATGGACAAGAAATTGTCCGGTGTCAATTTAGCAACTTAGCTGATGCAGTCGCTGTAGCGAACAGATTGTCTGCATTGCCTTCTGATATGTACGAAACTCTTGCCAAACTACCAAATGCTTTGTAAGATTGTGTCCGCTAGAAGATTTATGATTAAGACTGACGCAAAGACATTTTAATGGTAAGTAGACGGACAAGAGAATAAAAAACTCAATCGTTCATATTTCGTCTGTTACGAAAAGTCTTGTATAACAAGCTTTTTAAGCTTAATGTACGATTTTTGTGTTTTTGTATTACCGATAATTCAAAGTGAACCTTTTTTATGCCTATCAGCCCTTTGCGTGAAGAACCTCGTAACCAACGAGCGCCTGTAATTCGTACAAGTAATGAATTTATTCTTTTAGAATGGCTAAAGTCAACTGGTCGTCTAATCGAGCGCGAACATCAAGAATCTGAGTATCTAAATGAAGTAGAAGAAATTTCAGAAATGATCGACCTTGACGATATTCCTTACGATCATGATGATGACGATTCTGATATGGAAATAGAAGCGTAATTTGTAATTCGTAATTCGTAATTACCGTACAGCAGACGTTTAATTTTCGCTGAAATGCTAAGATTCCCGATTTTTTTGAGAGAATTCGGGAATCTGAGTATTAAAATGCGAGTGGGTTTAATTCTTGGACTTGAGTAATAAATAAAATAATTGTCCATTGCTGACTGTGACACCAGCCCGATCGCCTGCTAATTTTCCAGTACCTAAAAAATAATCTACCCTACCTGCACCTTTAATTGCACCTCCAGTATCTTGGTCAAGAACATAGCGGCTAATGATGCGCTCCTCCATTTTTCCGGTAGGATTAGGAAAGGGAATAGAAGCACGAATCAATGCTAAAGCACCTGGAGGCATGAGAGATTTATCTGTAGCGATAGAACGCTCTGCTGTTAGTGGTACGTTGATAGAACCTTGGGCTGGCTCGCCGTGATTTTCTTGAAAAAAAACAAAGCTGCGATCGCGCGGAATATAAATATTTAATTCTTGGGGATGCTTTTGAAAATAATCGAGAATAATTGGCAGAGTTATACCTTCTAGTGGTAATTTGCCATCATTTACTAATTGTCGGCCCAGACTTGTGTAATTATAAGCGTTATTGCCAGCATAGCCGATCGCTGTCTGAGTTCCATCGGGAAGCTGAAGTCGCGCTGAACCTTCAATTTGAGCTAAATATGGTTCAAGGCGATCGCGCAACCAAAACAATTCTAATCCTCGCAATTTCCCTTTTGCACCTTGTAAACCATCCGCTCCTTCTAATTCTTCGCGTGTCGGATGCGGTTTAGTCCAAGAGGTTAAATCAGGAGGTAATCGATAAACAGGATAACGATATTCTGGTGTGGGGACGCGACTGGCTGCATAAAGTGGTTCATAATAGGCGGTGAATAATACGGAACCTTTGGTGTTATTACCGACTGACTGATAAAGAACAAATTCCCGCTCAATGGTTTGATGTAATTCTGTTGCAGAATTGGTTGTGAGCAGGAGTTCGCGGAATCTTTTTAAGCTTTTGAAGACGCGATCGCGCGTAATCCCCGCCACCGGATAGTTTTGATAAGCAGTCGCAGCATTAGCAGTTTGCAGGTATTGGAGACTGTGAGCGATCGCACTCACCAGCGCCTTTTTGTCTGGTATTTTTCCATAGAGAAGTTCATCGAAACAAGAGGTATCACCTTGACAACAAGTAACTGGTAGTCTCTGGATTAATGGTGCTTTTTGGTTTTCACCAGTCAAGGAAACTGGTATATCCCACTTTTTCACCCGACATTCTGGTGAGATGAGTTCCTGATGCACCAAAGATTGCATCCGCACCAGGAAAATCGACAAAACTACAGGTAAGCTGATAGCGATAACTTTGCTAAACTTTCCTAACTCAGCAAGTATCTTTTTCATCAAAATTCAAACTTTTTGAAATTATCCCACTTTACCCAAATTCAAAAACCAAAAACCAAAAATTTCCCCCAGTCCCCAGTCCCTTATTCATTCATATTACGATAAGTGGCAACTGCGGAAGGCGATATCCGATTCAAATATCGGAATATCCAATATTTGAAAATGGTATCTAAAATCACTGGAAATGTAGCAATAAATAAGAAGATAAAATCTCGATTTGCTGGTAATCCCCAATGACGTGATACACCTTCTAACAGTACTTCCCAGCCATGAGGAGAGTGGAAACCTACAAATATATCAGTAAACAGAATGATGATAAATGCCTTAGCACTATCACTAAGCCCATAGACGATATTATCAAAGAAATCTTTGACTACAGCAATAGAAGACTTGCTGACAAGCAAAAGCCAGATAAAAGCACCCACCGAAAACATATCTGCAAAAACATTTTTGATAGCATTCGAGCTTTCGTGACGAAATTCTTCAGCGAGCTCTCCAGCCTTATTTGCCATTTGAGTTTCCATCTGTTCAGACGACAGTGGAGGAGCATTTTTGATGAGATTTTCAAACTTGAGCTTTTCTTCAAATCTTTCTAATTCTTCAAGGGCTTCCTCTTCCATTTCGGAATTGAGGAATATCTGCATTTGCTCGCTACTTCTAAAATGCTCAACAGATGGCCCTACTACGAAAGCTTTTGCTATCTGATGCGTCAAAAGTGGTACGATAATCAATAGTAAAATAAACCTGATAGATATTATTGTTCTTCTTTGAGTCTGACGAAAATTCTGAATTACTTCTTTTTCAGCATTAGGGTCTAATTCAACTTGCAGACGAGTGATAGTACTTAAAATCGAACGAGGTAAAACGCCTGTTGTATCAATTTTACCCTTTGGTTTTGGCTTTTTCTCCGAGTCTTGAGTTGGTATTTTTGGTGGTAAGGTGGGAACATTTACAAGCAGCGATTTTTCGTCAGATATCGCATTAACTGGTAGATTTGGAGGTTTAACTACTAAAGCATTAGAAGTTATTTGCTCAGAATTTATTGTGTATTTAGATATAACTCGATCGATAAAGTTTAGCTTTTCCAAAACTAAAGAAGGACTGGGATGCTCTATACCTGCTTTCTCAGCAGCTTTTTGATTCTCTTCATTTAGAAACCAACGGCTTCCTTTAAACTCTGTCAGCCGCATTTTGGCAATTTTTAATAGCTTGTTGAGGTCTGACTCAAAATAATCCATCACGCTCTTACTGTACGTGGCTGAGTCAATGTCTATTTTATTACCATTGAAATGCTTATCTTCTATTTCCTTAATCTTTAATGCTGCATCGTAAGCTTCATGTAAAGAACGTTCAGGAGTCTGTAAGTACCATCGATAAGCAGCAAGCAAGAAAGAATAGATTTTTTGGCTAAAAACAGAATTTTTCATTGCAGATAATCATCCAGCATTATTTGGTGATTCTTAACCTTAAGTTAACGCACGAGGTATACTAGCAAATCTACAAGGAGAAAGTTTGTGGTTTCTCATTCGGTTTGGATTGTTGGCACTAGTTGCAGTGGTAAAACGGCTCGATTGGTAGAGCAATTTTGTAGTTGGGTACAGCCAGAAAAGCAGCATACTGAATCATTTTATACTAAAAAACAGGGACGTAAAAAAGGCGATGGCTTCTCTACTAGAGGCTTCGCCAACGCCAACGCCAAGGGCGAACGCATACCCGAATTTTTATATCTTAAACAAACAGAGCCAGGAGTTTTAGTCTTAGCTGCCAACGATGATAATCGCCGAGAATTGGGAGATATAATTGTTACATCTACCTTGGGAAAATATCCGGTGCGTGCCAAGACACCGCTAGGTTTTTTCCAGGATGAAGTTATTTTATTTTGGCCGTTGCTAATTAACTCCTTGAACCTGAAAGCCCAGTTTCCGGTAAGATTGCGACCAGAAACAGAACAAGAATTAGCAACCAAACTCTGGCGTTCCCAATTAGACGAAGAAATTTTACGAATTGCGGGAGTGAATGAGTCTCGCTTGGTGCGTCGCATTTTAGACTTATTGCAATTAGCTGCTTACAGTGGTGTACATTGCGAAGATATTGCCCAGATTTTGGCAAAGGGTCTGGGGGAAAACACTACAACTTTAGAGCCGGAATTTTTGGCATCTTTACTCATTGATTGGCGTAACTGGTGTTTAGAGAGGGGGTTACTAACTTATGGCATTATTACCGAACTCTATAGTCAATATTTATTAAGCGATCGCAACTACCAACAGCACCTAACTAAACGCTATCAGGCGGTATTGGCGGATGATGTTGACGATTATCCTAGCGTAGCGCGTCTTTTGTTTGAATTGCTATTAGATCGAGGCGCAGTTGGCGCGTTTAGCTATAATCCCGATGGTGCAGTGCGATTGGGATTGGGAGCAGACCCCAATTATCTAGAAGGGTTAGCAAAACGTTGTCGTGTAGAAATCTTAACTAGCCCGCCTCCAGAATCCTTGGGTGAGCAAGCTAAACAGATGGTGGAATTAGTCACAGAACCGATGGTGCTGGTGAGTTTACCTGAGATTGTCCATTCCATTCAAACCACCTCCCGCGCTCAATTATTACGGCAAACAGCCGAGGTAATTGCGAATGCGATCCAATCGCAGCAAGTACAAGCAGAAGAAGTAGCGATTATTGCACCAGGTTTAGATGCGATCGCTCGTTATACTCTAGTAGAAATCCTCGTTAAGCAAAACATCCCAGTAGAATCGCTCAATGACCAACGTCCCCTAATTAGTTCACCCGTCATTCGCGCCTTACTCACCATACTGGCACTAGTTTATCCCGGTTTGGGTCGCCTCGTAGACAGGGATGCGGTCGCAGAAATGTTAGTTGTATTGAGTAGAAAGCAAGAAGTACCAGAAAACTCCTCTACAGACGCGATTAATCGCGTCTCTACTGATATTGATCCAGTCCGCGCTGGTTTGATTGCAGATTACTGCTTTGTACCCCATCCCGATCGCCCCAACTTGCTCCCAGTATCCGCCTTCGAGCGCTGGGATAGAATCGGCTATGCGGCGACCACAGCCTATAATGAGATATTGGAGTGGTTAGAACAGCAGCGATCGCAACAAGAACTGCGGTTAATTCCCAGTCCTATTTCCCTTTTAGATAGAGCAATTCAGCGTTTTTTGTGGAATGGGAGCAATCTCCCCTACGAACAACTAGCAGCACTGCGCGAATTATTAGAAACCGCCCAACACTACTGGGAAATTGACACCAGATTACGACAAATCGCCCCAGTTGAGACAACGCCGCACACAACTATTATCGAATTCATTCAATTACTGCGACGTGGTACAATCACCGCCAACCCTTACCCCGTGCGTCCCATCGGTGGCGCGAGAAAGGCTGTCACCTTAGCAACTATATTTCAATATCGATCTAGTAGGCGATCGCACCGTTGGCATTTTTGGCTAGATGCTGGTTCACCTCTGTGGGCTAAAGGTGGCGCGGCAACGTTATTCGGTGCGCCGTTTTTCCTGCAAAATAGATTAGGCGAACCTTGGACAGCAGAGGATGAGAAATTAGCAGAAGAACAACGATTGCAAAGAATATTGACAGATTTGCTATCTCGTGTATCTAAGAGAGTTTATTTGTGTCACAGCGATTTAGCAGTAAATGGACAAGAACAATTAGGGCCTCTGTTACCTTTGGTAAATGCTTGTGTAACGGTTATTTCTGAGACTACTGCCAAGTGAGGCTCAAATCCCCGATTTCTTAAAGAAATCGGGGATTTTGTAATATATTTGCTTGTATTTAGTAGTAATCGTCCCTTTTTTAAGATTGAAGTTTGGGGTTGATCTTTGCAAATTTCGGGACTGTGGTTGAATTGGAGAAGGAGAGCGAAAAAAGACTTTATCGCGCTTTAAGAGCAAAGGAATACTAAGAAGTCCCAAAATAATTACGACTCCGGTCATGATCCAAACCATTAACCTGTTTGGTCTATAATCTGCTTGTTCAATTTGCCAGAAAACTTGGTTGTATCGCCACGCAGCTAACGCAACAGTCAAAATTCCAAAAGTTACCAAAGCAAGACCCAAATTTTCCGAGTTGGATAATGGATTAACCGGAGGTTCTTGTTGGGTAATCGCAAGATTCAACTGACGCAGAAATATACCAAATCGCGCGATCGCAAAACCAAAGCTAATCAAAGCAATAGAAGTGCGTAGCCAAGCTAGAAAAGTACGTTCGTTCGCTTGATGCTCCCTTTGACGATCGATTTTTGGTATTTTATCCATGAATACTTTTGACGAGGATTTACTCTTGAATTGATGAATAGCATGGACTAGCGCCACACAGTCAAGACATTGCAGCCAGGAATCTGAGAAAACCCCAAGCGATCGCCAGAATCTTTACAATAGTAAATAAGGTAAAGATATATATCAGAGTCAAAATCAATGGCACTATTCGGATTTGGCAAAAAGCAAGTTATACCCACACCTGAAGAAGCTTTGTCAGGAAGGGCACAATCTATGTCAGTACCCGCAGCTCATTATGTCAACAAAAATCCTTTAAAAGCTCCTTTTCCCGATGGATTAGAGAAAGCAATCTTTGGCTTGGGCTGTTTTTGGGGTGCAGAACGCAAATTCTGGCAACTTAAAGGAGTTTACACCACCGCAGTCGGTTACGCTGCTGGGTTCACACCCAATCCCACTTATGAAGAGGTCTGTAGTGGGCGAACCGGTCACAATGAAGTGGTGTTGGTTGTGTTTGATCCCAAAGTGATTAGTTATTCCGAACTACTCAAAGTCTTTTGGGAAAGCCACAATCCTACCCAAGGGATGCGTCAAGGTAATGATGCTGGGACTCAATACCGTTCGGGAATTTATGTATATTCTGAAAGCCAAAAGCAGCAAGCAGAAGCATCGCGGGAAGCTTATCAGCAAGCTCTTAACGGTGCAGGTTATGGCCAGATTACTACAGAAATCTTGGATGCGCCGGAATTCTACTATGCAGAAGCCTACCATCAGCAATACCTGGCGAAAAATCCTAATGGGTATTGTGGTTTAGGAGGGACAAATGTTTCTTGTCCCGTGGGTGTAGTTGAATCACAAGTTAGTAGTTAGAAATGGAATTGGTGGGGTAGTCAACTTAAGGTGAGTTTGACGAATCTCTCCCTTACTTGAACTAAATTTAAAGTCTGTTTCTCTCCGACTCGGAGAGGAACAGGATTTGCGTAATTAAGAATATTTGTAGGTTGGGTTTCGCAAAGTCTCAACCCAACAAACCCCGTAAAAAGTTGGGTTTCCTTCCTCAAATACCACTTGTTGCAAACAAGATTACGAATTACGAATTAAATGAGCTATACGTTTTAAAACTTTGACAACAGTATGTAAATCATCT
The DNA here is from genome assembly GCF_036917455.1 of Nostoc sp. Lineage (GTDB taxonomy): Bacteria > Cyanobacteriota > Cyanobacteriia > Cyanobacteriales > Nostocaceae > Nostoc. Next base: position 40,268 of record NZ_JBALDK010000095.1, on the reverse strand, counting down.
CCACGATTCAGTGACAGTGTATAAGATAATGAATATTTCGGTATACCTTGTTTCGTCAACTTAATAAATTGAAATTCTCGACCATTGATGACAAAAGCATACGTAGGTTTATCATTACAAGCATTAACCAACATATAAGCTAATGCTTGAGGAATTGCTACCTCCAAAGAATATTCTGCTCGTTTTGCCTCAATAACCAAAACCCAAAATAGAGGATGCAAAACCAAGATGTCAATACGTCCTCTAATAATCGTGCCTTCGTCTTCAGAAGAAATTCTTACCTCTTGTTCGGAGGCAATGTAGAAAGGCGGTTGATAAAAACCTGCTAGACGCAATAGTGGAGATAGCACCACCATTTTGACTACAGATTCCAAAATAGGATATTTCGATAGATACAAATATTCTGTCTTGACTTCGTTGAGAGATTGCTTTTCTAAGTCACTCAACTCAGGTAAATCATGCCGCCATTCTGAAAAAAAATCTTCGTTGTTTGCAAGTTGTAGTCCAAATTCATCAATCAGTTGGGCTAGGGTGATATCTTTTCCTTGAAGAATTTGAACCATTTTTTGAACCCTTATACTTATCTGGCTAAAAAACCCTCGCTTGATATTGAACCAAAAGGCTGTCTTACAGTGCTGCTTTGAGTAAAGCGATCGCTGTAACCCACAAGACAATACTAATAGGCCCTCCAATTAGAATACCCGCGATCGCCCAGCCTCTTTGATGGGCTTTGAATTGCTCAATACTGCTCCATCGTCTACTTTTCCAAGCCCATTCATTACCTTTAGCACCAAGTGCGATCGACATTAACCCCGAAATTTGAGGTATAAAACAGAATATTCCACACCACACTTGATTCGGCCACATCCACAACCAAGGCATCAAAAATGCGCCCCAGTTCCAACCGAGAATTTCCTCTGGGACTTTTTCATTCTGATTATTTATCCCGCATCCAGAATTATTGATTATTTCTTTTAGCGGTAAAAGCTGATTTCTGTTTGCAAATTTGATAGCCAAACCAGATTTGAGAGCATTCAGCGCTTGGCGAGCATCAGTAAATCGTTGTTCTGGAGCAGGTTCTACCAACTTTTGTAGCCAACTGGCAAAACTGGGACTGAGATTAACTCGGTCGGTAAATTGCAGTCGCAAATCCTGCTGGGGTAAATCAGAGGGGGAAGTCCCAGTGAGCAAATGAATCAGAGTCGCACCCAGTGCATAGAGGTCTGAAGCTGGAACTGCTCGACCACCAAATTGTTCCATCGGCGCATAACCATAAGTACCCACAACCGTGAAAGTAACTCCTTCTCTGGCCGCTTTATCCTGAACTGCGCCAAAATCAACCAAATAAATCCGGTTATCTTCGCCCCAGATTAAATTACTCGGTTTAATATCTCTATGTAATACCCCTGGATTTAACTCATGTAAATACATGAGAATATTTAAAATCTCACCAGCGATTTTTCTCGCTTGCTTTTCAGTAAACCTTTTGCCAAGAGCAAGTTTTTCTTTAAGCGACTCCCCAGGAATATATTCTTGGATTAAGCCAAACCAGAGAGTGCGATCGTCGATACAAAAATAATCTATATATCGAGGAATGCGGGGATGACTTAGCTGTTTAAGAATTTGTGCTTCTCTCTCAAAAAGTTTTAAATCGTCCCACTGTACAGTACCGCCAAAGGCTAAAAGTTTGACTACAACGGTCGAATTTTCGCCATCAGAGGCTTGTAAATCCAATGCTTGCCAAGTTTGACGAATCCCATTGTTACCAAGTTGGCGTTGGATTTGATAACGATCTTGTAATATCTGTTCTGGTTGCAGCATCTTACACCTGCTGGCAGTTTACGCTGATCTGATTCCCTTATTATTCAAGGATAGTCATTATCTAGATAAACTGTCAGAGCCAGTTAATTTATTGAAAGCAGTTGAAGATTCCAACTTTGGGGTTCTCTAGAGAACTAATGCGAATTATTGTTCGCATATGCTATAAATAATAGTAGAGATTAAAAGTGGCCAAAGAAGCACAAGCAAAACAGATTATCATCTATGCCAATCAAGACGGTTACGAGCCGTTTGCAGAGTGGATGGATAATTTACGCGATAAACAAGGAAAACGACGCATACTGCAACGCCTACGCCGCCTTGAACAAGGCAATTACGGCGATGTTGCGCCAATAGGGGATGGTTTAAGCGAGTTGCGAATGTTCTTTGGTTCTGGTTATCGCGTCTATTTCGGTGAAGATGCTGAAAATATTGTTGTCGTACTGTGTGGAGGCGACAAAAGCACACAGAATCAGGACATCGAAGACGCAAAAGCTTACTGGAAGGAGTACCTAAGCGGTGAGAAAATTTAGAACACTTGATGAATTTGAAGAAGAGTATTTCTGTAAGCACCCAGAAGAAATCGACAATTATTTGACGGAGATATTTCAGGAATATTCAGAAGACAGCGATTCCGGCGCGTTGTTAGCATCCTTACGCGTCGTTGCTCGTGTACGAGGAATTAGTGAGATAGCCGAGCAAATAGGCATGACACGCCGGGGATTGCAAAAAGCCTTATCCAACAATGGCAACCCGCGCCTTGAAAACATCAATTCCATCATGAAGGCACTGGGATATTTTCTCACGCCGACTACCACTAACCAAAGCAGTAGGGGAGAAAGCAATATTAGTCAAAAGCTAGTACCAGCAAGAGTACCAACACCAGGAAAAATTTTAAGTCGAGAATTAGAAGCCCGTGGCTGGACACAGAAAGATTTAGCAGAAATTATGGGGCGTCCAGTTCAAATCATCAATGAAATTATTCGGGGAAGCAAGCAAATTACACCTGAAACAGCTATCGAACTCTCCCAAGCCTTGGGTACTTCTCCAGAGTTCTGGACAAACCTTGAAGCAAAGTATCGACTTCATCTAGTGGGAAAAGAAAAAAAGGAGCAAGATATAGCTCGTAAAAGCCGATTGTATACAATTGCACCTATCTCTGAACTAATTAAAAATAAGTGGATTCAAGCAGCAGATTCAATTGATGACTTAGAACGGCAAGTCTGTAATTTTTTTGGCGTATCTTCCTTAGATGAAACACTCAAGCTAGACGTTAATTTCCGTTGTTACCAGCATCAAGAGCCAGAGACAACTTCTCGCATAGCTTGGGTAAAACGAGTTGAGAACCTAGCGAAACAACAAACCGTTGCTAGTTTTCAATGCAAAAAACTAGAGACTGCTATCCCTGAAATTCTTGCTTGTGCTAAACAAGTAGAAAGTATCGTTCAGATTCCTAAATTGCTAGCAGATTTAGGCATCCATTTTCTTATTGTGCCCCATTTAAGCAAAACCTACTTAGATGGTGCAGCCTTTTATTTAAACAGCAATCCCGTTATCGCATTGACATTGAGATATGACCGGATAGATTCATTCTGGTTCACCCTTCTGCATGAGTTAGCACATATTGTTTTAGGGCATCAAGGAACTTATTTAGATAACTTAGATGCCTTAGAAAAGAATGATGAGGAAACAGAGGCTAACGCAAAAGCTGCTGAATGGTTAATAAATTCTCAGACATTAAATGAATTTATTATCAGGAGTAAAAAAATATTTTCTCGTAAAGTAATTGAAGAATTTGCTCAAAATCAAAATAGACATCCAGGCATAATTCTTGGTCGCTTACATTATGACAAATTAGTTCCTCATAAAAATTTGAGACTTTTACTCGTGAGAGTTAGCCAAATTTTAAGTGATTCTACAGATAATTTTTGCGATAGTAAGCTTGATATTCAGCAGACAGCAGAGGTTCCCACCAATCACGATGATTAAGATACCATTCAATAGTTAAACGTAAACCCTCAGAAATTGTTACTGAAGGTGTCCAACCAAGCTGAGTTTTAATCTTGTTTGCATTAATTGCATATCTGCGATCGTGTCCCTGTCTATCCTTGACAAAAGTAATCAACTCTTTTGCTGGACGTATTGGTAAATCAGGTGCTAATTCATCCATCATCTGACACAAAAGTTGTACTAGGTTGAGATTTTCTACCTCATTGTTGCCACCAATATTGTACATTTCTCCTGGCTGACCATGATTGATTACTACATCTAAAGCACGACAATGATCGCCCACATAAAGCCAATCCCGCACATTTTTACCATCGCCATAAACAGGTAATGGTTTACCTATTAAGGTGTTGATACACATTAGAGGAATTAGCTTTTCAGGAAATTGATAAGGGCCGTAATTATTAGAGCAATTTGTGATAAGAGTTGGAAGCTTATAAGTATGATAATAAGCACGCACTAAGTGATCGCTACCAGCTTTCGAGGCTGAATAGGGACTATTGGGAGCGTAGGGTGTAGTTTCAGAAAAAGCTGCATTATCTGCACCCAAACTACCGTAGACTTCATCAGTCGAAACGTGTAGAAAACGATAATCAGATGGCTGTGCTTTAGCCTCCCAATGTTGGCGAAAAGCTTCTAGTAAAGTGAAAGTTCCTACGACATTAGTTTGTACGAAAGCAGCCGGCCCAAGAATCGAACGATCGACATGAGATTCAGCAGCAAAATGGGCAATAGTATCTATATTTTCTGTTGATAATAATTGATCTACGATGGTGCGATCGCAAATATCCCCCTGTACAAACCGAAAATTCTCTTTTCCGTCAACCATCGCCAAGTTTAGACGATTCCCCGCGTAGGTAAGCGCATCCAACACCACCACCCGATCGTTTGGATAAACTTGACACCAGTGATGGACAAAATTCGCCCCAATAAACCCTGCACCCCCAGTAATTAATAACCGCCGACTCATTCAATTTCCTCTCTTCTCTCTGTGTTGCGCCAGTTACTACAAGTCGGGAAACCGCAAGGGCGCACTGGCTTCTCTGCGTCTCTGCGGTGCGTTTCTATTACTTAAAATATTTCTTCCTCAGCTTCCCGTATATCTTCTGAGCAAGTAATTTTGCCATCCGTACTCTCGTCAAACTCTTAATATTGGATGGCTGCTGGATTTTATGGTCAAAAAACTCATTCAACTCATCCAAAATTACTTGGAAACGCTTAATAATATTTTCAGTCCGATATTCAGCAAAAAACTCTTCAGACAAACTAAAAGTTCCTGAAGAATCAATCACCTTGAGAATCCGTTGTACATCATATTCTTGAGAATATCCAGCAATTTTATAGCAATTAAATCCAGGATCTAAGTAATCAGCCAATCCCCCGTTGACACTAGAAAATACCTGACAACCACAAGCAAGAGCTTCCATTGGTTGCAAACCAAATCCTTCACTAACACCCTGTTGTACCCAGTACTCAGCCGAATCATATAGGTAAACCTTCGCTCGGTTAAATAGTCCAGGTAAATCCTCTATATAAGAGTCAACAACCAATACTTTACAACGTTTTTTTAACGCTGGAATCAATTCTTTAATTAAATACTCAGAAGATTTACGAGCTTGAACTAAAACATCAATATCCCGTTCCAGACCTAAATTTTGAAACTCATCAGAAATTTGATTTGGCAAATAATAAATCAGAGAATTGGATGATTTTTCTCCCCAGTATCCCAATGTATAGCGGCTAACAGTAACAATCGGAATACTCGCAGGTAGTCTAAATGCATAACCTGGACTATGTGCATGGTAAACAACATTGTATTGCTTAAGTTTAGCCACGAGTTCAGTTATATGGAATCCCCAACTGATAACAAACATTACATCATTTAAATTTTTCTCTTTGAGCAAATCATCAAGAAAAAGCTTATCTTTTTCTCGTTGGCGGTAAGTTACAACATCAGCACTAGAGAAATTCTGAGCTAGTTTAAGCGCTTTTAACTCAGCCCATAGACCACCACAAGCAAATTTGCCATCTGTACCGGGAAGTAAGAAGTAAAGTTTTCTCATAATTTTATTTAGGGAATTGGGTAATAATCTAATAATTCTTCTTCCCCTGCCTCCCCTGCCTCCCCTGCTTCTCTACCCCCTCATTCTTGCCAACCTACTTTAACAAAATGTGCTTCACGACCCCAAATGTCGTGTGTACGGGTAATATTTTCAATTGCTAGGTTAAAAGGAATGGCTGTTGTTAGGTAACGCTGGGCCATAGAACCTAAATCAGGTGCGAGTTCGGCTGCTGTCGTCGCTGCTAACCCCAAACCGATAAGTTGCTCAATTGGCCGAAATGGTAGTAATAGATGTACGCCGATAGCTAGTCCGGCTGTTAACAACATTGCTACTGATAAATTTGTACCGCAACGGGGATGTACAGCTAAATCCCATTCTCCACTAGTAAGGCGATGTCGAGCAAGTGCGATCGCACGTCGCAAATCACTAATATTCACCTCACCATAAAGGTAAAATCCATGCTCAGTAGACAAACCGCTTAATTGTTCGTTATCTAGCTGAACGTTAGGAGGTTCTCCCTTAACAGGATAGGCACTGTTTGATTCGCTAAGAACCCAAACAGTCGCATGTTCTAAGGCGTGAACCTGCCGGATCGTTAGAATTTCTTTCAACCCTGGAATAAATGATAGCTGCCTAAGTAAGTCGGCATCTTGTGTGGGTTGCGGAAAGTCTGAAAATTGGCCTTCAAGAGTCGGAACTTTCTCAGATACAGGTATCGTAAAACCAAAGTTGAAAAATTCAAAGGGAGACGAGCTACCCTGAAAAGAGGCGGAAGTATTCATTGCAACACTGCTCCCAAAGCCGATGGGACAACATAGATTTCTTTCAAATGTAACGCTTGCACCACTGAATTGTTGCTAATTTTTATGGATGATTGTTGAGTTTGGGCATTGGGCATTGAAAAGGCAGGCTGCACAGGAAAAACTCTTCTCCCTTGCTCCCTGCTCCCTTGCTTCTTCCCCAATCCCCAGTCCTACAGGGAGCAACGCGAAAAAGTGAGATCCTCGTGAAATAGGCAGGGGAGGCAGGGGGAGCAGGGGGAGTAAAGAGGCATCTTTAGTATTTTTTACTACCGAAACAGACTACTTCTACACTTATTTCTTTCTCTTCCCCTGCCTCCCCTGCCTCCCCTGCCTCCCCTGCTTACCCATCTCACAAAATCGCATTGCTCCCGTCCTACATCTGTTCTGCTGAATTTGAAAAGGAATTCTTTGTTATAGTTTCCGAGTCCGAGGGTCAGCCGGCTCCACTAACATAAATTCCGGCTGAGTGAAGGACTCGGAACTTTTGGTAGAGTGTTCACACTGAAAACTTAGGCGTGAGGAGGGAAACAATCAGTAAACCTCAAAATTGGCTTGCAATTACACCAGATCAAAGCAATTATGTTCTTACTAAATAAATTGCTTATTCGATCTGGTTAGGCAGAAGACAGCAATTGACATCATTCAAACAGACTTTGCCCCACTGTAAGGCCCAGCGAACAAGAGCTACTCGGTTTTCTGTCTCGGTCTTGGTCAGAATATTGCTGATATGGTTATCAACTGTACGCTTGCTAATCTCCAGTTTTCCTGCAATCTCTTGGTTAGTTAAGCCAGCGGCCACTAGGTCGATAATTTGCAGTTCTCTGTCTGACAGACTAACGGGGGTCTGAGACTTGCCACCAGCCATGACTATTTCTATGCTCCTTTGGTATATGTACTTAATCGCTCTTTCTAATTCTAGAAGATTCTTTTGTTGGTAGGGGTTTCAAGTGTTAGTAGTAATACTATTGTCAATATTTTCTTTGGATTTCAAGTTGGCAAGAATATAAATCACAATAATATATCAGTATTATATAACACTTATTCTTGTCTATAAATTAGTATAAACATTTAGATAATTTCGGCGATATTGAAAGCATATAGATGTTATGGAGTAGTAAAAATTGCTATTTAATTCTATGAAGGACTGGCGACAAATTAGCAAAAATTGTTGTAGGTTTTATACTGTAAATTCCTAATCCAAAATCGAAATCTAAAATTTAAAATGAAATGAGCAATTCCCGTGTTTTGTGCCTCGGTGAAATTTTGTTTGATTGTTTAGCCGATCAATTAGGGTTAAAGCTAGAAGAAGTTAAATCTTGGACTCCTTACCCAGGAGGGGCACCAGCTAATGTAGCCTGTGCTTTAGTTAAGTTGGGGATACCGACAGGATTTATCGGAGCTGTTGGTGAAGATGAACCAGGAAATGCACTAGTCAAGTTATTACAAGATGTAGGTGTGGATACAACAGGAATACAACGCCACTCTACAGCACCAACACGGCAAGTTTATGTTACACGAGATCTGACTGGCGATCGCACCTTTGCCGGATTTGGTCAGTATGACACCGCAGAATTTGCCGATACTCGCCTCGAAGCCAAACAATTGCCAGATTCGCTGTTTCAAGAAGCAGATTTTCTGGTTTTGGGTACTTTGGAATTAGCCTATCCTGAAAGCGAACAGGCAATTTACCGCGCTCTAGAGTTAGCAGAACATTTCGATTTGAAGATTGTGCTAGATGTCAACTGGCGACCTGTATTTTGGGACGAGCCAAATATCGCTCATCAAAAAATTCCAGAATTATTTAAGCGAGTCGATTTCCTCAAACTCTCCAAAGAAGAAGCCGAATGGCTATTTGAAACGGCAGATCCCGGAGCCATAACTTACCGCTTGGCTTCAATTGAAGGAGTACTAGTAACAGATGGGGAAAACGGTTGCACCTACTGTCTGGGTGAGAACGAAGGCAAATTACCTTCCTTTTCCATCCCTGTAGTTGATACAACTGGTGCAGGAGATAGCTTTTTGGCAGGATTCATCTACCAACTGAGTCAGAATGGTATCCACAGCTTGCGGGATGCCGAAACCGCAAAGCGCATCGTCACTTATGCCAGTGCTGTTGGGGCACTAACGACCATTAAACCAGGTGCGATCGCTTCTCAACCAACAAATGCTGAAGTTGAAGCGTTTTTAAGCACACACAAACTTTAAAAACTAGCAAAACTAACAATAATATCAGCTTTTAGTAGCTGATATTATTGGCATAACTGCTGACTGTCTAACCCAAAATTATTTATTCTTTTTGGTGATGTAACCGAATTCCTAAAAAGATGTCATAAACAAACTCAAAAAAGTCCTTTTTCTGTAACAATCCTGAACTTTGATAACATCCTTTTTCATCTAAGAGTGGCTTCATCACATAGTATGCAGGTTGGTAATTATACCAAGGAATCGAAGGCCACAAATGATGAATTAAGTGGTAATTTTGTCCCATAATTAGAATATTGAGAACTGGATTTGGGTAGACACGAGCATTTTTCCAGCGATCGCGTTCTGCAAAAGGACGATGGGGCAAATAGTCAAAAAATAACCCTAGTGCTATCCCCACCACAAAAGCGGGTATAAACCAAAAATTCAGAATGTACCCTAAAAAGTTGTACTGCACTGAGATATAAACAATTACACCAACAATCAAGCGGCTAATGAACCATTCTAGTAGCTCATATTTTCGCCACAGTCGCCGTTGAAAGAAAAACACCTCATGGTACAAAAACCTTACTGCAATCAACCATAGCGGCCCACCCGTAGAGACATAATGATCTGGATCGTCTTTGGGATGGTTGACATGGCCGTGATGCTGTAAATGCACTCGCGTAAATACTGGAAAAGCAAAAGCTAGCATCAATGCACTACCATGCCCTAACATCGCATTCATCACCCGGTTGCGATGGGCTGATTGGTGACAAGCATCGTGAATTACCGTCCCAGCACAATGCAAAGCAATAGTGTTAACGCTAAAGCAGAGCCAGTGAGGCCATTCCCAAAGCCAGTAACCAAAGTTAGATAATACCAGCATTGCTACAGCTACCAAAAACAGCAGTAGCGTGGGATTAAAATCACCAGGAGGCGCTAAAAATTCCTTTGGCGGGATTGTCAGTGGCTTTTGTGCCTCCGATGCGATCATTTCTAACATTGACTCCTTCTTAATCAAACATTACGAATATACGACAAATATTAGGAAAAAATAAAGTTTTGTAACCTTTTGTATAGCAATATTTATCCACGGCTTTGTATATCAGTTGATGAATAACGCTATCATTCAAGACTTGAACTAATCTTGACTGATAAATGGGGTATGGCAATTGGCAAAAAGTTGATGGGATAAACTCTTTCGTTGGAAGGATAGATACAAGATTGATGTACTATATCTAGTCTATCCCACAGCCTTCACTCTCCGAGATAACCTCTCTAACTGCTTACATTTATTGGTATAGCAGTGACTGAAAAGGAGATGCAACTTAAGTTACGATGACTTCCCAGATAGCTCTCTCACTTCAGCCCCTATGCAATTAAGAGATTCTCTGCGCCGGACAAAAATTGTTGCTACTATTGGCCCCGCTACTAGCAGTCCTGAAATGCTTAAGGCGATTATTGAAGCGGGAGCCACGACGCTGCGGCTAAACTTCTCTCACGGAACTCATGCCGACCATCAGCGTAGTATTCGCTTAATTCGGCAAACCGCCTTTGAACTAAATCAACCAGTGGCTATTCTCCAAGACTTGCAAGGCCCAAAAATTCGCTTGGGGAAGTTTGACAACGGATCGATTGTTTTGGCAAAAGGCGATCGCTTTACATTGACAAATCGCCCAGTAATAGGGACACAGGAAATTAGCTGCGTCACCTACGATTATTTAGCCGAAGAAGTCCCGGTTGGCGCAAAAATCCTCCTCGATGATGGACGGGTAGAAATGGTTGTAGAGGAGATTAACCGAGACAAAGGTGACTTGCATTGTCGCATCACTGTACCAGGTAAACTTTCTAACAACAAAGGCGTAAACTTTCCCGGCGTTTATCTGTCAATTAAGGCAATGACCGACAAAGACCGAGAGGATCTAATGTTTGGTCTAGATCAAGGTGTAGATTGGGTAGCACTTTCCTTTGTCCGCAATCCCCAGGACATGATCGAAATTAAAGAACTAATTTCCAGTACAGGCAAACAAGTGCCAGTGGTTGCCAAAATTGAAAAACATGAAGCTATTGAACAAATGGAGGCAGTTCTGGCTTTGTGTGATGGCGTGATGGTTGCCAGAGGCGATTTAGGCGTGGAACTGCCAGCAGAAGATGTTCCAGTACTCCAAAAGCGGCTAATTGCGACAGCAAATCGCTTGGGGATTCCGATCATCACTGCTACTCAGATGTTAGACAGCATGGTGAGCAATCCTCGACCCACTCGTGCGGAAGTGTCGGATGTGGCAAATGCAATTTTGGATGGCACAGATGCGGTGATGCTCTCCAATGAAACTGCCGTGGGTAGCTTCCCTGTAGAAGCAGTAGCGACAATGGCGCGGATTGCCGAGCGGATGGAGCAGGAAGAAGCCCAGCACTTAAACTTGCGTTCTGTAAAAGATGCTCGGCGCTCCATTCCCAATGCGATTAGTCAAGCGGTAGGTCAAATTGCCGAACAACTAGGTGCATCTGCAATCATGACTCTAACCCAAACAGGGGCAACAGCTCGCAATGTCTCTAAATTCCGTCCCCAGACACCGATTTTGGCCGTGACTCCCCATGTGAACGTAGCGCGGCAGCTACAAATGGTGTGGGGAGTAAAACCGCTATTGGTGCTAGGATTACCTTCCACAGGTCAGACATTCCAAGCTGCAATTAATGTGGCTCAGGAGTTGAAGTTACTGTCTGAGGGAGATTTAGTAGTGATGACTGCTGGAACACTCCAGGGAATTTCCGGCTCCACAGATTTGATTAAGGTTGAGGTGGTGACGGCGGTACTAGGTCACGGCATTGGACTCGGACAAGGTTTAGTAAGTGGTCGCGCACGGGTGGCTAATACTGGTATGGATGTTAGTAACTTTAATCCTGGAGACATATTAGTTGCACCGCGCACCAGTGCTGATTTTGTTGAGGCTATTCGTAAATCTGCCGGAATTATTACGGAAGAGGAAAGTCTTACAAGTCACGCGGCGGTGATTGGCTTACGTCTCGGTGTGCCAGTGATTGTTGGCGTGAAACAGGCAACGCAAGTGATTCGAGATGGAGCGATTATAACCCTGGATCTGCAACGGGGTTTAATTTACTCTGGAGCGGTGAGAACGCCTTGAGACTGGGGACTGGGGACTGGGGACTGGGAACTGGGGACTTGCAACAAGTCATTCCCAATTCCCAATTCCCTAAATTAAACAGTAGCGATCGCAACTCCAAGCCATCCAGCAAATTTTTTTTGCTGTGTGGAGTTAGGACGATCAACGGGTTTTACCTGATATCGAGTGGGCTGTGGTGACGTGAGGGTAATGGCATAAGTACGGAGTTCGTCTTGGTGGAAAACTGTAATTTGGATGGTATCTTTTGGTTGGTAATCTTTCAGGCGATCGCTTAAACTATTACCCGTCACCTTAATCCCATCAATTGCTAACAACTCATCACCTGCATCAATTCCCCCTATTTGTGCAGGTGAATCAGTTTCCACAAACTTAATCATCTCCCGCCCATTTTCTGTACTTATTCTCACGCCTAAGTAAGGTTCTTCCTGCTGTTCAGCTACCAACTGTAAGCCAAAGGGTTCCAAATACTGATTAAAAGGCAAATCATCAATATTATCAATGTATCGTTTAAAGAAATCAGTCAAATCGATTCCGGCGACAGATTCGATAACATCCTGCAACTGTTCTGGAGTATAGCCAATTTCATCTTTGCCAAATTGCTGCCACATTTTCAGCATCACGTCATTGAGGGAACGCTGATTGTTATGAGTAGACCGAATCAGTAAATCCAGCAACAACGATACCATCTCTCCTTTTAAATAGTAAGAAATTTGGGAATTACCGCTATTAGCATCGGGGCGATAGAGTTTAATCCAGGCATCAAAACTCGACTCGGAAACAGGTTGTACCTTGCGCCCCGGTGTCGTTTCATATCTGGTAATTTCTTTGCTCAAGTTATTCAAAAACGACCTAACATCATAAATTCCTGCCCGCAAAGGAATTAACAAGTCGTAGTAACTAGTAGTACCCTCACAAAACCACAATGACGGTGTATAATTTTCATGGTCGTAATCAAAAACCTCTAATGCTTTTGGGCGAATTCGTTTGACATTCCACAAGTGAAAGAACTCGTGCGCTACCAATTGCATAAAGCGATCGTATTTTTCCTGAGCGCGAAATCCAAAACGTTGGTAAATTAACGAGCAAGAGTCTTTATGCTCCAAACCGCCAAAAGCTTGGCTAAATAAATGTAGCAGAAACACGTATCGTTCATAAGGCAAACCGCCGAACATCTGCGCTTCTACCTGAATGATTTTTTGGATATCAGCAATCAATTGCTGAACTTGGTAATTACCTTGCCCCCAAATTGCTAGTTCATGGGGTTTTCCCAAGACTTCAAATTTATACAATTGGTGGCTACCAATCTCAAAGGGAGTATCCACCAGAGTATCAAAATCGCTAGCCAAGAAAGTATTTTTTTCTTCACCAACGTGAGGTAGAGCAGTAGTTACCTGCCATTGCGGGTGTGGTGGTACGATGGTAACGCGAATGGGTAGCTTATCGCAGCCTGGTATTCTAAAAAATAGTGCCGCCCCATTGAAATAACCGTGGGTGGCATCCAAGTGATTTGTCCGTACTGATAGCTCATTAGCAAAAATACGGTAGCGTACAGTTAATTCTGAAACACCCGTTTTATCTACCTGCCAGTGATTTTTACTGATTTTTTGCCAAGGTAAAGGCTTATCCTCTGCAAAAGCCACAAAATCCTGTAAATTCTTGGCATATTCCCGAACTAAATAGGAACCGGGTGTCCATACCGGCAATTTTAAATCGAGAATCGGCGAGAGGTAATTGACAAGGCGTAAAGTCACTTCAAACAGATGGGTTTCTGGTTGGGACATTGCTACCAGGTAATGAATCGTTGGCCCAGTTACCTCGACGTAGGTTTTGGGACGAGTTGCTGTTGCTTCAGTCATCTTGTTTGCTGAGGTAATTGTTAATAGGCTACGAGATGCTGTGCGATCGCGCAGCATCTCGTAGAAAAGACAGTATTATAAGTTTTGATTCCACAGATAAATCCGCTTTCTCTCAAATAAAGATTACACTTTATTTCTTTTGCATAACTAATATACTACTTATGCATTGTACATAATTACTACAGGCAATTTGAGTATTTCAGCCATATTTAGCAGTCTGCGATGTCTACGATGGGCTATGGCTACGCACCAAAAATTGTTACCGACGCAGCTCTGATGTCTGGTTTCCCCTCCTGTAGAGACGCGAAAATCGCATCTCTACCTACACCGTGCTTCCTTGCTCATCTGTAGAGTAAAATTGTTGAACATAAAAACGGGCATAGCGTCCTTCCTGAGACAAGAGGGAGGTGTGAGTAGCAGTTTCAACCAACTCTCCTGTTCTAGTACAAGAATACAGTCAGCCCTACAAACACTGCTCAAGCGATGGGCGATAATAAACACGGTACGGTTTTCCATTACTCGCTCATCGCTTCTTGAACTAATGCTTCTGACTCCGAATCTAAGGCAGAAGTAGCTTCATCCAGAATGAGAATTCGAGGATCGTTGGCGATCGCTAATCTTTGGCGTTGTCCTCCAGATAGGTTAACTCCCCGCTTGCCTACCCAGCTATGATAAACTTGGGATTTGGATAGGTCTAAAATGCTTGCCTGGTGAGATTTTAAACTTACATTGGGTAATTAGACTAAGAGAGTCAAAAAATTTATTTGTATCGCTAAATAAATAAAGCAATCACACTTTGCCCGCCAAGTTCATCAACTGTTTGAAGTTCACAAGATAATTGATGTTCTTGGCGCTATCAATCTTAATCCACCCTTTTTCATAGAGCTTTTCCATGATTTTGGTAGTTTCTTCAACGCCAATTTCTGTCACCTCTGCTAAATCTTTAAAGGGAATGTTAAAAATTTCTCTTCCTAAGTCTGATTCCTGACCATAGTTTTCACCTAAAGTCACTAAGGTATGGGCGAGTTTGACTGCTGGTGGTGAAGACCGCATTTGTAAACGCTGGTTAATTTGCCGCAATCGCCGTACCATTAGTTGCAACATCCGGTGATGTAGCTGCGGGTCTTTGAATAATATTTGAATAAAACGCTCTCTAGAAATACTAAGCAAGTTTACGGGTGAAAGAGCAATGACATCGGTTGAGCGTGGAGATTCATCCAAAATTGCCATTTCTCCAAAAAAATCGCCACGACCAAAAATTGCCAGAGCTACTGAATCTTCCCCGACGGTACGCCGGACTTTGACCCAACCAGAAACCACGAAATAAACGGCATTACCCCAGGCATCTTCCATCACAACGGCTCGCCCTGATGGGTATTCATGTTCAATTGCAACGTTGAGCAGCCATTCCAAGGTTTGTGGGTTGGCTGTACTCATCAAGGGGAAAAGTTCACTAAAAACCTCGGTTAGCATGAAATATCTGCAAGAAATGGATTCAAGAGCGTGAAACTAACTTCGCTATCATAAGTTCATTTAAACCGTAATTTTACTTAGAACGGGATCGCAAAATATGTATTTATTCGATCTTAAACTCTAAGGTTGATCGGTCTAAAATTCTATTACAACATAACAATTATGTATGCGATCGAAATCAGAGGTTTCACTTACAGACTTATGATTTGCTTTTGGTTGGTGGATTGCTATCTAGTACCAAGATTTTGATCTGTTGGTCTAAATTTTTCACTAATTGAGTCAGGGCAATTAAAGCCTCTGATTGCTGAGAATCAAGGCTGGGATTCAGTAAAAGCCGTTCTTGTAGTTCATGTAACTTGAAACTTAGCTGCTGAGAAATTCCTAAAGCATCGCGGCTCAGGCGCGTCAATTGTTGTTGTTGATAAAATTTTAGTGCTGCTCCCCGCAGAACTTGGAGTGTTGCCTCTTCACCGTAGATTCCTGGCATGATTCGCAAGCGTAATAATAAACGGTTTTTTTGATATACGTATTCCTTCTCTACCTGTTTTGGCTCTGCAACCGTGGTAAGAGGTAGGGAAGCAAACCGCTTTAATTCATTCAGTACTCCTTGGAAAACAGAGAGTGGCAGTTTGTCTAAAACAGATTGCAAAATTCCATTATCACTCCACAGTATCCTGCCTTCGTAAGCTTGTCTTTCTAAATACAGCCGACCAATTCCCCCACTGAGAATTCGCCCTAGTAATTCTTCTAGTAATTTTTTGGGTGGTAGTGTTGACAGCAACTCAATCGGACTAAGTAATTCGGGAGATTGTGTAGGCAAAATCGGTAAATTGTTTGGTGGTGCTACCACGGATGTCTTGCCCTCTAGACTCCTCGTAGTTTGAGATGCTCGATCTAATGGGATAGGAGGCAAGTCTACACGCTGCCCAGAATGTTGGCGCTTTTGTGTCTCAAACACCATTAATGTTGGTTGCCGATTTGATTCTAAGTCGGTATTTTTGGAGGGAATAGGTTTGTCAGCAGTGCTAGCTACGTTATTTTGTTGGGAAGAGTCCTCTGTTGGCTGATACACTTGTTGGGCATTTAGCTGGGATGTATTCTTATGGTTGAGGTAGGCTGATAGTATTCTGCGGTGTGCGTCGGCTGCGATCGCTTCAATTACCATTGTGCAATTGATATAAGACAAAATGCGACCAGCATAATCTAATGCCTCGCTATCTTGTGGATGAACCATACCTAGCAAGAGGTTTTTATCTTCTAATCCAAAGGGCAAAATCTGGTGGTAAAGGCAAGCTTCAAAAGATAAAAGATTATCAATAAGTTGGAAGATTCGATCGCGTTCCTCCCCTTCTTCCCAACTAGTTTGAGCGACAGTTAGCATTTGCTGTCCATTTGCTGCGGTATTATTTAGTTCGCCCTCTGAAAACAACATAGGTTTGATTGTGTTGTATTTATTTATATTTTGCCTCTAGTTTAGTAGGTAGTTAATAAAGATACTTTGTCGGATTGTTAAAATTTCAATTATATATACTTAATTAGACGTAAGTAGAAGATGAATTTTAGATTATAGAATGGGGATAATACTGAGGATTGGGGATTAGGGATTGGACATAATAATTAATACTTCTTCTTCCCTTGCTTCCCCTGCTCTTCCACTAGCCACTCCCTATTTACCTTGTCTCCCACCACTTGAATTGCCTACTCCTGGGTTCTTAAAGCTTGGGCAGCAAGATAAATTTTTGTCCATTCGCCTAAAACTTGATGAGTTTTGAGTTTAAACTGTTGGGCTATTGTTTCTATTGAGTTCCCTGTTCTTTGCAAATCTAGGATCTGCCGCCCCAGAGGAGTCAATTTTTCATCAAGTTGCTGCCATTGGTTTTGTGTTAACCCCAAGTTATGTTCTTGCAAGGAAATTGAGAGCCAACTTTCTACTAGCTCTGGTTTCCCTTTGAGAGCAAAAACACGCACGGCGTGGTAACTAATTTTTTCTCGCAGACGGTAGACTTCTTTAGTCTGCTTATTCAGTTTTTGGGCAATATCTTCCTGGGATTTGCCTTGCAAATACAGACGTAGCCACTCCACTGCGTCTGTACCCAGATTTTCTTGTAAATAATTTTCAAATTCTTTTTGCACTGACTGACGTAGCGCTTGTTGTTCCTCTAGGTGTTGTGCTTCTTGATATTCTGCGATCGCCTGACTATCGACTAAGTTAACTCGATTGTCACTGTCGTCGGTAAGGACTTCTTCTGAGACGAGTCTAATCAAGTCACGGCCCGGCACTTGGGTTAAGCCACCGCGCTGAGTGCGACGCAAGTAATTTACAAACCGATAAGCTAATAGGGGTTGATTGCGTACTGGCCGCAGACAATATTCTTCTATGCTGGCAAATAGCAGAGCATCTCCCAATCGTCTATCGGCTGTATATTTGCTCAGATCAGCCATTTGTTGTTGCATGTAGGCATCAGTTTGCAGTAACTCTTGGAGTACTTCTTGCAATACATCCATGACACTGCGCTGGCGATCGCGGCTGAGGGAAACCCAAGTCTGAATTTTATTCCGTAATGTCACTAAACTTCCCAGTCGCGTTATCAAGTTGCGATAAGCACGTTCTCGCCCGAACCCCAAATAGCGTTGACGTAAAATCCTCCAGCGATATTCCATCGCTTGTTTGGCGATATCAAGTTCTTTAGGGTTCAATAGGTCAAACCGTTTTGAGTCTGATCCCAAAAGCCAGAGAATAATACTTTGTCTAGCAGCTTCATTTTGTTCTGGACATTCCGCAGCCAACCGCTTTCGCCAATCTAGAGCCAGTTTTTCCACATCCGTTACCATAGCGAGATTGCGCTCCTCGAAACTCAATTTTGAAGTTTGCATCACAACCCCCATTTGTCCCACCTAATTGTTTAACTGGCAGTTGTCCCTAATTTCATGAGTCTCATGAAAATATCTCAGTGATTCCACTTTTATTTCGTCTTAATTCAGCAAAATTATGCAGAAATTTTCGCATTAGTATTTTGCTTTCAATTACAAAATGTCCCAATCCCTTACATATCAAGTATTTTGGTCGATTTTGTAAATTTTAACTTTTTGTAAAGTTATGTTTTTTAACTGAGAACAAAAATTTGCTTAGAGGGCTGAGTATGAGGTTTTGCATACAGATGGGTTGGGGAAATGTGAAATTTTGTAACCGAGTCGAGGAACGAATCTAATTTAACTCAATAATCAGACGTTATTTCACCCGTATAAGTTTCAACGCTCTACAATCCCTTACGTAGTAAAATACTTAGTTAAATCTCAATATGCGTTGGTATTAATGATATTTTGGTTTAGAAGACCCCCCAACCTTTCTCCAAATCGGTTTAATTCCCTCATTTTTAAGAAGGGTGAGGGAGGATCAAACTCTAGTTAAATAGTATTAAGTTAAATTTCGTACTATTACTTTGATTTTATTAAGTGTATATACACAAGTTAGCCTTTAAAAAGATGTTTGGTAAGTCGTTAATAAAACCTTAATCTCTAAACTAGCTTCACCTACAACTGTACTTCTAACATTGGCAAATTATTATTCAAACCCTGACATTGCCAATAATGAATAGTCAACAGTCAATATTGATTTTGACTATTGACTCTGACTGTTGCTTTCCCTCTGTTTCAAAATTCAACTTATGCAAATATAAAAACAGAAAGAATGCAACCTTCAAAAGCTTTAATGGTCAGAAGCCTTACAAGAGACTTCTCAATAAATTTATTTGTGGGGATTCTTTGTTTTGAGTTTCCCACAGAGGTTTGAATCTATCGACTATTCGACGATCTAACAATGGGGTTTTCTAGAGATTCTCGATACTGTTGGACTTGTTCTGTGTAACCAATAGGCAGAACAGCTTCGACGTTTTCATGGGGACGAGCAATAATTACCCAGGATTCGAGGGTACCGCCATATACATTTTCTGCGGCTTCAATACCAGCAGCCATAGCGGCTTTTACCTCAGAAACATCGCCACGAATATTAACTGTAAAACGGGCGCTACCCACTCTAATATATCCAACGAGGGTGACTCGACCAGCTTTTACCATAGCATCTGCTGCTGCTAGCACCGCAGGGAAACCTTTCGTTTCAAGTGCTCCAACTGCCTGTAATGACATTATTAATCTCCTGTATGAATAAACGCTGACGGGGGCTACAAGTTAATTGTACGAAGCTTCGCTACAGATTTTGATAGCAGAATTGCTTAGAACATGCGGAAAGGTTCTGATTCTTCAGTGAAATGGATTGGTAATATGGTTTCCACATTTTCCGGGGGATTGGGAACGATGTAGTAGGTGATTACTGCACCAACCTTGACTTCCTCTCCAGCTTCGATTCCAGCTTCAACAGCTTTTTTTACCTCAGCAACGTGTCCCCGAACAGCAACCAACAAACGAGCGCTTTCAGCTTGACCGTAGTACACAATTGTAACTGCGGCAGCTTTAACCATTGCATCTGCTGCTGCTAAGACACTAGGAAAACCTAAAGTTTCAATTACGCCAACCGCCATTGGCATGGCATTAGCTCCTGGATTAAGGGATAGGCGATATTAATTGTACGTGGCTTTAGTCCCAATTTTAACATTTTGTAAAACTTTCTTTGATGCCGGAAATTTTGGGGGAGTGGGGACTGAGGAGTGGAGAGTTAGAATGTTTTGATAGTCGATAGACTATATTTTATGTATTACAAATAATACTTAATCGAATTAATTTGTATAATTTTGCTGCTTAACAAAATTAGCGATGGGTGGAAGCTAGCTAGTACGATAAACTAAAATTTATGTTTCCGAATTTTCTTCCTAAAACAGTTGGGCAACTGACAGAATCTACCTCGATTGCACTGGCTCAGAGTATTCAAACTGCTGCGATCGCTACTCCTTTAATTAATCAACCAGTTACCACAACTTATGTCAAGCAAGGTAGTGGTGGAACTGCTATTTTATTAATTCACGGCTTTGACAGTTCTGTATTAGAGTTTCGCAGGCTTTTGCCACAACTCTCTGGAGATAATGAAACTTGGGCGATGGATTTATTGGGTTTTGGGTTTACAGATAGACTCTCAGGAATTGCTTATAGCCCAACTGCCATAAAAACCCATCTTTATTATTTCTGGAAAAGCCTGATTAACCAACCTGTAATTTTGGTAGGTGCTTCAATGGGAGGCGCGACAGCGATTGATTTTACGCTGACTTACCCGGAGGTAGTAAAAAAACTGGTGTTAATTGACAGTGCAGGGTTGGCGGGTGGCTCACCGTTAAGTAAAGTAATGTTTCCACCGTTGGATTATTTAGCAACTCAATTTTTGAGTAGTTTGAAGGTGCGCGATCGCATTTCCCGTATTGGATATAAAAATCAAAATCTTGCCTCTGTCGATGCTCTATGTTGTGCTGCATTACATCTACAAATGCCCAGTTGGAATCAAGCTTTGATCGCTTTTACTAAAAGTGGTGGTTACAGTGCTTTTAAATTGGATATTTTATCACAGATTGTACAACCAACCCTAATTTTGTGGGGTGATTCCGATAAGATTTTGGGTACTGAGGATGCCACAAAATTTAACAGATCAATTCCCCACAGTAATCTCATCTGGATTCAAGATTGCGGTCATCTCCCACACTTGGAACAACCACAAATCACTGCACAACATATTTTAAACTTTTGTGGTGAATTACGTTCAGTAACTAGGCATAATTGAAGAAGAATTCAGAAGTCAGAATCAAGACGCTCTCTACGAGACGCTGCGCGAACGCGGACTCGCTAACGATTCGCTTGATAGTGGTGCGTTGCGAACTTCGTTCTAACACAACGTCAGTTGCTACAACGGAGGAAACATCCCTTCGGGAAAACCAGTCGCCTAGGTTGGTAAACCCGCCTACAGCGCTGGATTCACCGCAACGCACTGGCTCCTCTACAATACCTAATTTTGTTCAAAAATCAAATATGATTCCTACATAACACCTGAGTATGTTCATTTTTGAATTGAACATGGACTAAATAGTTAAGGAATTTACATGAAGATCGTTTAGGTCAGAAATGGCACTGCGGCAATGATGATTGAATCAAGTAAGTAGTGCCATAGATTATCTGACTGATTAACTGACTCTAGTCAAGTAACCACATCTCATTAGAACTATCAGGATACTCATTTGGTTGATTTTGAGGTTGATTTTGAGCTAATGTTTCCGATGAACGATGTGATTTTTTGTAGCTAAGTGGATTGTAATGTTCTTTTACTGGCTTGATAGCACTAGTTTCTTTGACAACAAGTTTTTTAGAATTATCTTCTGCTGTTTGTTTTAAAGCATTAATTTCTTCTATAAGCTGGGAATTTGCTTCTGCTAGTTGCAGCGCTGTTTTTTTTGTTTCGTCAAGTTCTTTTGCTGCCTGTTGTGCTAATATTTTTTGTTCTGAGGCTAATGTTTGTTGTTTAGATAATTTTGATTGTAAATCAGCAATTTCTTGCCCCAGAGATGCTTCCTTTTTATGGCTTTTTTCGAGATTAATTGTCAATTCTTTGACAGTTGCTTCTAAATCAGCTTTAGTGGGACTTGTGCGCTTAGTAGAAGTTGGATCGGGTATCTGTGTTGAGGATTCTTCATCAGATGAAGCTTCTTCTTCGGCAATTGATTCTGCTGTAACTTCGATCGCAGATTCACCTTCTGGAGGTGTAAATTTTTGCGCCTCTTCTTGTAGTAAGTCAGAGAGACTTTGTTTCCTAGCCATTATTATTTTCTCCAATCACGCTGTAATTCATCAGCTGCACGGCGGTAGTCTAACTCTGCCTCTCGTGCATTACTTCCTCGCCATTGACCGATCGCTACACCCTCAAGTGCTGCTCGTTCATGAGCTTTATAGGCACGGATAAAGGTATTACAAGCAGGAATACCTAATCTAGTGAGAGTATTTTTTGCTTCTAGCGCTTCCCCAATACTGCGCGTATCGACTTTTGTCAGCAGTACCCGATGGGGGGTTCCCACGGGAATAACGGCTTCTTTGACTGTTTCTACGAGGATAGCTAAATCCATTGCGGCTGGGGGTGTAGGCAAAACTAGATAATCTGCGATCGCAACTACCGCCACTAATGCTTCAGAGCGCAGCGCGGGAGGCGTATCCACCACTACTAAATCGTAACCTGTTATCTTTCCTAAATTACCTAAAAGTGTAGGATCTGTTTCTTGAGATAAATCAAATCCCATTCCTTGCTGACTGCGCCCAAACCACCAACTGGCAGAACCTTGAATATCTGCATCAATTAGCAACACCTTTTTTTTCTTCGCAAAGTTTGCAGCCAGATTGACTGCGGTAGTCGTTTTACCGACTCCCCCTTTACCGTTGAGAATAGCGATGATTTTTGGCACTGCTTGCTTCCGATGCTGCCTTTTGTTAGCGGATAGCTAGGGTTTAGCCCGTGCTGAGTGCTGAGTGCTGAGTTAGGAGTTAGGAGTTAGGAGTTATTATTCTCCTTTTTGTCCAGCTTGTCTTCCCAGTCCCTAGTCCCCAGTCCCCAGTTTCTAGTCCCCAATGATGAATATAGCGCTTTATGTAACCCTAAGTAACATGAAAACTCGTAACAATAAAATTCAGAAGCTATCAAATCTACAAACTCCTATGACAGCAACTTACAATCTGCCTGATGGGCCTCAAATGCCGCGCTGGTTGCGAATGGTCAAATTTATTAGTCAGCCAGTGAAATATATGGATGATTTTACCAAAACCTATGGTGACACTTTCACAGTTAGGAGTAGCCGCAGCGAGAATCATGTTGTGTATTTTAGTCAACCTCAAGCGCTTGAGCAGATTTTTACTGCTGATTCCAGCCATTTTGAGGTGGGAAGGGGAAATATAGGGCTAAGATTTTTGCTTGGCGATCGCTCTTTTATGTTAGCGGATGGCGATCGCCATCAGCGAAAACGGCAACTATTAGCACCTCCTTTTCATGGCGAAAGGATGCGGGCTTACGGCGAGGATATCTGTAAAATAACCCGACAGGTGAGTAGTGAATGGCAAATTGACAAGCCTTTCAAGATTCGTGAGTCGATGCAAGAAATTACTTTGCGTGTTATTCTACGGGTTGTATTTGGAATGGAAGAAGGAAAGCTCTTTGAAGAACTGAGGCGATCGCTAAGTGACTTACTAGACTTCATGACTTCGCCCATGATGTCCAGTACCTTGTTTTTCAGATTCATGCAAAAAGACTTCGGTGCGTGGAGTCCTTGGGGTTGGATTTTGCAACAACGGCAAAAAATTGATCGACTGATTTATGCTTTGCTTCGAGAACGTCGGGCTGAATCTGAACAAAATCGGCAAGATATCTTAAGTTTGATGATGGCGGCTCGTTATGACGATGGTCAAGGGATGTCAGATGAAGAATTACACGACGAGTTAATGACACTGCTAGTTGCGGGACATGAAACTACCGCTTCTGCATTAACATGGGCTTTTTACTGGATTGATCGTTTACCAGAGGTGCGTGAGAAGTTGCTAGAAGAACTCAACACCCTTGGAGTTAACCCCGATTTGAGTAATGTGGCTAAATTGCCCTATTTAAGAGCAGTTTGCCAAGAAACATTGCGAATTTACCCAATTGCCATGAATGCTTTCTGGCGGGTTGTGAAAATCCCAATTACAATTATGGGCTACGAACTACGAGAGGGAACGGCAATAGTCCCCAGTATTTATTTAGCGCATCATCGGGAAGAAGTTTATCCACAATCCAAGCAATTCAAACCAGAACGCTTTTTAGAAAGACAATATTCACCTTATGAATATTTACCTTTTGGTGGCGGTAATCGTCGCTGTATTGGGATGGCATTTGCTCAGTATGAAATGAAAATTGTCTTGGCAACTGTTTTGTCAGAATTTCAAGTATCGTTAGCGAACAAGCGTCCTGTGCGTCCTGTGCGCCGGGGGTTAACAATAGCTGCACCAGCCGGAATGCGGATGGTTGCTACGCCTCAATTTATGGGTGCTAGACCAGTGTTGGTGTAATATCAACTTCGGCTAATTATGCTCATAAAACACTCAACTCCTCACCGCTTGCAGCTACCGTGTATACACAAGTCGTATTACCCTCCTTAATCCCCCCTTATAAAGGGGGGAAACCGGAAAATCTAGTTCCCTCCCCTTTACAAGGGGAGGGTTAGGGTGGGGTAAAACTTTTTGTCTGTACACCGTAGCCTTACTTGCACGGTAGAGTTTTTGTACTGCTATTCAGTGTAAAAATTAGCTGATATTTCAGGTTGAATCTGTTGTTTATTAGTGAGTTGCTCATAATGTTCTTTATCGCGGTATTTAATTGTTCTCATAGGTTGATTTCCCACAATTGCTAAAGATTCAACATTAGCAGTTACAACCGTACCAGCCGCCACAATTGCACCATCTCCAATGGTAACTCCCGGAACAATTAGGACATTTCCGCCAATCCAAACATTACGACCGATGACAACAGGTTTATGAATGTAGACATTATGCTCATAAGGCAAATTATTACTTTGATAGTCATGGTTTGCAGAGAGGATAATAACATTAAATCCAAGTGTAGTGTTGTCGCCAATTGTGATTCCGCCACGTCCATCTAATAAGACATTCGGGCCAATGTAGACTTTATTTCCCAAAGATACATTTTGCAGATGGTCAATTTTAATATCTTGCTTAAATCGTAGACCTGAGCCACAAAATTTTAATTGACTCTTCAATTCTTGATGTTTGTAGCGCCTAATTTTGGTTTCTAGGTATTCTCCCCACCGTACCAGACGAGGTACTAACCATTGTTCTAATAGTCGCTCTAATTTATTTGTAATTTTATCTTTGATTTGTTTCATAAAACCTCATGCAAGTCTATAAACTCTCTGGCTTTTAACCGAGGAGGAAAAACGATGTGGGTACTTTAGTACCCTTTACATGTATTAGGTTTCCCAGATAAGAGGATTTTCTCCCGTGTGAATAGCCTTGATTAAAAATAGATACTCATTGGGAGCATCTCACTTTTGTGGAAAGCTCTTTAAACCTCACCCCAACCCTCTCCTTAGTAAGGAGAGGGAGCAAATATCTTGTTTCCCCCCGATGCTTTGGGGGGTCGATTTAGGGTACATTTGCAAAACTGAGATGCTCTCTACTCATTGCGTGTAGACTTGACAAAAAGCAAACTGATGTAGCAAAATTCATTTAAGTCCCTTTCGTCCCACATCTCGAAGTGGGTAGGAGGCAATGCATGATTGGCAGTATTTCTTTAACCACGATCGCAGCAATTTAAATCAATCCACTTATCGCATCTTTGAGCCGGAGTGGAAAGCAGAGATTCTCCACTGGTTTAGCCGAAAAGATGTAGATAACCAGCAAAAAGAAGATTTTATCCAAGCTTTAATAGATTTTGATGACAATTGCGGTGATTTTTATCGGTATCGCGCCTATTTTTTGGCAGCTGAGGCTTTATCTCAATTCCCAGAATGTAGCTTGGGTGATGCGATCGCTTCTCAAGTGCTGAAATGGAGTTATGCTTACTTTCGGCAAGATAAAAGCGATTGGCAGATATTACCAAAACCATTGGTGAAGGCAGCGAGAAAAACGCTGGAATTAACCGATAGAAAACGGGTTATCGCCGCTTTTGTTCATTTGGTTCATACTACTGAAAGTCTCACAGTTTTTAGACTTGCAGCCGAGAAGTTAGGAGAATTCGATCCGGGTAACAAAAGTGCGATCGCAGCTTTGACACTGCTAACACCAGTTGTTGAAAATAAACAAACATTCTGCCAGACAAGTCAAAATCTTTGGAAAATACCAGTTGGTGATGAAACTGCGATCGCTGCTTTCATCCACGACATTAAGAGGATTCCAGATCAGGATATTTCCTGGTGTGGAATCGCAGTATTGGGTGAAATTGCCTATGGTAATCAAACCGCGATTGCAGTTTTAGTTCAGCTTATGGAGACGACACTGAATAAGGGTAATTGTTGCGAAGCGATCAAAACTTTGGGAAAAATTGCTGCGGGTAATCAAACTGCGATCGCAGCCCTAGTCAAATTCTTAGAGATAAACCAGGGTGATAGAATCTGTTTTGATGCGAGTCAAGCTTTGTGACAAATCGATCCTGGTAATGCAGATGTACTCAAAAGTTTAGCCTATATCCTCAAGACTTCTGCAAGTGCATCTCTTATAAATTGCGTTGCAACCTATTTACTTAAAATCGATCCAGAAAATAAAACTGGAATTGCTAGAGGAAATACGATTGCTATTACCACCTTATTCCAGATACTTGAAACTACTCAACATCAAACCTCTGAAGATGAATGGGAAGCTTTATATGCAGCCGAAGCTTTAGTAAAAATTGATCCTGGTAATTCAAAGGCGATCGCTACTTTATTCCAAATACGGGAAAGTACTCAAAATAGATTCATACGTTTGCAAGCATCTGAAAGTCTAGTAAATGCTGTCCAAAATTTAGGACAACTTGATCTAGACAACAAAATAGTTAAAGAAAAGCTAAAACAAGCTGTCTTTCTTCTTGTTAAGGACATTCAGATTTTTCAGGAATATGATGACTACAAAAACGAATTCAGTATTAGCCCCACACATCAACTATCCTATGAATCCTCTCTCTTGGATATAGCTAATAGTTTGACTAAAATCCTTCAAAGCGAACATTCATCACAAGTAGTCATAACTCTAAAAGACTATCTGAGTGAACAGTTATACAATAACAATTCATATCGCTATGAGGCTGTCTTTAATATTATCTGGCATTGTGCTGAGAATATGAATTACCCAGATTTTTCCAAAGCTTGGCACAATTAATTGACCCAAGAGTAAGCGCAGAGTTGTTATCAAAAATTGTAGAGACGCTTTCACAATTCGCGTCTCTACAAAATTTTTATTTGGCTACTAATCAAAATCCCTGTGCAAATGGCAGACGAGCTACGGTTCTGAGAAGGTCGCCAGCTAAGTTGAGTGCTAAGAAAGCTAAAATCGGAGAAAAATCCATCCCGCCCAATGGGGGAATAATTGAGCGGAATAAATTCAGATAAGGGTCGGTTATCTGGCCTAAAGCGGCAAATGGCTGTTTATACCAGTCAATTTGCGGGAACCAGGTCAACAAAACCCGGATAATTAGCAAATAGCTATAAAAGGTGACAAAGGTAACTAGTGTTGTAATCAGTAAACTCATGGATGGCTTTGTTTCCTACTAAGTGTCAAACGCGGTCTTATCTTTACTAATTTTAATTTAGTCCAAGGTCAAAAGTGTTTGCAGATTTGGCACTTGCCACACCAGACATTTTCACCACGCCTGAACAAAGAATCAGGAGTCTTTAGTCAGGGAGCGGTCATTGCTGGCTTGCGGTGAAGCGCTATTCACATTACCCAGTTGCTTCCGCACATCATCAATTGTGGCATTTAGCTGGGCAATTTTATCTTCTAGCGATCGCCGCGCCGTTTCTATGCCAACAGCCTCACTTTCTGAGGCTTTCATCTGACGGCGCTTTGCCGCTATTTTCTTCGCTTCGACTTGGCTATCTGTCAGTTCTGTTTCGTCTTCTGGTAGCAATTGCGGATCGCGTCGAGAAGCAATCAGCGCCCCGATAACACCACCAAATACGCCACCAACAAAGGCCCCTGCTAAAAAACCACTGCCAAAACCATCTCGCTGACTCATATCTTTACCGCCTTCAACAAACCTTGCAACTTTTACAGTATTTATGCTATTGTCTCCTGCCCTAGCTGCATACTAGCTTAAGTCCCAAATGTGCGATCGCCTGCATCTCCTAATCCCGGTACAATATACCCCTTATTGTTAAGTTTTTCGTCAATAGTAGCGGTGTAAATTATTAGACCTGGATAAGCTTCACTTAGTTTTTGCAAAGCTGGTGGAGCCGCCACTACACAAACAATCCGGGTTAGGGAAGGAGCAACACCCCGTTGTATCAATTCTGCCATTGTAGCCATAATTGACCCTCCGGTTGCCAACATTGGATCGGTAATCAGCACTCGTGTTTGGGGGTCAAATTTTTCTGGCAACTTATTTAGATAACAATGAGGTTGCAGTGTTTCTTCATCTCGCACCAAGCCAAGATGGTAAATCGATGCCAAAGGTAATAAAGTCTGCGCTCCCTCAAGTAATCCTAGTCCAGCCCGCAGAATCGGTACTACTGCTACTGGTATTTGCGGATCGATCACCGTCGCTGGACAGGTATCCAAAGGAGTCTGCACGGCTGTTTCTTGGGTTGGCAACCAGTCTCGCGCAGCTTCATAAGTCAGCCATCTTCCCAACTCAGTCATAGCGCTGCGAAATAAAACTGAAGGTGTGCCTGCATCACGGGCGACTGCCAGCCAGTGTTTGATCAGGGGATGGGGTGGAACATAAACGCGCAATTGTAGCGTCATAGCCAGAAATAGGCGACTCTTTATTGTACAAGAACTGAAACACCATAATACTCTTTCCTGCATCCGGCTGACAGCTAAAATTAATCCTCTCAATTTTATTGATAAAATTTTTCATTAGTAGTTGACATCTATTCTCAATCAAGGCTATATTATTATCCAGTGTTCTCCTCTCTTTTAAGGATCGGCAGACGGGATTAGCCAGCAGTAGCAGGTTCGTCCCTCTTTTTTTTTGATTAGTCATTGGTCATTGGTAATATTGATTGACTGTAGGCAAAGGACAAGGGACAAATAATATAGACGCTTCTGCGGCTTCCCGCAGGGTAGGACAAATGACAAATGACAAAAATGCAAGATATTGATGCGATCGTAATTGGGTCTGGTATTGGTGGGTTGGTAACTGCGACTCAGTTAGCAGCGAAGGGAGCGAAAGTGCTGGTACTAGAACGTTATTTGATTCCAGGTGGTAGCGCTGGTTATTTTGAACGCCAAGGCTATCGATTCGATGTTGGCGCATCAATGATTTTTGGACTGGGACAAAACGGTACTACTAACTTACTCACCCGTGCTTTGTCAGCCGTGAATGTCAGCCAAGAAGCGATCGCAGATCCGGTACAGATTCACTATCATTTACCCCAAGGCTTAGACCTGAAGGTTGACCGGGTTTATGAAAATTTTTTGCAAAATCTTATTGCTCATTTTCGCCATGAAGAACAGGGAATTCGTCGCTTTTATGACGAATGCCAAAAAGTATTCAAGTGCCTTAACAGCATGGATTTGCTGTCGTTGGAAGAACCTCGGTATTTACTGCGGGTATTTTTCCAGCATCCTTTGGCGTGTCTTGGTTTAGTTAAGTATCTGCCCCAAAATGCTGGGGATTTTGCCAGACGCTACATTAAAGACCCACAATTATTGAAATTTATCGATATGGAATGTTATTGCTGGTCGGTGGTTCCAGCAGACATGACACCAATGCTCAATGCTGGGATGGTCTTTTCTGACAGGCATTATGGCGGAGTTAACTATCCTAAAGGCGGGGTGGGACAAATTGCCCAAAAACTGGTGGAAGGTCTAGAGAAAGCTGGGGGTAAAATTCAGTACCAAGCGAGAGTTACGAAAATTCTCACAGAAAAAGGAAAAGCGGTAGGTGTGCAACTGGCAAATGGTAAAGTATATCGGGGTAAACGCATAGTTTCTAATGCCACACGCTGGGATACCTTTGAGCAATTACTACCAGCAGAAGACATGCCACCTAATGAGAAATGTTGGCAACAAAATTATCAAAAATCTCCCAGCTTCTTGAGTTTGCATATCGGGGTAAAAGAGTCAGTTTTACCTGTGGGGACAGAGTGCCATCATATTTTGCTGGAAGATTGGGAAAAGATGACAGCAGTGGAAGGGACAATTTTTGTTTCCATTCCCACATTGCTCGATCCAGATTTAGCACCAGATGGATATCATATTATTCATGCCTTCACACCTCACTGGATTGATGATTGGCAACAACTTTCTCCAAGTGAATACGAAGCGAAGAAAGAAGAGGCGGCTGGGCGAATTATTGACCGCCTAGAGAAGATTTTTCCCGGTTTAGACGCAGGATTGGATTATCTGGAGGTAGGTACACCTCGCACCCATCGCCGCTTTTTGGGTCGTCAGGATGGAACTTATGGGCCAATTCCTCGGCGCAAATTGTGGGGATTACTGAAAATGCCTTTTAATCGCACAACCATCCCAGGACTTTATTGTGTCGGGGATAGTACCTTTCCTGGTCAGGGATTAAATGCAGTGGCTTTTTCTGGGTTTGCCTGCGCTCACCGCATCGCTGTAGATTTAGGATTTTAGTGTGTATTCTGTCGCCTAATAGTAAAACTGATGCTACAGATTAGTATACAAAATTTCCATAAATTTTATTTATTAATATTGTAAATTTTCATAGGTGTACTCAATTTCTACCACATACTATGAAACTTTATTTACCATCATTCGGCTAATCCAGTATGGAAATAATTCAAAATCTAGCTGGGTGTAAATTCACTCCTTTCACCGAATTACTTGGAGTTTACTGAAAAAATACTTATCTATGCTCAGTGTCAACTAATACTCAATAATTGAGAGTACTAGTTAAATTAAACACTTGTAACCGATGTTTTTTCATATAAGTCAATAATTTACGAAGTTTTTGCTATGTGTGCTTTAATGGTGGACGGCTTTTGTTCGTTCATGAATCTTCATCACACACAACGCTCACTCATGCTCCTCACACACAAAGAAAATATTTTAAAACTTAGCTGGCTTTTACCCAGCTTCTTCAGCTTGTTCCTGTTTGGCTCAAGCGTCAAAGCTGCTGCGATCGCTAATTGGCATTTTGATAGCAATCGGAATCATCTGGATTTCACCACAGATGAGAATGTTCAACCCAAGGTACAATTACTTACCAATCCTACCCGTCTGGTAATTGATTTACCTGGAGTTAAACTAGGATATCCACAGACTAGTCAAAGAGTAGGGTTAGTAATTAAAGACATTAGCATCAGGCAGTTTAACGCAGATACTACCCGTATGGTAGTTACCTTAGCACCCAATTACACCTTCGATCTAGCACAGGTGAAACTGCAAGAGGAATCCCTCAATCATTGGTCTGTGCAGTTACCCAAGCCTATACAATTGACTGCAACCCAGCCAAACATTTTAGAAATAACACCGACTCAACCGAGTATTTCTCCAACGGTGAGTGATAATAGCACCCTGTTTGCTGGCGTGGTTCCCATGCATTCACCGATGAAAGCGCTGGAACCACAGATTAAAGCATTGATGAATCGTTACAACTTCCTGAAAACAGGAATGTTTTTTCTGGATTTGGATACTGGGGATTATCTGGATGTTGGAGGCAATCGCGTTTTCCCCGCAGCTAGTACGATTAAATTGCCAATTCTCATCGCTTTTTTCCAAGATTTAGATGCTGGTAAAGTCACTCTTCAAGAAAACCTGACTATGCGGGGTGACTTAGTAACCAATGGTTCTGGAACTATGCAGTATGAGCGAGTTGGCAAGAAGTATACAGCTTTGGAAACCATCACTAAGATGATTACCATCAGTGACAATACCGCCACCAACATGATTATCGATCGCTTAGGTGGAGCGGCGAAACTAAATCAGCGCTTCCGTAACTGGGGACTGAAAGATACGGTAATTCGGCATCTTTTAGCTGACTTGAGAGGAACCAACACCACAAGTTCTCAAGATATGGCGCGGGTGCTAGCTTTGGTTGTGAATAACAAGCTAGTTTCTTCACAGAGTCGGGAGCAAGCTTTAGATATTCTGCGTCACACCACAATTCACACACTGCTACCCGCAGGTTTGGGGAAAGGTGCAGTCATCGCCAACAAAACCGGAGATATCGGCTTTCTCATTGGCGACGCGGGATTTGTAACTATGCCCAATGGTAAGCGCTACTTGGCGGCTATCTTCGTCACACGTCCTTATAAAGACACGAGGGGAAGAGACTTTATCCGTCAAGTTTCCCAGCTTGTTTACAATTATCTGAACCAAGTGAACCCTGTTGCTGCGGTTGATTCGCCTAATAGTGTTACCAGATAGAAGACGCGATCGCCTATAGTCAACTTAACATTACACCGGCGGCTAAAAACCGCGTCTACACCAACCTTTATCCACCTCCGTCGGTTTACTTCAATTTTTTCTTAGTCCGCGGAGGCGGACTAAGTTTGCCTATCCGCGTTCGCCTTTAGCGTGCCGGAGGCATCATTCCATTTTTCCTAGCTGGCTATGATTTAGATAATTGTGATTTTATTAGCTGCTTTAGTAGCCTTTTCTCTAGCCTCTTGGACATTATCACCCTTAGCCAAAGCTACTCCCATTCGCCGATATGGATGAGCATTAGGTTTACCAAATAATTTAATATCTACATCTTTTTCTGACAAAGCATCAGCTACACCTGTAAAAGTAATAGAATCAGATTCTTCTGAGGCTAAAATTACCGCACTAGCTGATGCTCCTAGCTGTTCTATATGAGGAATTGGCAAGCCTAAAATTGCTCTTAGATGTAGTTCAAATTCATTGAGATTTTGTGAGATTAATGTCACCATTCCCGTATCGTGTGGTCTGGGAGAAAGTTCAGAAAAAATCACTTCATCCTTAGTAATGAAAAATTCAACGCCAAAAATTCCGGCTCCTCCTAAAACATCAGTGACTTTTATGGCTATTTCTTGAGCTTTTAATATCTTGTCTTCAGAAATTAATGCGGGTTGCCACGATTCTTGATAATCTCCTCTTTCTTGGCGATGACCAATAGGAGGACAGAAAATTGTCGGCGCATTCCACTGTTTAATTGTCAATAAAGTTATTTCAATTTCAAAGTTAATAAATTCTTCTACGATCGCCTTTTGACTGTCACCTCTAGAATTAGCGATCGCATAATTCCAAGCCTTCTCAACTTCCGTCTTATCCTGGACTACAGACTGACCTTTCCCAGAGGATGACATCACAGGTTTAACAACATTAGGAAAGCCAATTTTATCGGAAACTACAATCAATTCTTCTAGGGTTGTTGCATAACCATAAGTAGCCGTTCTGATGCCCAATTGTTGATGTGCCAGTTCTCTAATTCTGTCGCGGTTCATTGTATAGTTAGTAGCAGCCGCAGTTGGTATAACTGTAATCCCTCGCTGTTCAAATTCGATCAGTTTTTCTGTTCTGATTGCTTCAATTTCTGGTATAATAATATTTGGCTGATGTTTTGTCACTACAGCTTCTAAATCATCACCACTGAGCATAGAAATAACTTCATAGGCATCAGCAACCTGCATCGCTGGAGCATTGGCGTAGCGGTCAACGGCAATCACATAATTACCAAGACGTTGAGCCGCGATCGCAAATTCCTTACCTAGTTCTCCTGAACCCAGCAACATCAATTTTTGAGGCAACTTAATACTCATTAGCTTATCCAGTTCAATCTTAATGCAATAATCTTATAATTTTTTGTGTTTTAATTATCGCCTTCTCAAGAATTAAATCTAGCTCCGCGCAGTTGTAAATCTTGACGTTGTAGCTGAGTTAAACCAGTACCTACGCCAAGCTGACACTTATCTACTAAAGTCTCCAACCAAATAGTTTCATTCAAAGTTGCACCTTGTAAATCTGCATTTCTCAAATCAGCTTTCATCAAATTTGCGAATAATAGGTCTGCATTAATTAAACTACTACCTTGGAGATTTGCTCCTGATAAATTTCCTCGAATAAAGTTGACTCCATCTAAAATTAAACCAGATAAATCTGCTCCTATTAGATTAGGAAACTTTAGCTGACTGGGATATTTAAAAAACCGCATCATACAGATTATATTTGCTTCATTTAGGCGGATTTTAGTTAAAAAATCATAACGAGCGATGCCCAGTTGCTTAAGAATTTGTAGACGCTGTGGGGAACCTTGTTCTAAAAACTCGATGGCTGTATGGCGTAGGTCTTGAGTTGGATTTAGCATGATTGTCAGATTGTCGCTATCCTTATGCTAGTTAAAAGTTTAACCTTAATACAAGAACCCCGACTTCTCAAAGAAATCGGGGTTCTAATGGATAATTTATTACCTAGCGTCCTGCTAACAATGCTTTCGTAGCAGATTCGCCTACTAATTTTACCTGCCTTGTTAACTTGAAATTCAACAACGCTAAAACACTCAACTGAGCTAGAAATGCCATAAAAATTGTTGTTGCACTAGCGTATTCTATAGCTGCCCACGGAAAAGTTGAAAATAACCAGACAGTAGGATATGCCGATGAGGAGATACCGAGAAGTCCTAGAATCAGCGATGGTAGAAACATCGCTGTACCTAAAGTTCCAATTGCCCAGAAAGAACGTTTAGGAGTTTTTAGCAAAAGTATCAATTGGGCGATGGTAGCATAAATCAACATTAAGCTAACAGATAAAGCCAGGGCTAAAAGTAATTTAAACTTGTCAAAATTGTCACCCGCCCAGTGACTATGGACTGTATCAAAAACAGATGTGAGTGAAATCCAGACTAGCCAAGGGATACTAACAATTGCCAGATTAATCGCGATCGCCACGATTGCTGGGCTTCTTTCAGCCAAAATTAGATCCTGCCAAACACTCTTGCGACCAGAAAATTCCTGATGTCTATATCTTGCCCAATCTTGTACGGCTTGACGGTGAGGGGAAAGAATCGCAATAAAACTAAAAAGCGATATGAAATTGTATACTCCCACCAAGGCTAAACCTTGCTCAATTTGTTCATCGACATTGCTAATTTGTTCCCAATGTTGCAACATAAATCCCCACATCATCATCTGGGAAAAAGCTATAAATAAATAACTTTGTCCCTTGTTGATCATTGAGGCTTGAGGATTACGGAAGGAACGTTTAAGAGCTTGAAAAATCCCGTAACTACACAATCCAAAATTCAATAGATGGAAGCCAATAAGACTAACAAAACTTCTCCCTATTGGTAAATAGAAAAATTCCAAGTTTTTCAGGGGAGAACCATTAGTTATATGAAAAAAGTTAGGAAAGAGATAATTCGTTGTATCCACAGGGTTAAACACCGTGAACCAAGTAACTGAATTATTTGAACTATAGCTAGAAGACGGTGCCATTAAGATTGGTATGATTAAAAAAACGAACACCGCACCACTACCTATCCAAGGCTGAAAACCGCTAAACTTATTACTAACTAAACCAAAAAGCAGTGCAGCACTGGAGAAGAAAACACAGCTTGCCGCAAGAATAGCGTAGTAACTCAAAATGGAAGTAAAAGCAATTTGGGCAGAATAACCAGCCCATAAATGTAAAGGAACTGAAACTAGGATTACGAGATAAATTAAACTCGGAACTCCTAGCAATTTGCCAGTCAATATATTTGTTTCTGATTGGGGACTGAGACGGATAAAATTCAGCGTACCACGAGTTTCTTCTTTGGCTAAATCATTAATTATTAAATAAGTTCCTGCAACTAATAGTGTAAATACAAAAATTACACTAAACGCCAGGAATATATATTCCCAGTGATCTCGCCACCACAACTGCCAATCGATTTCGTTTTGCGGACAAATATTATTTAAGATTAAATTATTGTACTCAGCAATTCTAGATTGATTTGATTGCTGGAAAGCCTGGTTTTGTTGTTGATATGCTTGACTCAAACGACAGTATGTGTTTGTTAGCGAGTATTTATCGTCAGGAAACTCGCGGAACTGATATAAAAAAACTACCAGTTGCAGTAATAAGGATGCTGTAACTGCGAGCGCAATATTAAAAAATTTCAGCCGTCCTTTGAGTTCCCGCAATAGTTGCGGATTCCAATCGCCGATTTTGTCTATTAAATTGGGCATCATAGGAAAACAATCTCCATAAATGGGGAGTGATATTTATTGACGAATTAAGATGCTTGTTTGTGACCTAATTTTAAGAAAATAGTTTCTAAGTCTTCTTGAGTGCAGTGAAAATCAGTCAGGGGAATCCCTACTTTGATGAGCGATCGCAATAACTCAGCACTATCTTCTTCTTTACCGGAAAAATTCACCCGCACGCTGTTTTTTCCTGATATCACCTCCCACTCTTCTACTAAATGATGATGTTTCAGTTCCCTTAAAAGTACCTCTAGGTTCCCCAGAGTTGATATGACAATTTGCTGATGGGAAAGACGTTGATAAAGGTGTTGTAACGAGGTACTTTCTACCAAGAAGCCAAGTTCCATAATTCCCACGGATGTACACAGTTCAGCTAAATCGCTGAGAACATGGGAGGAAATAATTACAGTCATTCCAGCTTCTTGCAAAGCCTTAATGATTTCGCGGAAGTGCATCCTGGCAATGGGGTCAAGCCCAGAAACAGGCTCATCTAGTAGTAATAAAATCGGTTCGTGGATAATAGTTCGCGCTAAACTTAAGCGCTGTTTCATCCCCCGCGATAGAGTAGAAATCTGACTATGGCGTTTATTACCAAGTTGGATTAGTTCTAAAACTTCATGTAACCGTTGAGTGCGGCGTGGTTCTCGCAAGCGATAGAGACGCGCAAAATAATCTAGATAGTCCCAGACTGTAAGATCCTCATATAACGGGTAGTCATCGGGTAAGTAGCCTAGACGACCCTTAAGCTTGGGATTACTCTTGTCACGGAGTAGGCGATCGCCATTAATATAAATCTCACCCGTCGTTGGTTCCTCAGCAGTTGCCAACATTCGGATGAGAGTTGTTTTACCCGCGCCATTCGGCCCAATCAGTCCATATACTTCCCCCGCCTGGATTTCTAAATCAACATCATTGACAGCAACGTGTCGGTCAAATTGCTTAGTGAGTCCACGCGTGCAAATTGCTAATTCTTTTACCATCGCTGCTGGGGTGCGGCTTGTGATTAACACTTAACGTAACCTCTTTCTATAGCTTTTGTCAGGCTGGTTTCAGAAATTGAAACTGAATCTAACGAAATTAGCTACATAAAAAAGTAGGTAAGGCATACACCTTAACTACTTATTAATTCTTATTCTGCTATTGATGAAATCTTTGCAAATTAAACCTTGACTTTTTGCTTTAGTATCAAGTTATTTCTGATAGTGGTGGAATGACATTATTAATTCCATTACCAGATGAACCGCTAACTGCATAACGGTATTCGGGGACTGGATAGCCAGCTTCGCTAAAGGTTTCACGAATAACTTTATTAGTGTCGAAGTAAACTTGCCAGTAATGATCGTTATTGCAATAAGGACGTACAGCTAGTACAGGCCCTGCAAAATTGAAAGTCTGAATTTCTACATCCGGTGCTGGATTTTGGAGGACATTAGGGATTTGGCTAATTTTCGCTTTTAAAAGTGCGATCGCTTCGTTATGTTTCACTTCATGATGAAGTTGAGCGACCAGATCAACCCGACGGTAAGGATTGGCAGAATAATTCTGGATATTGTCAGCAAAGATTTTATTATTGGCAACAATCGTCAATACGTTATCAGGTGTATTAATACTAGTTGTGAACAGTCCAAGTTCTGTAACAGTGCCTGTGACACCTGCTGTCGTAATAAAGTCACCAACTTTGAAAGGTCGAAAAACGATTAAAAATGCTCCGGCTGCAAAGTTGGCCAGTAGTCCCCCCCAGGCTGCACCAATTGCAATGCCGGCTCCTGCTAGCAATGCAGCAAAGGAAGTTGTTTCAACCCCAAAGAAGCCGAGAATTGCCACAACAAGAACAATTCTTAACGTAACACCGATGATATTCAGAAGATAGTTAATCAGTGTTGGATCAACGTGTTGGCTTCGGAAAGCACGTCGCGCTAGCTTCAATGCAAAATCAATCAAGCGTTGAGCAATCAGCCACAGAGCGATCGCACCTAAAATTTTCAGCCCAAACAGAGTTAGAAGTTGACTAGCAACCAAACTAATTTGTTTTAAATCCATAATTTTTTTGTCTGTGAATTATTAAACACAATAAACATACAATAAATTAAATAATATTTTCCTATAAATACTATTTTTTAATTTTTGGTGTGCTAGGTGGCAAATCGCAAAGTGTTCTCGGAGAATGTCTCAACAATTTTGGGCGAATATAAATGTTTTATTGTGGCGTAGATATCTTACCAGCCCTAAAACTTCAAGGAACAGATGAGACTCCGGTCCACAAGACGAACAGAATCATACTGCAAATGTCCACTTTTCGCCCTGCTGCTATTTTTTCGCTCCTCAATTCGAGCAAAAATTTCATTAGATACTGAGATTTTCCAAAATCTGATCCTGTCTGGTGTAGAGTCTTCACTCCCAATCTCAAATCGCTGTATAAATCGCGCCATACCAGAAGTCTAAATTCTTTATTCAAGGCTTCTATAGACCTTCCTATGCTGGTGAAGTATAGCTAGACTTTATATATAAACCCTTTCAACCTTGAGGATGTGCCTTATTTGATCGAGAACAGCTATATTCCCAACCGCTTAATCTCAGCTTGATTATATACGTGCTGGTCAACGATTATAAGACTATCTATTCCTAAAGAGGTTACAGGTGTCAAGCAAAAAAATCGGTTTTTGGTCTGTGTGGGCGTTGGGTGTAGGAGGCATTGTCGGTGGACTTTTCCCAGCGCTGGGAGTTGTAATTCAAATAGCTCATACAGGCGCACCACTAGCATTTGCGATCGCCGGGACAATAGCTTTGATAACTACTTATGCTTATGCAAAACTTTCGGTAGCTCATCCATGTCGAGGCGGGACAGTAACCTTCTTAAACCAGGCTTTTGGTTCAGGGCTGTTTAGTGGGACACTGAATCTTCTACTATGGTTTAGCTATGTAGTCATGCTTTCCTTTTACTTGAATGCTTTTGGTAGTTATGGAGTTAGCCTATTTACATCTACTCAACCGATTTGGAAGCATTTACTGATTAGCTTGGCAATTTTAGGGACAACTGGATTAAATCTACTAACTGCCAATCATGTTGGTAAATCTCAAATTTGGATTGTTAGCTTCAAACTGGGGATTTTAATTCTGTTTATTACTATGGGGAGCAGTCATATCGACATTTCCCGTATAGAACCAGTCTCAGTATCGTCGCTACAGTCAATTTTCTCAGGAGCAATGGTCATCTTCTTGTCTTATGAAGGCTTTGAGCTAATCGCCAATACAGCAGAGGATGTTGTCAATCCCAAATACACTTTGCCACGAGTTTATTACTCTGTAATTGGGTTCGTTATTGTGCTTTACGTTTTAATAGCACTGGTTACATTGGGAGCAAAACCAATAGAACAGATTTTGGCAGCAAAAGACTATGCTTTAGTTGAAGCTGCCAAGCCAATTCTGGGGCAATTTGGATCTGTTTTGATTACTATTGCTGCTCTTTTCTCAACTATCTCGGCTAGTAATGCAACACTCTACGGTTCAGCTCGTTTTAGCTCTATTATTGCTAAATCTAGGGGATTTGACTCTGGCAGCCAAATAAATGGCATAGATCAATCTTCAATTGGCTTATTTATTACTAGTAGTATTACTCTAATAATCGCCAATTTTTTTGATATAAATCGGATCTCTACAATGGGTAGTGCCGGGTTTCTATTGATATTTGCTGCGGTTAATTTAGCTAATGCTCGGATGTATCGTTATACAAAAAGCAAGCAGTGGATTTCATTTTTAGGTGCTGGAATATGTTTAATAGCACTAGGAATGTTAATTTGGTTTGCTTTGCAAACAGATCCACAAACCGTCTGGGTTTTAGTGTTTATGCTAGGAGTCGCTATAGGCATCGAAGTAATTTACTATCTGTCAAACAAGCGACAGCTACACCTTTGAAGAAACTTTGCTCAATAGAATAGACCTTTTGCAAAAATCCTTGAATCACCCCTTCCCAACCCTCCCCTTATGAAGGCTACGGTGTACACACAAGTCTTCTAGAGTTGCCTCATAAGCTTTTGATCCCCCCAACCCCCCTTTTGAAGCTACGGTGTATACACAAGTCGTATTACCCCCCTTAATCCCCCCTTATAAAGGGGGGAAATAATATTTCCGGTTCCCTCCCCTTTATAAGGGG